>NZ_JBIBUO010000012.1:0-325392 GCF_043079545.1 Streptomyces sp. NPDC015171
CCAGCGAACCGCTCACCACCCAGCCACGCCTGCACCACATCAAGCACCCGACACGACACCGCACGCACACCCGACAGCACATCCACCGCACCCACCGCACCCACGGCATCCACGGCACCGCAGTCCCACACCACCACATCCGGAACCGGGTAGTCCTGCCCGCCCCCGGACACATCCTCCCAACGCGCCCACGACACATCCGATCCCATCGGAGTCGCCACGCGTGACCACTCGACGGTGAACGGGCGCTCCGCGGCGCTCCTGCCCGAGTCCAGCTGTTCGGCGGAGACCAGACGGCTGAGCATCGAGCCGACCGACAGCACCGGCCGACCGGTCATGTCGGCCATGGCCAGTGACAGCCCCTCGGCACCGACACGGGTCAGCCGCACCCGTACCGCCGTCGCACCCGTGGCGTGCAGGGTCACCTGGTTCCAGACGAACGGGACGACCGTGTCGTCGCCGTCACCTTCCACCAGCCCGGGGTGCAGCGAGGCGTCCAGGAGCGCCGGGTGCAGACCGAACCGGCCGGCGTCATCGTGCGCCCGCTCCGGAAGCACGACCTCGGCGAACAGTTCCTCACCCGCACCGCGCCGCCACATGGCACGCAGCCCCTGGAACACCGGCCCATAGCCGAAGCCGGCCGCCGCGAAGGTGTCATAGGCGTCCTCGACGGACACGGGCTCCACGCCCTCGGGGGGCCAGACCGACCAGTCGTACGACTCCGCGACGGCACGGGCAGCGCCGTCGGCACGGGGAGTCAGCACACCGCCGGCATGCCGCAGCCACTCCACGTCGCCGGCGTCGTCCGGCCGCCCGAACACGCCCAGGGTGCGGCGCCCCGTGTCATCGGCGGCGCCGACCTTCACCTGGACCTGGATCCCGCCCTGCTCGGGCAGGACCAGCGGGGCGGCGAGCGTCAGCTCATCCACCACGTCACAACCGACCTCGTCGCCCGCCCGAAGGGCCAGCTCCAGCAGGCCCGTTCCCGGCAGCAGCACGGTCTCCTTGACCCTGTGGTCCGCGAGCCAGGGGTGCGACTGCACGGACAGGCGTCCGGTGAGAAGGACCCCGTCGTCATCGGCGAGCGTCACGGCAGCGCTCAACAGCGGGTGCCCCGCGCTGCTCAGACCGGCGAACTTGACGTCACCGGCCCGGACGACGGGGCCGGCGGGCCAGTACCGCTCGCGCTGGAAGGCGTAGGTGGGCAGGTCGACGCGGCGGGCGCCGGTGCCTGCGAAGACTGCTTCCCAGTCGGCCTTGGCGCCGTCGACGTAGAGGCGGGCCAGGGCGGTGAGGGCGGTGCTCTCCTCGTCGCGGTCCTTGCGGAGTACGGGGACGAGAACGGCTTCACCGTCCACCGACTCGGCCGCCATGGCGGTCAGGGTGCCGTCGGGGCCGAGTTCGAGGAAACGGGTCACGCCTGCGTCGGCGAGCGTGCGGATGCCGTCGGCGAAACGGACCGCCTCACGGATGTGCCGCACCCAGTAGTCGGCGGAGCCGAGTTCCTCGGGCGTCGCGATGCGACCGGTCAGGTTCGACACGACCGGAACGGACGGCGTACCGAACGACAAGCCTTCGACCACCGCGCGGAAGTCGTCCAACATCGGATCCATCAACGGCGAGTGGAACGCGTGCGAGACACGCAGCAGGGTCGACTTGCGGCCCTCGAAGTGCGCCCCGATCTCCGCCACCGCCTCCGCGTCACCGGAGACGACCAGGGCCCGGGGGCCATTGACCGCCGCGATCGACACCGACTCGCTAAGCAGCGGGCGTACTTCCTCCTCCGTCGCCTGGACGGCCAGCATCGCACCGCCCTCGGGCAGCGCCTGCATCAACCGACCACGCGCCGCCACCAGCCGACAGGCGTCCGCAAGCGAGAACACCCCAGCCACGTGCGCTGCCGTCACCTCACCGATCGAGTGACCGGCGACGAAGTCCGGCTGCACACCGAGAGATCCGACCAGACGGAACAGCGCCACCTCCACCGCGAACAGCGCCGCCTGCGCATGCACGGTCCGGTTCAGCAGGTCGGCGTCCTCACCCCAGACCACCTCCCGCACCGACCCATCCAAGTGCTCGTCCAAACCGGCACACACCGCGTCGAACGCCTCCGCGAACACCGGGAACCGGGCATACAACTCCCGTCCCATACCAAGCCGTTGCGACCCCTGACCCGAGAACAGGAACGCCGACCTTCCGGGCCGCGTCAGACCTTCGACGACCTCCGTGCCTTTCAGGACCACCGCACGGTGGGCGAACTCCGCACGGCCGGCGGCCAGGGACAGGCCCAGGTCGACCGGCCGTACTTCAGGGTGCTCCTCGGCGTGGGCCAGGAGCCGGGCAATCTGGCCGTGCAGTGCGTCCTCCGTCTTGGCGGAGACCACCCACGGGACCACACCCGGGACCACCGCGGCCTCGTCGGCCACGGTCACGTCCTCGGGCAGTTCGAGTACGACGTGGGCGTTGGTGCCGCTGATCCCGAACGACGACACACCCGCACGACGAGCATGACCCCTCTGCGGCCACGCCCGCTCCTCCGTCAGCAGCTCCACGTCCCCGGCGGACCAGTCCACGTGCGAGGACGGCACATCCACATGCAGGGTCCTCGGAGCCGTTCCGTGCCGCATCGCCATGACCATCTTGATGACGCCCGCGACACCCGCAGCCGCCTGTGCATGCCCGATGTTCGACTTCAGCGAACCCAGCAACAACGGCACCTCACGACCCTGACCATAGGTCGCGATCAGCGCCTGCGCCTCGATCGGGTCGCCCAGCGTCGTACCCGTACCGTGCGCCTCCACCACATCCACATCAGCGGCACTCAAACCGCCACTGGCCAACGCCTGCCGGATCACCCGCTGCTGCGAAGGACCATTCGGAGCCGTCAGACCATTGCTCGCACCGTCCTGATTGACCGCCGAACCCCGCACCACCGCCAACACCGCGTGACCGTTACGGCGCGCGTCCGACAGCCGCTCCAGCACCACCATGCCGACACCCTCGGACCAGCCCACCCCGTCAGCCGCGTCCGAGAACGAACGACACCGACCGTCACTGGACAACCCGCCCTGCTTGGCGAACTCCACGAACGTCGTCGGCGTCGACATCACCGTCACACCACCGGCCACCGCCAACGCACACTCACCCGACCGCAACGACTGCGCAGCCCAGTGCATGGCGACGAGGGAGGACGAGCATGCGGTGTCCACGGTCACCGCGGGGCCTTCGAAGCCGAAGGTGTACGACACCCGGCCCGAGGCGACGCTGCCCGCGCTGCCGCTGCCCTGGTAGCCCTCGAACTCACGGCCGCCCAGGAGGTGGGCGTAGTCGTTGTACATCACGCCGGCGAAGACACCGGTCTGCGAACCGCGCAGCGACACCGGATCGATCCCGGCCCGCTCGACCGCCTCCCACGTCGTCTCCAACAGCAACCGCTGCTGAGCATCCGTCGCCAACGCCTCACGCGGACTCATCCCGAAGAAGTCCGGATCGAAATCACCCGCGTCATACAGGAACCCACCCGCCCGCGCGAACGAATCCCCCTCCACACTCCACCCACGATCCGACGGAAACGCACCCACCGCGTCCCCACCGCCCGACACCAGCCGCCACAGGTCCTCCGGCGACTCCACCCCACCCGGATACCGACACGCCATACCCACGATCACCACCGGATCATCGGCAGCCACCGCACGCACCGGCACCAGCTCACCAGCGACTGTCCGCACCCCGAACAGCTCGTCGAGGACGAATCCGGTCAGCGCGTCGGCTGTCGGACGGTCGAAGACGACGGTGGCCGGAAGGCGCAGACCGGTCGCCTTGCCCAGGCGGTTGCGCAACTCCACCGCCGTCAGCGAGTCGAACCCGAGATCCTGGAACGCACGCGTCGGGTCCACATGGGACGGATCCGTGTGGCCGAGGACGAGAGCGATCTGTTCGCGGACGAGGGCGAGTACGGTCGCACGCCGTTCGGCCTCGTCGAGCCCGGACAGCCGCTGCACGAGGCCCGCCGTGGCGGTCGGCGTGACAGCCGTGCCCCGTGCGGCGCGCGTGCGCACCAGGCCGCGCAGCAGCGCGGGGATCTCGCCCTGGGTCCGGATCGCGGCGAAGTCCAGACGTACCGGCAGTACCACGGGCCGGCCGGTGGTCAGCGCCGCGTCGAAGAGCGCCGGTCCTTGTTCGGGCGTGATGACGGGCATGCCGAGGCGGGCGATGCGTTCCACGTCCGTGTCACTCAGCGTGCCCGTCATGCCCTCGGTCCTGGCCCAGGGTCCCCAGGCCAGCGACACGGCGGGCAGTCCCTGCGCGCGCCGGTACTGGGCGAGCCCGTCGAGGAAGGCGTTGCCGGCCGCGTAGTTGGCCTGGCCCGCGCTGCCGAAGCTCGCGGCCACGGACGAGAAGACGACGAAGGCGGAGAGGTCGAGATCCTTGGTGACCTCGTGGAGGTTCCAGGCCGCGTCGACCTTGGGCCGCAGTACGGCGGCCAGCCGCTCGGGGGTGAGCGAGGTGATCACGCCGTCGTCCAGGACACCCGCCGTGTGTACGACGGCTCGGACCGGATGGCGGGCGACCAGTTCGGCGAGGGCGCTTCGATCGGTCACGTCGCACGGCTCGACCACGACTCGCGCGCCCTGGCCGGCGAGTTCGGCGACCAGTTCCGCCGCGCCCTCGGCGGCCATGCCGCTGCGGCTGACCAACAGCAGCTCCCGTACGCCGTGCTCGGCGACGAGGTGCCGGGCGATGACCCGGCCCAGCCCACCCGTGCCGCCAGTGAGCAGGACGGTCCCCTCACCGTCCCAGAGCGGCTTCGGCTCGGGGGTGGCGGGGGCTGACGTACGGGCCAGTCGGCCGGCCAGCACTGCGCCGTCCCGCACGGCCAACTGCGGCTCGTCGGAGGCGAGGAGTGACGGCAGCAGCCGGGCGGCATCCTCGTCATCGAGATCCACCAGGCCGAAGCGGCCCGGGTTCTCCGACTGCGCCGACCGCACCAGACCCCACACCGCTGCCCCGGCCAGATCCACACCAGCCGTCGCACCACACGTCACAAACACCAGACGAGAACCAGCGAACCGCTCCTCACCCAACCACGTCCGGACCAGCCCCAGCACCCGTGCCGTCACCGCATGCACCGACGCCACCACACCACCGGCACCCGCCGCACCCACCCGCACGACGACCACCTCCGCCGACCCAGCCGGCAGAGCATCAAGACCGCACTCCACGTACGCCACGGCCGTACCAGAGTCCGGCACTCGCACCGGGGACCACTCCAGTGCGAAGAGAGCCTCCCTGGTCAGGGAGTCGGCGGAGTTCAGCTGCTCGGCCGAGACGGGGCGCGTCACCAGCGACCGTACCGTCGCGACGGGCGCCCCCGTGGCGTCCGCGATGGCCACGGAGACCCCACCGTCGGCGCTTCGGGACAGGCGGACCCGGGCGGACGAGGCCCCCACGGCGTGCAGCGCCACCCCCGACCAGGAGAAGGGCACCCGGCCCTGGCCCGCCTCCTCGTCGGCGCCGAGGAAGACCGACGCGTGGAGGGCGGCGTCGAGCAGCGCCGGGTGCACGCCGAAGGCATCCTCGTCCACGTTGTCGGGCAGGGATACGTCCGCGAACACCTCGTCCCCGACCCGCCAGGCCGCGACCAGTCCCCGGAACACCGGGCCGTACGCGAACCCGGTGTCGAGAAGAGTCTCGTACATGCCGGTCACGTCCAGCCGCTCGGCACCGGCCGGAGGCCACACGGCGGCGTCGAGGGGTGCGGGTGCGGCGGTCGCGGGGGCGATCAGACCACTGGCGTGCTGCGTCCACGCGCCGTCGCCCTCACCCGCCTTGTCGGTACGGGAGTGCACACTCACGGCACGACGGCCGGACTCGTCGAGTCCGCCGACCCACACCTGGACCCGAACGCCACCCGTCTCGGGCAGGATCAGCGGGGCGGCGAGCGTCAGCTCCTCCACCTCGGGACAGCCGACCTCGTCGCCCGCCCGCAGGGCAAGCTCGACCAGCGCCGCGCCCGGCACGAGCACCGAGCCCATCACCTCGTGATCGGCGAGCCACGGGTGCGACTGCACCGACAGCCGGCCGGTGAACAGGAACCCGCCCATGTCGACCAGTTCCACAGCCGCGCCCAGCAGTGGGTGCCCCGCCGATTCGAGGCCGACGGAGCTGACATCACCACTTCGGGCGAGCGGAGCGGCGGGCCAGTAGCGCTGATGCTGGAAGGCGTAGGTGGGCAGGTCGACGCGGCGGGCGTCGGTGCCTGCGAAGAGTGCCTTCCAGTCGGTCTTGGCGCCGTCGACGTAGAGGCGGGCCAGAGCGGTGAGGGCGGTGCTCTCCTCGTCACGGTCCTTGCGGAGTACGGGGACGAGGACTGCCTCTTCGGCTGCGGATGCCGCCGCCATGGCGGACAGGGTGCCGTCGGGGCCCAGTTCGAGGAAACGGGTCACACCCGCCTCCGAGAGCGTGCGGATGCCGTCGGCGAAACGGACCGCCTCACGGACGTGCCGCACCCAGTAATCGGCGGAGCCCAGCTGCTCGGGCGTCGCGATGCGACCGGTCAGGTTCGACACGACCGGAACGGACGGCGTACCGAAGGACAAGCCTCCGACCACCCCGCGGAAGTCGTCCAACATCGGATCCATCAGAGGCGAGTGGAACGCGTGCGAGACACGCAGCAGGGTCGACTTACGGCCCTCGAAGTGCGCCCGGATCCCCTCCACCGCTTCGACGGTGCCCGAAACGACCACAGCCCGGGGGCCATTGACCGCCGCGATCGACACCGACTCGCCCAGCAGCGGGCGTACTTCCTCCTCCGTCGCCTGGACAGCCAGCATCGCACCACCCTCAGGCAGCGCCTGCATCAACCGACCACGCGCCGCCACCAGCCGGCAGGCGTCCGCGAGGGAGAACAGCCCGGCCACATGCGCTGCCGCCACCTCACCGATCGAGTGACCGGCGACGAAGTCCGGCCGCAAGCCCAGCGATTCGACCAGGCGGAACAGCGCCACCTCCACCGCGAACAGTGCCGCCTGCGCATGCACGGTCCGGTTCAGCAGGTCGGCGTCCTCACCCCAGACCACCTCCCGCACCGACCCATCCAAGTGCTCGTCCAGACCGGCGCACACCGCGTCGAACGCCTCCGCGAACACCGGGAACCGGGCATACAACTCCCGTCCCATACCGAGCCGTTGCGAGCCCTGGCCCGAGAACAAGAACGCCGTCAGCCCGGCTCGGGCGGTGCCCTCGACAGTCTCGGTGCCGTTCAGGAGCACGGCCCTGTGACCGAACTCCGAACGGGACGTCACCGACGTCCAGCCGATGTCGGCGGGCCGCAGGTCGGGACGCTCATCGGCGTAGGCGAGCAGTCGCGCGACCTGGGCCCGCAGGGCCTGTTCCGTCCTGCCGGACACCACCCACGGCACCACGCCGGGAGTGACCTCGGGTTCTTCCGCTGTCCCGGCGTGTTCCGGCAGTTCGAGTACGACGTGGGCGTTGGTGCCGCTGATCCCGAACGACGACACACCCGCACGACGGGCACGACCCGTCTGCGGCCACGCCCGCTCCTCCGTCAGCAGCTCCACATCCCCCGCGGACCAGTCCACGTGCGAGGACGGCACATCCACATGCAGCGTCCTCGGAGCCGTTCCATGCCGCATCGCCATGACCATCTTGATGACGCCCGCGACACCCGCAGCCGCCTGTGCATGCCCGATGTTCGACTTCAGCGAACCCAGCAACAACGGCACCTCACGACCCTGACCATAGGTCGCGATCAGCGCCTGCGCCTCGATCGGGTCGCCCAGCGTCGTACCCGTACCGTGCGCCTCCACCACATCCACATCAGCGACACTCAACCCGCCACTGGCCAACGCCTGCCGGATCACCCGCTGCTGCGAAGGACCATTCGGAGCCGTCAGACCATTGCTCGCACCGTCCTGATTGACCGCCGAACCCCGCACCACCGCCAACACACGGTGCCCGTTGCGGCGCGCGTCCGACAGCCGCTCCAGCACCACCACGCCGACACCCTCGGACCAGCCCACCCCGTCAGCCGCGTCCGAGAACGAACGACACCGACCGTCACTGGACAACCCGCCCTGCTTGGCGAACTCCACGAACGTCGTCGGCGTCGACATCACCGTCACACCACCGGCCACCGCCAACGCACACTCACCCGACCGCAACGACTGCGCAGCCCAGTGCATCGCCACCAACGACGACGAGCACGCCGTGTCCACCGTGACCGCAGGCCCCTCAAGGCCCAGCGTGTACGACACCCGGCCCGAAGCGACGCTGGGCGCGCTGCCGTTGGCCCTGAAGCCATCGAACTGGTCGTCTGCCAACAGGTCTCGATAGTCGGTGTACATGACGCCGGCGAAGACACCGGTCTGCGAACCGCGCAGCGACACCGGATCGATCCCGGCCCGCTCGACCGCCTCCCACGTCGTCTCCAACAGCAGGCGCTGCTGAGCATCCGTCGCCAACGCCTCACGCGGACTCATCCCGAAGAAGTCCGGATCGAAATCACCCGCGCCGTACAGGAACCCACCCGCCCGCGCGAACGAATCCCCCTCCACACTCCACCCACGATCCGAAGGAAACGCACCCACCGCGTCCCCGCCGCTCGACACCAGCCGCCACAGATCCTCCGGCGACTCCACCCCACCCGGATACCGACACGCCATACCCACGATCACCACCGGATCGTCGGCAACCCCCGCACGCACCGGCACAGGGTCCGCGGTCGCCGCATCCGCCCCGAACAGCTCGTCGAGGACCAGGCCCACCATGGCTTCCACGGAGGGGTAGTCGAAGACGACGGTGGCCGGCAGGCGCAGACCGGTCGCCTTGCCCAGGCGGTTG
The DNA here is from genome assembly GCF_043079545.1 of Streptomyces sp. NPDC015171. Classification (NCBI taxonomy): domain Bacteria; kingdom Bacillati; phylum Actinomycetota; class Actinomycetes; order Kitasatosporales; family Streptomycetaceae; genus Streptomyces; species Streptomyces sp. NPDC015171. The sequence goes on from NZ_JBIBUO010000012.1 coordinate 8,863, forward strand.
CGCAACTCCACCGCCGTCAGCGAGTCGAACCCGAGATCCTGGAACGCACGCGTCGGGTCCACATGGGACGGATCCGTGTGGCCGAGGACCGTGGCGGCCTGGCCGCGCACGAGGTCGACGAGGACTTCGCGTCGGTCGGCGGCCGAGAGGGCGGCCAGGGTCTGGGTGAGACCCGCCGTCGCGGGAGAGTCCGCGGCGGCCGAGCGCCGGATCCGCCTGCCGGTCCGTACGAGTCCGCGGAGCACGCCCGGGATCTCGTCCCGCGCCCGCAGGGACGCTAGGTCGAACCGTACGGGGAGGACCACGGCCTCGGGGACGCGCAGGGCGGCGTCGAAGAGTTCCGCGCCTTCCGCGTTCGTCAGCTCGGGCATGCCGGTACGGGCGATGCGCCGGACGTCGGTCTCGGCGAGTGTCCCGATCATGCCGCCGTCGCGGGTCCAGGGGCCCCAGGCCAGCGACGTGCCGGGAAGCCCGGAGGCCCGCCGGTGCTGCGCCAGGGCGTCGAGGAAGGTGTTGCCGGCCGCGTAGTTGGCCTGTCCGGGGCCGCCGAAGATGCCGGAGACGGACGAGAAGAGCACGAAGGCGGTGAGGTCGAGGTGTCGCGTCGCCTCGTGGAGGTACCAGGCGGCGTCGACCTTGGGCCGCAGTACGGCGGCCAGCCGCTCGGGGGTGAGGGAGGCGACGACACCGTCGTCCAGGACACCAGCCGTGTGGACCACGGCCCGTACCGGGTGCCGCGCGATCAGTTCGTCCACGGCACCGGGGTCGGTCACATCGCAGGCCACGATCTCGGCTTCGGCGCCCAGGCCGGCGAGTTCGGCGACCAGTTCCGCCGCACCCTCGGCGGCCATGCCGCTCCGGCTGACCAGCAGCAGCTCCCGTACGCCGTGCTCGGCCGCCAGGTGCCGGGCGATCACCCGGCCCAGTCCGCCCGTACCGCCGGTGACCAGAACCGTGCCGTCCCAGACCTCGGCGTCCGCCGCGACCGGCTCGGTCGCCGCCCGTGCCAGGCGCGGGGCCAGTACCCGGCCCTCGCGCACGGCCAGTTGCGGCTCGTCGGACGCCAGCGCGGAACCCAGCAGGCCGTACGCCTCGTCGCCGTCGACGTCCACCAGGCCGAAGCGGCCCGGGTTCTCCGACTGCGCCGACCGCACCAGACCCCACACCGCTGCCCCGGCCAGATCCACACCAGCCGTCGCACCACACGTCACGAACACCAGACGAGAACCAGCGAACCGCTCCTCACCCAACCACGTCCGGACCAGCCCCAGCACCCGTGCCGTCACCGCATGCACCGACGCCACCACACCACCGGCACCCGCCGCACCCACCCGCACGACGACCACCTCCGCCGACCCAGCCGGCAGAGCATCAAGACCGCACTCCACGTACGCCACGGCCGTACCAGAGTCCGCCACCGGGGCCCAGTCGAGGGTGAACAGGTCGTCGCGGACCGGCGTGGCCGCCGCGGCGGCGGACGTCGCTCGCAGGACGAGGGAGCCGATGGCGGCCACCGCCCCGCCGGCCGGGTCGGCGACCGCGACGGACACGGTGTCGTCGTCGGTACGCGTGACCCGTACCCGTATCGAGGACGCTCCCGAGGCGTGCAGTGCCACGCGCTCCCACGAGAAGGGCACCACGCCGCGGGGCATCCCGTTGAACGCGGTGACGTGCAGGGCGGCGTCGAGCAGGGCCGGGTGCAGGCCGAAGGGGCCGCCGTCGGTCCCCTCGGGAAGCGCGACCTCGGCGAACACGTCGTCACCCAGCCGCCAGGCCGAGCGCAGGCCCTGGAACACGGGCCCGTAGCCGAAGCCGCCCTCCGCCATACGCACGTAGAGGTCGGTGAGGTCCACCGGTTCCGCACCGGCGGGGGGCCACACCGAGGAGTCGAGGCCTGCCTCCGCCGTCGCGCTCGCCCCGGCGGAGGTCGGGGCCAGCACGCCGGTCGCGTGCCGGGCCCAGGGCTGATCGGCGGCTCCTTCGGGCCGGGAGCGGACGGTGATTCCGCGGCGGCCGGTCTCGTCGGACGGACCCACGTGCAGCTGAAGCTGTACGCCGCCGTGCTCGGGCAGAACGAGCGGCGCGGCGAGCGTCAACTCCTCCACCAGGTCGCAGCCGGCCTCGTCCGCGGCACGTACGGCCAGTTCCAGGAAGGCCGTGCCGGGCAGCAGCGTCTGTCCCAGCACCACGTGGTCCGCGAGCCACGGGTGGGTCTGGACCGACAGCCGGCTGGTGAACAGGAGGGCGTCGCCGTCGGACAGCTCGACCGAGGCGCTGAGCAGGGGGTGGTCCGCCACTTCGAGGCCGGCGGAGCGTACGTCTCCGTCCTGGGCACCCGAGACGTTCGGCCAGTACCGCTCGCGCTGGAAGGCGTAGGTGGGCAGGTCGACGCGGCGGGCGCCGCTGCCCGCGAACAGGGCGGTCCAGTCGACGGCCGTGCCGCAGACGTACAGTTCGGCCAGGGCGGTGAGGGCGGTGGTCTCCTCCTCGCGGTCCTTGCGGAGTACGGGGACGAGGACTGCCTCTTCGGCTGCGGATGCCGCCGCCATGGCGGTCAGGGTGCCGTCGGGACCGAGTTCGAGGAAACGGGTCACGCCCGCCTCGGCGAGCGTGCGGATGCCGTCGGCGAAACGGACCGCCTCACGGACGTGCCGCACCCAGTAGTCGGCGGAGCCCAGCTCCTCGGCCGTCGCGATACGGCCGGTCAGGTTCGACACGACCGGGACGGACGGCGTGCCGAAGGACAGTCCTTCGATCGCCGCGCGGAAGTCTTCGAGCATCGGTTCCATCAGCGGCGAGTGGAACGCGTGCGAGACACGCAGCAGGGTCGTCTTACGGCCCTCGAAGTGCGCCCGGATCCCCTCCACCGCCTCCGCATCACCGGAGACGACCACGGCCCGAGGGCCATTGACCGCCGCGATGGACACCAACTCGCACATCAGCGGGCGTACTTCCTCCTCCGTCGCCTGGACGGCCAGCATCGCACCGCCCTCGGGCAGCGCCTGCATCAACCGACCACGCGCCGCCACCAGCGCGCACGCGTCGGAGAGGGAGAACACCCCGGCCACATGCGCCGCCGTCACCTCACCGATCGAATGGCCGGCGACGAAGTCCGGCCGGACGCCGAGGGATTCGACCAGACGGAACAGCGCCACCTCCACCGCGAACAGCGCGGACTGCGCATGCACGGTCCGGTTCAGCAGCTCGGCGTCCTCACCCCAGACCACCTCCCGCACCGACCCATCCAAGTGCTCGTCCAGACCGGCGCACACCGCGTCGAACGCCTCCGCGAACACCGGGAACCGGACATGCAACTCCCGTCCCATACCAAGCCGTTGCGATCCTTGCCCCGAGAACAGGAACGCCGACTTTCCGGGCCTGGCCGTGCCCTGGGCGGTCGGGTGTCCGTCTAGGAGTACGGCCCGGTGGTCGAGGGCGGCGCGGCCCGCTGCGAGGGTCAGGCCGATGTCCGCCGGGCGTGCCCCGGGGTGCTGGGAGACGTGGGCCAGCAGGCGTGCCGTCTGGTCGCGGAGGGCATCCTCGGTTCTGCCGGACAGCACCCACGGCACCACGCCCGGTGCCGCATCGGGCTCGTCGGCGGCGGGCTGGTCCTCCGCCTGTTCCACGAGGACGTGGGCGTTGGTGCCGCTGATGCCGAAGGCGGAGACACCGGCGCGGCGCGGGCGGCCGGTGGCGGGCCAGTCGGTGGGCTCGGTGAGCAGCCGTACCGCGCCCGTCGTCCAGTCGACGTGCGAGGAGGGCTCGTCCACGTGCAGGGTCTTGGGCAGCACGCCGTTGCGGAGCGCCATGACCATCTTGATGACGCCCGCGACACCCGCGGCGGCCTGCGCGTGGCCGATGTTCGACTTGATGCCGCCGAGCAGCAGCGGCCGGTCCGCCGGGCGGCCCTGGCCGTAGGTGGCCAGCAGGGCCTGGGCCTCGATGGGGTCGCCGAGGGTCGTGCCGGTGCCGTGTGCCTCGACGGCGTCGATCTGGTCGGCGGTCAGCCGGGCGTCGGCGAGGGCGGCGCTGATGACGCGCTGCTGGGAGGGGCCGTTGGGGGCGGTGAGGCGGCTGCTCGCGCCGTCCTGGTTGACCGCGGTGCCGCGGATGACGGCCAGGACCTCGTGGCCGTTGCGGCGGGCGTCGGAGAGCCGCTCCACGAGCAGGACGCCGACGCCTTCGGCCCAAGACGTGCCGTCGGCGCTCTCGGCGAAGGGCTTGCAGCGGCCGTCCGGGGCGAGGCCGCGCTGGCGGGAGAACTCGGTGAACAGCCGGGGCGTCGGCATGAGGGCGACGCCGCCGGCGAGGGCCATGCCGCATTCGCCGGCGCGCAGCGCGCGGACGGCGAGGTGGAGGGCGACCAGGGCGGAGGAGCAGGCGGTGTCGACGGTGACGGCCGGGCCTTCGAGGCCGAGGGTGTAGGAGATGCGGCCGGACAGGACGCTGACGGCGCCGCCGGTCAGCAGGTGTCCCTCGGTCTCGTCGGACTGCCTGGCGAGCGAGCCGTAGTCGGTGTCGGCGCCGCCGATGAAGACGCCGGTCTGGCTGCCGCGCAGGGCGGCCGGGTCGATCCGGGCGTGCTCGACGGCCTCCCAGGCGGTCTCCAGCAGGAGTCGCTGCTGGGGGTCCATGGCGAGGGCCTCGCGGGGTGCGATGCCGAACAGGCCGGCGTCGAAGTCGGCGGCGGCGTCAAGGAAGCCGCCGTGGCGGACGTAGCTCTTGCCGGGGGTGCCCGGGGTGGGATCGTAGAGGGAGTCGGTGTCCCAGCCGCGGTCCTGCGGGAGTTCACCGATGGCGTCGGTGCCGTCGGCGACCAGCCGCCACAGGTCTTCCGGCGAGTGCACGCCGCCGGGGTAGCGGCAGGCCATGCCCACGATGGCGATCGGTTCGCCGTCCCGTGCCTCGACGGACTCCAGCCGCTGCTTGGTGCGCCGCAGGTCCGCCGTGACCTTCTTGAGGTAGTCGCGGAGCTTGTCCTCGGAGGAACCGGAGCCGGAGCCTGCGGCCTTGGGTGCCGTGGGTGCCATGGGTGGGAAAACCTCGCAGTCGGGAAGGGGTGGTGCTGGTCGCTCTGGGATCGGCGTGGCTTGGTCAGGCGAGGCCGAGTTCCTTGTCGATGAGGTCGAACATCTCGTCATCGGTGGAGGCCGCGAGGTCGGCGTCGCCGGTGCCGTCGTCCTCGTCGGGTGTCCCGTCGGCGGTGGCGTCGACCTTCCACTGGAGTGCCTTGAGCCGGGTGACGAGCCGGGCGCGGCCCTCGGTGTCCAGGTCGGCCGCCGACAACGCGGTCTCCAGGGCGTCGAGTTCGGTGAAGACGGCGGAGACGGTGCCGTCGCCGCTCTCCGGTACCAGTTGTCCGCGCAGGTGGCGGGCGAGGGCGAGGGGCGTGGGATGGTCGAAGACCGCTGTGGTGGGCAGGCGCAGGCCGGTCTCGGCGCCGAGGCGGTTGCGGACCTCCACGGCGGCGAGCGAGGACATGCCGAGGTCGAGGAAGCCTCGCTCGGGTTCGACGGCCGCGGCGGAGCCGTGCCCGAGGACACCGGCGACATGTGCGCTGATCAGGTCGAGCAGGAGGGCTTCGCCCTGGGCCGCGCTGAGGGCGGACAGGCGGTCGCGCAGTCCGTGCCCGTCGGGCCCGTGTCCGTCGGCGGCCGTGGCGGTGGCCGTGCCGGCGGTCGCCCCGCTGCCGGCCGTGCGGCGTACGGGGGTACCGCCGGCCGTGAGGGCGCGCAGCAGCGGCGGCACGCTGCCGGCGGACGCGATGGCCCGCAGGTCGAGCCGGACGGGGATCAGCTGGGCGCTGTCGACGGCCGCCGCGCCGTCGAGCAGGCCGAGTCCTTGGCCTGCCGAGAGCGGCAGCATGCCGGAGCGGGCGAAGCGGGCGACATCCACGCGGTCCAGCGTGGCCGTCATTCCACTGGAATCTCCCCAGTATCCCCAGGCGAGGGAGACGGCGGTGAGGCCGTGTGCGCGGCGGTGCTGGGCGAGGGCGTCGAGGTAGGCGTTGGCGGCCGCGTAGTTGGCCTGGGCCATGCCGCCCATGACTCCGGCGAAGGAGGAGAAGAGCACGAAGGCCGAGAGCTTGGTGCCGCGGGTCAGCTCGTGCAGGTTCCAGGCGGCTTCCGCCTTGGGTCGCCACACCTTCTCCAGGTCCTCGGCGGTGAGGTTCTCCAGGAGTCCGTCGTGCAGGACGCCGGCCGCGTGGAAGACGGCGGTCAGCGGGTGCTCTTCGGGGACGGTGGCGAGCAGTTCGGCGAGCCGGTCGCGGTCGGCGGCGTCGCAGGCGGCGACGGTGACCTCGGCGCCCATGCGGGTGAGTTCGTCGCGCAGTGCCTCGGCGCCCGGAGCGGCGGGGCCGCGCCTGCCGGTGAGCAGCAGTCGGCGTACTCCGTGCCGCTCGACCAGGTGGCGGGCGAGCAGCGCGCCGAGGGTTCCGGTACCGCCGGTGATGAGGACGGTGCCGGCGCCGTGGGCTTCCCACGCGCGGTGGGCCGGGTCGTCGGCGGGTGTGGCGCGGTGCAGGCGGGGGACGGTCACCGTGCCGGCGCGGAGCGCCAGTTGGGTCTCTTCGCCGGCGACGGCGGCGGTGACGGCCTCGGCGAGGACGGCTTCGGACGCCTCGGTGCCGTCCGTGTCGACGAGGAGGAAGCGGCCGGGGTGCTCGGACTGGGCGGAGCGGATCAGACCCCGGACGGCGGCTTCGGCGGGTACGGCGATCTCGTCGTCGGGCCCGGTGGCCACGGCGTCGCGGGTGACCACGGCGAGGCGTACGTCCGCGAGCCGCGGGTCGGGCAGCCATTCCTGGACCAGGCGCAGCAGTTCCCGCACGGGCGTGCCGTCGGCGCCGGACGCGGTGGCGGAGCCGGACGCGGTGGCGGAGCCGGACGCGGTGGCGGAGCCGGACGCGGTGCCCAGGCGCAGCAGGACGGTCCCGGCGGCCGGGAGCGGGCGGCCTTCGGTGCTCCGGAGCGCGGTGCGCAGGGCGTCGGGTCCCTCGAAGGTGACCGGTTCCGGCGCGGGGCGGGCGTCGACGGGACGGGGGTCCGCCGGATCCCACGCCTGCGTCCGCCCCGTCCGCTCCGTCTGCCCGGTCTGCTCCGTCCGCCCCGTCTGCCAGGTCGGCCACTCGGTCCGGTACAGGGCGTCCTGGCATACGGCTCCGGTCGTCGCCGCCACGAGCTGTTCGTGCGCGAGCGGCTGGGTGGCGACCGAGTCGACCGTCAGGACGGGTGCGCCCGCCGGGTCCGTGGCGGTGACGGACACGGTGCCGTCCGCCGTGCGGGTGAGCCGTACGCGCAGGGTGTCGGCGCCCATGGCGGTCAGGGAGATGCCTCGCCATGTCACGGGCAGCCCGGCCGTGTCGTCGCCCAGCGCGGGTGCGCCGGTCAGCAGGGTCTGGAGCAGCGCGGGGTGGAGGCGGAAGCGCGCGGCGTCCGCCCGGTCCTCGTCGGGCAGCGCCACCTCGGCGACGATGTCCTGGCCGCACCGCCACAGGGTCCGTACGGTGCGGAAGAGCGGCCCCGGGTCGTATCCGTGCCCGGCGAGGTCGTCCTCCAGCGCCCCGGTGTCGACGGGCTGTGCGTTCTGGGGCGGCCAAGTGCCGAGGTCCGCGTCTTCGGGGACGGGAACGGTGTCCGTTGCGGTTGCGGTTGCGGTTGGGGAGACCGTTCCGGTCGCGTGGCGGGTCCACTCCGTGTCCGTGGCCGGTCCCGCGGGGCGGGTGAACACCGTGAGCGGACGGCGTCCTGAGGCCCCGTCGGCCGCGCCGACGGTCACCTGGATCTCGGCCGTCGCGCCCCCCGGCAGCACCAGCGGGGTGTGCTGGGTGAGTACGTCGACGGTGCCGCATCCTGCCTCGTCGGCGGCGCGGACCGCCCATTCCACCAGCGCGGTGCCCGGCACGACGACGGTGCCGTGCACGGTGTGGTCGGTGAGCCAGGGGTGGCCGCTCGCGCCGAGGGTGCCGGTGAGGACGACCGTGCCGTGCTCGCCGGCGAGATGGACGGCGGTGTCCAGGCCGGACGGGTCCGCAGGACGCCCGGCGGCGGCACGGGGTGCGGCCTCCAGCCAGTAGCGGCGGCGCTGGAAGGCGTACGTCGGCAGGTCCACGGCATGGCCGCCGGCGACGGCGGGGGTCCAGTCGACGGGCACGCCGTGTGTGTGGGCCTCTGCCAGGGAGGTCAGGAGGCGGGCCCGCCCGCCGTCGTGGCGGCGGATCGTGCCGATGACGACCACGTCGGCCTCCGCCGCAGCGGCGGTGTCCTCGATGCCCGGGGTGAGCACGGGGTGCGGGCTCGACTCGACGAAGGCGTCGTGCCCCTGTCGCAGCAGGGTGCGCAGCGCGTCCTCCAGGCGGACGGTGCGGCGCAGGTTCTCGTACCAGTAGTGCGCGTCGAGGGAGGTGCCGGAGTCGATCCAGTCGCCGGTGACGGTGGAGAGGAAGGGGGTGCGGGCCGGGAGGGTCTCGATGCCGGCCAGGTCCGCGAGGAGCCGGGTGCGGAGGCGTTCGACCTGGGCGGAGTGCGAGGCGTAGTCGACGGGGATCTTCCTGGCGCGTACGCCGTCGCGCTCGCAGGCGGCGATCAGTTCGTCGAGGGCTTCGGGCTCGCCGGAGACCACGACGCTCGCGGGCCCGTTGACGGCGGCGACGGAGATCCGTTCGCCCCAGGGTTCGAGCCTGGTGAGGACGGTGTCGTGCGAGGCGGCGACCGAGACCATCGCGCCGTGCCCGGACAGGTCGTCGGCGATGGCGCGGCTGCGCAGGGCCACCACGCGGGCGGCGTCGTCCAGGGAGAGGGCTCCGGCGACGCAGGCCGCGGCGATCTCGCCCTGGGAGTGGCCGAGGACGGCGGCGGGTTCGACGCCGTGCGCGCGCCAGACCTCGGCGAGCGCGACCATGACGGCCCACAGAGCGGGCTGGGCGACGTCGACGCGGTCGAGCGAAGGGGCGTCGTGGGCGCCGCGGAGCACCCCGGTGAGGGACCAGTCGGTGTACGCGGCGAGCGCCTGTTCGCACTCCGCGATCCGGTGGGCGAACGCCGTTGAGGTGTCGAGGAGTTGGGCGCCCATGCCGGTCCACTGCGAGCCCTGGCCGGGGAAGACCAGGACGGCCTTGCGGGCGCGGCCCACGGCGTGCCGGCCCACGACGACTCCGGGGGCCGGGGTGCCGTCGGCGAGGGCGCGCAGTCCGGCGCGCAGGGCGGCGCCGTCGGTACCGGTCACGACGGCTCGGTGTTCGAGCAGGGCGCGTTGGGTGACGAGGGACGCGGCGAGGTCGCGTGCGGTGGCCCGCTGTCCGGCCGGGGTGTCCAGGTGGGCGAGGAGAGCCTGGGCCTGCCCGCGCAGCGCGGGCGCACTGCGCGCGGAGAGCAGCCAGGGCAGGGCGTCGGTGGGCGTGGGGGTGAGGGGCGGTGCTTCGGCGGGGGCGGGCTCGGCGGACGTCGGCGCGGTCGGAGCCGCCGGCCTCTCCGAACCTTCCGGCCCCCTCGAACCCTCCGGCCCCCTCGAACCCTCCGGCCCCGCCGGATCCTTCGCGCCCTCCGAACCTTCCGAACCCTGCGAATCCTTGCAACCCTTCGAATCCTGGGAACCCTCCGGCCCCTCCGGCCCCTCCGGCCCCTCCGGATCCTTGGAACCCGTCGCATTCGCCGGGCTGCCCTCCGGCACCTCCGATTCCTCGGGACCCGTCCGCGGCCCCTCCTCCAGGATGATGTGGGCGTTCGTACCGCTGATGCCGAAGGAGGAGACACCGGCGCGGCGCGGGCGGGTGCCGTCGGCGGGCCAGGGCGCGGCCTCGTCCAGCAGGCGTACGGCCCCGGCGGACCAGTCGACGTGCCGGGTGGGCGTGTCGATGTGGAGCGACTTGGGGAGCACTCCCGCACGCAGCGCGAGGACCATCTTCAGCACGCCCGCGACACCGGCCGCGGCCTGGGTGTGTCCGAGGTTGGACTTGACGGAGCCCAGTCGCAGCGGGTGGTCCCCGGCGCGGTCCTTGCCGTAGGTGGCCAGCAGGGCCTGGGCCTCGATGGGGTCGCCGAGCCGGGTGCCGGTGCCGTGCGCCTCGACGGCGTCCACGTCGGCGGCCGTCAGCCCGGCGGCGGTGAGGGCCTGCCGGATGACGCGCTGCTGTGCGGGCCCGTTGGGGGCCGACATGCCGTTGGAGGCGCCGTCCTGGTTGATCGCGGAGCCGCGGACGACGGCCAGCACACGGTGTCCGTTGCGCTGTGCGTCGCAGAGGCGTTCGACGACGAGGAGGCCGGCGCCCTCGGCGAAGCCGGTGCCGTCGGCCGCGTCGGCGAAGGGCTTGCAGCGGCCGTCGGCGGCCATTCCGCGCTGCCGCGAGAAGTCCACGATGATCACCGGCGACGACATGACGGTGACTCCGCCCGCGAGGGCGAGCGTGCACTCGCCCTGGCGCAGTGCCTGGACGGCCAGGTGGAGGGCGACCAGGGAGGAGGAGCAGGCCGTGTCGACGGTGACGGCCGGGCCCTCAAGGCCGAGGGTGTAGGCGACCCGGCCCGAGACGACGCTGTCGGCGTTGCCGTTGTTGACGTATCCGGCGAGGGCGTCGGGGATGTCGGCGCCTCGGGACATGTAGTCGCTGGAGGAGACGCCGGCGAAGACGCCGGTGCGGCTGCCGCGCAGTGCTCTGGGGTCGATGCCGGCCCGTTCGACGGCCTCCCAGGCGGTCTCCAGCAGGATCCGCTGCTGCGGGTCCATGGCCAGCGCCTCGTTCGGGCTGATGCCGAAGAAGTCGGCGTCGAAGTCGGCGGCGCCGTGCAGGAATCCGCCTTCGAGGGTGCGGGAGGCGTCGGGGTGGTCGGGGACGGAGTCGTAGAGCCCGTCGAGGTCCCAGCCGCGGTCGGTGGGGAAGCCGGCGATGGCGTCGGTGCCGCTGGCCAGCAGCCGCCACAGGTCCTCCGGGGTGCGCACGCCCCCGGGGTAGCGGCAGGCCATGCCGACGATGGCGATCGGCTCGTCGGCGCGGACGGGTGCGCCGGCGTCGGCGGCCGGGGCGGACGGGCCGGCCTGCTCGTCGCGGAGCAGGGTGTCCAGGTGCCCGGCCAGCTCCGCCGGGGTCGGGTAGTCGAAGACCAGGGTGGCCGGCAGGCGCACTCCGGCGGCCGTGGCGAGGCGGTTGCGCAGTTCGACGGCGGTCAGCGAGTCGAAGCCTAGGTCGCGGAACGCCTTGCCGGCGTGGACGAGGTCGGTGCCCGTGTGGCCGAGGACGGCGGCGGCGGAGGTGGTGACCAGGTCGAGCAGCAGGGCGCGGCGTTCGTCGCCGGCCAGTCCGGCGAGCCGGCCGCGCAGTCCGCCGGTGCCGCCGGGCCGGGTGGGGCCGACGGTACGCCGGGCCGGTGCGCGGAACAGGGCCCGCAGGACGGGCGGGAGGGCCGACTGGGCGCGGGTGCGCAGGAGTCGCTCGTCGAGCGGTACGGGTACGAGCAGGGGCCGGCGGGCGGCGAGCGCCGCGTCGAACAGGGCGAGGCCGTCCCGGGTGGACAGCGGCAGCCCGCCGGTGTTCCGGGCGCGGGTCAGGTCGCCTTCGCCGAGGTGCCGGGTCATGTCGCTGGCCTGCGCCCACAGGCCCCAGGCGAGGGAGGTGGCGGGCAGGCCGTGCACCTGGCGGTGCCGGGCGAGGGCGTCGAGGAAGGTGTTGGCGGCGGCGTAGTTGCCCTGTCCCGCGTTGCCGAACACGCCGGCGGCGGAGGAGAACAGCACGAGGTCGGCGAGGTCGTGGTGGCGGGTCAGCTCGTGCAGGTTCCAGGCCGCGTCCGCCTTGGGGCGCAGCACGGTCCGCAGCCGCTCGGGGGTGAGGGAGGCGACCACCGCGTCGTCGAGGACGCCGGCGGCGTGGACGACGGCGGTCAGCGGGTGGGCGTCGGGTACGGCGGCGAGCAGCCGGGCCAGGTCGTCCGGGTCGGCGGCGTCGCACGCGGCGACGGCGACCCGCGCGCCCGACCGGGCCAGCTCTTCGCACAGTTCGAGGGCGGCGGGGCGGTCCGGACCGCGGCGCCCGGCGAGCAGCAGATGCCGTACGCCGTGTTCGGTGACGAGGTGGCGGGCGAGGGCGCGGCCCAGTTCACCGGTGCCTCCGGTGATCAGGACGGTGCCGTCGGGGTCCCAGGGGCGGGGCACGGTGAGGACGACCTTGCCGGTGTGGCGGGCCTGGGAGACGTACCGGAACGCCTCGGGTGCGTGCCGCACGTCCCAGGCGGTGACCGGCAGGGGGCTCAGTGCGCCCTGTTCGAAGAGGCCGACGAGTTCGGTGAGCATCGCGCCGATGCGTTCGGGGCCGGCCTCCTTGAGGTCGAAGGCGCGGTAGAAGGCGCCGTCGTGGTCCCGGGCGACGGTGTCGGCGTCGCGGATGTCGGTCTTGCCCATCTCGATCAGCCGGCCGCCGGGGCGCAGCAGGCGCAGGGACGCGTCGACGTACTCCCCGGCGAGGGAGTTGAGGACGACGTCCATGCCGGTGCCGTCGCCCGCGGTGCGGAAGCGGTTCTCGAAGTCGAGGGTGCGGGAGGAGGCCAGCCGGTCGGCGGGCCAGCCGGCGGCGCGCAGCGTGCGCTGCTTGGGCACGCTGGCCGTGCCGTACACCTCGGCTCCCCACAGGCGGGCCAGCTGGGTGGCGGCCATGCCGACGCCGCCGGCCGCGGCGTGGACGAGGACGGACTCGCCCGCCGTGAGCCCGGCGAGGTCGCGCAGCGCGTAGTAGGCGGTGAGGAAGACGACGGGGGTGGCCGCCGCCTGGGCGAAGGTCCAGCCGTGCGGCATGCGGACGAGGACCCGGTGGTCGGCGACGGCCAGCGGTCCGAAGCCGCCGGTCACCATGCCCATCACCCGGTCGCCCGGGGCGAGCCGGGTGACGTCCGGTGCCGCCTCGACGACGACGCCCGCGGCCTCGGAGCCGAGGAACTCGGCGCCGCCCGGGTACATGCCGAGGGTGTTGAGGACGTCCCGGAAGTTCAGGCCGGCGGCGCGGACCGCGAGCCTGACCTGGCCGGGCTCCAGGGGTGCCGCGGCGTCGGGGCACGGGGTGAGGACGAGGTTGTCGACGGTGCCCTTCTCGGGGATGTCCAGCCGCCAGGGGGTGCCGGGAGCGGGGACGGGCAGCGCGGCCGACTGGTGCGTGCGGGCGAGGCGCGGGGCGTGTGCGGTGCCCTGACGCAGTGCCAGCTGGGGTTCGTCTCCGGCGGCGGCGTGTGCCAGGGCCTGCCAGGAGGCGGGGTCGTCGTCGAGGTCGGCGACGGTGATGCGGCCGGGGTGCTCGCTCTGCGCGGTGCGCAGCAGGCCCCAGAGCGCGGCGCCCGGCAGGTCGGTGACGTCCGCTCCGGGGTCGGCGGCGACCGCGCCCCGGGTGACGACGACGAGGCGGGTGGCGTCGAAGCGGGGGTCGGCGAGCCAGGCCCCGAGCGTTTCCAGGACGTGGTCGAGTGCGGTCGCGGCGGCTTCGGGGGCGGCGGTGCTGGGGAGCGGCGGCGGGGCCATGAGCAGGACGGCGTCGGGGGTGCCGGCGGCCGTGGTCAGGTCCTGCCAGGGGTCGACGGTGACGCCTGCCGCGCCGAGGGCGGCCAGGTCGGCGTGGTCAGCCGCGTCGCCGAGCACGGCCCATCGCGTGTCCCGCGGGGCCGGCGGGGCGGGCAGCGCGGTCCACTCCAGGTGGAAGAGGGCGTCGCGGACGATGGGCGGGGCGGCGTCGGACGCGGTCAGCGAGCCGGCGGTGACGGGCCGTACGGCCAGGGAGTCGATCACGGCGACGGGCCGGCCCTCGGTGTCGGCCATGAGTACGGTCACGGCGTCCTGGCCCGCCGGGGAGATCCGGACCCGCAGTGCGGTGGCGCCGGTCGCGAGGAGTGTGACGCCGGTCCAGGAGAAGGGCAGGCCGGTGCGGCCGTCGTCGTTGCGGAGCGGGCCGAGTCCGGCGGTGTGCAGCGCCGCGTCGAGCAGGGCGGGGTGCATGCCGTAGCGGGCCGCGTCCTGGTGGGCCTCCTCGGGCAGCGCCACCTCGGCGTACACGTCGGGGCCGAGCCGCCAGGCGGCGCGTACGCCCTGGAACACCGGCCCGTACCGGTAGCCCTCGGTGCGCAGCGCCGTGTAGTGGTCCGCCATGCCGGCGACCGGCTCCGCGCCCTGCGGGGGCCAGCTTTCGAGGCCCTGCGAGGTCTCCTCGGCGGGGGCGGCGAGCGCGCCGGTGGCGTGGCGGGTCCAGGGGCCGTCGGTGTCGGCCGCCCGGCGGGTGTGGACGGCGACGGGTCGGGTGCCGGACTCGTCGGGTGCGCCGACGGAGATCTGCACCTGGATGCCGTCGTGCTCGGGCAGCGGGACGGGTGCGTGCAGGGTGAGTTCCGCGAGCCTGCCGCAGCCGAGTTCGTCGCCGGCCCGGATGACGGCTTCGACGAGGGCGGCGCCCGGCACGACCACCGTGTCGGAGACGGCGTGGTCGGCGAGCCAGGGGTGGGTGCGCAGGGACCAGCGGGCGGTCGCGACCAGCCCGTCCTGCTGGGCGAGCGGCAGGGAGGCGCCCAGCAGCGGGTGGTCGAGGGTGCCGAGCCCTGCCGAGGTGACGTCGCCGGGCGTCCCGGCGGCCGTGCGGGGCCAGTAGGGGTGGTGCTGGAAGGGGTAGGTGGGCAGGGCCGCCGCAGGGGGGAGGGCGCCGCCGGTCGCGGTGGTGAAGAAGGCGTCCCAGTCGACGCGGGTGCCGTGGACGCGGGCCTCGGCGAGCGCGAGGCGGAAGCGGTCGAGGCCGCCCTCGTCGCGGCGGAGCGTGCCGGTGGCGGCGGCAGCGGCGCCCGTGGCCTCGATGGTCTCCTGCACGCCGGTGGTGACCACCGGGTGCGGGCTGACCTCGATGAACACCCGGTGGCCCGCGTCCAGCAGCGCGCGTGCGGCCTGTTCGAACTCGACGGTTCCGCGCAGGTTTCGGTACCAGTACGCGGCGTCCAGCGTGGTGGTGTCGACGTGGGTGCCGCTGACGGTGGAGTAGAAGGGGATGTCGGCGGGGCGGGGTGCGACGGGGGCGAGGAGGGTGTGGAGTTCGTCCTCGATGAGGGCGACCTGGGCGGAGTGGGAGGCGTAGTCGACGGGGATACGGCGGGTGCGTACGCCGTCGCGGTCGCATGCGGCGATCAGCTCGTCCAGGGCGTCCGGGTCGCCGGAGACCACCACGGAGCCCGGTCCGTTGACGGCGGCCAGGGAGAGCCTCTCGCCCCAGGCGCCGAGCCGTTCGCGGGTCTCGTCGGCGGGCCGGGCGACGGAGACCATGCCGCCCTGGCCCGACAGCGCGGTCAGGGCGCGGCTGCGCAGGGCGACCACGCGGGCGGCGTCGTCCAGGGACAGCGCACCGGCGACACAGGCGGCGGCGATCTCGCCCTGGGAGTGGCCGACGACCGCGGCGGGCCGCACGCCGTGGGCCTGCCACAGCTCTGCCAGCGACACCATGACGGCGAACAGGACGGGCTGGACGACGTCGACCCGGTCGAGGGACGGGGCGCCGTCCGCGCCGCGCAGCACGTCGGTCAGCGACCAGTCGGTGTAGGCGGAAAGGGCGGTGGCGCACTCGGCCATGCGCGCGGCGAACACGGGTGAGGTGTCGAGGAGTTCGAGGGCCATGCCCGCCCACTGGGAGCCCTGGCCGGGGAAGACGAACACGCTCTCCCCGTCGTTCTCGCAGACCGCGTCGCGGAGGTGCCCCGCGGCGCGGCCCTCGGCGAGGGCGTCGAGTCCGGTGAGGAAGCCGTCCCGGTCGGCGGCGACGACGGCCGCGCGGTGCTCCATGGCGGTGCGGGTGGTGGTGAGCGCGCGGGCGATGCCGGGGAGGTCCGGGGTCTGGTCCGCGGCCCTGAGGCGGGCGGCGAGCCGGGCCGCCTGGGCGCGCAGGGCGTCCGCGCTCCTGGCGGAGAGGAACCAGGGCAGGGCGGTGGCGGCGGTCGCGGGGGTGGCGGCGGGGGCGGGTTCGGGTGCCGCCTCGACGATCACGTGGGCGTTGGTGCCGCTGATGCCGAACGAGGAGACACCGGCGCGGTGCGGCCGGTCCGCCTCGGGCCAGGGCACCGGTTCGGCCAGCAGTTCGACGGCGCCGGCCGTCCAGTCGACGTGCGGGGACGGTTCGTCGATGTGGAGTGACTTCGGCAGGATGCCGTGCCGCATCGCCAGCACCATCTTCATCACGCCGGCGACGCCGGCCGCGGCCTGGGTGTGGCCGATGTTCGACTTCACCGAGCCGAGCAGCAGCGGGCGGTCGGCGGGGCGGTCCTGGCCGTAGGTGGCGAGCAGGGCCTGGGCCTCGATGGGGTCGCCGAGCCGGGTGCCGGTGCCGTGTGCCTCGACGGCGTCCACGTCGGCCGTGGTGAGTCCGGCGTCGGCGAGGGCGCGGCGGATGACGCGCTGCTGGGAGGGGCCGTTGGGGGCGGTGAGCCCGTTGCTGGCGCCGTCCTGGTTGACGGCGGTGCCCCGGACGACGGCCTGGACCTGGTGGCCGTTGCGCAGCGCGTCGGACAGGCGCTCCACCAGCAGCAGGCCGGCGCCCTCGGCCCAGCCGGTGCCGTCGGCCGCCGCCGCGAACGCCTTGCACCGCCCGTCGGGGGCGAGTCCGCGCTGCCGGGAGAACCCGACGAACACCTGCGGAGTCGACATGACGGTGACACCGCCGGCCAGGGCGAGGTCGCACTCGCCCCGGCGCAGCGCCTGCGCGGCCAGGTGCAGGGCGACCAGGGAGGAGGAGCAGGCCGTGTCGACGGTGACGGCCGGGCCTTCGAGGCCGAGCGCATAGGACACCCGTCCGGAGACGACGCTGGCCGCGTTGCCGGTCATCAGGTGTCCGCTGTGGTCGTCGGCGGTGCCGCCCAGGAGGGTCTGGTAGTCCTGGAAGTTGGAGCCGACGAACACGCCGGTGGCGCTGCCGCGCAGGGTGTCGGGGGCGATCTGGGCGCGCTCGACGGCCTCCCAGGCGGTCTCCAGGAGCAGCCGCTGCTGGGGGTCCATGGCGAGCGCCTCGCGCGGCGAGATCCCGAAGAAGCCGGCGTCGAACCCGGCCACGTCGGTCAGGAAGCCGCCTTCACGGACGTAGCTGGTGCCCTCGTGGTCCGGGTCGGGGTGGTAGAGCCCTTCGGTGTCCCAGCCCCGGTCGGCGGGGAAGCCGGACATGCCGTCGGCGCCCTCGGAGAGCAGCTGCCAGAACGCCTCGGGCGAGGCGACCCCGCCGGGGAACCGGCAGGCCATCGCGACGATCGCGATGGGTTCGCCGGCGCCGGCCGCCGAGGAGCCGGTCGTCGCGGGCAGGCCGGCGGTGGTCTCGTGGCCGCCGAGCATCTCGGTCAGCAGCCGGGTGGCGACGGCGGCGGCGGTCGGGTGGTCGAACAGCAGGGTGGCCGGCAGCGGTACGCCGGTCGCGGCGGTCAGCCGGTTGCGCAGCTCCACGGCGGTCAGGGAGTCGAATCCCTGGTCCCGGAACGCCTTGTTGACGTCCACCAGGCCCGCCGAGGCGTGTCCGAGCACCCGGGCGATGTTCTCGCGGAGCAGTTCGAGCAGCAGGTGTTCCCGCTCGGCGGCGGACGGCAGGGCGAGCAGCCGGTCCCGCAGCGGGGAGGAGTCCGCGGCGGACGGTGCGCCGGCGGCGCCGAGCCCGCGGACCTCGGGCAGTGCCGCGATGAGCGGGCTGGGGCGGGCCGCCGTCAGGGACGGGGCCAGCAGCTCCCAGTCGATGTCGGCGACGGTGCGGCAGACGGCGCCCTGGGCGAGGGCCTGCTGGAGGGCGGCGAGGGCGAGCCGGGGGGCCATGGGGGTGAGTCCGTCGCGGCGCATCCGGCCGGCGAGCGCCGCGTCTCCCGCGGCCATGCCGGTGTCGCCCCAGCTGCCCCAGGCCACGGAGGTCGCCGGCAGGCCGTGTGCGTGGCGCAGTTCGGCGAGGGCGTCCAGATGGGCGTTGGCGGCGGCGTAGTTGGCCTGGCCGGCGTTTCCGAGGACGCCGGTGACCGACGAGAACAGCACGAACATCGACAGCCCATGGCCGGCGGCACGGGTCAGCTCGTCGAGATGGCGGGCGGACTGGGCCTTCGCCCGCAGCACCGCCTCGAAGCGGTCCGGTCCCAGCGCGCCGAGCACACCGTCGTCCAGGACGCCCGCGGCGTGCACCACACCGGTCAGCGGTACGTCGGCCGGGACGGCGGCCAGCAGCCGGGCCAGCTCGTCGCGGTCGGCGGTGTCGCAGGCGGCGACGGTGACGCGTACCCCGCGTGCGGTCAGCTCCGCGGCCAGTCCGGCCGCGCCGGGCGCGGCCGGGCCGCGGCGGCTCGCGAGCAGCAGGTGTTCGGCGCCGGCGCCGGCGAGCCAGTGGGCGACCCGCGCGCCGAGGGCGCCCGTGCCGCCGGTGACGAGGACGGTGCCGCGCGGGGCGGTCCAGCTCTCCCGCGCCCGGTCCGTGTCCTCGTCGCGGACCGGTACGCGTGCCAGGCGGCGGGCGAAGACTCCGGAGGCGCGGACGGCGACCTGGTCCTCGGCGGCGTCGGTGAGGACCGCGGCGACCCGGCCCGCCGTGGTGGCGTCGAGGGTCGCGGGAAGGTCGACGAGTCCGCCCCACTGCCGCGGGTGTTCGAGCGCCGCGACCCGGCCGAGGCCCCAGATCTGTGCCTGCACGGGGCTGAGGGCGCGGTCCGGGCCGGCGGCCGGGACCGCGCCCCGGGTCAGGCACCACAGCGGTGCCTCGGTGGCGGCCTCCTCCAGGACCCGTACCAGCGCGGCGGTGGCGGTGAGGCCGCGCGGCACGGCCGGGTACGCGGCGTGCGGGCGCTCGTCGAAGGCCAGCAAGGACAGTACGCCGGACACCGGGCCGTGCTCGGCCAGTGCCGCGGTCACCCGGTCGGCGAGGTCGCCGTCGCCCGGGTCCGTGTCGGCGCCGGCCGTGGTGACGACGACCCGTTCCAGGCGCCCGAGCCGGTCGGCGAGCCCGTCGAGCAGTGCGCCGGCCGGGCCGTCGTCGGACAGGGTGTCCGGTACGACGGCCAGCCAGCCGCCGTCCTGTGCGGCGGGCCGGGCCGCGGCGGAACCGCCGCCGACGGCCGTCCAGACGGTCCGGTAGGCCCAGGTGCCGATGGTCGACCGGACCCGTCGGCGGCTGTGCCACGCCCCGAGGACGGGCAGGAGTCCGTCGAGGGATGCCTCGGCCTCTTGCCCCTCGACGCCGAGCACGCCGGCCGCGGCCCGCAGGTCGCCGCGCTCGGCGGCTTCCCAGAAGGCGGTCTCCACCGGGTCGGCCGCGCCCGCCGCGGCCGGTACGGCGGCCCGCTGCTCCGCCGGGAGCCAGTAGCGCCGGTGCTGGAAGGCGTAGGTGGGGAGGGCCACGGTGGCCGTGCCGAGCGGGGCGAAGAACGCGGCCCAGTCGACGCCGGTGCCGCACGTGTGCAGGCGGGCGAGGGCGTCGACGACCGCGGACTCCTCGGAGCGGTGCCTGCGCAGGACGGGGACGAGGACGGCCGACCCGCCGGCCGACTCCGCCGCCATGGCGGTCAGGACGCCCTCCGGGCCCAGCTCCAGGAAGCGGGTCACGTCGGCGTCGGCGAGCGCGCGGATGCCGTCGGCGAAGCGCACCGTCTCGCGGACATGGCGTACCCAGTAGTCCGGTGAGCACAGGTCCTCGGGCGCGGCGATCGCGCCCGTCAGGTTCGACACGACCGGGATCACCGGGGTGCCGAAGTCCAGTCCCTCGGCGACCCGGCGGAAGTCGTCCAGCATCGGGTCCATCAGGGGCGAGTGGAAGGCGTGCGAGACGCGCAGCGGGCTCGCCTTGCGGTCCTCGAAGTGGGCGCGGATCGCGGCCACCGCCTCCTCGGTACCGGAGACGACCACGGCGTCCGGGCCGTTGACGGCCGCGAGGGTAACGAACTCGCCGAGCAGCGGGCGGACCTCCTCCTCGTTGGCCCGCACCGCGAGCATCGCTCCGCCCTCGGGCAGGGCGTCCATGAGCCGTCCGCGTGCGGCGACCAGCCGGCAGGCGCCGGCGAGGGAGAGGACCCCGGCCGCGTGGGCGGCGGCGATCTCGCCGATCGAGTGTCCGGCGACGAAGTCGGGCCGCACGCCGAAGGAGTCCAGCAGGCGGAACAGCGCCACCTCGACGGCGAACAGCCCCGCCTGGGCGTACACGGTCCGGTTCAGGAGTTCCTCGCGCTCGCCCCAGACCACCTCGCGGACCGGCAGCGCCAGCTGCTCGTCCAGTGCGGCGCACGCCGCGTCGAAGGCGTCCGCGAACACCGGGAACCGTTCGTACAGCTCCCGTCCCATGCCGAGGCGTTGGGATCCCTGTCCGGAGAAAAGGAACGCCAGGGGGGCCTGGGCCGCGATGCCGGTGGCGTCGGCGCCCTCGCCGGCGGCCAGGGCGTCCAGGCCGGCCAGGAGGGTGTCCCGCCCGTCGCCGACGACGGCGGCCCGGTGGTCGAGGGCGGCCCGGGTGGTGGCGAGGGAGGCGGCGACGTCCGCGGCCCTGAGGCCGGGGTGCTCGCGCAGGTGGCCGGCGAGCCGGGCGGCCTGGGCGCGCAGGGCGTTGGCGGTCTTCGCGGACAGCAGCCAGGGCAGCGGGCGCACGGGGTGCTCGGGGGCGGGCGGCGCGGACTTTGCCGTGTCGTCGGGCCGCGGTGCCTCCTCGATGACCACGTGGGCGTTGGTGCCGCTGACGCCGAAGGAGGAGACGGCGGCCCGGCGCGGCCAGGGGTTGTGCGGCCAGGCGGTCTCCTCGGTGAGGAGTTCGACGGCGCCCGCCGACCAGTCGACGTGCGGGGACGGCTCGTCCAGGTGGAGGGTCCTGGGCAGCACGCCGTGCCGCATGGCCAGGACGGTCTTGATGAGGCCCGCGATGCCGGCGGCGGCCTGGGTGTGGCCGATGTTGGACTTCATGGAGCCGAGCAGCAGCGGACGGTCCGCGGGGCGGTCCTGGCCGTAGGTGGCGAGGAGTGCCGTCGCCTCGATGGGGTCGCCGAGGCGGGTGCCGGTGCCGTGCGCCTCCACCGTGTCGACCTCGTGGGCGGGCACGCCGGCGTCGGCGAGGGCGCGGCGGATGACGCGCTGCTGGGAGGGGCCGTTGGGGGCGGTGAGTCCGTTGCTCGCGCCGTCCTGGTTGACGGCCGTGCCGCGGACGACCGCGAGCACCGGGTGGCCGCCCCGCAGTGCGTCGGAGAGGCGTTCCACGAGGATGACGCCGGCGCCCTCGCTCCACGCGGTGCCGTCGGCCGCGGCGGCGAAGGGCTTGCAGCGGCCGTCCGCCGCGAGGCCGCGCTGGCGGGCGAACTCGGCGAACATCTGCGGTGTCGACATCACGGTCACGCCGCCGGCCAGGGCGAGCGCGCACTCTCCGCGGCGCAGGGACTGCACGGCCAGGTGCAGGGCGACCAGGGAGGAGGAGCAGGCGGTGTCGACGGTGAGGGCGGGGCCCTCCAGGCCCAGTGTGTAGGAGATGCGGCCGGAGGCGACGCTGACGGTGTTGCCGGTCAGCAGATGGCCCGCGACCTCTTCCCTGCGGTCCCCTTCGACGCCGGAGTCGTATCCGCCGTGCCCGGTGCCGATGAACACGCCGGTCTGGCTGCCGCGCAGGGAGGACGGGTCGATCCGGGCGTGTTCGACGGCCTCCCAGGCGGTCTCCAGCATCAGCCGCTGCTGCGGGTCCATGGCGAGGGCCTCGCGCGGGGAGATGCCGAAGAACTCGGCATCGAAGTCCGCCGCGTGGTGGAGGAAGCCGCTCTCGCCCGGGTGGGCGGTGCCCGGTCCGGCCGCGTCGGTGCCGTACCGGGCGTCGAGGTCCCAGCCGCGGTCGGCGGGAAACGCGGAGACCGCGTCCACGCCGTCGCGGACCAGCCGCCACAGTTCCTCGGGCGAGCGGACGTCGCCGGGGTAGCGGCAGGCCATCCCGACGACGGCGATGGGTTCCCGGCTCTTGCCGTGCGCCTCTCGCAGCTGCTCGCGCGTCTCGTGAAGGTCTGCGATCGCCCGCTTCAGATAGTCGCGCAGCTTCTGCTCGTTCGACATCGGGATGTCAACCTCTCGAGGTGAGATGCCGGGTTTCCGGCTCAGTCTCACCGCGGTGGACTGCGGTTTTCCCTAGAGGCGCATCCCGTGGTTCAGTCGGTGGCGGGGCCTGGGCGGCCGCGGACGGCCCGGGCGTACAGCGGGTGCCCCACGTACGCGTCGCAGTGCGCGGACACCTCGTCGAAGCGTCCGTCGGCGCGCAGCAGGGCGGGCACGGTCGCGGCGTGCAGGGGGCCGTGTTCGAGGACGAGGGTGCCGCCCGGACGCAGCAGCCGTGCCGCCGCCGCCACGACGTGCCGGGTGACGCTCAGGCCGTCGGGGCCGCTGAAGACCGCCTGCCGGGGCTGGTGCACGCCGAACTCGGCGGGTACGCCGGTCTCGTCGGGGATGTACGGCGGGGAGGACAGCACCAGGTCCACGGTGCCGTCGAGTGCGGCCAGGGTCGTGGGCTGTGCGACGTCGGCCTGGTGCAGGACGACGGGCGGGTCGCCGAGTGCGGTGCGCCGCGCGCTGTTGCGGCGGGCGTAGTCGAGTGCGTCCGGGTCGAGTTCCACGGCGTGCACCGTGGCGTTCGGGGTGTGGTGCGCGAGGGCGAGGGCGAACGCCGCCGATCCCGCGCACAGATCGACCACGAGCGGGGCGTCGATGTCCGCCACCGCGGTGAGGCCGGCCGCGAGGGTGGCCTCGCTGACGATCATGGGTACGAACACTCCGGGGCCGACCTCCACGTCGATGCCGGAGAAGGCGGCCCGTCCGGTGAGGTAGCCCAGCGGAACGCCCTCGCTCCGCCTGGCGACCAGCTCGCGGAACCGCGCGGCCGACGCGTCGTCGGGTTCGCCGTCCGGCGGCAGGGTGTCCGCCGGTGCTCCGAAGGCGTGGGCCGCCAGGGCTTCCGCCTCCGCCTGCGCGGCCAGCACGGCGCCGGTCCTCAGGAGGATCTGCACCGCGTCCTCGACATGGGTCATGTGTGTCTTGCGAACCACAATCGTCACCCGTTCCTGTGTCGTTGTCGTCCTGTTCTGGTGGGCCACGATGCACCGGCGATGTCTGGTCGGGATCCGCGACGAATCCGGCGCGGAACAGCTGTGCGTGGGGCGGGTGTGCCGTAGGGGGTCATGGGGCGGGGCGGAGCGCAACCGGGCGCGCGGTCGGCCCGGTTGCGCTCCGCCGGGGCGGCGGCCGGCGGGTGCCGGGGGCCCTAGCGGGTGCCGGTCCCTCCGTCCTCGCCGAGCCACTCCTCCACGATCGCGGCGGTCTTCGCGGAGTCCTCCCGGATCATCGAGAGGTGGTCGGCGTCCACGAGACGTTCCTCGGCGCCGGCCACGAGCGGCTGCCGGTCCCGTGCCGTGTCCCGCGCCTCGATCGGCTCGGCGTCCACGCCGAGGAGTGCCTTGCCGCACCTGACCTGGAGGACGGGGGCCGTGGTGTGCTGCACGTCCAGCCGGTTGAGCAGGACCATCCAGCGGCCCATCGCGGACAGCCGGGAGTTGGTCAGCCGCACCGGTGAGGCGTCCGCCGCCGCGCCGCCCGCGCCGCCGCCCGCCGTGCCGCCGGCCGCGGCGAAGTTGAGCCGCATCATGCCGTTGTAGTCGACGCCCTCGCCGGCGTCGTGCCGGAAGCTGAGGGTGTCGAGCAGGACGACGCCGGCCGGCCTGATCCCCCAGGTGTGTTCCAGCATTCCGGCCGCCGCGTAGGCGAAGGAGCCGCCGGAGGAGTGGCCGAGGAGGACGAAGGGGCGGCCTTCGCTGGCCCGCAGGGCGCTCTCGGCGATGGTGCGGGTGGCGACCTCCGGGGTGGCCGGGAGCCGCTCGCCCGTCGCGAAGCCGACCAGGGGCAGGGCCGCGACGTCCCGCTTGCCGCGGAAGTGCGCGGCGAGCCGGGCGTACTGGTGGATGCCGGCGTTGGCGGTGGGTGCGCTGACGCAGATCAGGCGCGGGCCCAGGGGTCCTTCGGCGAGGTTCGCCGCCCAGGGCAGGTCCTCCAGTTCCGCTGTCGCCTCGAAGCTGGGGCGCAGTGCGGCCACGGTGGCCAGCATGCGCTGGGCCTCGGCCACCTTGCCGGCCTTGAGGCCGTCGGTGAACAGCCGCTCCAGGGAGTCGAGTTCGGGGCCGGCGGCGGGTGCGAGGAGGGCGCCGCCGCCCGGCTCGTCGCCGGTGCCGGTCCGGTGGGTGGCGAGTTCGCCGCGCAGCCAGGCGGCCAGGTCGGCCGGTGTCTTGTTGTCGAAGACGACCGTGGCGGGGAGCCGCAGGCCGGTGACGGCGGAGAGCTTGTTGCGCAGTTCGACCGCGGTGAGCGAGTCGAAGCCCAGCTCGTAGAAGTCGCGGTCGGACTCGACCTCGGCGGGTGAGGCGTGGCCGAGGACGTCGGCGGCCTCGGTGCGGACGGCGTCGGTGAGGAAGCGCATCCGGTCGGTCTCGGGCAGGTCGAGCAGGCGCCGGGTGAAGGCGGCGGTGGCGTCGGCGCCGCCCGCCTCGTTCACCGCGGTCCGGCGCGCGGTCCGCACCAGGCCCCGGAAGAGCGGCGGGACCTCGCCCTGCGGTCGCATCGCGCCGCCCGCGAGACCGATCGGGATGACGAGCGGCTCGGCGGATCCGGTGGCCGCCTCGAAGAGGCCGAGGCCCTGCTCGATGGAGAGCGGGGGCATGCCGCCGGACTGCATGCGCCGCATGTCGGTGTCGCTGAGTTCGCTGGTCATGCCGCCGTCCTGGGCCCAGGGGCCCCAGGCGAGCGAGGTGGCGGCGAGACCGAGGGACCTGCGGTGGTCGGCGAGCGTGTCGAGGAAGGAGTTGGCCGCGGCGTAGTTGCCCTGGCCGGGGCTGCCCATGACGCCCGCGATGGACGAGAAGACGAGGAACGCCGCCAGGTCGTGGTCGCGGGTGAGTTCGTGCAGGTTCCAGGCCGCGTCGACCTTGGGCCGCAGCACACCGGAGAGGCGTTCGGCGGTCAGCGAGGTGATCACGCCGTCGTCCAGGACACCGGCGGTGTGCACGACGGCGGTGAGCGGGTGCTCCGCCGGGATCGCGGCGAGCAGGGCGGCGGTGGCGTCCCGGTCGGCCGTGTCACAGGCGGCGACGACGGCCTCGGCACCCAACTCCCTGAGTTCCGCGACCAGTCCGGCCGCTCCGGGGGCGTCGGGGCCGCGCCGGCTGGTCAGCAGCAGCCGGCGGGTGCCGCGGACCGCGAAGCGCCGGGCCAGATGGCGGCCGAGCGCGCCGGTACCGCCGGTGATCAGCACGGTGCCCTCGGGATCCCACAGCGCCGGCATGGTGAACACGACGCCGCCGGCCGGCCCCTCCCGCTCGGGCAGGGCGGCACGGGCGTGACGGATGTCGTACGAGGTGAAGGCGCCGTCGGCCGCGGCCTGGTCCCAGGTCCGGCCGGCCGGCAGCGGCGCGAGGTGCCGCTCGTCGAGGACGGCGACGGGACCGAGTGCCACCGGCTCAAGGCCGACGACCCGGTCACCGGGGCGTACCGCGGTGACGCCGGGGCCGGTCCCGGTGACCGTGCCCGCCGCCCGGCCGAGCGGTACGGGTCCGTCGCCGGGGAGCGGTGCGGCGGCGCGTACGGCGAGCCGCACCTGACCGGCGTCGAGGGGCCGCGCCGCCTCCGGGCAGGGGGCGAGCCACAGGCCGTCCCCGTCGCTGTCGTCGGCGCGCTCCACGCGCCAGGGCATTCCGGCCGGCGGCAGCAGGCTCGGCCCGGTGGTGAGGCGGGCCAGCCGGCCCACCCGGACGGCGCCGTCGCGTACGAGGAACTGCGCCTCCCCCGCGGCGAGCGGGCCGGAGAGCGCGTCGAGCGCCGCGGTGACGTCCGCGTCCCGTTCGATGTCGAGGAGGACGAAGCGTTCCGGGTGTTCGGAGTTGGCCGAGCGGACCAGGCCCCAGGCGGCGCCGCCCGCGAGGTCGCGCAGGGCCTCGGACCCGGCCCGGACGGCGCCGCGGGTGACGAACACCAGCCGGGAGGCGGCGAACCGCTCCTCGGCGAGCCACTCCTGGACCAGGTCCAGGACGCGCGCGGTCAGCGCGTGCACGGCGGCGGGCACGCCCTCGGCGCCCCCGGACCCGCAGGTCGCGTCCGCCGCGGCCGGGGCGGGCAGGGAGACGACGACCAGGTCGGGGACCTCGGACGACGCCGCGGCCAGTGCGGCCAGGGACGGCGTGGAGGCGCCCACGCCGAAGCCGTCCGTGCCGAGCGCCACCCGGCTCGTGGGTACGGGCTCCGCGCCGGTCTCGGCGGGGATCCACTCCAGGCGGAACAACGGGTCGTGTCCCGCGCGCCGGGCCTGTGCCTCCAGCGGTGCCGCGAGCCGCAGCGACTCCACGGACAGGACGGGCGCCCCCTCGGCGTCGACGGCGGTGAGGGACACCGTGTCGTCGCCGCGCCGCACGAGGCGCACCCGCAGGACGGAAGCTCCCCCGGCGTGCAGGGACACCCCGGTCCACTGCCGGGGCTGCCACGGCAGGTCCTCCGTACCGAACCCGAGCAGGGTGCTGGCGTGCAGGGCCGCGTCCAGCAGGGCCGGGTGCAGGCCGAACCAGCGGGCGTCCTCGGCGATGTCGCCGGGCAGTGCCACCTCGGCGAGGACTTCGTCGCCGCGCAGCCAGGCGGCCCGCAGGCCCTGGAAGGCGGGGCCGTGCCCGGCGGCCTCGTGGAAGCCGTCCAGGTCGACGCTCGCGGCGCCGGCGGGCGGCCAGACGAGCCCCTCGAACGGGGCGGCTCCGGGTCCGGAGGCGTCCTCGGAGGTCAGCGTGGCGGTGGCGCAGCGGATCCACGGCTCGTCGGGCGCGGCGTCGGCGGACCTGGCGTAGCAGGTCACCGTGCGGGCCCCGGAGTCGTCGGGGGCTGAGGTCCACAGCTGGATCACGGGCTCGTCGCCGCCGCCGAGCGGCAGCGGCGCGGTCAGCGTGAGGTCGGCGATGTGCCCGCAGCCGGCCTGGTCGCCCGCCCGGACGGCCAGTTCGAGGAAGGCGGTCGCCGGGACGTGGGGGGTGCCGTTCACGCGGTGGTCGAGCAGCCACGGGTGGACCCGCGTCGAGAGCCTGCTGGTGAACAGGAGCCCGTCGGAGTCGGCGAGCGGAACGGCCGCGCCGAGCATCGGGTGTTCGGCCGGCAGGAGGCCGGCGGAGGTCACATCGCCGGAGAGCGGTGCGGGACGCGGCCAGTACCGGTCGTGCTGGAAGGCGTACGTCGGCAGGCCGACGCGGCGGGCGCCGGTGCCGTCGAACAGCGCGGCCCAGTCGACCCGCACGCCGCTCACGTGGAGCCGAGCCAGCGCGGTGACCAGTGCCGACTCCTCGGAGCCGTCCTTGCGCAGGGCCGGTACGGCCACGCACTCCTCGTCCGCGCCGTCCGGGGTCTGCTGGGCGAGGGCGGTGAGGACGCCGTCCGGGCCGATCTCCAGGAAGGCGGACACGCCGGTCTCGCGCAGTGCCCGGACGCCGTCGGCGAAGCGGACGGTGCGGCGGACGTGGTCCACCCAGTACGCGGGGTCGCACACCAGCTCGGCCGTGGCCGGCTCGCCCGTGACGTTGGAGACGAGCGGGATCGCGGGCGCCGCGAACAACAGTCCGGTGACGACCGCGCGGAACTCGTCCAGCATCGGGTCCATCAGCGGCGAGTGGAAGGCGTGCGACACGCGCAGCCGGTTCGTCTTGCGTCCTAGGGCGGTGAACTCCTGCCCGATCCGCAGGACTTCCGCCTCGTC
Organism: Streptomyces sp. NPDC015171; assembly: GCF_043079545.1. Taxonomy (NCBI): domain Bacteria; kingdom Bacillati; phylum Actinomycetota; class Actinomycetes; order Kitasatosporales; family Streptomycetaceae; genus Streptomyces; species Streptomyces sp. NPDC015171. The sequence continues at coordinate 36,575 of NZ_JBIBUO010000012.1, forward strand.
GCCGGCCAGTACGACCGATTCGGGTCCGTTGACGGCGGCTACGGCGACCGCGTCCGTCAGCCGGGCGAGGGCCTCGGCCTCGGTGGCCTGGACGGCGAGCATCGCACCGCCCGCGGGCAGGGCCTGCATCAGCCGGCCGCGAGCGGCCACGAGCGTGCAGGCGTCCGTGAGCGAGAGCACCCCTGCGGCATGGGCGGCGGCCACCTCGCCGACGGAGTGCCCGGCCAGCGCGTCGGGCCGGACGCCGAGGGACTCGACGAGCCGGAACAGCGCGACCTCGACGGCGAAGAGGCCCGTCTGCGCCCACAGTGTGCGGTCGGCGCGCACGTCGTCGGCACCCCAGATCACCTCGCGCAGGGGCGTGTCGAGATGCCGGTCGAGCTCCGCGCACACCTCGTCGAAGGCCCGCGCGAACACCGGGAAGCGGTCGTACAGTCCCCGGCCCATGCCCAGGCGCTGGGCGCCCTGGCCGGAGAAGAGGAAGGCCGTGCCGCGGGAGGCGGCCTCGCCCCGGGCGATCTCGGTGCCGTCGACCAGGACGGCGCGGTGGGCGAAGGCGGTGCGCGCGGTCGCGAGGGAGAAGCCGACGTCCACCGCGGACCGCCCGGACAGCGCGCCGACACGGTCCCGCTGGGCGTCGAGGGCGGACCGGGTCCGGCCCGACACCACCCACGGTACGACGGCGGGCGTCACGGGTGTGCCGACGGCGGGTTCGGCCGGCGGGGCCTGTTCGATGATCGCGTGCGCGTTGGTGCCGCTGATGCCGAACGAGGACACGCCCGCCCGCCAGGGCCGGTCCGCCTCGGGCCACGGCCGGGCCTCGGTGAGCAGGGAGACCGCTCCGGCCGTCCAGTCGACGTGCGAGGACGGCTCGTCGATGTGCAGTGACTTCGGCAGGATGCCGTGCCGCATCGCGAGCACGGTCTTGATCACGCCGGCGACGCCGGCGGCGGCCTGGGTGTGGCCGATGTTGGACTTGAGCGAGCCGAGCAGCAGCGGCCGGTCGGCGGGGCGGTCCTTGCCGTAGGTGGCGAGCAGGGCCTGGGCCTCGATCGGGTCGCCGAGCGCGGTGCCGGTGCCGTGGCCCTCGACGGCGTCCACGTCGGCGGGCGTCAGGCCGGCACCGGCCAGGGCCTGGCGGATGACCCGCTGCTGGGACGGTCCGTTGGGCGCGGTGATGCCGTTGGAGGCACCGTCCTGGTTGATCGCGGAGCCGCGGACGACGGCGAGGACCTCGTGCCCGTTGCGGCGGGCGTCCGAGAGCCGTTCGAGGACCACGACGCCCACGCCCTCGGACCAGTTGGTACCGTCGGCCGCGTCCGAGTACGCCTTGCACCGGCCGTCGCCGGCGAGGCCGCCCTGGACGGTGAAGCCCGCGAAGCTGACCGGGGTGGTCATGACGGTCACTCCGGCCGCGAGCGCGAGGGAGCACTCGCCGTTGCGCAGGGCCTGCCCGGCCCAGTGCAGGGCGACCAGGGAGGACGAGCAGGCGGTGTCGACGGTCACGGCGGGGCCTTCGAGGCCGAGCGTGTAGGAGATACGGCCGGACAGGACGCTGCTGGCGAGGCCGGTGCCGGCGTGGCCGCCGATGTCCTCGCGGGAGTTCATCATCAGCGTGGCGTAGTCGAGGCCGTTGGTGCCGACGAAGACGCCGGTGCGGCTGCCCTGCAGGGTGTCCGGGGCGATACCGGCCGCCTCGATGGCCTCCCAGGAGGTTTCGAGGAGGAGGCGCTGCTGCGGGTCCATGGCGAGGGCCTCGCGCGGCGAGATCCCGAAGAAGGCGGCGTCGAAGTCGGCGACGCCGGGCACGAATCCGCCTTCCAGGGTGGCGCTGCGGCCGCGCCCTTCCTGGTCACCGGTGCGCAGGGTCCGCAGGTCCCAGCCGCGGTCGTCGGGGAACGCGGCGATGCCGTCGCCGCCCTCGGCGAGCAGCCGCCACAGGTCCTCAGGCGAGCGGACGTCGCCGGGCAGCCGGCAGGCCATGCCGACGATGGCGATGGGGTCGTCGGCCGCCGCCGTGGCGGCGGGGACGGCGCCGCGCCCGTCGTCCGCCGGCTGCTCCTCCAGCAGTTCGGCGAGGAGCCGGCGGGCGAGGACGGTGGCGGTCGGGTAGTCGTAGACGGCGGTGGCGGCCACCTTGAGGCCGGTGGCGAGGTTGAGCCGGGCGGGCAGCTCGACCGCGGTCAGCGAGTCGAACCCGAGGTCGCGGAATTTCCGGTCGGCCGCGACGGCCTCCTTGCCGGGGTGGCCGAGGACGGCCGCGACATGGGTGCGCACGAGGTCGGTGACGAGGGGCAGCCGGTCATCGGCGGGCAGCGCCCGCAGCCGCTGACCGAGCCGGGCGGCCTCGGAGGCGAACTCCTCGCGGGCCGCCGCCGCGTCCTCGATGGCCCGGCGGGCGGCCGGCAGCTCCTTCAGCAGGGCACCGCCCCTCAGGCCGACGAGGGTGTCGAGGACCTGCGGCTGGTGCAGGTCGAGCAGGACCAGCGTCGGCTCGGGCCGGGTGACGGCCTGCCGCAGCGCGGCGAGGGCCAGTTCGGGGTGGACGACGGGGACGGTGGCGCGGCGCGGCAGCGCGGTTCCGGGGTCCTGGCCCGGCTCGTCGGCCGTGTCCTCGTCCCACCAGGCGCCCCAGGAGAGGCAGGTCGCCGGCAGGCCCCGGGCGCTGCGGTGCCGGGCGAGGGCGTCGAGCACCGCACCGGCGGCGGCGACGGGGGCTCGGCCCGGTCCGCCGACCGCTCCGGCCACGGAGGAGAACAGGACGAACGCCGACAGCTCGTGGCCCTGCGTCAGCTCGTGCAGATGGCAGGCGGAGGCCGCCTTCGCCCGGTGGACGGCGGCGAACCGCTCGGCGGTCAGCTCGTCCAGCACGCCGTCGTCGACGATGCCCGCGGCATGCACCACGGCGGTGAGCGGCGCGTCCCCGGGGATGCCGGCCAGCACCGCCGCCAGGGCGTCGCCATCGCTCACGTCACAGGCGACGACGGAAACCACGGCTCCCAACTCCCGCAGCTCATCGGCGAGTTCACTCGCGCCGGGCGCTTCGGGGCCGCGCCTGCTGACGAGCAGCAGGTGCCGGGCCCCCTCGGCGGCCAGCCAGCGGGCCACCCGGCCGCCCCGGCCGCCGGTCCCGCCGGTGACGAGGACGGTGCCGTGCCTCTCCGGCGCGTCGGCGGCACCCGGCCGCCATCCGGCGTCCGGGGATCCGGCGGGGGCGGGCACGAGCCGCCGGCCGTACACGGCGGTCGGCCGCACCGCGACCTGGTCCTCGCCGTCGAGCCCCGCGAGCACCGCGGCGAACCGCCGCGCCGCATGCCGGTCGATCGTCTCGGGCAGGTCGATGACACCGCCCCACCGCTGGGGGTGCTCGAGAGCTGCCACCCGGCCGAGTCCCCACACTCCGGCCTGGGCCGGGGCGGGCAACGCCTCGGAGGCGGCGACCGCGACCGCGCCCCGGGTCACACACCACAGGGGTGCGGTGACACCGGCGTCGGACAGGGCCTGGAAGAGGGCGGCGGTCGCCGTGACGGCACCGTCCGCGCTCTCGGCGTCCAGCGCGAGGAGCGACAGCACTCCGGCGAACGGGGTGCCCGGGTCGGGCAGTTCGCCCAGCTGCCGCGCGAGGGCGCTCCGCTCGGGCGACGGTCCCGTGTTCAGGCAGAGCGTGTCCGGTCCGACGGCGTCGACGACGGCCGTGGTCCACTCCTCGTCCCGGCCGCGGGCCGGCACGAGGACCAGCCAGCGTCCGGCGGGCCGGGCGGAGGTCACGCCGGTCAGGGGCTGCCATGACTCGTGGAGGCGCAGCGCGTCCAGCAGCGACTGGTCACGGCGCTGCCGTCGCCAGGAGGACAGGGCCGGCAGGACGGCGCCGAGGGCCGCCCCGTCGATGTCGAGGTCGATGTCGAGGTCGGTGGCGAGCGAGGCCAGGTCCTCGCTCTCGACGGCCGCCCAGAACCGCGCGTCGACGTGGTCCTCGGCGGGCGCCACGGCCGCCGCACCGGCCGGGCCGGTCGCCGGCCAGTACCGGTCACGCTGGAAGACGTACGTCGGCAGGTCGACGCGGCGGGCGCCGGTGCCGTCGAACAGGCGGGCCCAGTCGACCCGTACGCCGCTCACGTGGAGCCGCGCCAGCCCGGTGACGAGGGCCCGCTCCTCGGGCCGGTCCTTGCGCAGGGCCGGTACGACCACGGCGGACCGGTCGTCGCAGGCGCCCAGGACGCCACGGGTGAGCGCGGTGAGGACACCGTCGGGGCCGAGTTCGAGGTAGGCCGAGGCTCCGGCCCGCGCCAGGGCCTCGATCCCCCGGGAGAACAGGACGGTCTCACGGACGTGCCGCACCCAGTACTCGGGGTCGCACACCAGCTCAGCCGTCGCCGGCTCGCCCGTGACGTTCGAGATCAGCGGGATCTCCGGGGCCGAGAAGGACAGCCCCGTGACGACCGCGCGGAAGTCGTCCAGCATCGGGTCCATCAGCGGCGAGTGGAACGCATGGGACACCCGCAGCACGCTCGTCCGCCGCCCCAGCCCCTCGAAGCGGACCCGGATCTCCTCCACCGCAGCGGCAGCACCGGAGACAACCACTGAGGAAGGACCGTTGACGGCGGCCAGCGACACCAACTCGCCTAGCAGCGGCTGCACTTCCTCCTCCTCCGCCTCGACGGCCACCATCGCCCCGCCCTCCGGCAGGGCCTGCATCAGCCGACCACGAGCCGCCACGAGCGTGCAGGCGTCCTCAAGGGAGAACACCCCGGCGACATGGGCGGCGGCCACCTCACCGATCGAGTGACCAGCCACGAAGTGCGCCCGTACGCCGAGGGATTCGGCGAGCCGGAACAACGCCACCTCGACGGCGAAGAGGGCGGCCTGGGCGTAGACCGTCCGGTTCAGCAGCTCGACGTCCTCGCCCCAGACGACATCACGGACGGAGAGGTCCAGATGCGGGTCGAGCCCCGCGCACACCGCGTCGAAGGCGTCGGCGAAGACGGGGAAGCGTGCGTACAGCTCACGGCCCATACCGAGGCGCTGTGAGCCCTGACCGGAGAAGAGCACGGCCGGCGAACGCTCGCCCGCGACACCGCGCGCGATCTCGGCGCCGTCCAGCAGCACCGCGCGGTGCTCGAAGGAGCCCCGCCCGGCAGCCACCAGCGAGTGGGCCACGTCCAGCGGACGCGCCCGCTTCAGCGAGCCGAGCCGGTCGACCTGGGCGTCGAGCGCCGCCTCGGACTTGCCGGACACCGCCCAGGGCACCACGGAGGGCGTGACGGCCGGTTCCGAGTCGCCGGGTTCCACCGGCGGGGCCTGCTCGATGATGGTGTGCGCGTTCGTACCGCTGATACCGAACGCCGAGACCGCCGCCCTGCGCGGCCTGCCCTGCTCGGGCCAGGGGGTCGGCTCGGTGAGGAGCCGTACGTCACCGGCGGACCAGTCGACGTGCGTCGACGGGGCGTCCACGTGCAGGGTGCGGGGCAGCACGCCGTGCCGCATCGCCATGACCATCTTGATCACACCGGCCACACCGGCGGCGGCCTGCGTATGGCCGATGTTCGACTTCAGGGAGCCGAGCAGCAGCGGACGCTCCGGCGCACGCTCGCGGCCGTACGTGGCGAGGAGCGCCTGCGCCTCGATCGGGTCACCCAGGGGCGTGCCCGTGCCGTGGCCCTCGACCACGTCCACGTCCGCCGCTGCGATACCGGCGTTGGCCAGCGCCTGGCGGATCACGCGCTGCTGGGACGGCCCGTTGGGCGCGGTCAGCCCGTTGCTGGCGCCGTCCTGGTTGATCGCGGAGCCGCGGACCACGGCCAGTACCTGATGTCCGTTGCGCCGGGCGTCGGAGAGCCGTTCGAGGACGAGGACACCGACGCCCTCGGACCATCCGGTGCCGTCGGCCGCGTCCGCGTACGCCTTGCACCGGCCGTCGGTGGCCAGACCGCCCTGCCGGGTGAAGCCGGGGAAGCCGAGGGAGGACGACATGACGGTGACACCGCAGGCCAGCGCGAGCGAGCACTCGCCGCTGCGCAGGGACTGGGCGGCGAGGTGCATGGCGACCAGTGAGGAGGAGCAGGCGGTGTCGATGGTGACCGCCGGGCCTTCGAGACCGAAGGTGTACGACACCCGGCCGGACACGACGCTCGCCGCCAGTCCCGTACTGGCGTGGCCCTCGATGTCCTCGCGCGAGTTCATGACGAGGGTGAGGTAGTCCTGGCCGCCGGTACCGACGAACACGCCGGTCGCGCTGCCGCGCAGCGATGCCGGGTCGATGGCCGCGCGCTCGATGGCCTCCCAGGACGTTTCGAGGAGGAGCCGCTGCTGCGGGTCCATGGCGAGGGCCTCGCGCGGTGAGATCCCGAAGAAGCCCGCGTCGAACTCGGCGACTCCGTGGAGGAAGCCGCCCTTGGCAGTGGCGCTCCGGCCGCGGCCGTCGGGTCCTTGGCCGCCGCCCAGCAGCGTGTCCAGGTCCCAGCCGCGGTCGGTGGGGAAGTCGGAGATGCCTTCCCTGCCCTCGGCGACCAGCTCCCACAGGTCCTCCGGGGAGTCGACACCGCCCGGCAGCCGGCAGGCCATGCCCACGATGACGACCGGGTCGTCCGCCGTCCCGGAGGTCACCGCGTCCGGGAGCCGGACATCGCCGCTCTCGTCCAGCAGTGCGGCGGCGAGGTGCTCGGCGACGGCGGTCGGTGTGGGGTGGTCGAAGACCAGGGTGGCGGGCAGGCGCAGGCCGGTCACGGCGGTGAGCCGGTTACGGAGTTCCAGGGCGGTGAGGGAATCGATGCCGAGATCGTTGAAGTCCCGGTCGGCGGCGATGGACTGGGCGGAGGCGTGTCCCAGGACGGAAGCCGCCTCGGCCCGCACCATGTCCACGAGGAGGCGGGCGCGCTCGTCGTCGCGCAGGTCCCACAGCCGCGCCGCGAGCGCGGCGGCTGTCCCGGCACCGCCGGCCGTCGTCGCCGCCATCCGCCGGCCCCCACGGACCAGGCCACGGAACATGGTGGGGACTTCTCCGCGCATGCGGGGAGAAGCGGACGTGGAGAGCCGGCCCAGGGGGACGAGGTAGGGCTCGTCGAGGGTGGTGGCGGCGTCGAAGAGCGCCAGGCCCTGTTCGACGGACAGGGGAGGGATCCCGGACGCCGTGATCCGCTTGCGGTCCACCTCCGACAAGCCCGCCGTCATACCAGCGGTCGGCACCCACGCACCCCACGCCAACGACTGCGCCGCAAGACCAAGGGAACGACGGTGCAACGCCAGAGCGTCCAGGAACACATTGGCCGCCGCATAGTTGCCCTGACCCGCCGAACCCATCACACCCGAGATCGACGAGAACAACACGAACGCCTTCAGGTCCATACCCTGGGTGAGTTCGTGCAGGTGCCAGGCCCCATCCACCTTCGGACGCAGCACCGACGACATCCGCTCACCCGTCAGCGAGGACACCACCCCGTCGTCCAGCACACCCGCCGTATGCACCACCGCCGACAACTCAACACCCGACAGCAGAACCTCAAGAGCCTCCCGGTCCGCCACATCACACGCCGCGACCACCACATCAGCACCCTGAGCCACCAACTCGTCCCGCAGACCCGCCGCACCCGGAGCCCCCAACCCCCGCCGGCTCACCAACAGCAGATCCCGCACCCCATGCACCGACACCAGATGCCGGGCCACCTCACGACCCAGACCACCCGTACCACCCGTCACCAACACCCGACCACAAAACGGCGACTCAACGGACGACACATCAGCCCCAAGGCGAGCCAACCGCCCCACATGCACAACCCCGTCCCGCACCAGCACCTGCGACTCACCCACCGCAAGCACCGCCCCCAACGGCACCTCACCCTCACCCTCAACATCCACCAACACAAACCGACCCGGATTCTCCGACTCAGCAGCACGCACCAACCCCCACACCGCCGCACCCGCCAGATCACCACCCCCCACCACACCACGCGTCACCAACACCAACCGCGCACCCGCAGACCACTCCCCCGACAACCACTCCCGCACCAAACCCAACACACGCACCAACACCTCATGCACCCCACCAGGCGCCACACCCCCCACCACAGGCACCACGACCAGGGTGGCTTCGCCGGGGATCTCCGCCAGCGACGTGGCGTCGGCTCCGAGCGTGACGGCCTGGAGGTCCTCGTCGGCGCCGGCTTCGGCGGACGGGACCGCAGTGGGCACCCACCTCAGACGCAGCAGTCCGTCACGGCCGTCCGTCTGCCGGAAGGCAACGGCGGCGACCGGTTCCGCCAGGGTCAGGGACTCGACGCTGAGGACGGGGGCACCGTCGGCGTCGGCCAGAGTCACCGAGACGGTCTCCTCGCCGGTACGGACGACACGCGCCCGGACGATCGGTGCGCCGACCGCGTAGAGCGTGACCCCGTTCCAGGCCACCGGCACCAGTCCCCGCCCGTCGCCCTCCCGCACCACAGCGGAGAGCAGCGCCGGGTGCAGGCCGTACCCTGCGGCTTCCTCCGCGGTCTCGCCGCGCAGGGCGGCCTCCACGAACGTCGCGTCCCCGCGCCGCCACAGCGAGACACCGGTCCGGCCGTCCGCGTCCGCCTCGGCACCGGTCTCGGCGACAACCGCGCCACGCGGCGGCCATACCGCGAAGTCGGCGGTGTCGACGTGCGATTCGACCGGTTCCTCGGTACGGAGCACACCGGAGGCGTGTTCCGTCCAGGCCCCGTCCTCCGTGCCCTCGGTGCTTTCAGGGCGCGAGTAGAGGGCGATCTTGCGGGCTCCGGAGGCGTCGGGAGCCGCGATCCACACCTGGATGACCACGGCGCCGTCCTCGGGCAGGACGAGCGGTTCGGTCTGGACGAGTTGTTCGACGCGGCCGCAGCCGACCTGGTCGCCGGCGCGAACGGCCAGCTCCAGCAGGCCGGCGGCCGGGAACACGGTGTCGCCCTCGGCGTGGTCCGCGATCCAGCGGTGTGCCGTCGGGGACAGCCGGCCCGTGAACACCATGCCGTCCGAGTTCGCCAGGGCGACCGTCGCGGCGAGCAAGGGGTGCTCGGTCGGCACCAGTCCCGCACCGCGGACGTCGCCGAGGTGGGCGGTCGGGCGCGGCCAGTACCGCTCGTGCTGGAAGGCGTAGGTGGGCAGGTCGACGCGGCGGGCACCGGTGCCGTCGAACAGCGCGGCCCAGTCGACGTCGACTCCGGTGACGTGGAGCTGCGCGAGTCCGGCGACGAGGGCGTGCTCCTCCGGCCGGTCCTTGCGCAGGGCGGGCACCGAGACGGTGTCGTCGGCGTCGGGCAGGCAGTGACGTGCCATCGCGGACAGGACGCCGTCCGGGCCCAGCTCCAGGAAGGCGGTGGCTCCCGCCCCGCTCAGGGCGCGAACTCCGTCGGCGAAACGGACGGTCTCACGCACATGCCGCACCCAGTACTCCGGGTCGCACACCAGCCCGGCCGTCACCAACTCGCCCGTGACGTTCGAGATCAACGGGATCTCCGGAGCCGAGAACGACAGCCCCGTGACGACCGCGCGGAACTCGTCCAGCATCGGGTCCATCAGCGGCGAGTGGAAGGCGTGCGACACCCGCAGCACGCTCGCCCGCCGCCCCAGCCCCTCGAAGCGGACGCGGATCTCCTCCACCGCAGCGGCGGCACCGGAGATGACCACGGAGGAAGGGCCGTTGACGGCGGCCAGGGACACCACCTCACCCAGGAGGGGCTGCACTTCCTCTTCCGTGGCCTCGGCGGCGAGCATCGCCCCGCGCTCCGGCAGGGCCTGCATCAACCGACCACGAGCCGCCACCAGCGTGCATGCGTCCTCCAGCGAGAACACCCCCGCCACATGCGCCGCAACCACCTCACCGATCGAATGACCGGCCACGAACTCCGGCCGCACACCCAGCGATTCAGCCAGCCGGAACAACGCCACCTCGACGGCGAAGAGGGCAGCCTGGGCGTACACCGTCTGGTTCAGCAGCTCGGCGTCCTCGCCCCAGACGACATCACGGAGGGAGGTGTCCAGGTGCGTGTCCAGGCCCGCGCACACCGCGTCGAACGCCTCCGCGAACAGCGGGAAACGCCCGTACAGCTCACGGCCCATACCCAGCCGCTGCGACCCCTGCCCCGAGAACAGCACCGCCAGCGAACGCTCGCAAGCCTCCCCACGCGCCACCTCACGGCCGTCCACGAGCACCGCGCGATGGGCGAAGTGCGTGCGTTCCGCCGCCAGTGAGTGGGCGGCGTCGAGGGCCGGGACCCCGGCCAGCGCGCCGAGCCGCTCCAGTTGGGCGTCGAGCGCGGCCGGAGTCCTGCCGGACACCGCCCAGGGGACCACGGCGGGCGCGAGGACCGGCCCGGAGTGCTCCGGCTCGGCCGTCGGGGCCTGTGTCGGGGCCTGTTCGATGATGGTGTGCGCGTTCGTGCCGCTGATGCCGAACGCCGAGACCGCAGCCCTGCGCGGACGGTCGAGCTCAGGCCAGGACACCGGTTCGGTCAGCAGCCTGACCTCGCCCTCCGACCAGTCCACGTGGGTGGACGGGGTGTCCACGTGCAGCGTGCGGGGCAGCACGCCGTGCCGCATCGCCATGACCATCTTGATCACGCCCGCGACACCGGCGGCGGCCTGCGTGTGACCGATGTTCGACTTCAGGGAGCCGAGCAGCAGCGGACACTCGGGATCGCGGTCGCGGCCGTACGTGGCGAGGAGCGCCTGGGCCTCGATCGGGTCGCCGAGGGGCGTGCCCGTGCCATGGCCCTCGACCGCGTCCACCTCGGCGGGCGACAGTCCGGCACTCGCGAGCGCCTGCCGGATCACACGCTGCTGGGACGGTCCGTTGGGCGCGGTGAGGCCGTTGCTGGCGCCGTCCTGGTTGATCGCCGAGCCGCGGATGACGGCCAGTACCTGGTGCCCGTTGCGCTGGGCGTCGGAGAGCCGTTCGAGGACGAGGACACCGGCGCCCTCGGACCATCCGGTGCCGTCGGCCGCGTCCGCGTACGCCTTGCACCGGCCGTCGGTGGCCAGACCGCCCTGCCGGGAGAAGCCGGAGAAGCTCATCGGCGTCGACAGGACGGTCACGCCGCCCGCCAGGGCCATCGAGCAGTCGCCGCTGCGCAGGGCATGCGCCGCCAGATGGAGCGCCACGAGGGACGACGAGCAGGCAGTGTCCAGGGTGACCGCCGGCCCCTCAAGGCCGAACGCGTACGACAGGCGTCCTGAGAGCACGCTGGCCGTGAGCCCGGTGGTGGCGTGTCCCTCCACATCCTCGGCGGAGTTCATGACCACACCGACGTAGTCGACACCGGCGGTGCCGACGAACACGCCGGTACGGCTGCCCCGCAGGGTCTCCGGCCTGATCCCGGCCCGCTCGAACGCCTCCCAGGACGTTTCCAGCAGGAGCCGCTGCTGCGGGTCCATGGCCACGGCCTCGCGCGGCGAGATCCCGAAGAAGTCCGCGTCGAACGCGGCCGCGTCGACGAATCCGCCTTCACCGGAGGCGCTGCTGCCGCTTCCCTCGCCGGAGAGGGCGCCCAGGTCCCAGCCGCGGTCGGTGGGGAAGGGGGAGACCGCGTCCCGGCCTTCCGTGACCAGGTCCCACAGTTCCTCCGGCGTACGGACGCCGCCGGGCAGCCGGCAGGCCATCCCCACGATGGCGATGGGTTCCTGCTTCCCCGACTCGACTTCCAGCAGCCGTTGGCGAGTCTGGTGCAGGTCCGCGGTGACCCACTTGAGGTAGTCAACGAGCTTGCTGTCGTTCGACATGAGGAAAGGAGCCTTCCTTGGGTGACGGAGAGTCGGTCAGCGGTCGGTCAGACGGCCGAGCTCGTTGTCGATGAATGCGAGGACTTCGTCCGTGCTGGCGGACGCGATGCGCTCCGCGACCTCTTCGGCGGACGTGTCCGTGTCCGGGGCTGCGGCCGTCCACTTCTCCAGGAGATGGCGCAGGCGGAGGGAGACCGCGGCGCGGGTCGACTCGTCCGGTTCGTCTGCCGCCGCCAGCGCGGCGTCGAGCCGGTCCAGCTCGGCGAGCAGCGCGGACGGCCCCTCACCGGATCCGAGGCCGTCGAGCAGTTCGGCCAGGATGTGCTCGGCGACGGCGGTCGGTGTGGGGTGGTCGAAGACCAGGGTGGCGGGCAGGCGCAGGCCGGTGACGTCGGTGAGCCGGTTACGGAGTTCCAGGGCGGTGAGGGAATCGATGCCGAGGTCGTTGAAGTCCTTGTCCGTGGACACCGCTTGGGCCGAAGCGTGGCCCAGTACGGCGGCGGCGTCCGTCCGGACGAGCCCCAGGACGTACGGGAGCCTGTCGCTCTCCCGGAGTTCCCCCAGCCGTGTCGCGAGTGCCGTGGCCACGCCGGATGCCGAGCCGGCGTTGGCCGCTGCCCTTCTGGCGCCCTTGACCAGTCGACGCAGCAGGTGGGGTACTTCGCCGGGCATGCGCGTCGGGCCTGATGCCCTGCCCATCGGGACGAGGTAGGGCTCGTCGAGGGTGGTGGCGGCGTCGAGGAGCGCGAGGCCCTGTTCGACGGACAGGGGAGGGATCCCGGATGTTGTGATCCGCTTGCGGTCCACCTCCGACAAGCCCGCCGTCATACCAGCGGTCGGCGCCCACGCACCCCACGCCAACGACTGCGCCGGAAGGCCGAGGGAACGACGGTGCAACGCCAGAGCGTCCAGGAAGACATTGGCCGCCGCATAGTTGCCCTGACCCGCCGAACCCATCACACCCGAGATCGACGAGAACAACACGAACGCCTTCAGGTCCATACCCTGGGTGAGTTCGTGCAGGTGCCAGGCCCCATCCACCTTCGGACGCAGCACCGACGACATCCGCTCCGGACTCAACGAGGACACCACCCCGTCGTCCAGCACACCCGCCGTATGCACCACCGCCGACAACTCCACACCCGACAGCAGAACTTCAAGAGCCTCACGGTCCGCCACATCACACGCCGCGACCGTCACATCAGCACCCTGAGCCACCAACTCGTCCCGCAGATCCGCCGCACCCGGAGCCCCCAACCCCCGCCGGCTCACCAACAGCAGATCCCGCACCCCATGCACCGACACCAGATGCCGAGCCACCTCACGACCCAGACCACCCGTACCACCCGTCACCAACACCCGCCCACAAAACGGCGACTCAACGGACGACCCATCAGCCCCAAGGCGAGCCAACCGCCCCACATGCACAACCCCGTCCCGCACCAGCACCTGCGACTCACCCACCGCAAGCACCGCCCCCAACGGCACCTCACCCTCACCCTCAACATCCACCAACACAAACCGACCCGGATTCTCCGACTCAGCAGCACGCACCAACCCCCACACCGCCGCACCCGCCAGATCACCACCCCCCACCACACCACGCGTCACCAACACCAACCGCGCACCCGCAGACCACTCCCCCGACAACCACTCCCGCACCAAACCCAACACACGCACCAACACCTCATGCACCGCAGCAGGCACGGTCAGGCCGTCCGCCGCCGACACCGGCACCACGACCGACGCGTCGATGTCGGCATCACCGCCGGTGGCAGTCCCGGGCACCCACTCCAGGCGCAGCAGCGTGGTTCCGGCCAGGGTGGTGGCGGGGGCGAGAGCGGTGGGCGGGGTGTCCAGAGTGACCGACTCCAGGGACAGCACCGGGGCTCCCTGGGCGTCGGCGACGGACACGGAGAGGGTGTGGTCACCTTGTTTCGCAACGCGCATGCGGACCACGGACGCGCCGGTGGCGTGCAGGGATACCCCGTGCCAGGCATGCGGCACCAAGGGCTCGCTGTCGTCCACTCCCGCGAAGCCGGCGACCTGGACGGCCGCATCCAGCAGTGTGGGATGCAGCCCGTAGAGGGTGGCGTCCTCTCCGGAGTCCGGGAGCGCGGCCTCGGCAAACACTTCGTCGCCGCGCTTCCACACCGCACGGAGCGTGCGGAAGGCGGGTCCGAGATCGCTGTCCTCGTAGAAGCCTTCCAGGTCGACGGGGACCGCGTCCTGCGGCGGCCACACCGAACCGTCGAGGATCGGGGCGGAGTCCTGGACGGCGGCTTCCGCAGCTCCTTCCGCGGTGACTTCCGTGACCACTTCCGCTGCGGCTTCCGCAGCGGCTTCCGCGGCGCTGAGCCTGCCGGTCGCGTGGCATGTCCACGCGTCGTCCGGGGCGTTCTCCGGGCGGGCGTAGCAGCCGAACTCACGGGTGCCTGATCCGTCGGGCGCGCTGAGCGCGACCTGGACGGCCGTCGTACCGGTGGCGGACAGCAGGAGCGGCTGAGCGGTCGAGACCACCTCCTCCACGCGGTCGCATCCGACGTGGTCGCCGGCTCGGATCGCCAGTTCCAGAAAGCCTGTGGCCGGGAAGACCACGGTGCCGCCCAGGCGATGGTCCGCGAGCCAGGGCTGGGACTTCACCGACAACTGCCCTGTGAGCAGGACCCGGCCGCTGTCCGCCACGGTCACGGCCGCGCCCAGCAGCGGGTGTTGTGTCGCGATGAGGCCCGCGCCGCTCACATCGCCGGTCCGCACGGCCGGCGTGGGCCAGTAGCGCTGCCGCTGGAAGGGGTAGGTGGGCAGGTCGACACGCTGGGCGCCGCTGCCGTCGAACAGTCGGGTCCAGTCCACGTCTGCGCCCGCACAGTGCATCCGCGCCAGCCCGCTGACGAGTGCGCTCTCTTCCGGACGGTCCTTGCGCAGCATGGCCGCGCTGACGCAGTCCTGGTCCTCCTCGCCCAGGCTCCGCTGCGTCAGCGCCGTGAGAACAGCGTCCGGTCCCGCTTCCAGGAAGGCGGTTGCACCGGCTCGGCGCAGAGCCCGGACACCGTCCCAGAAGCGCACAGTGTCCCGGACGTGCCGGACCCAGTAGTCGGTGGAGCGCAACTCCTCGTCGGTCGCGATCTCACCCGTACGGTTCGAGACGACGGGGACTTCGGGGGACTTCGGCACCAGCCCTTCGACGACCTTCCGGAAGTCGTCCAGCATCGGGTCCATCAGCGGCGAATGGAAGGCATGGGACACAGGCAGCACACTCGTCCGCCGCCCCAGCCCCTCGAAGCGGACGCGGATCTCCTCCACCGCTGCGGCGGCACCGGAGACGACGACGGATGAGGGGCCGTTGACGGCGGCCAGAGACACCAACTCACCAAGGAGGGGCTGCACTTCTCCTTCTGTGGCCTCGACGGCGAGCATCGACCCGCCCTGCGGCAGAGCCTGCATCAACCGACCACGAGCCGCCACCAACGCGCAGGCATCCTCCAACGAGAACACCCCCGCCACATACGCCGCAGCCACCTCACCGATCGAATGGCCGGCCACGAACTCCGGCCGCAATCCGAGAGATTCGGCGAGTCGGAAAAGTGCCACCTCGACGGCGAAGAGACCGGCCTGGGCGTACACCGTCTGGTTCAGCAGCTCGGCGTCCTCGCCCCACACCACATCCCGCAGCGGCAGGTTCAGATGCGAGTCCAGTCCCCCGCACACCGCGTCGAAAGCTTCGGCGAAGACGGGGAAACGCCCGTACAGCTCACGACCCATACCCAGCCGCTGCGACCCCTGACCCGAGAACAGCACCGCCAGCGAACACTCGCCAGCCTCCCCACGCGCCACCTCACGACCGTCCACCAGCACCGCACGATGAACCATCCGCGCCCGACCGGCCGCCAACGAGAAACCCACATCCAGCGGACGCAGACCACCACCCAGCCCGGACAAGCGCTGCAACTGGGCGTCGAGCGCCGCCTCGGACTTCGCCGACACCACCCACGGCACGACCGCCGACGACTCCTCGGGCGTAGGCGTTGTCTCCGCCGGCGTAGCTTCGGCCTGTTCCAGGACGACGTGGGCGTTCGTGCCGCTGAGCCCGAACGATGACACCCCCGCTCGCCACGGCCGGTCCACCTGCGGCCAGGGGGTCGCCTCGGCGAGGACCCGTACGTCACCGGTCGACCAATCGACGTGCCGGGACGGGGCGTCCACGTGCAGGGTGCGCGGAAGTACCCCGTGCCGCATCGCCATGACCATCTTGATCACGCCCGCGACACCGGCGGCGGCCTGCGTGTGGCCGATGTTCGACTTCACCGAGCCCAGCCACAGCGGACGATCGGCAGCTCGGTCCCGGCCGTACGTGGCGAGGAGCGCCTGCGCCTCGATCGGGTCACCCAGGGGCGTGCCCGTGCCGTGGCCCTCCACCGCGTCCACGTCCGCCGGCACGATACCGGCGTTGGCCAGCGCCTGGCGGATCACGCGCTGCTGGGACGGCCCGTTGGGCGCGGTGAGCCCGTTGCTGGCGCCGTCCTGGTTGATCGCCGAGCCGCGGACCACCGCCAGGACGGGATGTCCGTTGCGCCGGGCGTCGGAGAGCCGTTCGAGGACGAGGACGCCGACGCCCTCGGACCATCCGGTGCCGTCGGCCGCGTCCGCGTACGCCTTGCACCGGCCGTCGGTGGCCAGACCGCCCTGCCGGGAGAAGCCGAGGAAGCTCATCGGTGTGGACAGGACGGTCGCGCCGCCGGCGAGCGCCAGTGAACATTCGCCGCTGCGCAGGGACTGGGCGGCGAGGTGCATGGCGACCAGTGAGGAGGAGCAGGCGGTGTCGACGGTGACCGCCGGGCCTTCGAGACCGAAGGTGTACGACACCCGGCCGGAGATCACGCTGTTGGCAAGGCCGGTACTGGCGTGGCCTTCCACGTCGTCCCGCGAGTTCATCACGAGGGACGCGTAGTCCTGGCCGGTCGTTCCGACGAACACCCCGGTACGGCTGCCGCGCAGCGAGGCCGGGTCGATGGCCGCACGCTCGAACGCCTCCCAGGACGTTTCGAGGAGGAGCCGCTGCTGCGGGTCCATGGCGAGGGCCTCGCGCGGCGAGATGCCGAAGAAGTCCGCGTCGAAGTCGCCGAGCCGGGAGAGGAAACCGCCGTGCCGAGTGGCGCTGACGCCTCGGCCGTCCTGTCCACCTGTGCCATCGCCACCGCCGAAGAGGGTGTCGAGGTCCCAGCCCCGGTCGGTCGGGAATTCCGACATGCCCTGCCGACCGGCGCGTAGCATCTCCCACAGGGCTTCGGGGGTGTCCACACCACCCGGCATCCTGCATGCCATGCCGACGATGGCGATCGGTTCGTCGTCACTTGCGCGCACCGCGACCGCCGATGCGGTGGTGGCCTCGCCTGCCTCTTCGAGCAGTTCGGCGAGGAGGTGTTCGGCGACGGCGGTCGGTGTGGGGTGGTCGAAGACCAGGGTGGCGGGCAGGCGCAGGCCGGTCACGTCGGTAAGCCGGTTACGCAGCTCCAGCGCGGACAGTGAGTCCACTCCGAGTTCCCTGAACTCTCGTCCGGGTGCTACGGCCTTGGCGGACGCGTGTCCTAGCACCGCGGCTGCCTCAGCCCGTACGAGATCCAGGACGTGCGGAAGCCTTTCGCTGTCGCGCAACGCCTCCAGCCGAAGGGCGAGCGCGGTCGTGATCGCGGCCCCGGCCGCACTCGCCGCCGCCCGGCGCCGCCGGCCCCGGATCAGACCTCGGAACAGCGGGGGAGCGTCACCCTGGGGGACCGTGGGTCCCGCAAGGCGTCCGATGGGGATCAGGTGGGGTGCGTCGAGGGTGGTGGCGGCGTCGAGGAGCGCGAGGCCCTGTTCGACGGACAAGGGCGGGATCCCGGATGTTGTGATCCGCTTGCGGTCCACCTCCGACAAGCCCGCCGTCATACCAGCGGTCGGCGCCCACGCACCCCACGCCAGCGACTGCGCCGCAAGGCCGAGGGAGCGACGGTGCAACGCCAGAGCGTCCAGGAAGACATTGGCCGCCGCATAGTTGCCCTGACCCGCCGAACCCATCACACCCGAGATCGATGAGAAGAGAACGAACGCCTTCAGGTCCATACCCTGGGTGAGTTCGTGCAGGTGCCAGGCCCCATCCACCTTCGGACGCAGCACCGACGACATCCGCTCCGGACTCAACGAGGACACCACCCCGTCGTCCAGCACACCCGCCGTATGCACCACCGCCGACAACTCAACACCCGACAGCAGAACTTCAAGAGCCTCCCGGTCCGCCACATCACACGCCGCGACCGTCACATCAGCACCCTGAGCCACCAACTCGTCCCGCAGATCCGCCGCACCCGGAGCCCCCAACCCCCGCCGGCTCACCAACAGCAGATCCCGCACCCCATGCACCGACACCAGATGCCGGGCCACCTCACGACCCAGACCACCCGTACCACCCGTCACCAACACCCGACCACAAAACGGCGACCCGACCGCAGGCACCTCAGCACCCAACCGAGCCAACCGCCCCACATGCACAACCCCGTCCCGCACCAGCACCTGCGACTCACCCACCGCAAGCACCGCCCCCAACGGCACCTCACCCTCACCCTCAACATCCACCAACACGAACCGACCCGGATTCTCCGACTCAGCAGCACGCACCAAACCCCACACCGCCGCACCCGCCAGATCACCACCCCCCACCACACCACGCGTCACCAACACCAACCGCGCACCCGCAGACCACTCCCCCGCCAACCACTCCCGCACCAAACCCAACACACGCACCAACACCTCATGCACCCCACCAGGCACGGTCAGGCCGTCCGCCGCCGACACCGGCACCACGACCGACGCATCGATGTCGGCCTCACCACCGGTGGCAGTCCCGGGCACCCACTCCAGGCGCAGCAGCGTGCCGCCCAGGCGCGCGTCAGCGGTCGGCCTGGGGCCGAAGGTCACCGCGTCCACGGACAGCACCGGGGTGCCTTCGACGTCGAACAGCGTGACCGAGGCCGTTGCCCCGCCCGTGCGCGCGATGTGTGCCCGAACCATCGCGGCGCCGGACGCGTGCAGGGTGGCTCCGCTCCATGACACGGGTACGAGGTCGTCGTCGCCGGCCGCTGTTCGCATCACCTCGGAGAGGAGAGCCGGGTGCAGACCGAACCGTTCCGCGGTCCGGGCGGCTTCGCCGTCGAGCGCGAACTCCTCACCTGGAGTCTGTTCCTCAGGAAGGGCAACCGTGCTGCCGGGTGTCAGCAGACCCGACGCGTGCTCGGTCCACGGCTCGTCCGGCGCGGCGTCCGAACGGGAGAAGAAGCGGACGCCGCGTGCGCCCGCGTCATCGGGGTCGTCCACGCGGACCTGGAGCACGACGCCGCCGTCCTCGGCGACGACGAGCGGTGCCGACACGGTCAGCTTCTCGACTCGGTCGCAACCGACGTGGTCGCCGACCCGGACGGCCAGTTCGAGGAAACCGGTGGACGGGAAGACCACCCGGCCGTTCACGAGGTCGTCGGCCAGCCAGGGCTGGGTGAGCAGGGACAGACGGCTGGTGAACAGCACGCCCTCGCTCTGTGCCAGGGGCACGACGGCCCCGAGCATCGGGTGCTCGGCGGCGATCAGCCCGGCGCCGGCCACATCGCCCACGGCCGGGGTGAGCGTGGGCCAGTATCGCGCGTGCTGGAAAGGGTAGGTGGGGAGGTCGACACGCTGGGCGCCCGTACGGTCGTAGAGCCGGGCCCAGTCGACGTCGACGCCCGCGCAGTGTGCTCCCGCCAGAGCGGTGACCAGAGCGCGCTCTTCAGAGCCGTCCCGGCGCAGGGCGGGAACGGCAACCACAGGGCTGTCCGCCACGGGCTCCAGGGCCGCCGACACCAGTGCCGTCAGGGTGCCGTCGGGACCCAGTTCCAGAAAGGCGGTGGCTCCCGCCCCGCTCAGGGCGCGAACTCCGTCGGCGAAACGGACGGTCTCACGCACATGCCGCACCCAGTACTCCGGGTCGCACACCAGCCCGGCCGTCACCAACTCGCCCGTGACGTTCGAGATCAGCGGGATCTCCGGAGCCGAGAACGACAGCCCCGTGACAACCGCGCGGAACTCGTCCAGCATCGGGTCCATCAACGGCGAGTGGAAGGCGTGCGACACCCGCAGCACGCTCGCCCGGCGCCCCAGCCCCTCGAAGCGGACGCGGATCTCCTCCACCGCAGCGGCGGCACCGGAGACCACCGCCGACGACGGACCGTTCACCGCCGCCAGCGACACCAACTCACCCAGAAGCGGCCGTACTTCCTCCTCCGTCGCCTCGACGGCCACCATCGCCCCGCCCGCCGGCAGAGCCTGCATCAACCGACCACGAGCCGCCACCAACGCGCAGGCATCCTCCAACGAGAACACCCCCGCCACATACGCCGCAGCCACCTCACCGATCGAATGACCAGCCACGAACTCCGGCCGCACACCCAGCGATTCAGCCACCCGGAAAAGTGCCACCTCAACAGCGAACAAACCCGCCTGGGCGTAGACCGTCTGATTCAGCAGCTCGGCATCCTCGCCCCACACCACATCCCGCAGCGGCATCTCCACGTGCAGGTCCAGCCCCGCACACACCGCGTCGAACGCCTCCGCGAACACCGGGAAACGCCCGTACAACTCACGGCCCATACCCAGCCGCTGCGACCCCTGACCCGAGAACAGCACCGCCAGCGAACGCTCACCAGCCTCCCCACGCGCCACCTCACGACCGTCCACCAGCACCGCACGATGAACCATCCGCGCCCGACCGGCCGCCAACGAGAAACCCACATCCAGCGGACGCAGCCCACCACCCAGCCCCGACAACCGCCCCAACTGGGCGTCGAGCGCCGCCTCGGACCTCGCCGACACCACCCACGGCACCACCCCGGGCGCCACGGCCGGCTCGATCGTGCCGCCGGGCTCGGCCGAAGGCGCCTGCTCCACGATCACGTGCGCGTTCGTACCGCTGATGCCGAACGAGGAGACGCCGACCCGGCGCGGGCGGTCGGGCTCCGGCCAGGTCACCGGTTCG
The DNA here is from genome assembly GCF_043079545.1 of Streptomyces sp. NPDC015171. NCBI lineage: Bacteria > Bacillati > Actinomycetota > Actinomycetes > Kitasatosporales > Streptomycetaceae > Streptomyces > Streptomyces sp. NPDC015171. The sequence continues at coordinate 57,336 of NZ_JBIBUO010000012.1, forward strand.
GCCAGCAGTCTTACGGCGCCGGTCGTCCAGTCGACGTGGGTGGACGGGGTGTCCACGTGCAGGGTGCGGGGCAGCACGCCGTGCCGCATCGCCATGACCATCTTGATCACGCCCGCGACACCGGCGGCGGCCTGCGTGTGACCGATGTTCGACTTCACCGAGCCCAGCCACAGCGGACGATCGGCAGCTCGGTCCCGGCCGTACGTCGCGAGGAGCGCCTGCGCCTCGATCGGGTCACCCAGGGGCGTGCCCGTGCCGTGGCCCTCCACCGCGTCCACCTCGGCGGGCGACAGACCGGCGCTCGCCAGCGCCTGGCGGATCACGCGCTGCTGGGACGGCCCGTTGGGCGCGGTGAAGCCGTTGCTCGCGCCGTCCTGGTTGACGGCGGAGCCCCGGACGAGGCCGAGGACGGGGTGGCCGTTGCGGCGGGCGTCGGAGAGCCGCTCCAGGACCAGCAGGCCGACGCCCTCCGCCCATCCGGTGCCGTCGGCGGCCTCGGCGTACGCCTTGCACCGGCCGTCCGATGCCAGGCCGCCCTGCCGGCTGAACTCCATCAGGGAGCCCGGTGTCGACATGACGTTGACGCCGCCCGCGAGGGCCAGTGAGCACTCGCCCGACCTCAGCGACGCCACGGCCCAGTGGAGGGCGACGAGCGAGGAGGAGCAGGCGGTGTCCACGGTGACCGCCGGGCCCTCCAGGCCCAGGGCGTAGGAGAGCCGGCCGGAGGTGGCGCTGGCCGCGATGCCCGTGCCGATGTCTCCGGTGGCGTCGTCGAGCGAGCGGACGAGGAGGTAGGCGTAGTCCTGGCCGTTGGTGCCGACGAACACGCCGGTGCGGGTGCCCCGCAGGCGGGCCGGGTCGATACCGGCCCGCTCGAACGCCTCCCAGGAGGTTTCCAGCAGGAGCCGTTGCTGCGGGTCCATGGTCACGGCCTCGCGGGGTGCGACGCCGAAGAAGTCGGCGTCGAACCCGGCCACGTCGGTCAGGAAGCCGCCGCCGCGGCTGACGCGCATGCCGCGCTGGTCGACTCCGGCGTCCCGCAGGGCGTCGAGGTCCCAGCCGCGGTCGGTGGGGTAGCCGGACATCGCGTCGGTGCCCGTGGCCACGAGGTTCCACAGGTCCTCGGGGGAGTCGACTCCGCCCGGGTAGCGGCAGCTCATGGCGACGATGGCGATGGGTTCGGCGGCTGCGGCGACGAGTTCGCGGTTCTGCCGCCGCAGCCTCTCGGCCTCCTTCATCGAGGACCGGAGAGCTTCAACAACCTTGTCGGGGGCCGTGGTCATGGTCTGTCGCTCCGTCAGTCCTGCTGCTCGGTGTCGGAAGGGTTGTGCAGGGCCGCCTGCACCAGGTCGTCGACGTCCATCGCGTCGATCGACTCGTCGTCGTAGCCGTCTGTGTCTCCGTCGGGGTGTCCGTCGGGGTGCCCGTCGCCGTACGGCTCGTCCGGTCCGCTGTCCGCGGTCGCCCGGCCGTTCTCGTCGCGCTGTCGGGCGGCGAGTTTCAGCAGCGGTTCCAGTACGCCGATCCGGCGCAGCTGGTCGAGCGAGACGGAGGTCAGCAGGGTCCGCAGGCGGGCCTGCGCGTCCTCGTCGGCCGTGCCGTCGCCCGGGTCGGCCGGGTCGAGTTCCCGCAGGATGTGTGCGGCGAGGTCGGCCGGTGTCGGATGGTCGAAGACCAGCGTGGAGGACAGGCTCAGGCCGGTTTCGGCGGTCAGCCGGTTGCGGAGTTCGACGGCGGCGAGCGAGTCGAAGCCGAGGTCGCGGAAGGCCTTGTCGGCGCCGACGAGGTCGGTGCCGGTGTGGCCCAGGACGTCGGCGGCCCGGCCGCGTACCAGGTTGAGGACGACGGTGCGGCGCCGGGCGGCGGACAGTCCGGCCAGCCGGCCGCTCAGGGTTCCTTCGGGGCCGGGGTCCCGCTGCGCGGCCGGGGCGGCGGGCGCGGGCAGTTCGGCCAGCAGCCTGCTGGGCCGCAGGGCGGTGAAGGCGCGGACGAACTGTGCCGGCTCGACGTCGGAGACGACGGCCGTCGGGGCGTGGTCCATGACGGTGCGGCGCAGTGCCAGGACGGCGAGGTCCGGGTCGAGCGGTCGTACGCCGGTGCGGTGGGCCGCTTCCGCCGCTCGGTCGCCGGCGGCCATGCCGTCGCCGCCCCAGGCGCCCCACGCGATGGAGGTGGCGGGGAGGCCGTCGGCCCTGCGCTGTTCGGCGAGGGCGTCGAGGACGGCGTTGGCGGCGGCGTAGTTTCCCTGCCCGGGGTTGCCCACGGCCGCGGAGGCCGACGAGAACAGGGCGAACACCGAGAGGTCCGCGCCGAGTCGCCTGGTGAGCCGGTCCAGGTTCAGGGCGGAGGTGACCTTCGCCCTGAAGACGTGGGCGTAGCGCTCGGGCGTCAGGCTGTCGATGACCGCGTCGTCCAGGACGCCGGCCGCGTGGACGACGGCGGTGAGCGGCGCCGCCGCGGGGATGGCGGCGAGGACGGCGGCCAGGGCGTCCGGGTCGGCGGCGTCGCAGGCCGTGACGGTGGCCTCGGCCCCGGACGCGCGGAGTTCGGCGGCCAGTTCCGCGGCGCCGGGCGCGTCCGGCCCGCTGCGGCTGAGCAGGACCAGGCTCCGGGCACCGGCCGCGGCCAGGCGGCGGGCCACCTGGGCGCCGAGGGCTCCGGTGCCGCCGGTGATCAGTACGGTTCCGGCCGGGTCCCAGGTGCGGTCCGGGGCGCCGTCCGCGCTCGCGGGGAGCAGCCGGCGGCCGAGGAGCGCCGAGGAGCGGACCGCGACCTGGTCCTCGCCGTCCGGTGCGGACAGGAAGCCGGCGAAGCGGCCGGCGGTGGCCGCGTCGAGGACGGTCGGCAGGTCGACGAGGCCGCCCCAGCGTCCGGGGTGCTCCAGCGCGGCGACCCGGCCGAGGCCCCAGACGGCGGCCTGCAGCGGTGCGGGCACGGTGTCGTCCGGGAGCGCGGCCACCGCGCCGCGGGTGACGCACCACAGGGGTGCGGTCGTGCCCGTGTCGCCGAGGGCCTGGAGCAGCGTCGTGGTGAGTGCCACGCCGGCCGGGGCGGGCCGCTCGCCGGTCTCGTCGAGGGCGAGCGCGAGGAGCGAGACGACTCCGGCGAACGCGCCCGGTGCGGCCTGTTCGCGCAGTCGCTTGGCGAGGCGTTCCCGGTCGGTGTCGGCGTCCAGCTCCATCCGGACGGTGTCCGGGCCGAGGGCGGTGAGGAAGGTGGTCGTCCAGGGGTCGGTGCCGTGTCCGGCGGGTACGACGGCGAGCCAGGTGCCCGCCGGCGTGCCGGTGCGGCTCCCGGTCAGCGCCTTCCAGCCGATCCGCTGGCGCCAGCGGTCCACGGTGGACCGCTCCTCGCGGCGGCGGCGCCAGTCGTCGAGCGCGGGCAGCACCTTGGACAGCGCGTCGCTGTCGACGTCGAGGCTGTCGGCGAGCGAGTCGAAGGACTCGGCGCGCACGGCGGTCCAGAACGCGTCGTCGCCGGCCCCCGCGGGAGCCGCCGCGGGGGCGGTGTCCGGCCAGTACCGTTCGCGCTGGAAGGCGTAGGTCGGCAGGTCGGTGCGGCGGGCGCCCGTACCGGCGAAGACGGCGGGCCAGTGCGGGGAGAGTCCGTCGGTGTGCAGCCGGGCGAGCGCGGCGAGCAGTGACCGTTGCTCGTCCCGGTCGCGGCGCAGGGCCGGTACGGCGACGAGGTCCTGGCCGGTCTCGGTGCCGTCCAGGGCGTCCAGGGCGTCAAGGGCCATCGGGGCGAGCACGGCGTCGGGGCCGAGTTCGAGGAACCGGGTCACGCCCCGGTCGGCGAGAGCGCGGACGCCGTCGCCGAAGCGGACGGTCTCCCGGACGTGCCGCACCCAGTAGTCGGGCGTGCACAGCTGCTCGGCGCCGGCCAGGCCGCCGGTCACGTTCGACACGACGGGCAGGCTCGGGGCGGTGTAGCCGATGCCCCGGGCCACGCGCGCGAAGTCGTCGAGCATGTCCTCCATGTGCACGGAGTGAAATGCATGGCTGACCCGCAAACGCCTAGTCTTGCGGCCCTCGGCCTCGAAGGACGCGGCGATGCGCAGCACTTCCCCGGTGTCCCCCGCGATCACCACGGCCCGGGGGCCGTTGACCGCGGCGACGGACACGCCGTCGCCGAGACGGGCCCGTACGTCGTCCTCGGCGGCCTGTACGGCGGCCATCGCGCCGCCGCCGGGCAGGGCGGCCATCAGGCGGGCGCGTGCTGCGACCAGGGTGCAGGCGTCCGCCAGGGAGAACACACCGGCCACATGAGCGGCGGCGATCTCGCCGATCGAGTGTCCGGCCAGGAAGTCGGGCCGGACACCGAGGGATTCGACGAGGCGGTACAGCGCCACCCCGGTCGCGAACAGGGCCGGCTGGGTGTAGCCGGTGTCGTCGAGCAGTGCGGCCTCCGCGGTGCCGGGCGCGGCGAACATGATCGCGCGCAGCGGACGGTCGAGCAGCGTGTCGAAGCAGGCGGTCACCTCGTCCAGGGCCTCGGCGAAGACCGGGTGCCGGGCGTACAGCTCGGCTCCCGCGCCGGGGCGTTGGGCACCCTGGCCCGGGAAGAGGAAGGCGGTCCTGCGGCTGCGGCCGCCGGCCCGGCCGCTGACGAGCTGTGGGGCGCTGCCGCCGTCGGCCAGGGCGGTCAGTCCCCGGACGAGTTCGTCGCGGTCGGCGGCGAGCACGGTGGCCCGGTACTCGAAGGCGGAGCGGGTGCAGGCCAGCGAGTACGCGAGGTCGGTGATGCTGGTGCCGGGCCGCTCGGCCAGGTGGGCGAGGAGGCGGCCGGCCTGGGCGCGCAGGGCGTCGGGGGTGACGGCCGACAGCGGGGCGAGGACGAGGACCGGGGTCGGGGCCGGGGTCGGGGCACTGGCCGTTGCGTCCGCCGTCGGGGCGGCGGACTCGGGGGCCGGGTGCCCCGGAGTCTGTTCGGCGGGCTCGGGGTCCGCGTCCGCCGGGGCCTGTTCGAGGATGACGTGCGCGTTGGTGCCGCTGGCGCCGAAGGCCGAGATGCCGGCCCGGCGCGGGCGGCCGGTCAGCGGCCAGTCCGCCTCCTCGGCGAGGAGTTCGACCGCGCCCGACGACCAGTCGACGTGCGGGGACGGCGCGTCGAGGTGCAGGGTCCTCGGCAGCACGCCATGGCGCATCGCCATGACCATCTTGATGACGCCGCCGACGCCCGAAGCCGCCTGGGTGTGACCGATGTTGGACTTCAGGGCGCCCAGCAGCAGCGGACGGTCGGCGGGGCGGTCCTGGCCGTAGGTGGCGAGCAGCGCCTGCGCCTCGATGGGGTCGCCGAGGGTGGTGCCGGTGCCGTGGGCCTCGACGGCGTCGACCTCTGCGGCGGTCAGCCCGGAGGCCGCGAGCGCACGCCGGATGACGCGCCGCTGGGACGGCCCGTTGGGGGCCGTGATGCCGTTGGAGGCGCCGTCCTGGTTGACGGCGGAGCCGCGCAGCACGGCGAGCACCTCGTGGCCGCGGCGCCGGGCGTCGGAGAGGCGTTCGACGACGAGTACGCCGACACCCTCCGACCAGGCGGTGCCGTTCGCCGACGCGGCGAAGGCACGGCAGCGGCCGTCAGGTGACAGCGCGCCCATCTCGCCGAACTCGATGAACCCGACGGGGCTCGACATGACCGTCACACCGCCGGCCAGCGCCATGGTGCACTCGCCGGCCCGCAGGGCCTGTGCGGCGAGGTGCAGGGCCACCAGCGAGGACGAGCAGGCGGTGTCCACCGACACCGACGGGCCTTCAAGGCCGAGGGTGTACGACAGCCGGCCGGACAGCAGGCTGGCCGACTGGGCCGTCTCCACATGGCCGATCCCGCCGACGGCGGGCCGGTAGTCGCCGCTGCCGCCGCCGATGAACACCCCGGTGTCACCGCCGCGCAGCGTGGCCGGGTCGACACCGGCGCGCTCCAGCGCCTCCCAGGCGGTCTCCAGCACGATCCGCTGCTGCGGGTCGACGATCATTGCCTCACGCGGTGAGATGCCGAAGAAGGCGGCGTCGAAGTCCGCGACGTCGTACAGGAATCCGCCGTGCCGGGTGGCGCTGCGGCCACGGCCGTCCGCGTCGCCGCGGGCCAGCCGGTCGAGGTCCCAGCCGCGGTCGGCCGGGAAGCCGCCGATGGCGTCGGTGCCGGCGCGCAGCAGCTCCCACAGGTCCTCGGGGGACGCCACCCCGCCGGGAAAGCGGCAGCTCATGCCGACGATGACGATCGGGTCGTCGCCACTGCCTCCGGCGCCGCCGCCGTGGGCGGGGCGTGCGCTCGTCGCCCGGTCCTCCTCCTCGCGCTCGCCGAGCAGTTCGGCGCGCAGGTGCGCCGCCAGTGCCAGGGGTGTCGGGCAGTCGAAGACGAGCGTGGCCGGCAGTGCGAGACCGGTGGCGGTGCCGAGCCGGTCGCGCAGGTCGACCGCGGTCAGCGAGTCGAAGCCGAGGTCCCGGAAGGCATGGCCGGACGGGACGGACTCCGCGTCCCCGTATCCGAGGACGTCGGCCACCTCTCGGCGGACGAGTGCGAGGAGCAGCTCTTCGCGCTCCCTGTCGTCCGGGCGGGCGAGGAGGTCGGCCCGGAGTGTAGCCGCGGCACCCGTGGTGCCCGGTCCGGCCGCCGGGCCGCCGTCGGGTGTGCCGGCCGCGGCGAGCGCGGCGCGCGCCTCGGGCAGTTCGCCGAAGAGCGCGCCGGGCCGGGTCCGTGCGTACGCGGGCGCGAAACGGTCCCACGCCACATCGGCGATCGTGACGGACGCGATGTCCTCCCCGATGGCCCGGGCCATCGCGGCCAGTGCCCGCTCGGGTGCCATGGGCGGCAGCCCGTTGGCCCGCAGATGCTGGGCGAGGGAGCCCTCGGCGAGGTCCGTCCAGGCACCCCACGCCACGCACAGCGCGGACTCGCCCCGGGCGCGGCGGCGCCGGGCCACGGCGTCGAGCCAGGCGCCGGCCGCGGCACCGTCCTCCTGTCCGCGCACGCCCCAGGTCCCGGCGATGGACGCGAACAGCACGAACGCGTCGAGCACCCGGTCGCCGAGCGCCGCTTCGAGCGCCGCCACGCCGGACCGTACGCGGTCGAGGCTGACGGGGTCGGTCGCGGACTCGTCGCCGTGCCCGGTGTGGACGACCGCGGTCAGCGGATACCAGTCCGGGACGCGGTCGAGGGCCGCCGTCAGCGCGCCGGCGTCGGTCGGGTCGGCGGTGGCGACGGTGAGTTGCGTGCCCAGCTCGGTCAGCTCGGCCTCCAGCGCCGCCGCTGCGCGCGGTTCCGGCTGCCCGGCGCCGACCAGCAGGACGTGGCCCGCGCCGTTGGCGGCGAGCCAGCGGGCGGTGTGCCCGCCGAAGCCCGTGACGCCGCCGACGACGAGCACCGCGCCGTCGGGACGCCAGTCGCCCGTCCCCGTGTCCGGTACGGACCGCACGGCCCGTACGAGGCGCCTGGCGTAGCGGCCCGAGGCGCGCAGCGCGAGTTCGTCCTCGCCGCCGGGCTCCGTCAGGGCCCGGCGCAGCCGGTCCGCGGCGCGCTCGTCGAGCACGCCGGGCAGGTCCAGCAGACCGCCCCAGCGGTCCGGGGCCTCCAGAGCGGTGACCCTGCCGAGCCCCCAGACCGCGGCCTGGCCGGGGTCGACGGGCGCGTCGGAAGGCCCGACGTCCACCGCGCCGCGCGTGGCGCACCACAGGGGCGCGTCCACCCCTGCGTCCGCCAGCGCCTGCGTGAGAATGTCCGGGCGGGCGAGTCCCGCCGGCGGCGGCGTGGGACCGCCGTCGGCCGTCGCCGGTACGGCGAGCAGGGACAGCACACCCGCGATGGCGCCCGTGTCCGGCATGTCCGCGGCCATCCGCGCGGCGAACATCTGATGATCCGTCACATCGACGGCGAGGCGCACCGCCCGGCTGCCGAGGGCGTCCACCACGGACGCCGTCCACCCGTCCTCCGACCGGACGGACGGGACGAGTACTACCCAGGTGCCGGTGTGCCCGTCGGCGGAGTCGGCGCGTGGTCCGGTGCTCGTGAGCGGCTTCCAGGTGACCCGGTAGCGCCAGCCGTCCACGGCGGCGTCCTCGGTGCGCTTGCGGCGCCAGGCGGAGAGAGCGGGCACCAGCGCCGTCAGGGTGGCCCCGTCGGCCAGGCCCAGCGTGGCGGACAGCGAGCCCAGGTCCTGCCGTTCCACCGCGGCCCAGAACTCCGCGTCGACGGCATCCGGGGCGTCCGGAGTCGCCGGGGCCTGTGCGGCCTCGGGCCAGTAGAGCTCGCGTTGGAAGGGGTAGGTGGGCAGGTCGGCGCGGCGCGCTCCGGTGCCTTCGAAGAGGGCGCTCCAGTCCGTGGGCAGGCCCGCGCAGTGCAGGCGCGCGAGGGCCGTGACCAGGGTGGCCTCTTCGGCTCCCGTTTTGCGCAGCGCGGACGCGAGCACGGGCCGCTGTCGCCCGTCGCCGCCCAGGCTCAGCTCGGCGAGTGCGGTGAGGACGCTATCGGGGCCGAGTTCGAGGAAGGCCGAGGCGCCGGCCCGCGCCAGGGCCTCGATCCCCCGGGAGAACAGGACGGTCTCACGGACGTGCCGCACCCAGTACTCGGGATCGCACACCAGCCCGGCCGTCGCCGGCTCGCCCGTGACGTTCGAGATCAACGGGATCTCCGGAGCCGAGAACGACAGCCCCGACACCACCATCCGGAACTCGTCCAGCATCGGGTCCATCAACGGCGAGTGGAAGGCGTGCGACACCCGCAGCACGCTCGTCCGCCGCCCCAGCCCCTCGAAGCGGACGCGGATCTCCTCCACCGCAGCGGCAGCACCGGAGACGACCACTGAGGAAGGGCCGTTGACGGCGGCCAGCGACACCAACTCACCCAGCAGCGGCCGTACTTCCTCCTCCGCCGCCTCGACGGCCACCATCGCCCCGCCCTCCGGCAGAGCCTGCATCAGCCGACCACGAGCCGCCACCAGCGTGCATGCGTCCTCCAGCGAGAACACCCCCGCCACATGCGCCGCAGCCACCTCACCGATCGAATGACCAGCCACGAACTCCGGCCGCACACCCAGCGATTCAGCCAGCCGGAACAACGCCACCTCGACGGCGAAGAGGGCAGCCTGGGCGTACACCGTCTGGTCCAGCAGCTCGGCGTCGTCGCCCCAGACGACATCACGGAGGGAGGTGTCCAGGTGCAGGTCCAGCCCCGCGCACACCGCGTCGAACGCCTCCGCGAACACCGGGAAACGCCCGTACAGCTCACGGCCCATACCCAGCCGCTGCGAGCCCTGGCCCGAGAACAGCACCGCCAGCGAACGCTCACGAGCCTCCCCACGCGCCACCTCACGGCCGTCCACCAGCACCGCACGATGAACCATCCGCGCCCGACCGGCCGCCAACGAGAAACCCACATCCAGCGGACGCGGACCACCACCCAGCGCGGACAACCGCCCCAACTGGGCGTCGAGCGCCGCCTCGGACCTCGCCGACACCACCCACGGCACCACCCCGGGCGCCACGGCCGGCTCGATCGTGCCGCCGGGCTCGGCCGAGGGAGCCTGCTCCACGATCACGTGCGCGTTCGTACCGCTCACTCCGAAGGCGGAGACGGCGGCGCGGCGGGGCTGCCCGGTCTCCGGCCACGCCCGCTCCTCGCGGAGCAGGGTGACGGTGCCCTCGGACCAGTCGACGTGGGTGGACGGGGTGTCCGCGTGCAGGGTGCGGGGCAGCACGCCGTGCCGCATCGCCATGACCATCTTGATCACGCCCGCGACACCGGCGGCGGCCTGCGTGTGACCTAGGTTCGACTTGATCGCGCCGAGCAGCAGCGGACGCTCCGGCGCGCGGTCGTGGCCGTAGGCGGCGATCAGGGCGTTGGCCTCGATCGGGTCGCCCAGCGAGGTTCCGGTGCCGTGGGCCTCGACGGCGTCGACGTCGGCGGGGGTGAGGCCCGCGTCGGTCAGCGCGGCCCGGATGACGCGCTGCTGGGCCCGCCCGTTGGGTGCGGTCAGGCCGTTGCTCGCGCCGTCCTGGTTGACGGCGGCGCCGCGCAGGAGGGCCAGGACGTCGTGGCCGTGCCGTCGGGCGTCCGAGAGGCGTTCCAGGACGAGGACACCGGCGCCCTCGGACCAGGCCGTGCCGTCCGCCGTGTCGGCGAACGCCTTGCAGCGGCCGTCGGGGGCGAGTCCGCCCTGTGCGGTGAACTCGATGAACGCGTCCGGGCTCGACATCACGGAGACACCGCCGGCCAGGACCAGGGAGCACTCCCCCGCCCGCAGTGCGCGGGCCGCCAGGTGCAGGGCCACCAGCGAGGAGGAGCAGGCCGTGTCCACCGTCACCGCCGGGCCCTCCAGGCCCAGGGTGTAGGAGAGGCGGCCCGACATCACGCTGGCCGTGGTGCCGGTGGCGACGTGGCCCTGGACGTCGGCGGTGCCGCGGCGCAGGACGGTCATGTAGTCCTGGCCGTTGGTGCCGATGAAGACACCGGTGTCGCTGCCGCGCAGCGCGTCCGGTGCGATACCGGCGCGCTCCAGCGCCTCCCAGGAGGTTTCGAGGAGGAGGCGCTGCTGCGGGTCCATGGCGAGGGCCTCGCGGGGCGAGATGCCGAAGAAGCGGGCGTCGAAGAGGCCGACGCCGTCGAGGAAGCCGCCTTCGAGGGTGGCCGACGAGCCGCGGCCGAGGGTGGCGAGGTCCCAGCCCCGGTCGGCGGGGAACGGGGTGATCGCGTCCTCGCCCCGGGTCAGCAGCCGCCACAGGTCCTCGGGGGTCGCGACCCCGCCGGGGAAGCGGCAGCTCATGCCGACGATGACGACCGGGTCGTCGGCGGCCGGCCGCGCGGTGCCCGCCGGGGTGCCCGTCGCCGCCGTGGGTTCCGGGACGGAGCCGGCGAGTTCGGCCAGCAGGTGCGCGGACAGGGCGCGCGGGGTCGGGTGGTCGTAGACGAGGGTCGCGGGCAGTCGCAGTCCGGTGGTCGCGGTGAGGGTGTTGCGCAGTTCGACGGTGGTCAGGGAGTCGAAGCCGAGGTCGGTGAAGGCCTGGTCGGCTCCGACGGCCCCGCCTTCGGAGTGGCCGAGGACGGCGGCCACCTGGTCCCGGACGAAGTCCAGGACGTGCTTGGGGCGGGCGGTCCCGGCGAGCGCGGCGAGGTGCTGGCGCAGCCCGGACTCCGCTCGTCCGGTCCCGGTGTCCCGCGCCGGTGCGGCGGCGCGCACCTCGGGCAGGTCGGCGACGAGCGGGTTGGGCCTGAGGGCGGCGAAGACCGGGGCGAACCGCGCCCAGTCGATGTCGGTCACGGTCAGGGTGGTGTCGTCGTGCTCCAGGGCGTGGCGGAGCGCGGCGACGGCCTGGCGGGGTGCCATGGGGGTGAAGCCGCCGCGGCGGACCCGGTTCTCGACTCCGGTGCCTTCGGCGGCCATGCCGGCCTGCGCCCACGGGCCCCAGGCCACGGAGGTGGCGGGCAGTCCCTGTGCGCGCCGGAGTTCGGCGAGGGCGTCCAGGTAGGCGTTGGCGGCGGCGTAGTTGGCCTGGCCCGCGGAGCCGAGGGTCGCCGCCGTCGAGGAGAACAGGACGAAGGCGATGAGGTCGCTGTCCCGGGTCAGCTCGTGCAGATGGCGGGCGGCGGTGGCCTTCGGGCCGAGGACGGCCGGGAAGGCGTCGGGGGTCAGTGTGTCGAGGACGCCGTCGGCGACGACGCCCGCCGCGTGGAACACGGCGGTGAGCGGGAACTCCTCGGGGACGGCCGCGAGGACGGCGGCGAGCGCGTCGCGGTCGCCGGCGTCGCAGGCGGCCAAAGTGACCCTGGTGCCCTGGGCGGTGAGTTCCTCGCGCAGTCCGGCCGCGCCGGGGGCCTGGTCGCCGCGCCTGCTGAGGAGGAGCAGGTGCGGGGCGCCCTGGGCGGCGAGCCAGCGGGCGAGGTGGCCGCCTAGGCCGCCGGTGCCGCCGGTGACGAGGACGGTGCCGGTCGGTGTGAAGTCCCGTACGGCGGGGCGGTCGGCCACGGGGTGGCGGGTGAGCCTGCGGGCGTAGCCGCCCGCGGACCGTACGGCGGCCTGGTCCTCGCCGGTCGTGCCGGCGAGGAGGGCCGCCACCCGGCGGACCGCGGGGGTGTCGAGCTGTTCGGGCAGGTCGATGAGGCCGCCCCAGCGTTCGGGGTGTTCCAGGGCGGCGCTGCGGCCCAGGCCCCACACGGTGCTGTGCGCGGGTGTGGTGAGCCGGTCGGCGCGGCCGACGCGGACGGCGCCGCGGGTGAGGCACCACAGCGGTGCGTCGAGGCCGGTGTCGCCGAGCGCCTGGACGGCGGTGGCCGTCGCGAGGAGGCCGTGCTCCGGGCCGCCCCGGTCCGCGGCATCCGGGGAGTCGTGGAAGGCGAGGAGGGACAGCACTCCGGTGAACTCGCCTTCTGTCGAGGCGAGTTCGCGGATGCGGTCGGCGAGGTGTGCCCGGGTCTCCCCCGCGGGTACGGCGAGGCGGACGAGCCGGGCGGTGCCGACGGTCGCGAGGCCGTCGAGGAGGTCCAGCGGGGCGGTGGCGTCGGCGGGCAGCAGGCAGAGCCAGATCCCGGTGAGGGGGGTGCGGTCGTCGGGGGCGGTCAGGGGCTTCCAGGTGATCCGGTAGCGCCAGCTGTCGATGGTGTGCGCCTCGCCGCGCCTGCGGCGCCAGGACGACAGGGCGGGCACCACGGCGGCGAGGGTCGCGTCGTCGAGTGCCAGGTCGGCGCCGAGGGAGGGCAGGTCGGCGCGCTCCACGGCCGACCAGAACGCGGCGTCCACGGGGTCGGATCCGGCGGCGGAGGGCGCCGGGACGCTCTCCGGCCAGTAGCGCCGGCGCTGGAACGGGTACGTCGGCAGCTCGATGTGACGGGCGGCGGTGCCGGCGAAGACCGCGTTCCAGTCGACGTGTGCGCCGTGGGTGTGCAGGCCGGCGAGGGCCGTGGTGAGGGTGACCGCTTCCGGGCGGCCCCGGCGCAGCGCCGGGATCGCGGCGGGCGGTGTCTCCGTGTCGCCCGTGGCGGTGCGCACGGCGCCGGTGAGCACGCCGTCGGGGCCGAGTTCCAGGAACGTGGTGGTGCCCTGGGCGGTGAGGGTGCGCACCGTGTCGGCGAAGCGCACGGTGGAGCGGACCTGGGCGGCCCAGTACTCCGGGGAGGTGAGCTGCTCGGTGGTGGCGGTCTCGCCGGTCACCGTCGAGACGACGGGGATCGTCGGGGCGTGGTAGGTGAGTTCGCGGGCGACGCGTGTGAAGGCGTCGAGCATGCCGTCCATGTGCGGCGAGTGGAAGGCGTGGCTCACCCGCAGCCGCTTGGTGCGGCGGCCCCGGGCGGCGAGCCGGGCGGCCAGTTCCAGCACCGGTGCCTCGTCGCCCGCGACGACCAGCGCGCCGGGCGCGTTGACCGCGGCGAGGGACATCCGCTCCTCCTGCCCGGCCAGCAGTTCCAGCACCTCCTCCTCGCTCGCCTCCGCCGACACCATGGCGCCGCCGCCGGGCAGCGCGGCCATCAGCCGGGCGCGGGCGGCGACCAGGGTGCAGGCGTCCTCCAGGGAGAGGACCCCGGCAACATGGGCGGCGGCGAGTTCGCCGATCGAGTGGCCGGCGACGGCGTCGGGCCGCACGCCCCAGGACTCCAGCAGCCGGTACAGGGCCACTTCCAGGGCGAACAGGGCGGGCTGGGTGTGGGCGGTGTCGTCCAGGAGGGCGGCGCGCTCGCTGCCGTCCTCGGCGAGGAGCACCTCGCGAAGCGGCTCGCCGGTGCCGGTGCCGGCGAGGTCGAAGCGGGCCAGGACGGCGTCCAGGGCGTCGGCGAACATCGGTTGGGCGTCGTAGAGTTCGCGGCCCATGCCGGGGTACTGGCTGCCCTGGCCGGTGAAGAGGAACGCGAGGCGTCCGCGGGTGGCGCGGCGGGTGACGAGCGTGGCGTCGGGCCGGCCGTCGCGCAGCGCGGTCAGGGCCCGGACCAGGCCGTCGGTGTCCTCGGCCAGTACGGCGGCCCGGTGGTCGAGGGCGGCGCGGGTGGTGGCGAGGGAGACGGCCAGGTCGGCGAGCGGGAGTCCGGGCCGGGCGGCCAGCAGGTCGAGCAGCCGGCCGGCCTGTGCGTGCAGGGCCGGCTCCGCGCGGGCGGACAGCAGCACGGGTACGGCGGCCGGGGCGGGCCGCGTGGCGGGCGGGGGCGTCTCCTCGTCGGCGGCCGGGGCCTGTTCGAGGATGGTGTGGACGTTGGTGCCGCTGATGCCGAAGGAGGAGACGGCCGCGCGGCGCGGGCGGCCGGTCTCGGGCCACGGGTGCTCCTCGGTGAGCAGGGCGATGGAGCCTTCGGTCCAGTCCACGTGGGTGGAGGGCCGGTCGATGTGCAGGCTCGGCGGCAGGACGCCGTGGCGCATGGCGAGGACCATCTTGATGACGCCTGCGACGCCGGAGGCCATCTGGGTGTGGCCGATGTTCGACTTGACGGAGCCGAGCAGCAGCGGGCGTTCGGCGGGGCGGTCCCGGCCGTAGGTGGCGAGCAGGGCCTGGGCCTCGATGGGGTCGCCGAGCCGGGTGCCGGTGCCATGGCCCTCGACGGCGTCGATGTCGGTGCCGGTCAGGCCCGCGTTGGCGAGGGCCTGGCGGATGACGCGCTGCTGGGAGGGGCCGTTGGGGGCGGTGAGCCCGTTGCTGGCGCCGTCCTGGTTGACGGCGGAGCCGCGGACGACGGCCAGCACGCGGTGTCCGTTGCGGAGGGCGTCGGAGAGGCGTTCGACGAGGACGAGACCGACGCCCTCGGCGAGGCTCATGCCGTCGGCGGCGTCGGCGTACGCCTTGCAGCGGCCGTCGGCGGCCATCGCGCGCTGCCTGCTGAAGCCGACGAACGCGTTGGGCGTGGCCATGATGCTGACGCCGCCGGCGAGGGCGAGGTCGCTCTCGCCGTCGCGCAGCGACTGGCAGGCCAGGTGGAGGGCCACCAGCGAGCTGGAGCAGGCGGTGTCCAGGGTGACGGCGGGGCCCTCGAAGCCGAACGTGTAGGAGATCCGGCCGGACAGGACGCTGGGCACGGTGCCGGTGATCAGATGGCCCTCGGCACCGTCCTGGCCGGAGCCGCCGGAGGTGTAGTCCTGGTAGCTGGCGCCGATGAAGGTGCCGGTGCTGCTGCCGCGCAGGGCGGCCGGGTCGATGCCGGCGCGTTCCATCGCCTCCCAGGCGGTCTCCAGCAGGAGCCGCTGCTGCGGGTCCATGGCGAGGGCCTCACGGGGCGAGATGCCGAAGAACGCGGCGTCGAAGTCGGCGGCGGAGGTGAGGAAGCCGCCCCGGGTGGAGTAGGTGCGGCCGGGCCGGTCGGGATCCGGGTCGTACAGGCCCTCGGCGTCCCAGCCGCGGTCGGCGGGGAACTCGCCGGTGGCGTCGGTGCCGGCGGCGACGAGGTGCCACAGGTCCTCGGGTGCGGTGACGTCGCCGGGGTAGCGGCAGCTCATGCCGATGATGGCGATGGGGTCGTCGTCCGTGCGCACGGCGGTGGCGGCCGGCGCACCGGTGCCGTCCGCGGCCGTCCCGGCGATCCTGGTGCGCAGGTACTCGACGAGGGCGAGCGGGTTCGGGTAGTCGAACACCATCGTGCTGGGCAGGGTCAGCCCGGTGACGGCGGCGAGGCGGTTGCGCAGGTCGACGGCGGTCAGCGAGTCGAAGCCGACGTCGCGGAAGGCCCGCTGTTCGGACAGGACGTCGGGCGAGGCGTGGCCGAGGACGGTGGCCGCCTCGGCGCGGACGAGGTCGAGCAGCACCCGGTTCTGCTCGACGGCGGGCAGTCCGGTGACCCGGGCCGCGAACTCGCCGTCCGCCGGGCGCTGTCCGGGCTCCTCGGTGAGCCGCCGGACGGCGGGCACGTCCTCGAAGAGCGCGGTGGGGCGGCCGGAGGTGAACACCGGGTGGTAGCGGTCCCAGTCGACGTCGGCGACGGCGAGGACGTGCTCGTCGTCCTCCAGTGCCTGCCGCAGCCCGGCCAGGGCGAGCTGCGGGTCCATGAACTCCAGCCCGCTGCGCCGGATCTGGCCGGGGTCGACGCGTCCCAGCTTGAGGTCGTCGGACCAGATGCCCCAGGAGACGGCGGTGGCGTGGGCGCCGCGGGCGCGGCGGTGCTCGGCGAGCGCGTTGAGGTAGGCGTTGCCAGCGACGTAGGCGGCGTGCTTGCCGCTGCCCCACATGCCGGCGGTGGAGGAGTACAGGACGAACGCGTCGAGCTGCTCGTCGTCGAGGAGTTCGTCGAGGTGCCGGGCGCCGGTGACCTTGGCGTCGAGGACCTTGGCGAAGGCTTCCGTGCTGGTCTCCTCCAGGGTGGCGAGCTCGATGACGACGGCGGTGTGGACCACGGTCCGCACGGTGCGGCCCGCGGCGGCAAGACCGTCCAGGAGTGCGGCCACGGCAGCCCGGTCGGTGAGGTCGCAGGCGAGGAACTCGGCCTCGGCTCCCAGCTCCGCCAGCTCGGTGACGAGGTCGGCGGTGCCGGGCGCGTCGGGGCCGCGGCGGCTGGTGAGCACGATGTGCTCGGCGCCCTGGCGGGCCAGCCAGCGCGCCAGGTGCGGGGCGAGGGTGCCGGTGCCGCCGGTGATCAGGGTGGTGCCGCGCGGGTGCCAGACGGCCGGCGGCGTCGCGCCCCGGGCACCGGCGGGGGTGACGCGGCGGGCGAACACGCCGGAGGGGCGTACGGCGAGCTGGTCCTCGCCGGTGGTGCCGGTGAGGACGGCGGCGAGGCGTGCGGCGCCGCGCCGGTCGAGGGGGCCGTCGGGCAGGTCCACGACGCCGCCCCAGCGCTCGGGGTGTTCGAGCGCCGCGGTCCAGCCCAGGCCGTGGATCTGGGCCTGGACGGGGCGGGTGAGCCGGTCGGTGCGGCCGGTGGAGGCCGCGCCGCGGGTCAGGCACCACAGGGGTGCGCCGAGGCCGGCGTCGCCGAGCGCCTGGACGAGGGCGAGGGTGCGGGCGAGGCCCTCGGACAGGGCCGGGTGGGCCGCGTCCGGTGCCTCGTCGGCGGCCAGCAGCGACACGATCCCGGTGAGCCGCGCGCCGTCCGCGGTGTCCGCGAGGCGCGCGGCCAGCGTCGTACGGTCGGCGCAGGTCTCGTCCAGCTCCAGGTGGCGCAGGTCGGCGCCGGCGGCCGTCAGCGCCTCCAGGACGTCGGGGGCGGCCGGGGTGCGGCCGCTGATGACGAGCCAGGGGCCGGTCGGTGCCGCCGGGGCGAGGCCGCCGAGCGGCTTCCAGGTCTGGCGGTAGCGCCAGGAGTCGACGGTGGACCGGTCGCGGCTGCGCCGCCGCCATGCGGACAGGGCGGGCAGCACGGGGGCCACGGCGGCCCGGTCGAGGTCGAGTCCGGCGGCCAGGGAGTCGACGTCCTGCTGTTCGACGGCGTCCCAGAACGCGGTGTCCTCGGCCCGGCCTTCGCCCCGGCCGCCGTCCGGGCGGGCGGGCACGGCCCACAGGTGCTCGCGCTGGAAGGCGTAGGTGGGCAGCTCGACCCGGCGGACGGCGGTGCCGTCGAGGACCCGGGCCCAGTCGACCCGTACGCCGTGCACATGGGCCTCGGCGAGGGAGGTGAGGAAGCGGCGGTTGCCGCCGTCGTCGCGGCGCAGGGTGCCGACGGCGAGGGCCCGGTGGCCGCCCTCCTCGGCGGTGGCCTGGACCGCCATGGTCAGCACGGGGTGCGGGCTGACCTCCACGAAGACCTGGTGGCCCTGGTCGAGCAGGGATGCGACGGCCGGTGCGAAGCGGACCGTGTGGCGCAGATTGCGGTACCAGTAGCCGGCGTCCATGGCCGTGGTGTCCAGCCAGTCGCCGGTGACGGTGGAGAAGAAGGGGACCTCGGCGGGGCGCGGGCGCACGGGTGCGAGGACCGTCAGCAGCTCCTCCTCCAGCTGTTCGACCTGCGCCGAGTGCGAGGCGTAGTCGACGGCGATGCGGCGGGCCCGGACGTCGTGCGCGGTGAGGTCCGCGATGAGGGTGTCCAGCCGGCCGGGCGGGCCGGCCACCACGACGCCGCTGGGGCCGTTGACGGCGGCTACGCACAGGTCGTCGCCGTGGGCGGCGAGGTGTTCCTCGGCCTCGGCGAGCGGCAGCGGTACGGAGACCATGCCGCCGGAGCCGGCCAGCCCGCGGGCGATGGCCTGGCTGCGCAGGGCGACGACGCGGGCTCCGTCGTCCAGGGTCAGGGCCCCGGCGACGACGGCCGCCGCGATCTCGCCCTGGGAGTGTCCGACGACGGCGTCGGGCCGTACCCCGTACGAGCGCCACAGGTGGGCGAGCGAGACGAGGACGGCGAAGGTGGCGGGCTGGACGACGTCGACGCGGTCGAGGGAGGGTGCGCCGTCGGCCCGGCGCAGCACGTCCACCAGATTCCAGTCGGTGTACGCGGCGAGGGCGGCGGCGCATTCGTGCAGCTTTTCGGCGAAGGCCGGTGATTCGTCGAGGAGTTCGGCGGCCATGCCGGTCCACTGGGAGCCCTGGCCGGGGAAGACGAAGACGGTCTTGCCGTCGGTGTCGGTGCTGCCCTGGACCAGGCCGGGCGCGGGCGTACCGGCGCCGAGGGCCGTGAGGCCGGTGTGCAGCTCCTCGGGGCCGGCGCCGATGACCACGGCGCGGTGGTCGAGTGCGGCGCGGGTGGTGAGGAGGGAGTGCGCGATGTCGGCGGGGGCGAGGCCGGCGCCGGCGGTGAGGTGGTCGGTGAGCCGGACGGCCTGGGCGCGCAGCGCCGCCGGGGTCCGGGCCGACAGCAGCCACGGCAGGACGCCGCCGGTGCCGGGGGCCTGCTCCCGGCTCGGCTGCCGGTCGTGGCGCGGGGCCTCTTCGAGGACGGTGTGCGCGTTGGTGCCGCTGATGCCGAAGGAGGACACGGCGCAGCGGCGGGTCCGTGCGCCCGGCGCCCAGGGGACGGGGTCGGTGATCAGGGAGACGGTGCCGGGGGTCCAGTCGATGTGGGAGGACGGCTCGTCGGCGTGCAGGGTCCTGGGCAGGACCCCGTGGCGCAGCGCCATGACCATCTTGATGACGCCGGCGACGCCCGCGGCGGACTGGGTGTGGCCGATGTTCGACTTCACCGAGCCGAGCAGCAGCGGCCGTTCGGGGTCGCGGCCCTGGCCGTAGACGGCCTGGAGGGCCTGGGCCTCGATGGGGTCGCCGAGGGCGGTGCCGGTGCCGTGGGCCTCGACGGCGTCGATGTCGGCGGGGGTGAGCCCGGAGTTGGCGAGGGCCTGCCGGATGACGCGCTGCTGGGAGGGGCCGTTGGGGGCGGTGAGCCCGTTGGAGGCGCCGTCCTGGTTGATGGCGGAGCCGCGGACCACGGCGAGGACGTCGTGGCCGTTGGCCTCGGCGTCGGAGAGGCGTTCCAGGACGAGGACGCCGACGCCCTCGGCGAGGGTCATGCCGTCGGCGGCGTCGGAGAAGGCCTTGCAGCGGCCGTCGGCGGCGAGGGCCCGCTGGCGGCTGAACGCGATGAAGGCGTTGGGGTTGGTCATGACGGTGGCGCCGCCCGCGAGGGCGAGGTCGCTCTCGCCGTTGCGCAGCGACTGGCAGGCCAGGTGCAGGGCCACCAGCGAGGAGGAGCAGGCGGTGTCCACCGTGACCGCCGGTCCTTCGAGGCCGAACAGGTAGGCGAGGCGGCCGGAGAGGACGCTGGGGCTGGTGCCGGTGACGGCGTGCCCGGCGGAGGCGTCGTCCATGGCGATCCCGTACTCCTGGTACGTGGATCCGATGAAGGTGCCGGTGGCGCTGCCGTGCACGGAGTCCGGGTCGATGCCGGCGGATTCGAAGGCCTCCCAGGTGGTCTCCAGCAGCAGGCGCTGCTGCGGGTCCATGGTGAGGGCCTCGCGGGGGGAGATGCCGAAGAAGCCCGCGTCGAACTCGCCGGCCTCGTGCAGGAAGCCGCCCTGGGTGGAGTAGGTCTTTCCGGAGGCGTCGGGGTCGGCGTCGTACAGGCCGGTGTCCCAGCCGCGGTTGACGGGGAACTCGGAGACGGCGTCGGCGCCTTCGGCCACGAGCTGCCAGAACTCCCGGGGTCCCGCGGCGCCGCCGGGGAAGCGGCAGCTCATGCCGACGATGGCGACGGGCTCGTCGAACCGTCCGGCGGCCGTGGTGCGCACCGCCGCCGGGGCGTTGTCGGCGCCGGCGATCTCGTCGCGCAGGTAGGCGGCGAGGGCGGCGGGCGTGGGGTGGTCGAAGGCCATGGTGCTGGGCAGGGCGAGGCCGGTGAGGGCGGCCAGGCGCTTGCGCAGGTCCACCGCCGTCAGCGAGTCGAAGCCGGCGTCGCGGAAGGCCCGGGTGGCGGGGACGCCTTCGGCGGAGGTGTGTCCGAGGACGGCGGCCGCCTCCCGGCGGACCGTGTCGACGAGCAGGCTCTGCCGGGCGTCCTGGTCGAGGGCGCGCAGCCTGGTCACGAAGGCGGAGTCGGCGGCGCCGCCGGTGGCGGCGGTGGCGAGCTGCCGGATCTCGGGCAGCTCGGTGAACAGGCGGCTGGGCCGGGAGGCGGTGAAGACGGGGACGTACGTCTCCCAGTCGACGTCGGCGACGGTGACCGTGACCTCGCGGCGGGCGATCGCGCGGCGCAGCTCGGCGAGGGCGGTGGCGGGGGCGAGGAAGCGCAGGCCCTGCCGGGCGAGGCTGTCGGTGACGGCCTCGTGGGTGGCCATGCCGGCCTCGGCCCAGGGGCCCCAGGCCACCGAGGTGGCGGCGAGGCCGCGGGCGGCGCGGTGTTCGGCGAGGGCGTCGAGATAGGCGTTGGCGGCGGCGTAGGCGCTCTGTCCCGCGCTGCCCCAGACGCCGGCGACGGAGGAGAACAGGACGAAGAAGTCCAGGTCCCGGTCGGCGAGGAGGGCGTCGAGGTGGGCGGCGCCCAGCATCTTGGCCTCGGCCGCGGCGACGACGTCGGCGAGGGGGGTGGCGGCCAGCGGGGCGGCCTGCCCGACGCCTGCCGCGTGGACCACGCCGGTCAGCGGCCGGTCCTCGGGGACGGCGGCGAGCACGGCGGCCAGTGCCTCCCGGTCGGCGGTGTCGCAGGCCGCGAGGGTGACCTCGGTGCCCGACGCGCGCAGTTCGGCGGCGAGTTCAGCGGCGCCGGGCGCCCGGGGGCCGCGCCGGCTGGTGAGGACGAGGTGCTCGGCGCCCGCGCGGGCGAGCCAGCGGGCCACCTCGGCGCCGAGGGCGCCGGTGCCGCCGGTGACGAGCACGGTGCCGCGTGCGGTGACCTCGTTCTCGTGCGGGAGTTCGGTGGCGGGGCGGCGGACCAGGCGGCGCGCGAAGGCGCCGGTCGCGCGCAGCGCGAGCTGGTCCTCGGCGTCGGCGGCGGGCGCGGCCAGTGCGCTGACCAGCCGCTGCACGGTGGGCGCCGCGAGGACGGGCGGCAGGTCGGCGAGGCCGCTCCAGGCCCCCGGCCGTTCGAGTGCGGCGACCCGGCCGAGGCCCCAGACGGCGGCCTGGACGGGCTGGGCGAGCGGGTCGGCGGCGCCGGTGGACACGGCGCCGCGGGTGAGGGTCCACAGCGGGGCGGTGAGCCCGGTGTCGGTGAGGGCCTGGGTCAGGACGACGCTCAGGGCGAGGCCGGTGGGCAGGCCGGGGCCGGTGAGCGGGTCCTGGTCGGCCAGCGGGAGCAGCGAGAGGAGGCCGGCCGCGTCCGCCGCACCGGCCTCGGTGAGCCGGGCGGCGAGGACCTCGCGGTCGAGGCAGGCGTCGTCGAGGAGGAGCGGCTCGAAGCGGGCGCCGTGGCCGCGCAGGGCCTCCAGCAGCCCGCCGTCGTCCACGGCGGCGGTGGTCGCCACGAGCCAGGTGCCGTCGAGCACGGGGGCCGCGCTCGCGCGGACCGGTGTCCACCTGATCCGGTAGCGGGCCGTGTCGAGGAATGTCTTCTCGTGCCGGCCGCGGCGCCAGGAGGTGAGGGCCGGCAGCAGGGCGGCGAGGCCCGCGTGCTGCTCGTCGCGCAGTCCGAGCAGGGTGGCGACCCGGCCGGTGTCGCCGCGTTCGACGGCGCCCCACAGGGCGGAGTCCGCCGGGTCGGCCGTGGGCCGGCTCGCGGTGGTCTCGGGCCAGTACCGCTCGTGCTGGAAGGCGTAGGTGGGCAGGTCGACCGTGCGGGCGTGCGCGGGGGCGTGGTGGGCGGCCCGGTCCACGGCGATGCCGCGTACGTGGAGGCGGGCGAGTGCCGTGGCGGCGGTCCGTTCCTCGCCGTGGCCCGCGCGCAGCAGGGGGACGGCCTCGGAGGCGGTGTCGTCGGCGGCGAGGATGTCCTCGGTGAGCGCGGACAGTACGCCGTCGGGGCCGACTTCGAGGAAGGTGGTCGCGCCGGTGGCGCGCAGGGCGGCCACCCCGTCGGCGAAGCGGACGGGGTGGCGGACGTGCTCGACCCAGTACTCGGGGGTGCGCAGGTCGTCGCCGGCCGCGAGGGCGCCGGTCAGGTCGGAGACGACGGGCAGGTCCGGGGCGGTGTAGGTGAGGGTTTCGGCGATCCGGCGGAACTCGTCGAGCAGGGGCTCCATGCGGGCCGAGTGGAAGGCGTGGCTGACCCGCAGCCGCTTGGTGCGCCGCCCCTCGGCGGCGAACTCTCCAGCCAGGCGCAGCACTTCGCTCTCGTCACCGGAGACGACGACGGCGTGCGGGCCGTTGACGGCGGCGATCGACACGCCGGAGCAGTCGGTCAGGCGGGCGAGCACCTCGTCCTCGGTGGCCTCGAGGGAGGCCATGGCGCCGCCCTCGGGCAGGGCCTGCATCAGCCGGGCGCGGGCGGCGACCAGGGTGCAGGCGTCCGCCAGGGAGAGCACACCGGCGGCGTGTGCGGCGGTGAGCCCGCCGACCGAGTGGCCGAGCAGCGCGCTGGGGCGCACGCCCCAGGAGGTGAGCAGCCGGAACAGGGCGGTCCCGACGGCGAACAGCAGGGGCTGGGCGTAGCTGGTGCGGTCGAGCAGCGCGGCCTCGGGCGCGTCCTCGGCGGCGAACAGGATCTCCCGCAGCGGCCGGTCGGCGCTCTTGTCGAGGTGGCCGAGCGCCTCGTCGAGTGCGGCGGCGAACACCGGGAAGCGGTCGTACAGTTCACGGCCCATGCCGGGGCGCTGGGCGCCCTGTCCGGTGAACAGCAGGGCGGGCCTGGCCGCGCCGCCGGTCTCGCCCGTGACGAGCGCGGGGTCGGTGTCCCCGGCGGCGAGCGCGGCCAGCGCGCGCAGCAGCTCCGTGCGGTCGCCGACGGCGGCGGCGCGGTGGTCGAAGGCGGAGCGGGTGGTGGCCAGGGACAGGCCGATGTCGGCGGGGTCGAGGTCGGGGTGGTCCTCGACGTGGGCGCGCAGCCGGGCGGCCTGGTCGCGCAGGGCGGCCCGGCTGCGGCCGGAGAGCTGCCACACGGTCACCCGGTCGCCGTCCCCGGTCCTGGCCTGCGCTGCGGCAGGCTCCGGGGCCTGCTCCAGGATCACGTGGGCGTTGGTGCCGCTGATGCCGAAGGAGGAGACACCGGCGCGGCGCGGGCGGCCGGTGTCGGGCCAGGCCGACTCGTCGGCGGCCAGTTCGACGGCTCCGGCCTCCCAGTCGACGTGGGTGGAGGGCTGGGCGGCGTACAGGGTGCGCGGGACGACGCCGTGCCGCATCGCCTGGACCGTCTTGATGATGCCCGCGACGCCCGCGGCGGCCTGGGTGTGGCCGATGTTCGACTTCACCGAGCCGAGCAGCAGCGGCCGCTCGGGGTCGCGGTCCTGGCCGTAGGTGGCGAGCAGGGCCTGGGCCTCGATGGGGTCGCCGAGGGCGGTGCCGGTGCCGTGTCCCTCGACCACGTCGATGTCGGCGCCCGTCAGACCGGCGGCGGACAGGGCCTGCCGGATGACCCGCTGCTGGGAGGGGCCGTTGGGGGCGGTCAGGCCGTTGCTGGCGCCGTCCTGGTTGACGGCGGAGCCGCGGACGACGGCCAGTACGGGGTGCCCGCGGCGGCGGGCGTCGGAGAGCCGCTCCAGCACCAGGACGCCGACGCCCTCCGCCCAGCCGACGCCGTCGGCGCCGTCGGAGTAGGCCTTGCAGCGGCCGTCGGGGGACAGCCCGCGCTGCCGGGAGAACTCGATGAGGGAGGTCGGGGTGGACATCACGGTCACGCCGCCGGCGAGCGCGAGGGAGCACTCTCCCGCCCGCAGGGCCTGCATCGCCCAGTGCAGGGCGACCAGCGAGGAGGAGCAGGCGGTGTCGACGGTGACGGCCGGGCCTTCGAGGCCGAGGACGTAGGAGACGCGGCCGGAGGCGATGCTCGGCGAGGTGCCGCTGCCCTGGTGGCCCTCGAAGCGCTCGTCGGCGAGGGTGGCCGCGTAGTCGTTGTACATGACGCCGGCGAAGACGCCGGTCTGGCTGCCGCGCAGCGTGACCGGGTCGATCCCGGCCCGCTCGATCGCCTCCCAGGACGCCTCCAGCAGGAGTCGCTGCTGGGCGTCGGTGGCGAGGGCCTCGCGGGGGCTCATGCCGAAGAAGGCGGGGTCGAAGTCGGCCGCGTCGTGCAGGAATCCGCCGAAGCGGGTGTAGGTGGTGCCCAGGTGGTCCGGGTCGGGGTCGTAGAGGGAGTCGAGGTCCCAGCCGCGGTCGGTGGGCAGTCCGGAGATGGCGTCGGTGCCCTCGCGGACCAGCCGCCACAGGTCCTCGGGCGAGCCGACCCCGCCGGGGTAGCGGCAGCTCATGCCGACGATGACGATCGGGTCGTCGCTCTGTCCCGCCGGGCGGGGCGTGGCCTCGGCGACCGGGTCCTGGCCGCCCGTCAGCTCGTCCAGAACGTGTGCGGCGAGCGCGGTGACCGTCGGATAGTCGAAGATCACGGTGGCCGAGGTGCGCAGGCCGGTGACGGCGCGCAGCCGGTTGCGCAGTTCGACGGCGGTCAGCGAGTCGAAGCCGAGGTCCTGGAACTGGCGGACCGGGTCGACGTCCTCGGGACGGGGGTGCCGCAGGATGGCGGCGACCTCCGCGCGTACGAGGTCCGCGACCGCCTCGGTACGGGCCGCGGCGTCCAGCCGGGCGAGGCGCTGGACCAGGCCGGCGGCGGCCTCCGAGCCGGCGCCGACGGAGCGCCGGGCGGGGGTGCGGATCAGGCCGCGCAGCAGCGGCGGTACGTCGCCGAGGGCGCGCAGGACGGGCAGGTCGAGGCGGGCCGGGAGCAGTACGGGGGTGCCGAGCGCGAGGGCGGCGTCGTACAGCGCGAGTCCGTCCTGCTCGGACAGGGCGGGGGTGCCCGTGCGGGCGAGGCGTTCCAGGTCGGCCTCGGTGAGGGCCGCTGTCATGCCGCCGGGCTGCTCCCCGGCGGTCGGGGCCCAGGGACCCCAGGCCAGCGACTGGCCGGGCAGCCCCGCGGTCCTGCGGAGCCGGACGACGGCGTCCACGAAGGCGTTCGCCGCGGCGTAGTTGCCCTGTCCCGGGGCGCCGAGGGAGCCGGAGAGGGAGGAGAAGACGACGAAGGCCGCGAGGTCGTCGCCGCGGTCGAGGACGGCTTCGTGCAGATGCCACACGGCGTCCGCCTTGGGGCGCAGTACGGCGCTGATCCGCTCGGGGGTCAGCGCCTCGACGACGCCGTCGTCCAGGACGCCGGCGGTGTGCACCACGGCGGTGAGGGGGTGTTCGGCGGGCACGGACGCCAGCAGCCGGTCGACCGCGGCACGGTCGGCGAGGTCGCAGGACTCGATGGTCACCCGGGCCGCGCCGAGGCCGAGCAGTTCGTCGGCGAAGTCGGTGGCGCCGGGCGCGCTCGCGCCGCGCCGGCCGGCGAGCAGCAGGTGCCGTACGCCCTGCCGGGTCACCAGGTGGCGGGCGAGGGCGCGGCCGAGCTGGCCGGTGCCGCCGGTGATGAGGACCGTGCCGTCGGGGTTCCGGTCGGCGGCCGGGGCGGGTTCGGTGTGGCGGGCGCGGGCGAGGCGGGCCATGAGCACCGAGCCGTCGCGGACGGCGCGTTGGGGTTCGTCGCCGCCGAGGGCCTGCGGGGGTACGGCGTCGGGGGCGGCCGGGTCGAGGTCCAGGAGGCCGAAGCGGCCGGGGTGTTCGGCCTGCGCGGAGCGCACCAGGCCCCAGACGGCGGCGCCCGCGGGGTCGGTCACGGCGTCGTCGTCGGCCGTGGCGACCGCGCCGCGGGTGACGAAGACGAGCCGGGAGGCGGTGCTCGTGTCGTCGGCGAGCCAGGTGCGGATCTGGTCGAGGACACGGGCGGTGAGGGTGTGGGCGGCGGCGACCGGGTCGCCGTCCGGGTCGCTCACGGCGGGCGCGAGGACGAGGGGCGGCGGCTCGGTGCCGGCGGTCGCGGCGAGGGGCGTGCCGAGGCCGAACGGGTCGTCGCCGAGGACGGCCGGCGGCTCCGGGGCCGGGGCGCTCGCGCCGCGCATCCGGGTCCAGCGCAGCTCGAACAGGGCGTCCCGGACCAGGGCGGTGGCGGCGGTGAGCCGCTCGTCGGGCAGGGCGCGCAGCACGAGCGAGCCGACGGAGGCGACGGGCCGTCCCTCGGTGTCGGCGACGGCGAGGCGGACGGCGTCGTCCGCGGCCCAGGAGAGCCGGACCCGCAGCGCGCGGGCGCCCTCGGCGTGGAGCGTCACGTCCTGCCAGGAGAACGGCAGCCCGCCGCGCCCGTGTTCGCCGAGGTCGAGGAAGGCGGAGCCGTGCAGGGCGGCGTCGAGGAGCGCGGGGTGCAGGCCGAAGGAGCGGGCGTCGGCCCCGGCCTCGGGCAGCACCACCTCGGCGAGGACGTCGTCGCCGTGCCGCCACGCGGTGCGCAGGCCCTGGAACAGCGGCCCGTAGCCGAAGCCGCGTTCGCTGAGCCGCTCGTAGAGGTCGCCGGTGTCGAGCGGGCGGGCGTCGGCGGGCGGCCAGGTGCCGTCGGCGAGGCCGGCGAACGCGGCCTGCCGGTCGGCGGTCGGGTCCTGGTCCGCGCCGGCGAGGATCCCGCTGGCGTGCTGGGTCCACGGCTGGTCGTCGGCGCCGTCGGGCCGGGAGTGCACGGTCAGGGTGCGGCGGCCGGACTCGTCGGGGCTGCCGGCCCACACCTGTACCTGGACGCCGCCGTGTTCGGGCAGGACGAGCGGTGCGGCGAGGGTCAGTTCCTCGATGTGGTCGCAGCCGGTCTCGTCGCCCGCGCGTACGGCCAGTTCCAGGAAGGCGGTGCCGGGCAGCAGGACGGTGCCGCGTACGGCGTGCTGGGCGAGCCAGGGGTGGGTGTGCAGCGACAGCCGTCCGGTGAGGAGCAGTCCGTCGGAGTTGGCGAGGGAGACGGCAGCGGCGAGCAGCGGGTGGTGCGCCGCGCCCAGACCGGCGCCGCGGACGTCGCCGGTGCGGCCGAGGGCGGTCCTCGGCCAGAACCGGCGGTGCTGGAACGCGTACGTCGGCAGGTCCGCCCGCCGGGCGCCGGTGCCGGCGAAGTACTCCTGCCAGTCGATGCGGACACCGCGTACGTGGAGGCCGGCGAGGGCCTCGGTGAGGGTGTCGGTCTCGTTCCTGCCGGGCCGCAGCACGGGCAGCGCGCCGAGGGTGCCGTCGCCGTCCAGGTTGGTACGGGCGAGCGCGGACAGCACCGCGTCGGGGCCGAGTTCGAGGAACAGGCCCGTGCCGTGGTCGCCGAGCCAGCCGAGGGCGTCGGCGAAGCGGACGGTGCGGCGGACGTGTTCGGTCCAGTACTCGGGCGAGGTCAGCTGCTCGACGGTGGCCGGTACCCCGGTCACCGTGGACACGATCGGGAGCACCGGGGCCTGCGGGGAGAGTCCGGCCACGATCGTGCGGAACTCGTCGAGCATGGGGGCCATGAGCGGCGAGTGGAAGGCGTGCGAGACGCGCAGCCGGCTGGTCTTGCGGCCGAGCCCGGCGAAGTGCGCGGCGACGGCCTCGGCGTCGTCCTCGGCGCCCGCGACGACGACGGAGTCCGGTCCGTTGACGGCGGCGAGCGAGACCCGGTCCGCGCGGTCCGCCAGCAGCGGCAGGACCTCGGCCTCGGCGGCCTGTACGGCGAACATCGCGCCGCCCCCGGGCAGCGCCTGCATCAGCCTGCCCCGGGCGAGGACGAGGGCGGCCGCGTCCGCGAGGGTGAACACCCCGGCGAGGTGGGCGGCGGCGATCTCGCCGATGGAGTGACCGGCGAGGAAGTCCGGCTTGACGCCGAAGGATTCCACGAGCCGGTACAGGGCGACCTCGATCGCGAACAGGGCGGGCTGCGCGTACGCGGTCCGGTCGAGCAGTGCGGCGTCGGCGCTGCCCTCGGCGGCGAACAGGACGTCGCGCAGCGGCCGGTCGAGTCCGGCGTCGAAGTGGGTCAGGACCTCGTCGAGTGCGGTGTCGAACACCGGAAAGCGGGCGGCGAGTTCACGTCCGGTACCGATCCGCTGCGAGCCCTGCCCGGCGAAGAGCAGGGCGAGCTTGGGACGGCCGTGCGTGCTGCCCCGCACGGCCTGGCCCGCCTCTCCCGCGGCGAGCGCGGCGAGCGCGGCGGCGGCCTCCTCGCGGGTCGCGGCGGTGAGCACCGCGCGGTGTTCGAGGCCCGCCCGGGTGGCGGCCAGCGAGTAGGCGATGTCGGCCGCCGGCAGCTCGGGTCCGGCCTCCAGGAAGATGCGCAGCCGGGCGGCCTGGGCGCGCAGCGCGTCGGGGGTACGACCGGACAGCAGCCAGGGCAGTGCGGCCGTCGCGGACCCGGGCCGCGCGGGCCCGGTGTCCGGCTCGGTCTCCTCGGCGGGCGGGGCCTGCTCGATGATGGCGTGGGCGTTGGTGCCGCTCAGGCCGAAGGAGGAGACACCGGCGCGGCGCGGCTCGTCCCGCTCCGGCCAGGGCGTCGCCTCGGTGAGCAGCCGTACCGCTCCCGCCGACCAGTCCACGTGCGTGGAGGGCGCGTCGACGTGCAGGGTCCTGGGGAGCAGGCCGTGCCGCATCGCCAGGACCATCTTGATGACGCCCGCGACACCCGCGGCGGCCTGGGTGTGGCTGATGTTGGACTTCACCGAGCCGAGCAGCAGCGGCCGTTCGGTGTCGCGGCCCTGGCCGTAGGCGGCGAGCAGCGCCTGTGCCTCGACGGGGTCGCCGAGCGTGGTTCCGGTGCCGTGGGCCTCGACCGCGTCGATCTGGTCGGCGGACAGCCGGGCGCTGACCAGGGCCTGCTCGATCACGCGCTGCTGGGAGGGGCCGTTGGGTGCGGTGAGGCCGTTGCTGGCGCCGTCCTGGTTGACGGCGGAGCCGCGGACGACGGCGAGCACGGGGTGGCCGTTGCGGCGGGCGTCGCAGAGCCGTTCCAGCACGAGTACGCCGACGCCCTCGGCCCAGCCCGTGCCGTTCGCGGAGTCGGCGAAGGAGCGGCAGCGGCCGTCGGCGGCGAGGCCGCCCTGGCGGGCGAACTCCACGAAGGTCGTCGGGCTGGACATCACGGTGACGCCGGCCGCGAGCGCCAGGGTGGACTCCCCCGAGCGCAGCGACTGGGCGGCCAGGTGCAGGGCGACCAGGGAGGAGGAGCAGGCGGTGTCCACGGTCACGGCGGGGCCGACGGCGCCGAAGAAGTACGAGAGCCGGCCCGAGACGACGCTCGTGGCGTTGCCGGTGAGGACGAAGCCCCGCACGTCGTCGTCGGGTCCGGTGCGGTATTCCTGGGGCATGGCGCCCACGAAGACGCCGGTGCGGGTGCCGCGCAGCGCGACGGGGTCGACACCGGCCCGTTCGAACGCCTCCCAGGACGCTTCGAGCAGCACCCGCTGCTGGGGGTCCATGGAGAGGGCCTCGCGGGGCGAGATCCCGAAGAAGTCGGGGTCGAAGTCGGCGGCGCCCCGCAGGAAGCCGCCGTACACCTCGGTGGGGCCGTCCCGCGGGTCGAGTTCCCAACCGCGGTCGGTGGGCAGTCCGGTGATGCCGTCCCGTTCCTCGACGAGCATGGCCCACAGGTCCTCGGGGCTCGCCACGCCGCCGGGATAGCGGCAGCTCATCCCCACGATGGCGATCGGCTCGCCGGCGGCGGCCTCCAGTTCCGTCACCCGCTGCCGCGCACGCTGCAGGTCGGCGCCGGCCCGCTTGAGGTAGTCCCGCAGTTTCTGCTCGTTGCCCATATCAACTCAACCCATCCGGAAGACCAGCGCAGACCAGCGCACAGTCTCGGCAGGCCGGCGCCAGGAAAACCCCTAGTCGTGGCGGGGCCCTGGGCGCGGCGGGCAAGACTAGGGGTTTGCGGCAGGCCCCGGGGCCACGATCGGCCCCTGTGACACGGGCTTCGGGGACCACCCGGCCACCGACTTCGACGAGGATCTCTTTCCCATGTCCGAACTCGTCCCGATGACCAACCCACCGCGTCCCGCACCGCCCGCTCCCACCGATCCGGCCGATTTCGAGGTCGAGGACGAGGAGTTGATCGCGCAGCTGATCCGGCGGGTGCAGCGCTCCCGGGGCCGGCAGCTGAACCGGCGGGCCGCCGGGCTCCCGGCCACGACGCTGGCCGGGGAGAACGAGATGGTGCGCCAGTACACGGCACGGCTCGGCCGGCCCGGCAGGGACATCGCCCTGGCGATCCTCGCGCTGGCGCGGCAGCGGCAGGGACCGGCCCGCGACGGCGGCTCCTGACCCGGCCGTACGGCCGCCCCTCCCCTCCCGGCGCCGCACCGGCATCGCACCGACACCGCTCCGACAGCGTGAACGGCGGGCTCCCTGCCTCGCGGCCGGGAGCCCGCCGTCGACGCCGCGCGCGGCGGCTCCTACCAGCGGGCGCCGGTGAGCGCCGCACCGTGCTCACGGACGAGCCGCGCCTCGGCGAGGTCGGACTCCACCATCATCCGCATCAGTTCGGCGAAGTCGACCTCGGGTTCCCAGCCGAGTCGCGTACGGGCGTGGCTGGAGTCGGCGCACAGGATCTCCACCTCGGCGGGCCGGACCAGGGCGGGGTCGATGACGACATGCTCCTCCCAGTCGAGACCGACGTACTCGAACGCCAGGCGCACCGCGTCGCGTACCGAGTGCATCTGACCGGTGCCCACCACGTAGTCGCCCGGCTCCTCCTGCTGGAGCATCAGGTGCATCGCGCGGACGTAGTCGCCGGCGAATCCCCAGTCCCGTACGGCGTCGAGGTTGCCGAGGCTGAGCTTGTCCTGGAGGCCGAGCTTGATCTGCGCCACCGCGAGGGAGATCTTCCGGGGGACGAACTCGGCGCCCCGGCGCGGGGACTCGTGGTTGAACAGGATGCCGGAGACCCCGTACATCCCGTACGACTCGCGGTAGTTGCGCGTGATGTGGTGGCCGAAGGCCTTGGCGACCCCGTAGGGGCTGCGCGGGTGCAGCAGGGTCGTCTCGCGCTGGGGTGTCTCCGCGACCATCCCGAACATCTCGGAGGACGACGCCTGGTAGAAGCGGATCCGCCCGGCGGCCTCGCTGCGCGCCGATCCGCCGCTCAGCCCGCTCACCATCCGGACCGCCTCCAGCATGCGCAGCACGCCGTTCCCGTTGACCTCGGTGACGAGGTTCGGCTGCTGCCATGACATGGGCACGAACGAGATGGCACCCAGGTTGTAGACCTCGTCGGGCTGTACGAGGTCGACGGCGGAGACGAGGCTGCCCTGGTCCATCAGGTCGCCGTCGATGAACCGCAGCTCCGGGATGAGCCGGCTGATGCGGTCCTTGCGCGGGTTGGCCTGCCCCCGGACGAGTCCCCAGACCTCGTATCCCGACGAGATCAGATGTTCTGCCAGGTAGGACCCGTCCTGCCCGGTCACCCCGGTGATCAGCGCACGCTTGGACATCATTTCCCTTTCACCGCCACGGCCTTCTCGGAGTGCCAGCGAAGCAGCATTGGCCCTAAGGAATTTGCGAGACTCCGGCGGCCCCGCGGCGGGTGCACGCGTACCGGCCCCGGCAGGACGTCCTGCCGGGGCCGGTGCGGGCGACCGGGGCGAGCGGGTCAGAAGCGGGGCGCCCCCGGGGTGTGCCGCGGCGCCGGCAGGATGCGCTGGTCGGCGCCGGGGCTCGGGCTGCCGGACGTCTCGCAGGTGACGTCGCGCGCCGGCAGCTTTCCGCCGCCCAGGTAGGCGTTGACGGCACGGTTGGCGCAGGAGCGCGGGTCGTCGGAGTAGACGCCGTGGCCCTCGCCGCCCTTGACGTACACCATGCGCGAGCCCTTCAGGGCGCGGTGCATGCCGAGGCCGCTGACCAGGGGCGTCTGGGAGTCCCACTGGTTCTGCACGGTGAGCAGGCCGACCTTGTTGTCCACCGTGGTGACGGGTTCGACCGGCTTGGCCCAGAACGCGCACGGCGTGATGTTGGACGCGATGTCGCCGTAGAGGGGGTACGCGGCCTTGTCCCGGATCGCGTCACGCCGGTACTGCTCGGGGTCGCGCGGCCATGCCGCGGTGTCGCCGCAGACCACGGCCCAGAAGGCGGCGGAGCTGTTGTCGGCGGGCGTCTGCGCGGCGGCCGTGAACCGGCGCGGTTCCCGCTGCCCGTCCGGTGCGGGGGAACGGCGGGGCACCGGGCGGCCGGCGGCGGCCTTCTTGAGGTCGGCGACCGCCTCCGCCGCGTACCGGGGGCTGAAGAACTCGGCGCGCAGCCGGGCGCGGATGTCGCCGCCGGTGAGTTTTTCGCCGCCCGACTCGATGGGGGTGCGGTCGGCCCGGGCGACCAGGTCCCAGAACGTCTTGCGCACCTTGGCCGGGGTGTCGCCGAGCTTGTAGGTGCGGTGGCGCTGCGCGGTCCACTTCGTCCAGCGGGTGAACGCCGGCTCGGTGCCCTCGGCCCAGACCTGGATCATGCCGCGCCAGACGCGTGCCGGGTCGACCGCGCTGTCCAGCACGAAGCGGTCGGTGCGCCCGGGGAACATCTGCGCGTAGACGGCGCCGAGGTAGGTGCCGTAGGAGTAGCCCAGGTAGGAGATCTTCTTCTCGCCCAGGACGGCGCGGACGACGTCCATGTCGCGGGCGGTGTTGCGGGTGGTGATGTACGGCAGCCGGTCGCCGTTCCTGGCGCGGCACTTGTCGGCGACGGTCCTGGCCCACTTGACGTCCCGGCCGAACGTCTCGGGCTTGTAGGGGTGTTCCATGTTCTGTTCCGCGGTCGTGAGACGGCAGCCGACCGGGGTGCTGCGGCCCACTCCGCGCGGGTCGAACCCGATGAGGTCGTACTGCTCGCGGACCTTCTTGGGCACGACGTCCTTCATCATGAGCGGCATGTCCAGGCCCTCGCCGCCCGGACCGCCGGGGTTGAAGAAGAGGGTGCCGTGCCGCTTGCCGGGGACGCTGGTCCGCACCCGGGAGACGGCCAGCTCGATCGTCTTGGCGTCGGGGCGGCTGTAGTCGAGCGGGACCTTGATCGTGGCGCACTGGAACGCGGCGGGCTCCTGCGCGTCGCACCGGTGCCACGCGGGCTTCTGGCTCTCGAATCTCTTCAGCGGTTCCGCCGCGGATGCCTGCGCCGGGGCGAGGGCGGGCAGCAGCGTCGCGGTGACCCCCGCAGCGAGCAAGGGCGCCATGCGTCCTATCCGCACGTCGGCCGTTCCTTTCGTCAAATAACAGGACAGCATGAGGATTTCGCGCCCGAGGACATCGGCGAGTCCCTCTGCGAGGCGGTCTTGCTCCAACTCAGGGCGTACACAGGAACATCAGAAAGAGACGTACGGAGGAGAACCCGGGCGGCCCGTTCACCGTCCGGCGGGTGACGGCGTCAGGGTCGCCGGGGCGGGCCCGTCGGGGCGGACGGTGATGCCGTACGCCGTCTTCGCGGGGGTGGCGCGGAACGTCACCGTGTGGGCCGGCAGCAGGTGTTCGAGCAGGACGGTGGACTCGCGGAGCGCGAACTGCAGGCCGAGGCAGGCGCGGGGGCCCATACCGAACGGGAAGTAGGCACCGGGGTGGCCGGGCCGGTCGTCCGGGACGAGGAAGCGGCGGGGGTCGAAGCGCTCGGGGTCCGGCCACAGTTCGGGGTCGCGGTGCGTGAGGTACGGGCAGACCAGGAGGTCGGTGCCCGCTTCGACGGCGTAGCCGGCCGGCGCGTCGTCCGCGGTGGCGTGGCGGGGCAGGATCCAGGCGGACGGGTAGAGCCGGAGCGTCTCGTGGACCAGGGCCTGGAGGGCCTGGCGGCGTTGCGCCGACCCGGCGTCGCCGGCCGCGAGGGCTTCCTCACGGGCGGCCGGGAACCGGTCGAGGAGCAGGTAGAGCCAGGTCAGGGTGGTGGCCGTGGTCTCGTGCCCGGCCACGAGCAGGGTGACCAGCTCGTCGCGGATCAGCCGGTCGGTGTATTGGGGGCGCTCGGCGGCGGCCTGGACCAGGACGTCCAGCAGTCCTGGTCCGTGGGGTCCGGCCGCTCCGCCGCGAGCCGTGTCGATGGCGTGCCGGGCGACGGCGTCGATGCGGGCGAGATCGGCGGCGACGGCGTCGTGTGCGTCGGCGGCATCGGCGGGCAGCGTCGGAAGGACGGCCGCCACGGCGGCCACGGCGGCCAGTTCGCGCTCGGTCCCGTCGTCCAGGGGGTGCCCGGTGAGCGCGCGCCAGATGGTGTCCAGGGCGAAGCGGCGCATCTCCTGGCCGACGTCGAAGGTCTGGCCGCGGCGGGCGTAGCCGTCCCAGCGTGCGGCGGTGGTGCGGGCGGCCTCGGTGATCCGCTGTTCGTAGCGGCGCATCCCCGTCCCGGTGAACTGGGACTGCAGCAGGCGGCGTTGGCGCTTCCAGGCCGCTCCGGTGGCGGACAGGACGCCGTCGCCGATCAGCAGCCGGGCGCGGTGGGAGCGCTTGACGTACAGGTCCGGCTGCCGGGCGAGCACGTGCTGGACCGCCTGCGGGTCGGTGACGAGAACGGTGCGGGCCGGCCCGAGACGGAACGCGGCGACACCGCCGTACCCCTCCCGCACCTGAGCCAGCAGGTCGACCAGTTCGCCTCCCCCGGAGCGCCACCGCTCCACGAGCGCGGGGTCGGCCTCGGGAACCGGCCGCCCCGTTCCGGGAACGGTGGGGACGCGGTCGCGACTGGCTTCGGTGTCCATGCTTCTTCTCCTGGTCAGCGGGCTGGGCTTGGCCGTAGGGGAGCGTCGACACACGGACTGTACGGGAGCGGAAGCGCACGGTGACAGCCCTTCTCGGTCCGGCCCACCCCGCTCACCCGCGCCGGCCGGGCCCGGAGTCCCACCCGTACCGCACCCACCTGACATCACGTCCGGCACAGGCCCGTCGAGCGGGGACCGGGCGGCCCTCCGGCGCCCCGCCGCCGCTCCCCCTCCGCGCGGTGCCACCGCCCGGGGCCGGCCAGGCCACCGTGCGAACAGGCCCCGGCCGGTCAACGGCACGCCACGCCCGGACACGATCGGGGCAACGGAGCCCCAAATCTTGCCTGATGGACTATGCGGGGGTAAAGAACTCCCTCCGCATGCTGCCGGGTGCGGGGCAACGGCGTTACGTTCCCCTGCGCAATCGGTCATGCATCGCACCCCATGCATGACATGTCCATGACCGCTTTTGCCGCCGCTGTGCGCGTCACGGGCCTGCCCGACCAATGCGAGAAACCCCACTTCCCGATGGAGGCAGTACCCCATGCGTGAGTCACGCCCGAGCGGGCGCAGACGGAGTCTTCGAAGACTCGTCACCGTCGCCCTCCCCGCCCTCGCCCTGACCGTCGCCGGATTCACCGCCGCACCGACAGCCGGCGCCCAGCCTGCCGCTCCCCACCCTCAGACGTCCAAGGTCACACAGAACAACACGGCACTCACCGCTCCCGCGCGGCAGACCTACCACTCCACCGGCAAGGCCGGACAGAAGGTACCGACCCAGCACCTGTGCGCCACCGCCGAGCCGGGTCAGGCGTCCTGTTTCGCCCAGCGCCGCACGGACATCAAGCAGCGCCTGGCCTCGGCGCTCGCCGCAGCCGCGCCCTCCGGTCTCTCCCCGGCCAACCTGCACAGCGCCTACAACCTGCCCACATCGGCCGGTTCGGGCATGACGGTCGGCATCGTGGACGCCTACAACGACCCCAACGCCGAGTCGGACCTGGCCACGTACCGCTCCACGTACGGCCTGTCGTCCTGCACCAAGGCCAACGGCTGCTTCAAGCAGGTCAGCCAGACCGGCTCCACCACCTCGCTGCCGACCAACGACAGCGGCTGGGCCGGCGAAGAGATGCTCGACATCGACATGGTCAGCGCGGTCTGCCCGAACTGCAGCATCATCCTGGTCGAGGCCAACTCCGCGAGCATGACCGACCTCGGCGCCGCCGAGAACGAGGCCGTCTCGCTCGGCGCCAAGTTCGTCTCCAACAGCTGGGGCGGCGGCGAGGACTCCTCCCAGACCAGCGACGACACCTCGTACTTCAAGCACCCCGGCGTCGCGATCACCGTCTCCTCCGGTGACTCCGCCTACGGCGCCGAGTTCCCGGCGACTTCCCAGTACGTGACGGCCGTCGGCGGCACCGCGCTGACGACCTCCTCCAACTCCCGTGGCTGGAGCGAGTCGGTGTGGCACACCAACTCCACCGAGGGAACAGGCTCCGGCTGCTCCGCCTACGACCCGAAGCCGAGCTGGCAGACCGACACCGGCTGCGCCAAGCGCATGGAGGCCGACGTCTCCGCCGTCGCCGACCCGGCCACCGGCGTCGCCGTCTACGACACCTACGGCGGCTCCGGCTGGGCCGTCTACGGCGGCACCAGCGCCAGCTCGCCGATCATCGCCTCCGTCTACGCCCTCGCGGGCACCCCGGGCTCCAGCGACTACCCGGCGAAGTACCCCTACTCCCACACCAGCAACCTGTACGACGTCACCAGCGGCAACAACGGCAGCTGCTCCCCGTCCTACTTCTGCACCGCGGGCACCGGCTACGACGGCCCGACCGGCTGGGGCACCCCGAACGGCACCGCCGCCTTCACCTCCGGGGGCGGCGGCACCGGCAACACGGTGACCGTCACCAACCCCGGCAGCCAGTCCACCACCACCGGCGGCTCGGTCAGCCTGCAGATCCACGCCACCGACAGCGGCGGTGCCTCCCTCACCTACAGCGCCACGGGCCTGCCGACCGGTCTGTCCATCAACAGCTCGACCGGTCTGATCTCGGGCACGGCGTCCACCGCGGGCACCTACCAGGTCACGGTCACCGCGAAGGACTCCACCGGCGCCTCCGGTTCGACCTCCTTCACCTGGACCGTCGGTGGCGGCGGTGGCGGCGGCTGCACCTCGGCCCAGCTGCTGGCCAACCCCGGCTTCGAGTCGGGCGGCACCGGCTGGACCGCGAGCAGCGGTGTCATCACCAACGACACCGGTGAGGCGGCGCACGGCGGCTCCTACAAGGCCTGGCTGGACGGCTACGGCTCCTCGCACACCGACACGCTGTCCCAGTCGGTGACCATCCCGGCCGGCTGCAAGGCGAGCCTGACCTTCTACCTGCACGTCGACAGCGCCGAGACCACCACCAGCAGCCAGTACGACAAGCTGACGGTGACCGCGGGTTCGAAGACCCTCGCGACCTATTCGAACCTCGACAAGGCCTCCGGCTACAGCCAGAAGACCTTCGACCTGTCCTCGCTGGCGGGCTCGACGGTCACCCTGAAGTTCAACGGCGTGGAGGACTCCTCCCTGCAGACCAGCTTCGTCGTGGACGACACCGCCCTGACGACCAGCTGACCCCGCACCGGTGAACAGCGGTCCCGCACCCGGCCCCCGGGTGCGGGACCGCCGTCTCGGCCATGGCGCGAATTCGGTCTGGCTCCCCGCCGCGGGGAAGTGATCGAATCGGTGCCCGTCCGGACTCGGTGGCGACGGGGTGTTGTCGTGACGACGGTGACGTACGAGGATCTGCATCGGCGGATGGCCGGGGCGATCGAGGCGGAGCGAGAGGCCGCGCTCGACCTGCTCGGCCCGTCGGCACCCGCGGTCCGCGCGGTCGTCGCCGAGTTGCTGGGCCGGCGCACCTTCGCCTACCCGCTGTCGGTCCTGCCGCTGATCGTCCACGCCGTGGAGACCGGCTCCCTCGAACCGGCGCTCCCCCTGGCCGTCGTGCACGAGCTGTGGTGGACCTCGGCCTGCTGTCTCGACGATCTCGCCGACTCCCAGGGCGCGTACCGGGCCGGCGGCCTGGACGAGAGCGCGGCACTGCTCGCCACGGTGATAGCGGGAACTCCCCTCCCGTTGCTCGCCGTTCAGTCCGATCGCGTTCCGGAGCCGGTCCGCGGGGCGCTGTCGGCCGAGATCGTGTGGTGCTGGATCCCGGCCACCGAGGGACAGCTGCGGGACCTTCAGGGGCGGGCGGCGGGTGCCACGTGCGCGTCGGTGGTCCAGGCGTACCTGGGCAAGTCCGGCGCCCCCTTCAGCATGATCACCGCGATGGCCGCGCAGCTGGCGGGCGCCGGGCACACGCGCGTGGAGCTGTGGCGCGAGTTCGGCGATGTCTTCGGGGTGCTGTGGCAGCTCTTCAACGACCAGGAGGACATTCTCTCCGGCCGTGAGGAGGATCTGCGCAACGGCACCGTGACCTACCTGTTCGCCTGCGCGCTCGAAGACGCGGCTCCGGGCGACAGGGAGCGGATCCTGGCGCTGCACGCGGACGCGCGGCGCTCCGCGGGCGCCCGTGCGGACCTCGCCGGCCTGCTGCTCGCACCCGCGGTGCTGAGCCGCTACGAGAAGGCCGTCGACGAGTTCCGCGACCGCGCCCACCGCGTCCTCGACGAACTCGGCGGACACGGCGGATACCTGCCCGCCCTGCGGGACCTCGTCGACCGGTCCTCCCGGGTGCTGCTGGCGCCGCGCGGCTGACGGCGGCGGTCAGCGGGTCGTGCGCTGCGCCGCCACGATAGCGTTCACGGTCTTCTCCGCACCCGCGCGCCGCTGCACCCGCTCGGCGAACCCCGGGAAGTGGGACGCGACCTTGGTGAGGAACCGCAGTTCCAGCGGGGCGACGTTGATCTCGGCGGCATCGCGTTCGATCGCCCGCGTGACGCCCTTGACGACCTGCCGCGGTGCGACCGTGCGGACCCCGCCGGGCGTGGCCGAACCGGTGTCGGCGAACATGCCGAGATCGCGTACGAAGCCGGGCTGGACGATGGAGACGCCGACGCCGGTGCCGTGCAGGTCCTGGCGGAAGGCGAGGGAGAGGCCGCGCAGCCCGAACTTCGTCGCGGTGTACAGGGACGACGACTTGGTGGCGGCCATGCCCGAAAGCGAGCCGACGAAGCAGACGTGCCCGCGTCCCCGGGCCACCATGTCGGGCGCGAGCAGCCGGGCGAGCATCGCGGGCGCGCGCAGGTTCACCGCGAGCGCCCGGTCGATCTGCTCCGGCGTGTAGTCGAGCAGGTCGCCGCTGGAGGGCAGGGCCGCGTTGGCGATGAGGATGTCCGTACCGGCGGCCTCGTCGGCGAGGCGCCTGACGTCGGTGTCGTCGGCGAGATCGGCGAGGACGGTGCGCGCGCCGTAGCGCTCGGCGAGGGGCTCCAGCGCCTCGCGCCGGCGGCCGGTGACGATCAGACGCGCGCCGCGCGCCGACATCTCCGCGGCGATCGCGCCGCCTATGCCGCCTGTGACCCCGGTGAGCAGAACAGTTGCCCCTGCGATGTGCACGACTATCCTCCCGGTCTGTTCGTTCGAACGAACGATAGGGACGGCGGGGGTTCCTGTCCACCGTCTCCCCGGTGAACTCCGGTCGGTTTTCCGCCCTTCTGAGGGGGCGTCGGCTGGAGCGGCCGTCGTCGGTTCCGGGCGCGCTCCGGGACGGGTCACCGCTGATGGAACAATGCATGACATGCCGAACGCCGCTCCCTCCGCCTCCATGCGCCAGCGCATCATCAGCGCCGTCCTGCGGATCATCGGCGCGGACGGGGTCGCGGCGGTCACCAACCGGCGCATCGCGCGGGAAGCGGGGGTGTCGCTCGGCTCGGTGACGTACCACTTCGAGACCCAGCACGATCTGCTGCGCGAGAGCCTGCTGTACTTCGTGCGCGAGGAGGCGCGGCACTTCACCGAACTGGCCGACCAGTGCCAGACCGACGGCATCGGTGTGGAGGACGCCGCCTCGCTGGCCGGCCAGGTCGCGTGCGGCACGGCGCTGGACAGCGCCCAGCTCGCCCCGTTCGAGCTGTACCTCCACGCCGGGCGCGACGAGCGGCTGCGGGAGGCGGCGGCCGAGGCGTTCCGGGCCTACGACCGGCTCGCCGCCCAGATCCTCACCGCTCTGGGGGTCCCGGACGCGGAGCGCCTCGCGGCCACCACGGTCGCCGTGGTGATGGGCCTGCAGCTGCGGCGGCTCGCCACCGGGAGCCCCGCGGAGGATCTGGTCGACGCCCTCTTGCTGCTCACCCGAGGGCCCGCCGCCCAGCCGGCCGGCCAGGAGGCCCGGGACCGCCGGTAGCCGCTCGGCACCACGGACCAGAGGCAGTGCGGCGCCAGCATTGATGCGCACTGCACGTGAGTGCGTGATGCCTGGCCCGCCACGCGGCCGACGCCCACGCGCACGCCGGGCCGTCGGGCACTCGCCGCGCGGGCCGCTCGCCCAGTTCGCCGACGGCGGCCTCACCAGCGCGCCGACGCACGGCGCGACCTGCACGGCGGTCCTCGTCGACGCCGGCTCCGCGCCCCGGCAGCCGACCACGGCCACCTTGGCGGAGCTGCGCGCGAGCGCCGTCCGAGGGGCCCTGAACCGCCGACGGGCCCGGGGGAAAACCCCCGGCCGGGGGTGGGGCGGGCCTCGGGCGCTTCGGGTGGCTGGCAGGCTTCTTCGGACCGTACGGTCGTCACCAGAATTCTCGGTATGACGATCTCCCCCGATGCCCCTGTCGCAAGCCGCCGGCCCGCCGGCGCCGCGGGCACGCCGAGGCCCGGTTCCGGCAGTGACTTCGCCAGGCTGTCCCAGCGGATCACCGAGGCCGGCCTGCTGGAGCGGCGCCCCGGCTACTACGCGGTCCGGTTCGCTCTCGTGATCGGGTCCTTCGCGGCCGGCTGGGGGGCCTTCTTCGCTCTCGGCGACACCTGGTGGCAGCTGGGCGTGGCCGCCTTCCTCGCCTTCGTGTTCGGGCAGATCGCCCTGGTGGCGCACGATCTCGCCCACCGGCAGGTGTTCCGGCGGCGCCGGCCGAGCGAGACGGGCGGACGGCTGTTCGGCAATCTCGGCATCGGCATGAGCTACGGGTGGTGGATGAACAAGCACACCCGCCACCACGCCCATCCCAACCACGAGGAACTCGACCCCGACGTGTCCCCGGACATCCTGGTGTGGTCAGCCGAGCAGGCTCGCGCCAGCCGGGGCCTGGCCCGCCTCCTCGGCGGCCACCAGGCGCTGCTGTTCTTCCCGCTGCTGACCCTGGAGGGCTTCAACCTGCACGTGTCGAGTCTGCGGGCGCTGCGCTCACCGTTCATGAAGAACCGGCTGCTGGAGGGCGCGCTGCTCCTGCTGCACATCGCCGGCCTGCTCACCGCCCTGTTCCTGGTGCTCTCACCGGGCAAGGCGGTGGCGTTCCTCGCGGTGAACCAGTGCCTGTTCGGCGTCTACCTGGGCTGCACCTTCGCCCCCAACCACAAGGGCATGCCGACGCTCACCGGTGACCAGCGGCTCGACTTCCTGCGGCGCCAGGTCCTGACGTCGCGCAACGTGCGCGGCGGCCGGCTCACCGACGTACTGCTGGGCGGCCTCAACTACCAGATCGAGCACCACCTGTTCCCGAGCATGCCCACGGTCCATCTGCGCCGGGCCCAGGTGATCGTGCGCCGGTACTGCGCCGAGATCGGGGTGCCGTACCACGAGACCGGGCTGATCCAGTCCTACCGCGAGGCCCTGACCCATATGCACCGGGTGGGCGAGCCGATCCGGCAGGCGCGCAGGGCGTGAACGGCCGCGGGGCCGGCGCGGTGACGGGCGGGGCTCGTCCGGGCCGCGCGCAGGGCACTTCTTCCGCACGTGCACAGCGATGCCCCTCCACGCGTCGAGCGTGGAGGGGCATCGCTGGGTGCGGGCGGCGGCTCAGCTCGTCGCGGACGAGGCCCGGCGCGGCAGCTTCCAGTTCGGTCGCGGGAAGTGGCAGGTGTAGCCGTCCGGGTAGCGCTCCAGGTAGTCCTGGTGCTCGGGCTCGGCCTCCCAGAAGTCGCCCACGGGCTCGACCTCGGTGACCACCTTGCCCGGCCACAGGCTGCTCGCCTCGACGTCCGCGATGGTGTCCAGGGCGACGCGGTGCTGCTCCTCGCCGGTGTAGTAGATGGCGGACCGGTAGCTGCGCCCGATGTCGTTGCCCTGGCGGTCCCTCGTGGTCGGGTCGTGGATCTGGAAGAAGAACTCCAGGATGTCGCGGTAGCTCGTGACCGAGGGATCGAAGAGGATCTCGATGGCCTCGGCATGGTCGCCGTGGTTGCGGTAGGTGGCGTTCGGCGTGTCACCGCCGCTGTACCCGACGCGGGTGGCCACCACGCCCGGCTGCCTGCGGATCAGGTCCTGCATACCCCAGAAGCACCCGCCCGCCAGCACGGCTCGCTCGGTTCCCACTGTCATCGGTCGCTCCTCCACGTCGAGCCGCTGTCCGGCACGGTCCTAGGCGTACGGGTCGCACGTGCATCCAGCTTATTACTACCCCCGAGTAATCATCGAGTGTCTTGACTCGGCAGGCGGCACTGGCGATCCTCGGGGGCGACCGATTGCCTAGGACATGACAAATAGAGGACGTGGGCCGTGGCCTTGACCAGACGCCGGTACCGCACGCGCGAAGACGTCACCCTGATGTCGCTGCTCCTCCTTGTTCTGGCCGTCGTCCTCGGCGGCCCCACCCCGAGCTCGGCGGCCGGCAACGACTGGTGGAACCCGACGGCACGCCCCGCGCCGGATTCCCGGATCGATGTCACCGGCGAGCCGTTCACCGGCACCGACGCCAAGGGGGACGTGCGCGGCTTCGCCGACGCCCACGACCACCTGTTCGCCAACGAGGCCTTCGGCGGCCGGCTGATCTGCGGCAAGGTCTTCTCCGACGCCGGTGTCGCCGACGCGCTCAAGGACTGCCCCGAGCACTACCCCGACGGCTCGCTGGCCGTCTTCGACTTCATCACCAAGGGCGGCGACGGCAGGCACGACCCGGTCGGCTGGCCCACCTTCAAGGACTGGCCCGCCCACGACTCGCTGACCCACCAGCAGAACTACTACGCCTGGGTGGAACGGGCCTGGCGCGGCGGCCAGCGGGTCCTCGTCAACGACCTCGTCACCAACGGCGTGATCTGCTCGGTGTACTTCTTCAAGGACCGCAGCTGCGACGAGATGACGTCCATCCGCCTCCAGGCGAAGATGACGTACGACCTCCAGGCCTACGTCGACAAGATGTACGGCGGTCCGGGCAAGGGCTGGTTCCGGGTCGTCACCGACAGCGCGCAGGCCCGGGACGTCATCGAGCAGGGCAAGCTCGCCGTCATCCTGGGGGTGGAGACGTCCGAGCCCTTCGGCTGCAAGCAGGTCCTGGACATCGCCCAGTGCGACAAGGCGGACATCGACGCCGGACTCGACGAGCTGTACGCGCTGGGCGTGCGCAGCATGTTCCTGTGCCACAAGTTCGACAACGCCCTGTGCGGCGTCCGATTCGACTCGGGCACGCTCGGAACGGCCATCAACGTCGGGCAGTTCCTGTCGACCGGCACCTTCTGGAAGACGGAGAAGTGCGCGGGCCCGCAGCACGACAACCCCATCGGCTCGGCCGCGGCACCCGGGGCCGAGGCGAAACTCCCGGCGGGCGTCAGCGTCCCCTCGTACGACGCGGACGCGCGGTGCAACACGCGCGGGCTCACCGATCTCGGCGAGTACGCCGTACGCGGCATGATGAAACGCAAGATGATGCTGGAGATCGACCACATGAGCGTCAAGGCCGTCGGCCGCGCGCTCGACATCTTCGAGGCCGACTCCTACCCCGGGGTGATCTCCTCGCACAGCTGGATGGACCTGAACTGGACCGAGCGGGTCTACGGCCTCGGCGGCTTCATCGCCCAGTACATGCACGGCTCGGAAGGGTTCGTGGCCGAGGCGAACCGCACCAAGGCACTGCGGGACAAGTACGGCGTCGGCTACGGGTACGGCACGGACATGAACGGGGTCGGCGGCTGGCCCGGACCCCGGGGCGCGGACGCGCCGAACAAGGTCACGTACCCCTTCCGCAGCGTCGACGGCGGCTCCGTCATCGACCGGCAGACCACCGGCGAACGCACCTGGGACCTGAACACCGACGGAGCCGCGCACTACGGCCTCGTGCCGGACTGGATCGAGGACATCCGGCTCGTCGGCGGCCAGGGC
Source organism: Streptomyces sp. NPDC015171 (assembly GCF_043079545.1). NCBI lineage: Bacteria > Bacillati > Actinomycetota > Actinomycetes > Kitasatosporales > Streptomycetaceae > Streptomyces > Streptomyces sp. NPDC015171. Next base: position 101,426 of record NZ_JBIBUO010000012.1, read on the forward strand.
GTGGTGAACGACCTCTTCCGGGGCGCCGAGTCCTACCTCGACACCTGGGGGGCGACGGAGCGGCACCAGGCGGGCGTCGATCTGGCCCTGGGCGCCCCGGCCACCGCGAGCTCGGCCGAGTGGAACCCGTTCACCAGCTACGCGCCGGGGCGGGCCGTCGACGGCGCCCGGGACACCCGCTGGGCCAGCGACTGGAGCGACGACCAGTGGCTGCGGATCGATCTGGGCTCGACCCACCGGGTCGGGCAGGTCACCCTCGACTGGGAGCGCGCGTACGGCAAGGCGTACGCCATCCAGCTCTCGACGGACGGCACGACCTGGCGGACGGTCTGGTCGACCACCACGGGCGACGGCGGCCTCGACACCGCGCGGTTCACCGGCACCCCGGCCCGCTACGTCCGTATCGCGGGCACCCAGCGCGGCACCCGGTGGGGCTACTCGCTGTACGAGGTCGGCGTCCACAGCGGCTGACGACGAGGCCCGGCGGTGCCGCCCGCGCGCTGGCGGCACCGCCGGGCCGGGGTCCTCCCGCGGAGCTACTCGATGACCTTCAGCAGCTTGTTGGGCGTGCCGCTGCCCGGGTTGGTGATCTTGTCGCTGGTGGCCCCGCCGGTGAGCACGGAGGCGACCTGCTCCGGAGTGGCGTCCGGGTGTCCGGCCAGGTAGACGGCGGCGGCTCCGGTGACGTGGGGGGTGGCCATGGAGGTGCCGGAGATGGTCTTGGTCCCCTGGTCGCTGTCGTTCCAGTCGGAGGTGATGTCCGAGCCCGGCGCGTACAGGTCGACGGCCTTGCCGAAGTTGGAGAAGTCCGACTGGGCGTCGTCCTTGGTGCTGGAGGCGACCGTGATGGCCTCGGGGACGCGGGAGGGCGAGCCCTGTCCCGCGTCGGCGGACTCGTTGCCGGCGGCGACCGCGAACGTGACACCCGAGGCGACGGCCTTCTTGACGGCCTCGTCGAGAGCCGGGTCGGCGCCGCCGCCGAGGCTCATGTTGGCCACCGAGGGACCCTGGTGGTTCTTGGTCACCCAGTCGATGCCCGCGACGACCTGCTCGGTGCTCCCGGAGCCGTTGTTGTCCAGCACCCGGACCGCGACGATCTTGGCCTTCTTGGCCACACCGTGCGCGGTGCCGGCGATGGTGCCCGCGACATGGGTGCCGTGGCCGTTGCCGTCGTCGGCGGTGTCGTCGTTGTCGATGGCGTCGAAGCCGGAGGTGGCGCGGCCTTCGAAGTCCTTGTGGGTGATGCGCACGCCGGTGTCGATGACGTAGGCGGTCACCCCTTCCCCGCCCTTGTCCGGGTAGGTGTACTTGCCGTCGCCGGCCGTGTCCTGCTGGTCGATGCGGTCCAGGCCCCAGGACGGCGGGCTGTCCTGGGTCGCGTCGATGTGGAACTTCTTGTTCTGGACGACGGTGGCCACCGCGGGGTCGGCCGCGAGGCGCTTGGCCTCCGTCTCGGTGAGGCTGCCGGCGGAGAAGCCGTTGACCGCCGAGCTGTAGGTCCGGCCGAGCTCGCCGCCGTACTCCTTGGCCAGCTCCTTCTTCTCGGACCCGGACGCCTTCTGGTCCAGCAGCACGATGTAGCTGCCGGCTACGGCGCCCTTGGCGTTCAGGCCGTAGACCGTGCCCTCCGCGGGTTGTCCCGCCTGGGCGAGGGGGGAGACGTACAGGGCGGTACCGACGACGGTTGCCACGGCCGCGACCGCGGTGACGGTCCTGGCCCTGCCTATGCGTTTGTGATGCGCCGTCAAGAGGGGTCTCCTCGTGAAGTGGGGGGATGAGTGTGCGAACGGCAGCGCTGCGCGTGCTCTGGAGCGTGCCGACTTGTCACGAGCAGATCAATCCCTTGACGCGTCCATGACATCCCATAAATGATCGATCTCCACAGGATTCCCGCACCGCCGAGGCAACCCGGACGCAAACGCGCAGCCCGCCGGGCTGGTTGAATCACCAAGGAAAGACCAAGAATTAACCGTGCCGGTTTCTTCACCGTCTGCTCACGATCAGTGAGGCTGAGGCCGTAGGTCATGCCCGGCGGACCACCCGCACCCGCCCCGCGCGAGCGGGTGACCGTGACGCGTGCGGTTGTCGTCCGTCGTGCGGCACGGGATGCTGAGGGGGCACGAAGGGAAGCGGTGTCATGGATCGTTTTCCGCATGCGCCCGACGTCGACTTCCACAGTCCCCTGGACCTCTCCAAGGCCGCCTCCGCGGTGCTGGACGAAGAGGGCCGCGTCTCCGGATGGGGATCCTCGGCCCAGCGTCTCCTCGGCTACACACCCGAGGACGTGCTCGGCCGGCCGGCCGACCGGCTGCTGGCAGCGACCCCGGGGCAGCGGCTGTCCGCCCTCTGCAAGGCACTCAGACCGCGCAGCACGGTCCTGGAGCTGCGCTGTCGCGACGGACACACCCTCCGCGCGGCCGTGACGTTCTGCCCGCTCGCGCACCAGGGCGCCGCCGCGACCGTGGTGGTCGCGGCCGACCTCGCGGCGCTGCGCCGCTGGGAGGCACAGCTCGCGCTGTTCCATGGGCTGGCGACCGAGTCCACCCTGGGCCTGACGATCTTCGACACCGACATGCGCGTCGTCTGGGGCAACGCCTCGACCGATCAGGAACTGGCGGGGGTGGCCCAGTACGTCGGCAGGCCCGCCGCGGACCTCTTCCCCGAGGGCGAGTTCATCTCCCGCCACCATCCTCCGGACGAGGACCAGATCATGGAGCACGTGCTGAAGACCGGGGAACCGATCCTCGGCATGCACTACCGCGGCCGCGCACCCGCCGACCCGGTGCGCGAGCACGTCTGGTCCTGCTCGTACCACCGGCTGGTGGACGCCCGGGGCGAGCCGCTGGGGCTGTTCGAGGAGTCCCAGGACGTCACCGACCGCTACCGCGCGCAGGAGCGGCTGTCGCTGCTGGTCCGGGCGGGCAAACGCATCGGCGTCTCGCTGGACGTCCGCCGTACCGCCGCGGAACTCGTCGACGTCGCGGTACCGCAGCTGGCCGACGAGGTGCTGGTGGACCTGCCGCCGGCCGTCATCGAGGGACGGCAGCCCCCGACGGGCTCGGCCCCCGGACACAGCCTGCTGCGGATGCACGGCCGGACCCCGGAGGAGTTCCGGACCACCCCCGTCTCCTACCCGCCGTCGTCACCGCAGGCCATGAGCCTGGCCACCAGCCGCCCCGTCGTAGACGCCGCCCCGCCCGAGGCACCGGGCACGGCGGGGTCCCCCCTCTCGCACTCCACCCTCTTCGTCCCGCTGATCACCCGCGACGCGGTCCTGGGCCTCGCCACCTTCCGGCGCAGCAGCAACCCCGATCCCTTCGGCGCCGAGGAGCAGACACTCGCCGTGGAACTGGCCGAGCGGGCCGCCGTCGGCATCGACAACGCCCGCCGCTACACCAGCCAGCACGCGGCGGCCCTGGTCCTCCAGCGGAGCCTGCTGCCCCAGCACCTGCCCGAGCAGAGCGCGGTCGACGTGGCGTACCGCTATCTGCCGGCCGACAGCCGGGTGGGCGTGGGCGGCGACTGGTTCGACGTGATCCCGCTGTCCGGCGCCCGCGTGGGCCTGACCGTCGGCGACGTCGTGGGCCACGGTGTGCAGGCGGCCGCGACCATGGGCCGGCTGCGCGCCACCGTACGGACGCTGGCCCTGCTGGACCTGGACCCGGCCGAGCTGCTCACCCGGCTCGACGACCTGGTCGCACAGGACGCGGAGTCCCGGGCGGACGACGCGGTGAGCGAGGAGGCGCTCGGCGTGACCTGCCTGTACGCGATCTACGACCCGGTCAGCGGCCGGTGTGTCTGGGCCAGCGCGGGCCATCCCCCGCCGATCGTGGCCGACGCGAGCGGCTCGGTGGCCCTGTCCGCGCTGGCGCCGGGGCCGCCCCTGGGACTGGGGGGCCTGCCCTACGAGAACGTCGAGCTGCACCTGTCCAGCGGCAGCCTGGTGGCGTTCTTCACCGACGGCGTGGTGGAGGACCGGCGCACCGACATCGACAGCGGCATCGAACGCCTGACCGAGGTGCTCACCTGGCAGCGGTGCCCCGTCGAGGAGCTGTGCGACCGGGCGCTGGCGACCTTGCCGCCCGGGCCCCAGGCGGACGACGCCACACTGCTGCTCGTCCGCACCCGGCGGCTCGACGCCGATCACGTGGCCGACCTGGAGCTGCCGCCCGACCCGGCCGTGGTGGCGGAGGCCCGCACCCTCACCGAGCGCCAGCTGGCGACCTGGGGCCTGTCCGACCTGTCCTTCACGGCCGCACTCGTGGTGAGCGAGCTGGTCACCAACGGCATCCGGTACGCCACCGGGCCCGTCATGCTGCGGCTGATCAAGGACCGCCGCTGCCTGCTGTGCGAGATCTCCGACAACGCGCACACCGCTCCCCATCTGCGCCGAGCGCGCCGGGACGACGAGGGAGGCCGCGGCCTGTTCCTCGTCGCCCAGATGTGCCAGCGCTGGGGCACCCGGTACACCGCCTCCGGGAAGACCATCTGGGCCGAGCTGGCCATCCCGTAGCGACCGCTCACCACCAGCGGGAGACGCCCCGTCCGCCGTCGGGGGCGGTGCTGGAGCAGGGCTTCACGATCACCGGGCAGGAGTCCCACAGCTCCGCCCCGGCCCTGATCAGTTCCAGTACCGCGCTTTCCTCCGCGGGAGTCCACGCGGGGCCCTCGCCTGCGAACAGCTTCTCGTAGGCGCTGTCATGCACCGCGCCCTGCCGGGGCAGTCGGCCCGCCTCGCCCAGCCCTCGGGCCAGGTCCTCGAAGAAGTTCCACGACTCCAGCACCGCACCCGGGGGGACGCGTCGGCGCACCGGGTCCTCCAGCCAGTGCTGGACACGGGACAGCTCCAGGGTGCCGGCCCCGGAATCGGCCAGCCTGCGCCCCCGCCGGTCCGCGTACACCCGCGCCTGCCGGGCAGTCCTGAACACCGGCACCCGACGACGGCCGGCGTCCGGCAACGCCAGCACCTGATCAGGTTCGTCGCCCTCGCCACCGACCCACAGGACCACCGCGCCGCGGCCGATCCCACGCACCCGATATGCGTAGAGACGCCCCCGTCCACCGAGGCGTCCGGCCGCACCCGCATCTGTCGTCTCGATCTCTGCCACGCCCTCACACTGGCACGACCCGCCGGCACCGTCGCGGAATTTCTCCGCTGCGGCAGGCGCCCGCCGGGCCGGCCCCGGTCAGCGGGTGGTGCAGCCGCCGTGGCGGCGCGGGAGGTACGCGCTTTTCATGCGCACACCAATGCGGACCAGTCCGACGGAGTCGGGTCGCCGAGCGCCCGGACCCTGAAGCATGCCAGGCCGCTGCCCAGGACCGCCCAATCGTAAAACGTTCTATTCGGGTTAACGCGTCGAGTGGAACCCGCATTAGCGATATTCTGAATCTCGTAGCCTGTTTCGTCAGCGCTCGCATCCCCCCACTCAATGCGGATGTGTCGCAGGCCGGTCATCCTGTCCGGGGGCTGCCGGGTGACGGTCACATTGTCAGGCTCCACGGGCGCCGCGAAGTCGTGAGTTACCGAAAAGAGCGCATAGGCCCAGTCGTTGCCAGGCTCTCGGCTATTAACCGTAAGGTTATAATCTCCTCTGCCGCCATTGACAACCGTCCGAGATGGAGCAGAAATCTTATCTTCGAGATCGGTGTGATCACATTCCACCCACTCATACAGGGCAAGCGACACATTGGTGGTGACCGCTTCACCATTGAGTCGAAGCGTTACCCGCAACTCACCCAAGGTCTCCCCATCTGCGCATACCGAAATCAGCCACGAAGCTCGCGTGCGGGCATGCGACAGATTGAATGTTCTGTTGAGATATCGATGCCTGGTCTCTCCGCCCGCAAACAACCCTGGCGAGTCATGCACGCTCAGACGGCCACGGACGGCAACGATGTGCGTGGTGGCTGCTTCAGCTTCCTCTGCCGTCCCCATGAAAATGATCGGGGTTAACAGAGCTCCCGTCGCCAGGCAGGACGCAAGCCTCATAGCAAACCTCGTCGAAATCGGAAGTGGGCACGATGTGAGCGAAGGCCGGAGTCGACGGAACGACGTTCAGTGCATATCAAAAGAATCTCACCGGTGCGACTCCGGCGCACCTCGGTAAGGGCTCCCGTCCGGCGGGCCTTCTCCCCGCGAGGACGCGCGTGCCGATCGGGCGGCGCAGCGCGCGCGGGCCCCGTAACCACCCGTTTGACCGGACGTCACCGGCGCAGCAACTACGCCGCCCCAAGGCGAGGTTGATGGATCGGCCAAATCCCGCGCTGGCGCGACCACTTGAAGACACACCCGCGCCCGGACCATCCGGGCGCGGGTCTCTTTGTCTGCCCTTCCCGGCCCTGCCTGTCCCGTGTCCGAAAGCCCCGGCAGCCGCCGGGGGCTTTCCCCCTGTCCGGAGGTCCCCGTGACGGAACCCGCTTCCGCCGTACCCGCCTACGTCCTGCTTGCCGCGCTCGCGGGCGCCGGCAGCTGGCTGGACGGGGTCGCCTGGTCAGCTGCTGCTGGCGACCGCTGAATACGGTGGAGGGGCCCGGTTGAATGAGAGGACGCGAAGACGTGGATGTGTATGAGGCCGTCGACAGCCGCCGGGCCGTACGGGCGTTCAGCGATGAGCCGGTGCCCAAGGACGTCCTCGAACGAGTGCTGACCGCGGCAACGCGGGCTCCGTCCAGCGGGAACCTCCAGCCGTGGCACATGTATGTCGTGAGCGGCGAACCCTTGGCCGAACTGAAGAGGCGCGCGACGGCCAGGGCACTGGCGGGAGACCCGGGCGATGAGCGGGAGTATCCGATGTACCCGGACGAACTGACCTCGCCGTACCTGGACCGCTTCTCCGCTGCGGCGGCTCAGCGATACGAAGCGCTGGGAATCGAGCGCGACGACCCCGACCGGCCCCGGAAGATCGCTGCCTTGAACTCGGAGGCGTTCGGAGCGCCGGTCGTCCTGTTCTGCTACCTCGACCGGACGATGGGGCCCGGACAGTGGGGTGATGCGGGGATGTACTTGCAGACGGTCATGCTGCTGCTGAGGGCGGAAGGGTTGCACAGCTGCCCCCAGGTGATGTGGACCATGTACCGCGAGACCGTCAGCCGAACAGTCGGAGCCGATGACGAGCTTGTGCTGTACTGCGGCATCTCAGTGGGATTTGAGAAGGAAGGCGTGCCAAGGCTGCGTACCGGGCGGGCGGACATGACGGAAACGGTGAGCTTCATCGGAGGGTGACCGCTGACGGCCGCGATCGACAGGACAGGGCCTAGCTGTCGAAGTCGACGGTGAGGGTCTCGGAGACGGGGAAGGACTGGCAGGTCAGTACGTATCCCGCGTCGACCTCGGACGGTTCGAGCGCGTAGTTGCGGCGCATGTCGGCCGCGCCCTCGGTGATGTGGGCGCGGCAGGTGCCGCAGACGCCGCCCTTGCAGGCGAACGGCAGGTCGGGGCGGACCCGGGAGGCGGCGTCGAGGATCGTGGACGCGCGGGGCAGCGCCGATGTGGTGGAGCGGCCGTCCAGGACGACGGTGACCTGGCTGACCGGCCCGTCGGCGCGCAGCTCCTCGTGCCGTACGACTGCCACCGGCTCCTCGCCCGCGAAGAAGAGCTCCTGGTGGATCCGGTCGGCCGGCACGCCGAGGCCGGCCAGCACCCGCCGGGCGTCCAGGACCATGCCGTGCGGGCCGCACAGCCACCAGTGGTCGGCGTCGGAGAGGTCGACCAGGCCGTCGACGAGCGCGGCCAGCCGGTCGGCGTCCAGGCGGCCGGTCAGCAGCTCGGCCTCGCGCGGTTCGCGGGACAGCACGTGCGCGAGCTGGAACCGTGCCGGATAGAGGTCCTTCAGGTCGGCGAGTTCGTCCGCGAACATCACCGAGCCGGTGCGGCGGTTGCCGTAGAAGAGGGTGACCCGGGAGTCGCGGTCGGCGGCGAGCACCGACTCGGCGATGGAGACCATGGGGGTGATGCCCGAGCCGGCCGCGATGAGCACGTGGTGTCCGGGTGTGGTCAGGTCGGGGGTGAAGGCGCCGGTCGGGCCCATCACCTCGACGGTGTCACCGGGCCCGACCTCGTTCACCAGCCAGGACGAGAACAGGCCGCCGGGGACGACCCGGACGCCGATCCGGGGCCGCGAACCGGCGGGAGAGCAGATCGAGTACGAGCGCCGCTCGTCCCGTCCGTCCACCTGGCGGCGCAGGGTGAGCGACTGGCCGGGCGCGAAGGCGAACTCCTGCGCCAGCTCCTCGGGGATGTCGAAGCTCACCGCGACCGCGTCCTCGCACAGCCGCTCCACCGCCGCCACCCGCAGGGTGTGGAAGGCCGGGCGGCGGCGCGAACGGCGTGCCTCGGCGGGGCCCGCGTCGGCGGGAGCCAGCAGGTCTTCCATCAGATCTCCTTGACGTACTCGAACGGTTCGCGGCAGGCGCGGCAGCGCCACAGCGCCTTGCAGGAGGTGGCACCGAAGCGGGAGGTCTCCTCCGTGTCCGTCGCGCCGCAGCGCGGGCACGGGACCACGCGGCGGACGGGCGACAGGAGCAGCGGTACGGGGCCGGGCGCCGGGCGCGGGGCCGGGCCGGGAGGCGCGATGCCGTGCTCGGCGAGCTTGCGGCGGCCCTCGGGCGTGATCCAGTCCGTGGTCCACGGCGGGTCAAGGACCGTACGCACCTCCACGCGCGCGTACCCGGCGTCCTGCAGCCGTGCGGCCACCGCCGCCCGCATCTCGGCCATCGCGGGGCAGCCGGAGTAGGTCGGCGTGAGGTCGGCGACGACCGTGCCCTCGGGGGTCGTCGTCACCGCGCGCAGCACCCCGAGGTCGGCGAGGGTGAGCATGGGCAGCTCGGGGTCAGGCACCTGCTCGGCGATGCGCCGGGCGCGGCGGGCGTCGGCCAGGACGGTCACCATGTCGCCTCCGGGTGGGCCCGGGCCACGCTCTGCAGTTCCGCCAGCAGCGGGGCGAGGTGCTCGGTGTGCGCGCCCGCGCGACCGGAGCCGGCCGCGGCCCGCGGCAGGTCCGGGAGGGCCAGGCCCGCGGCCTCGGTGACCTGCCGCAGGACGGCGACGACGGCCGCCTCCGCGTCGTGGGCCGCGAACAACTCCCGCAGGTACGGGGCCACTCCGTCGAGAGCGGCCTGCATACGGCGGTGGGACTCCTCGGTGCCGTCGCCGAGGCGGACGACCCACTCGGCCGCGTACTGCCGGTGGTACGTCAGCTCCTTCACGCCCTTGGCGGCGATGGCGGCGAGCACCGGGTCGGCGGAGCCGGCGAGCCGTTCGAAGTGGGCGAGGCGCCAGCTGGCGAGGACCAGCAGGCGTGCCAGGGAGAACGCGAAGTCCCCGTTGGGCAGCTCGGCGAGGCGTACATTGCGGAAGTCGTCCGCGTCGCGGAAGTAGGCGTAGGCGTCCTCGCCGCGTCCCGTGCCGTCGACCTGGCCGCAGCGGGCGTACAGCAGCCGGGCCTGGCCGAGCAGGTCGAGCCCGATGTTGGCGAGGGCGACCTCCTCCTCCAGCTCCGGTGCGCGCGTGGTCCACTCGGCCAGCCGCTGGGCCATGACGAGGGCGTCGTCGCCGAGCGACACACAGCACTCGGCGAGTCCGGCCCGGTCGACGTCCTCCGGGACGACCGTGCTCACGCCGTACAGCGGGTCCTCGAAGCCGGTGCCGAAGGCCCACCGGGCGTCGCTGTCGTCGTGCCCCTCGGCCAGGGACAGGTAGACGTGGTCGTCGCTCATGACCTGCTCCTAGATGTGCGGGACGTCGTCGGGGATGTCGTAGAAGGTGGGGTGCCGGTAGACCTTGTCCGCGCTCGGGTCGAAGAACGGGTCCTTCTCGTCGCGGGTGGAGGCGGCGATGTGCTCGGAGCGCACCACCCAGATGCTCACGCCCTCGTTGCGCCGGGTGTACAGGTCGCGGGCGTGGGTGAGCGCCATGCGGTCGTCGGCGGCGTGCAGCGAGCCGACGTGGACGTGGTTGAGTCCGCGCTTGCCGCGCACGAAGACCTCGTACAGGGGCCAGCCGTCCTTCTTCGTCTGCGTCTCGCTCATGCCGCCGCTCCCTTCCGCGTACGGGCGGCCTGCTTGGCGGCGTGCGCGGCAGCCGCCTCGCGCACCCAGGCGCCCTCCTCGTGCGCGGCCCGGCGCCGCGCCGTCCGCTCGGTGTTGCAGGGTCCGTCTCCGCTGATCACTCGCTTCAGCTCGGACCAGTCGGGGGTGCCGAAGTCGTGCCGGCCGCGCTCCTCGTTCCAGCGCAGCTCGGGGTCGGGCAGGGTCACGCCGAGCTTCTCGGCCTGCGGCACGGTCATGTCCACGAAGCGCTGCCGCAGCTCGTCGTTGCTGTGCCGCTTGATCTTCCAGGCCATGGACCGCGCCGAGTTGGGCGAGTCGTCGTCGGGCGGGCCGAACATCATCAGCGACGGCCACCACCAGCGGTCCACCGCGTCCTGGACCATCTCCCGCTGGGCCTCGGTGCCGCGCATCATCGTCATCAGCAGCTCGTAGCCCTGCCGCTGGTGGAAGGACTCCTCCTTGCAGATGCGCACCATCGCGCGCGCGTAGGGGCCGTAGGAGCTGCGGCACAGCGGCACCTGGTTGCAGATGGCGGCGCCGTCCACGAACCAGCCGATGACACCGACGTCGGCGAAGGACGGGGTCGGGTAGTTGAAGATCGACGAGTACTTCTGGCGGCCTTCGATCAGCCGCTCGGTGAGGTCCGCGCGGTCGGCGCCCAGGGTCTCGGCCGCCGAGTACAGGTACAGGCCGTGGCCGGCCTCGTCCTGGACCTTGGCGAACAGGATCGCCTTGCGGCGCAGCGACGGCGCGCGGGTGATCCACTCGCCCTCCGGCTGCATGCCGATGATCTCCGAGTGCGCGTGCTGGGCCACCTGCCGGATCAGCGTGTTGCGGTAGCCGTCCGGCATCCAGTCGCGCGGCTCGATCCGCTGGTCCCGCGCGATCGTCTCGTCGAAGCGGGCCTGGAGCTCGGGGGGCACCTCGTCCGGTGACGAGGTCCCGCCCTGCCGTGCAGTCATCCCTACCACCTTTGCCTACCGACCGTTCGTTCGGTTCATGATAGGACGAGTTCCCGTGATTTTGGAAGTGCCGGGAGCGGGGAGCCGGAGGGGGCCTCGGACCCGTGCCGCCCCTGCGACGGGGATAGAAAGCAGGCAAACGGGCACCCGGAGGAGGCACACCATTACTCCCCCAAGGAGTTGCGCCCATGTCAACGGGAACGCTTCTGGCGATCATCATTCCGATCGTGGTGGTGCTCGCCCTGGCCGCCGTGGCGGTCACACTCATGACGCGACGCCGTCACCTCCGGGAGCGCTTCGGCCCGGAGTACGAGCGGACCGTCGAAGGATCCGACAGCCGGCTCGCCGCCGAGCGCGAACTCAAGGCGCGCGAGAGGCGGCACGACGCGCTGGACATCAAACCGCTCCCCCCGGTCTCACGTGACCGCTACACGCGGGAATGGAACGGCGTCCAGGCGGAGTTCGTGGACCGCCCCGAGGACGCGGTGCACGACGCGGACCGGCTCGTGACCTCCCTGATGCACGACCGCGGCTACCCGACCGAGGGATTCGAGCAGCAGATGAAGGACCTCTCGGTGGAGCACGGCCGCACCCTCGAGCACTACCGGGCCGCACACGAGGTGGAATCCCTCAGCACCAACAGCCAGGCGACGACCGAGCAGCTGCGGGGTGCCATGGTGCACTACCGCGCACTGTTCGACGAGCTGATCTCCGACGGCGGCCGGGCCCAGCCCGCCCGGTCCTGACACCCTCGACCCGGCATGGAGGAACGCCATGCACAGCAATGACGACAGGGGTCGCAGCACCGGCGGCCTGACCACCGACGACCTCGCACAGCCCTCCGGCACGACCGCGGCCGGACCGGAAGAGACGAAGGGGGTCTCTCCCGGGCCCGGGACCCCGGTATACCCCGGCGAAAGCACCACGACGCACCAGACGCGGAGCGCGGCCGGCGCGACCGACCTGTCCGGCTTGGACCGCCCCGCCGCCGAGGGCCCGGACGCCGGAGCCGGCACCGCGGACGCCCGCGACGCTTCGACCGCTTCGAAGACCTCGGATACCCCGGAGACGTCGGACACATCGGACACGTCGGCCAGGTCGGCGGATTCGGACGAGGAGGCTCCGCAGCTCCTGACGGGAGCCGAGGACGAGGGCTTCCGCGACCGCTGGCAGAAGATCCAGACCAACTTCGTGGACGACCCCCGCGAGGCCGTGCACGACGCCGACGCCCTGGTCGCCGACGTCATGCAGACGCTGGCCACCACGTTCGCCCACCACAAGAAGGATCTGGAGGACCAGTGGGGGCAGGGTGAGAAGGTGGACACCGAGGAACTGCGCAGGGCCCTACGCCGCTACCGCTCCTTCTTCAACCGGCTGCTCAGCACGTGACGCATCCCCCCGGGACCCGGGCCGCACAGAGGTGCACCACCCTCTGACGGCCCGGGTCCGGCGCGTACGTCAGACCAGGAGCGTCCGCCCCTCCCGGGGCCTCAGGTAGACCGCCCATGTCACGGCGGAGCAGACCCCGTACGCGGCGAGAAACACCCAGTAGGCCGCGTCGCCGCTGGCGCCGGCGAGGAACGCCTGCCGGAACGCGACATTCACCAGGACCCCGCCGAACGCCCCGACCGCGCCCGCCAGTCCGATCAGCGCCGACGCCCGGCGCCGCGCGTCCCGCGCCGCGCCGGGCGCGTCCGCTCCGGCCGCCACCGCGATCTCCGCCTTGGCCTGGAAGATCGCGGGGATCATCTTGTACGTCGAACCGTTGCCGATCCCGCTCAGCATGAACAGGGCCACGAACCCGGTCAGGAAGAGCGGCAGCGAATGCTCCCGGGAAGCCGCGAGAACCACACCCGTGCCCACCGTCATCGCCATGAAGGCCCCCAATGTCACGGTGGCACCGCTCCAGCGGTCCGCCATCCTCCCGCCCAACGGCCGCCCGAGCGAGCCCAGCAGGGGGCCCAGGAACGTCAGGTACGCGGCCTTGACGGGGGTGTCGAACTGGTCGTGGAACTGCACCTGCAGGACCTGCCCGAAGGCGAAGCCGAAGCCGATGAACGAGCCGAAGGTACCGACGTACAGCAGCGACATGACCCAGCTGTGCGGCTCCCCGGCCACCTCGCGCAGGGCCCGCCTGTCGCTCTTCAGCGACGTCAGGTTGTCCATTCTCAGGGCCGCCCCGAGAGCCGCCAGCACGATCAGCGGCAGGTACACCAGCGGTACGAGCCGCGGATGCGCGGCGCCCGCCGTGGCCAGGACCAGGAGGCCGACGAGCTGCACCACCGGAACGCCGAGGTTGCCGCCGCCGGCGTTGACGCCGAGCGCCCAGCCCTTGAGGCGCTGCGGATAGAACGCGTTGATGTTCGCCATGGAGGAGGCGAAGTTGCCCCCGCCGACGCCGGCCACGCAGGCCGCGGCCAGCAAGGTGCCGTACGAGACTCCGGGCCGGAGCACGATCCCGGCCAGCACCGTCGGGACGAGCAGCAACAGGGCGCTGAACACGCTCCAGTTGCGGCCGCCGAACCTCGCCACCGCGAACGTGTAGGGCAGGCGCAGCACCGCGCCGAGCGCCGTGGGCACCGCGGTGAGGGTGAACTTGCCCGCCGCGTCGACGTGGTACTCCGGTCCGAGGAACAGCACCAGGACCGACCACAGGCTCCAGACCGAGAACCCGATGTGCTCGGACAGGACCGAGAAGACCAGGTTGCGGCGCGCGACCCGGGCGCCGGTCCGCTCCCAGAAGGCCTCGTCCTCCGGGCGCCAGTCCGTGATGCCGCGCCGACGGCCCGCGCCCTCGGGGGTACTCGTCCGCCCGGCGGTCTCCTCGGGCGTGCTCTTCGTTCCGACGGCACTGCTCATCAGCTGTCACCCGCTTGTCCGTGTGGTGGGGGCATGTGCTGCGGCGACGCTATGAGCGGCGGGTTTCGGGGACCGGCTCCCCGCCGCTCAGCCGTGCTACGGCTCGCGCACACCCGTTCCGGCCGGCTGTGAGGTCGCGGGCGCGCGGTCGCGCACCGGCCAGACCCGCAGCCGTGCCGGGGCGCCGTCCGGGGTGGTGGGCTCGTCGAGGCAGCGTCCGTCACGCAGGTCGAAGACCTGCTTGTACATCGGCGACGCCACCGTCGGGGCGGCGCCCCGGCTGCCGAGGATGCCCCGCGCCATCACGTACGCGCCGCTGAAGGGGTCACGGTTGTCGACCGCGTACAGCGCGCCGGCGCGGTCCCGGAAGACCGCCACCTGCTCGCCGCCGGCGCAGAGGACGGCCACGCCCCGACCGGGGAGCAGGTCCTCGTGGGCGCAGGCACGGGACCATGCGGCGCCGTCGAAGATCTCCACGTCCCTGTTCACGCGGTACGCACCTCCAGGCGGGGGCCGGCCACCAGGGCCGGGGAGAGGATCGTCCCGTGCTCGTCCGGCCGGGCGGGGCGGACCTGGCCGCGTTCCGGTACGAAGGTCACGGCGGGGTCGGGTGTGCCGGGAGCGTTGACGAAGGAGACGAAACGACGCAGCAGCTCGGGGTCGGCCAGCACGGCGGCCCACTCGTCCTGGTAGCCGTCGACATGGCGCTCCATCAGGGCGTCCAGTTCCGCGCACAACCCCAGCGCGTCGTCCATGACGACCGCTCGCACGTGGTCGAGGCCGCCTTCGATCCGGTCGAGCCAGACGGAGGTCCGCTCCAGCCGGTCCGCGGTCCGGATGTAGAACATCAGGAACCGGTCGATGGTCCGGATCAGCGTGTCGCGGTCCAGGTCGGCGGCGAGCAGGTCGGCGTGGCGGGGTGTCATCCCGCCGTTGCCGCCGATGTACAGGTTCCAGCCGGTGGAGGTGGCGATGACGCCGAAGTCCTTGCCCTGCGCCTCCGCGCACTCGCGCGCGCATCCGGAGACGGCGGACTTGAGCTTGTGCGGCGAGCGCAGTCCGCGGTAGCGCAGCTCCAGCTCGATCGCGAGGCGGACCGAGTCCTGCACGCCGTATCGGCACCAGGTCTCGCCCACACAGGACTTCACGGTGCGCAGGGACTTGCCGTAGGCGTGCCCGGACTCGAATCCGGCGTCCACCAGCCGCCGCCAGATCACGGGGAGTTGGTCGACGCGGGCGCCGAACAGGTCGATCCGCTGGCCGCCGGTGATCTTCGTGTAGAGGCCGAAGTCGCGGGCGATCTCGCCGATGGTGATCAGGCCGTCCGGGGTGATCTCGCCGCCCGGGATCCGTGGCACGACGGAGTAGGAGCCGTTGCGCTGCAGATTGGCCAGGAAGTGGTCGTTGGTGTCCTGCAGGGCCGCCCGCTCGCCGTCAAGGACGTGGCCGCTGTCCAGGCCGGCCAGGATCGAGGCGACGGCCGGCTTGCAGATGTCGCACCCTTCGCCGCTGCCGTGCCGGTCGACCAGGGCGGAGAACGTGGTGATGCCGGTGATCCGGACGATCTCGTACAGTTCCGTGCGGGTGTGCGTGAAGTGCTCGCACAGGCTCTTGTCGACGGTGACACCGCTCGCCCGCAGTTCCTCGGTCACGAGGGTGCCGAGGAGTTTGACGCAACTGCCGCAGCCGGTGCCCGCCTTGGTGCATTTCTTGACGTCGGGGACGGTGGCGCAGCCCTGGTCGCGGACCGCGGCGCGGATCTGTCCCTTGCTCACATTGTGGCAGGAGCAGACGACGGCGTCGTCCTGGAGGGTGACCGGTCCGGCGGGGCCGAGTCCGGCGGGCAGCACCAGCTGTTCGGGGGCTGTGCGCAGCGGCTCGCCGCCGATCGCCAGGGGCCGCAGCAGTCCGTAGGAGTCGGTGTCGCCGACCAGGACGCCGCCGAGCAGTTCTCCTTCGCGGCCGATGACGAGCTTCCGGTAGACGCCGTTGCGGCTGTCGCTGTAGAGGACGTCGAGTGCCCCCTCCGTCGCGCCGTGCGCGTCGCCGAAGCTGGCGACGTCGACGCCGAGGAGCTTGAGCTGGGTCGAGGTGTCCGCGCCGGTGAACGCGTCCTCGGCGCGGTGTGCGCCGGCGACCGACCGGGCCGCGGTCTCCGCCATGGCGTATCCGGGGGCGACCAGGCCGTAGACCCTGCCGTCGGCGGCCAGCGCGCACTCCCCGATGGCGTGGACGTGCGGGTCGGCGGTGCGGCACCGCTCGTCCACGACGATGCCGCCGCGCTCTCCGACGGCGAGGCCGCTCTCCCTGGCCAGCTGGTCGCGCGGTCGCACGCCGGCCGAGAAGACGACCAGGTCGGCCGGCAGCCGGCGGCCGTCGGAGAGTTCCATGCCGCACACGCGGCCGTTCGAGCCGGTGACGACGGCCTGGGTGCCCGCTCCCGTGTGGACGGTGACGCCCAGTTCCTCGATCTTGCGTCGCAGCAGCCGTCCGCCTCCGTCGTCGATCTGGAGGGCCATGAGGCGGGGCGCGAACTCGACGACGTGGGTCTCGAGGCCCAGCGCGGTGAGCGCGCCCGCCGCCTCGAGGCCGAGCAGGCCACCGCCGACGACCACCCCTGTCGTCGCCTGCCCGGCGTCGGCGCGGATCGCCTCCAGGTCCTCGATGGTCCGGTAGACGTGGCAGCCCTCGGCGTCGTGGCCCGGTACGGGCGGCACGAAGGGGTAGGACCCGGTGGCCAGCACCAGATCGTCGTAGTGCAGTACCTGGCCGGAGGCGGTGGTGACGGTCCGCGCGGCCCGGTCGATCGCGACGGCCGGTTCGGCCAGGCGCAGGTCGATGCCGTGGTCGGCGAGGAAGCCCGGCGGGGTCAGGGACAGTCCCTCGGCGTCGGTGCCGGAGAACCAGGAGGTCAGGTGGACCCGGTCGTAGGCGGGGCGCGGCTCCTCGGCGAGTACGGTGATCCGCCGGCCCGCCGCTCCGGGCAGCCCGGTCAGCGCCTCCAGGAAACGTTGACCGACCATGCCGTGGCCGACGAGGACGAGATCCTTGAGCGGGCCGGACGACGGGGAACTCTGGCGATGGGTCATGGCGAGACTCCGTACGAGGTGAGCAGGTGCAGGGGTCGGTCGGGAATCGGCGCGTCGCGCTCGAAGGCGCGGGTGAGTTCGCCCACGGTGGCCACGTCGCCGAGCAGGATCGCGCCGACCAGCCGCTCGCCGCGCAGCACGAGCTTCTTGTAGCTGCCGCGCGTCGCGTCCGTCAGCCGCAGCACGCTCAACTCGGGATCGGCGGCCAGGTCCTCGGCGTCGAGGCGGGCTTCGCCGCAGACCGCGTACTCCAGGGGTCCCGCGCTGAGCCGGGCCAGCGGGCGTGAGCCGTGGTAGAGCGCGGCGGGGTCCGCGCCCGAGAGGCGTGCCGCGAGGACGTCGGCCTGCTCCCAGGCCGGGCCGGCCAGTCCGTACACCGTGCCGCGGTGCTGAGCGCAGTCACCGATGGCGTGTACGTGCGGCGCGGACGCGGCCAGGGTGTCGTCGACGAGGACGCCGGTGTCGACGGCCAGCCCGGCGGCGTGGGCGAGCGCGGTGCGCGGCCGGACGCCGCAGGCGAGGACGATCAGGTCGGTGCCGAGGCGGTAGCCGTTGGCCAGCTCGACGGCGCTCCGGCCGGCGCCGCTTGCGTCGGTCACCGCGCGGGCGCGGTTGTTCGGGTACACCTGCACGCCCAGTCGCCCGAGTCCGGCGCGCAGCGCGGCGGCCGCCTCGGCGTCGAGCTGGCGCTCGATCAGGTGCGGTCCCTGGTGGACGATCTCGACGTCCAGTCCGAGGGCGCCCAGCGCCCTGGCGACGCTGACGCCGAGCACTCCGCCCCCGATGATCACGGCGCGGCGTGCCCTGCCGACGTCCTCGGCCAGCCGGGCGCAGTCGGTGAGGGTGCGCAGGCAGTGAACGCCGTCGCGCAGCCCGGCGCCGTCGGGGCGGCGCAGGCCCCGGATCGGGGGGAGTACCGGGTTGGCTCCGGTCGCGAGGACGAGTTCGTCCCAGGGTTCGCCGCGGCCGCCGGCCGGCGTCAGCGTGCGCGCGGCGAGGTCGAGGGCCACGGCCTCGCTGGCGGTGCGCAGTTCGGCGGCACCGGTCGGCAGCGTCACCGCCTCCGCCGCGTAGCGTCCGGTCAGCACGTCGGCCAGCAGGACCCGGTTGTAGGGGGCGCGGGCCTCCGCCCCGTAGAGCGTGACCCGGGCCGTACCGCCGAGAGCGTCGTAGCGCTCCGCGAAGCGTGCCGCGGCCATGCCGGCTCCGACGACCGCGATGTGCGGGCCGCTCATGCGTGCGGCCCCTCGGCCGGAGTCGGTGCCGTGGCCCGTGCCGCTTCGACCCGCACCGCGCAGAGCTTGAACTCGGGCATCTTCGAGGTCGGATCCAGCGCGGGATTGGTGAGTGTGTTGGCCCGGCCCGCACCCGGCCAGTGGAACGGCATGAAGAGCGTGTCCGGCCGTATCGTGTCGGTGATCCGGGCCGGCGCGACCGCCCGGCCGCGCCGGGAGGTGACCACGAGCAACTCCCCCTCCTCGATGTCCAGTTGCCGTGCCAGCTGTGGATGAAGCTCCACGAACGGCCCGGGTGCGGCGGCGTTCAGTACGCCGACGCGCCGGGTCTGGGCCCCGCTCTGGTACTGCGAGAGCACCCGTCCCGTGGTCAGGTGGAGCGGGTACGCGGCATCGGGCTCCTCCGCTGCCGGCCGGTGGGTGACCGGGGCGAACCGGGCACGGCCGTCCGGCGTCGCGAAGGAGTCCAGGAAGAGCCTCGGTGTACCGGGGTGGTCCTCGGCCGGGCACGGCCAGAAGACGCCGTCCTCGGCGCGGATCCGGTCGTAGCTGATGCCCGCGTAGTCCGCCTGGCCGCCTGCCGAGGCACGCCGTAGTTCCTCGAAGACCGTCTCCGGGTCGTCGTCGAAGCCCTGCCCGGCCCCGAGGCGTCCGGCGAGCTCGCGCAGCAGCCAGAGGTCGCCCCGCACCCCCTCGGGCGCGTCGACCGCCCGCTGGCGCAGGATCACCCGGCCCTCCAGGTTGGTCATCGTGCCGGTCTCCTCCGCCCACTGGGCACTGGGCAGAACGACGTCGGCGAGCTGTGCCGTCTCGGAGAGCACGAGGTCACTGACGACCAGCAGGTCCAGGGAGCGCAGCCGCTCCGTCACATGGGCGGCGTGCGGGGCGGAGACCACGGGGTTCGATCCCATGAGGAACAGCCCGCGCAGGCCGTGCGGTGCCGGACCACCGAGGCTGTCCAGAAGTTCGTAGGCGGAGCGGCCGGTTCGCGGCAGGGTGGCCGGGTCGACACCCCAGACGCGGGCGACGTGCTCGCGCGCGGACGGGTCCTCGATCGAGCGGTAGCCGGGGAGCTGGTCCGCCTTCTGGCCGTGCTCGCGGCCGCCCTGCCCGTTGCCCTGACCGGTGAGGCAGCCATAGCCGGAGTACGGTCGGCCCGCCTTGCCCGACGCGAGGCAGACGTTGATCCAGGCACTCACCGTGTCGGTGCCCTTGCTCTGCTGCTCCGGCCCGCGCGCGGTCAGCACCATGCCGCTCGCGGCCTCGCCGAAGTGGTGTGCCACCTCGCGCAGTCGGGCGACGGCGACGCCGGTGAGCCGCTCGACGCGCTCCGGCCAGTGCGCCATCGCGGCCGCACGCGCCGGTCCGAACCCGACGGTGCGGGCGTCGACGAACTCCTGGTCGACCAGCCCGTCGGCGATCAGAAGGTGCAGCAGGCCCAGCGCGAGCGCCAGGTCGCTGCCGGGCAGCGGCTGCAGGTGGATGTCGGCCTGCTCGGCGGTCCTGGTGCGCCGCGGATCGACGACGATCAACCTGCCGCCGTTCTCCCGGAGTTCGCGGAAGTACCGCAGGGCGGGCGGCATCGTCTCCGCCGGGTTGCCGCCGACCAGGATCAGGCACTCGGTACGCGGGATGTCCTCCAGCGGGAAGGGCAGACCGCGGTCGAGGCCGAATGCGATACGGTTCGCCGCCGCGGCCGACGACATGCAGAAGCGCCCGTTGTAGTCGATGTTGGCGGTGCCGAGCGCCACCCGGGCGAACTTGCCCAACTGGTAGGCCTTCTCGTTGGTCAGTCCGCCGCCGCCGAAGACTCCGACGGCGTCGGCACCGTGCTCGGACCGGATCGCCGAGAGGCCCCGCGCGACCCGGTCCAGCGCGTCGTCCCAGCTCGCGGCCCGCAAGGCACCGCGCTCACGCACCAGCGGCGTGGTCAGACGGCTCGCCCTGCCGAGCAGCGCGGCGGCGGACTGTCCCTTCCCGCACAGCGCGCCCCGGTTGACGGGGAACTCCGGCCGCTCGACGACCGTCGTCCCGGCGCTCCCTGCCGTCGCCAGGCGCATGCCGCACTGCAGCGAGCAGTACGGGCAGTGGGTGTCGGTCGTGGTCGTCATGCCGTAGACAGTGACCACAGCCCGTTACGCCGGCTGGTCGGCCGTGTTGCGCCCGCGGTACACGTCGCTCACACCACGGGCCGGACGGGGTGCGCCGCAGGACATGTGCCGTAACACCGTGAAGCATTTCGCTAACCGGCGCGTGACGGCGGGGCAACCTGGCGGAAACCGCGTGCCCGGAGCCTGCGTCCATGGGCACCAACGTCAATCCCGCCCCGGCCGAGCCGGCGGGTCCGCTGACCGGGTTCACCGTCGGGGTGACCGCCGCGCGCCGTCGCGACGAACTGGTCGCGCTGCTGACCCGGCGCGGCGCACGCGTGGTCGAGGCTCCGGCCCTGCGCATCCTCCCGCTGGAGGACGACATCGCACTGCGCCGGGCCACCGAGTCGTGCCTCACCGCACCACTGGACTACGTCGTGGCGACCACGGGCGTCGGCTGGCGCGGCTGGATGAGCGCCGCCGACGGCTGGGGGCGGGGTGCCGAGCTGTCGGCCGTCTGCCGGGACGCGGTCGTCCTGACACGGGGGCCCAAGGCGACCGGCGCCGTCCGCGCCAGCGGGCTGGACGAGGCCTACTCCCCCGCGAGCGAGGCGACGGACGAACTCCTGACCTGGCTGCTGGCACAACCGCTGGCCGGCCGCCGCATCGCGGTGCAGGAACACGGCCTGCCGCTGGCCGCCTTCAGCGCGGCTCTCCGGGAGCGGGGTGCCGAGGTCGTCACGGTCCCGGTCTACCGCTGGGCTCCGCCGGAGGACCCGGGGCCGGTCCGGCGGCTGGTCGAGTCGACCGTACGCCGCGAGGTCCACGCCCTGGCCTTCACCAGCGCGCCCGCGATCACCGCCTTCCTGCAGACAGCGACCGCCGACGGCCTGCACGAGCGGGTTCTGGAGGCCATGTCCCGTGATGTCCTGCCGGTCTGCGTGGGCCCGGTGTGCGCACGGCCGCTGCTGGACGCCGGGCTGCCCGTGGTCTGGCCGGAACGCGGGCGTCTCGGCGCGCTCGTGCGGACGCTCACCGAGACGCTGCCCGCACGCGGCCGCCAGGAACTGCGTCTCGCCGGCCGTACGTTGGTGCTGCAAGGCAGTGCGCTCCTGGTCGACGAGGAGCGCTACTGGCTCTCGCCCAAAGGCGCGACGCTGCTGCGCGCACTGGCGGAACGGCCGGGCTGGGTCATCAGCCGCGCCGAACTCCTGCGCCGCGCCTGGGCGGAGTCCGACGCCGACGAGCACGCCGTGGAAGCCGCCGTCGCCCGGCTGCGCGCCGCGCTCGGCCCGCACAGCGACCTGGTCAGGACCGTGCCCAAGCGCGGCTACCGCCTGGCGGCGGGATGACCAGGACCGCTCCTCGGGCAGTCCCCGGCCGCCCGTTCCCGCCGACTCTTCTCGCCGTGGCCCACGGCACCCGGGACGCCGAGGGCGTCGCGGTCACCGACGCGCTGGTCGACCGCGTACGTGCCCTGCGGCCCGACCTGCGCGTGGAACGCTGCTTCCTCGATCTCGTCGCGCCCTCCCTGACCGAGGCCCTCGCCCGACTGCGCGGTGAGGTGGTCCTCGTGCCCCTGCTGCTCGGAGCCGGCTACCACGTCCGCGTCGACATCCCCGAGGCCCTCGCCTCGGCACCGCACCTGCGTGCCCGGGTGGCCGACGTCCTCGGCCCCCACCCCCTGCTGGCCGACGCCCTCGACGACCGTCTGGCCGAGGCCGGTTGGGGCTCGGGAGACGGGCCCGTCGTACTCGCCGCGGCCGGTTCCACCGATCCCCGCGCCAACGCCGGCGCCGCGGCCATGGCCGCACTGCTGCGCGTGCGGCTGCGGGGACGCCAGGACGTCGTCCCCGCCTACCTCTGCGCGGCCGGTCCCTCCCCCGCCGAGGCCGTCGCCGCCCTCCGCGCCGAGGGGCACTCCCGTATCGCCGTCGCCCCGTACCTGGTGAGCCCCGGCTTCTTCGCACGCCGCGCCGCCCGATCAGGCGCCCGCCTCACCTCGGCGCCGCTGGGCACGCACGCGTCACTGGCCCGCCTGGTCGCGCTCCGCTACGACCAGGCGCTCGGACGCCTGCCCCTCGGGGAGGAGGGGCGGCCGGGGGGGGCAGGGCACGGCTCGACAGGGAGGAGGGGCGGGCCGGGGCAGGGCGCGGCTTGACGCGTGACGGCTGACGTTCCGCAGCGGCCGGGACCGCCGGTCCCCCGAGGCGACGGTCCCCCGAAGCGACGGTCCGGGGAATTCGGCCGTCGGTGCGGCGGCTCTCAGCCGCCGCGGCGCATCTGGGCCGCTTTTCGGGCCTCGGCGAGCTTGCGGGCCTCGCCGGCCTTCCGCGACTTGCCGCCGGTGCCGCGGGAGGCGTCCTTGCTGGTGCCCAGGCCACGGAAGGGGGCGTTGTGGTTCTTGGGCCGAGGTGCGGCGGGGCCGCCGTCGAGCGGGGTGCCGGAGGGGGCTTTGGCGCCGGTGATCCGGCTCAGCTCCGCCTCGCCCGAGCGCACCTTGGTGATCTTCGGCTCGACTCCGGCCTCGGCCATCAGCCGGCTCAGCTCACGGCGCTGGCCCGACAGCACCAGCGTGACGACGCTGCCGGGCTCCCCCGCCCGGGCGGTGCGGCCCGCGCGGTGCACATAGTCCTTGGGGTCGGTGGGCGGGTCGACGTTGACCACGAGATCAAGGTCGTCGACGTGCAGGCCGCGCGCCGCGACGTTGGTCGCCACCAGAACGGTGACCTGGCCGTTCTTGAACTGCGCGAGGGTGCGGGTGCGCTGCGGCTGGGACTTGCCGCTGTGCAGGGCCGCCGCGTGCACCCCGCTGGCCCGCAGATGCCGGGTGAGCTGGTCGACGGCGTGCTTGGTGTCCAGGAACAGCAGCACACGACCGTCGCGGGCGGCGATCTCCGTGGTGACGGCGTACCGGTCGGGGCCGTGGACGACCAGAACGTGATGGTTCATCGTCGTGACCGCGCCCGCCGACGGATCGACCGAGTGGACGACGGGGTCGTGGAGGTATCCGCGGACCAGCTGGTCGACGTCGCGGTCCAGGGTGGCCGAGAACAGCATCCGCTGCCCGTCGGGACGCACCTGGTCGAGCACCTCGGTGACCTGCGGCAGGAAGCCCATGTCGCACATCTGGTCGGCCTCGTCGAGGACGGTGATCCGCACCCGTCCCAGACGGCAGTCCTTGCGCTCGATGAGGTCCTGCAGACGGCCCGGGGTGGCCACGACGACCTCGGCTCCGGCGCGCAGCGCGGCGGACTGCCGGCCGATCGACATACCGCCGACGACGGCGGCCATCCGCAGCCGCAGCGCCTCGGCGAACGGCGCGAGCGCGTCGGTGACCTGCTGGGCCAGCTCCCGGGTGGGCACCAGGATCAGCGCCAGGGGCTGCTTCGGTTCCGCGCGCCGCCCTGCTGTCCGTGCGAGCAGCGGAAGGCCGAAGGCGAGCGTCTTGCCCGATCCGGTGCGCCCGCGCCCCAGGACGTCACGTCCCGCGAGGGCACTGGGCACCGTGGCCGCCTGGATCGGGAAGGGCTCGCGCACACCGAGTTCGGTCAGCTTCCGCAGCACCTCGGCCGGCAGTCCCAGGTCGGCGAAGGAAGCGGCCGGCGACTCCGCGGGGGCAGCGGTCACCGGCTCGGTGAGGCCGTCGTGCGAGGTGCCGGGGCGATCGGGGTGATTCACGAAGAGCCTTCCGCAGAGGAACGTACCGAGGAAGGCCCGGCAGGAACGAGCGACCGACGAGACAAGGGCCACCGAGAGGGCAGAACCGTCAGCCGCCATGAGTGCGCAAAGAGTGGAGAGTAACACGGAGCGCCGACCGCCGCCGCAGCCCCCTTCTCCCTTGATGGCCAAAATGTGACATATACGGCATGTGTGAGAAAATGGCAAACGCAGGATCATGCGCAGGTGGGTTCGCCGGAACCCTCGACTGGAGGGGCTCAGACAGGCGAGAGGAGCGCACCATGATCGCCAAGCTGCTCGGCAAACTGTCCTTCGCCCGCCGCTACGGCGCGTACGGGGCCCACGAATGGGACGCGTACGCCGGCGAGGACTGAGTCTGACGACAATCCCTGCGGGCGCCCCCGGGCGCCCGCAGGAGTGCGGCCGCGCCGCCGACGGAATCAACCCGGACAGGCGGACGTAATCGACCCGAACAGGCGGACAAGCCGACAGGCCGACAGGTACGGATGTCGGGGGACGATCTCATGGACCGGATGAACGAGCCGCCCCGGTTGTCCGGGGGCGGCTTCGCAGCCTGGAGCCGTGACCGGCTGGCGATGGCACGCCGCGGCGCCGACGAGTGCGGGGACGTCTGGCAGCTGGAGCCGGGTGTCTACGTGGCCGCCACGGCCGGACCGTGTGGAGCGGTGCTGCACCGCGCGCAGGACTTCCCCAAGGCGCCCTCGCCCCTCTTCCCGCCGTTGAAAGGGTCGAACGGAGCACCGACGGCGGCGGAGCGTACGCACGCTCACGCCGCCCGTATGCGCGGACTGCGCGCGCAGGCGGTCGCGGCCCGGATCGGTGAGATCGCAACCGGAGCCGCGCTCTTCGCCGAGCGGTGGCCCACGGACCGGGACGTCGACGTCCTGTCCGCCGCCCGGCACACCCTGGCGGAGATCGGCGTCCGCTACCTCTTCTCCGAGGACGCTGCGACCCTGCTGCCCTTCGCCGCACAGCTCTTCCTCGCCCGGGAAGTGCTCGTACGCCCCTCGCGCTGGGAGTGGCCGCGGTGGGTCCCCACACCGGCACGGCGGTTCCGCACCCGGCAGCAGACCGCTTTCACCGACGCGTTGCGGCCCATCGTCCGCCGGCGCCTTTCATCGGGCCGGCTCGGCGACGACGTGCTCGGGCAGATGCTCCTGCCCTCCGCCCGCTACGGCCCGCTGCCGGAAGAGGCGGTTCTCGACACCCTCCCCGGCATCACCGTCGCCACCTTCGAGGCGCCTACCCGGGCGGCCGGATGGATCCTGCTCCACCTGGCCCGGCACCCCCAGGCAGCGGACCGGGTCGCTGCCGAGGCCGCCTCGCTGCCCGCGGACCCGGCAGCGACGACCAGCGCCCACGTCGACGGCCTGCGGTACACCCGGGCACTGGTACGCGAGGTGCTCCGGCTGTACCCGCCGAGCTGGCTGCTGACCCGGCGGGCCACACGGCAGACTCAGCTCGCCGACTACACCATCGACGCCGGGTCCACCGTTCTCGTCTGCCCCTACACCGCACACCGGGACGCCCGCGAACACGCCGACCCGGACCGGTTCCGGCCCGAGCGCTGGCTCACCGCCGCGGGCTCGCCGGAGGACGCCGGGGCCTTCCTCTCCTTCGGCACCGGGCCGCACGGCTGCGAGGGAACCGCGCTGGCCATGGCGATGCTGACGCTCCTGACCGCGCACACGGCCCGCTGCCACCGCTTGAGCGAGCCGCCCGGCCCGGAACCCGGCTACCAAGTCACGACCTTCGAGGGCCTCGCGACCGCCGGCTTGCGCCTGCGTGCCACCGCGCGCGGCCCGGACCGGCCCCGCTCCCCGTGACCGACTCCCGTGTTCCGCCCCTCACGGTTCGCTCACCGTGTGCTGCTGGTCGAACTCGTCGGCGAGCAGGCCCATCATGATGAGGTCATGGTGCCGGCCGGCGAAGAAGACGTGTTCCCGAAGGCGCCCCTCCTCGGTGAAGCCGAGCCGACGTGTGAGTGCCAGCGACGCCTCGTTGTGGGCGAAGATCACCGCCAGGCACTTGTGATAGCGCCGCTCGGCGAACATGAAGCGCAGCAGCAGCGCAAGGGCCTCTGTCGCGTAGCCCCTGCCCCGGTGCTCGGCGCCGATCGTGACATCGAATTCGAACCAGCCCGAGCGAGGACCGGTGCGATGCGATCCGATCGTGCCGACCAGTTCCTTCCCGGCCCGCGTCTCGACTGCCAGCCGGAAGCGGTCGGCAACGCACTCGGCGAGGGCTTGCTCCTTCGCCCAGGCACGGTGGCTCTCGGCGGAGCGAGGCAGCTCCAGCCGGCTCCCCGGCCGCGCGTCGTCGTCGGCGAGGCGTGCGAATACTGTCCAGTCGTCGGGCTCGATAGCTCGCAGGCGTACCCGTTCACCGGTCCAGGACGATGCCATGCCCGATTGGAACACGCCGCGGTGCGCGCGAGGCCGAGAGGCACGCCGGGGCGGATGCGGCCCGCTGCCCTTGCCCCGCATCCGTCAGCCGGACGGATTCTCCCCCTGGGCCACCTCTACACCGCGGTGCAGCAGGACAGCGCCCGAGAAGGCGGACGCCGCGGCGAGCGAGCACGTCAGCGCCATGGCCAGCAGTACGGGAGCGACGCGCCGCACCGGCGCCTGGAAGAGAAGGGCTTTGACCCGCGCCGGAACAGGACCGGTCACCGCGCCGGCGGCGACCACGGGCAACTGGCCCGGTCCCGGCCCTCGGGTGGCGGCCAGCGCCGCTCGGCCGACGGCCCGCGCGGTGAGCTTCCGGTCACCGGTGGCGCGCGCCGCAACCTCGTCCGCGGCTCGTTCCGCCGCGAAGGACACCTGGGGTACCACGGCGGCCAGCGCCGGATGGCACCAGCCGGCAAGCTGCACCACGGCGAGGAAGAGGTGGTGCCGCCCCGCGAGGTGCGCGCGTTCGTGGGCCAGGAGGGTCTCCCGCTCGCGCGCGTCCAGAGCGCGGAGCATGCCGGTGGTGACCACGATGCGCGCCTGGCCGCGCAGACCGCCGGGCAGCGCGAAGGCGTCAGGGCGGGGATCGTCGACGACGCACAACCCGCCGGCGTGCGGAAGGTGGGCGACGCCGCCGCGGACGGCGCCCAGCCGCCGCGACTCCGACCAGACGCGCCGGGCGACGGTGACGCACGTGATCATGAGGGTGCCGGCGGCCATCACGGACACCCCCAGCACCAGCACTCGTGGACCGGCCCGGAGCGGTTCGACGAGGTGCGCGACGGCGGCGAGCGCGGGCACGGCGAGGGCCACGGGCAGGAGCAGGGCGCCCAGGCACGCCACGACTCCGATGGCCAGGGCGGCAGCGGAGACGGTGATCGCCCACAACGCGACCTCGGGGTGCACTCGGGCGACCGCGCGCCGGGCGAGCAGCGGCAGGAACCATGGCAGCGCGAGAGGGAGGAGCAGCAGGGCGATCATCGGCCGTTCTCCTCCAGCAAGCGCCTCAGCTCTGCTTCGTCCGTCACGCTGAGCCCTTCGACGAAGCGGGCGAGGACCGTACTGCGGTCGGCGTCCTGATCGAGTTCCCGGTGCATGCGCCGAGCCGTCAGCCCGTGCGAGTCCTCCACCGGGAAGTAGAGGAAACCGCGTCCGCCGGGCCGGCGTCCGACCACGCCCTTCTCGTACAGGCGGATGAGCAGGGTCGCCACGGTCGTACGGGCCAGCGGCTGCGGCAACGCCGCCCTGACCTGGGCAGCCGACTGCGGCTGACCGGCCGCCCACAGCGCCGTCAGAACGCTGGACTCCAGCTCGCCCGCGGGCCGACGCTCACTCGCGCTGTCCGTCATGGAACCCATCCTCCCCAACGAGATCGTCTACAACGAGGTAGACCTATCTTCTCCCGTGGACACAGCCTAGGCACACAGCACCGGGTGAGGGTGCCGCCCGTCGCCGAGGACCACGGTCCACTGCGGCGAGCCCCCAGGTCCAGGCGCTCCGGTCCCTCTCAGTGGTAGAGGACGACGAGGGACGCGAGCAGAAGCGCGGCTGAAGCCGTGATCCCCGGGATCCGGTAGCGGCTCCATGCGGCCAGCGCGAGGGAGCACGACCATGCTCCGCCCGCGACGGCGGCAGTCCACCAGCCGGCAGTCGCTTGAGCGGCGAGGAGAGGGAACGGCGCCAGAAGGATCGTCGGCGGGATGACTGCGAGCCGTGGCCTGATGTCGAGTTGCTTGTAGACGGTGATCAGGACGATCAGGGCGGTCGAAAAGGTGAGGGGGATGACTGCCCAGTCCCACCAGGTCCAGCAGAGGCCGTCCGTCCCCTCGCATGCCTGGTCGCTGTGCTGCTTGACCCAGGAGAAGAAGGACACGGCACCGCCGGCCAGGACCGCGCCGGTGACAGCCGCTCCGGACAGTTGCGGTATGACGCGACGTGGTTCCGTGCGGGAGGTGTTCATGCCCGCAGCCTTCCCTGATCGAGAGCCTGGGGCCTGAGTAGGAATACTCAGGCCCCGCATCAGTCGCGACGTGGTGCGTGCTTCTGCCACAAGGACCTGAGCCGCGGAAACGCTCCTGATGGAGACCGCCTGAACCTCACAAGAGGTGATCTACGACCTGCTCAGCGTCCTCACCGCGGTCGCGCGGGGGTCCGCGGCTTGCGGCTGCACCTCCGCCCGTGTTCTCGGAGTCAGAGCGTCCGCCGGCCGGCAGCCGACCGTTCAACACCTGCCGGATTCCGCGTAGGTGTCAGGACTCCGGTGCGGTGGCGGCGTCGTAGGCGGCGCGAGCGGCGGTGATGTCGGTCCGGTGCCGTTCCGCCCAGCCGACGAGCCCGGTGAGCGTCGCGTGGAGTTCGCGGGCCATGGGCGTGAGGCTGTATTCCACCCTGGGCGGCACGGTGGGGTAGACGGTCCGGATCAGCAGGCCGTCGCGTTCCAGCTTGCGCAGGTTCAGGGTGAGCATGCGCCGGCTGATGCCCGTGATGGTGCGTTCCAACTCGGTGAACCGGACCGGCCCGTGTGCGGCGGCGACGAGGATTCCGATGCTCCACTTGCCCGCTACGTGGTCGAGCACCTCGGTGATCGGGCACGCCTCGTTGCTGACCTGGTCGGACACATCGGTGTGACTGCGTGACATGAAAGTGCCTCCTTCCGCCGCACGCCATGGTTACAGATGATGACCGCTGTAACAAATCGTGCACCATTGGAAGGGGTTCCCCGTGCGGAGCACCAACTCATCAGCACAGACATCGCGTTGGGCGGCACTTGCCGTGCTCTGCGCCGGGCAGTTGATGGTCGTCCTCGACGGGACCATCGTGAACGTGGCCCTGCCGTCCATCCAGCACAGCCTCGGCTTCTCCTCGTCCAGCCTGGCCTGGGTGGTCAACGCCTACCTGGTCCCCTTCGGCGGCCTGCTGCTGCTTGCCGGACGGCTCGGCGACCTCATCGGGCGCAAGCGCGTGTTCATGGCCGGCCTGGGCCTCTTCACGGCCGCCTCGCTGCTGTGCGGTGTGTCCGAGGACCCGGCGATGCTGCTCGCCTCCCGGTTCGTCCAGGGTCTCGGCGGCGCGGTGACCTCCGCCGTCACTCTCGGCATGGTCGTGACCCTCTTCCCGCGGCCGAAGGAGCGGGCCAAGGCCATCGGCCTCTACAGCTTCGTCCAGTCCGCCGGCGGCTCGCTGGGCCTCCTCGCCGGCGGCGCCCTGACGCAGACCATCAGCTGGCACTGGGTCTTCTTCGTCAACGTCCCGATCGGCATCGCAGCCGTGCTGGCGGCCTGGCGCGTACTCACGCCCGAGCAAGGTGGCGGCCTCGGCAAGGGGACCGACGTGGCGGGGGCGCTCATGGTCACCTCCGCGCTGATGCTCGGCGTCTACACGATCGTCGAGACCACCGATCACGGCTGGACGTCCGCGCACACCCTGGGCTTCGGCACCGCGGCACTCGCCCTGCTCCTGGCATTCGTCGCCCGCCAGGCGAAGGCGGCCCACCCGCTCCTGCCGCTGCGCGTGTTCCGCTCGCGCAACGTCGTGGGAGCCATGGGGATCCAGGCGCTCATGGTGGCCGGGATGTTCAGCTTCCAGTTCCTGTGCGTGCTCTATCTGCAGAAGGTGCTCGGCTTCGACGAGATACACACCGGCCTCGGCGTCTTCCCGGTGTCGGTCGCGATCGGCGCGCTGTCCCTCGGCCTCTCGCCCAAGCTGATCACTCGGTTCGGCCCCCGCGCCGTGCTCCTTCCGGGGCTCTCGCTGATCGCGGCAGGTCTCGCCGCACTCGGCCGCGTCCCGGCGGGCGGCAGCTATGCCGTGGACGTCCTGCCCGCGCTGCTGCCGCTCGGCATCGGCTTCGGCCTCGCGATGCCAGCACTGGCCACGCTCGCGATGTCGGCGGCCACACCCCGGGACTCGGGAATCGCCTCGGGCATGTTCAACACCATGCAGCAGATCGGCGCCGCCTTCGGCCTCGCCGTCCTCAGCACGCTCGCCACCACGCACACGGACACCCTGCTGGCCGACGGGGCGAGCACCCTCTCAGCACTCACCGCCGGCTACCGACTGGCCTTCCGCATCGGCGCCTGCCTCGTCACCCTCTCCCTCCTCCTCGCCGCCGCCCTCCTGCGATCCGCCGCCCCGGCGCAGCGCCCGGCGACAGCGGACGTGCCGGTCGCCGAGAACGCCGCCGGCTGACCGGCCGGCAACGCCCTCCGGGCGAGGGAGTCCCGCGCCTACGGGAGGACGGGGACTGCTGTGCCGCATTTGATCAGCGCCCTCCGCATGGTGTCCGGGAAGGGGTACGAACGAGTGCCGGACATGACATGCTCGGCGCCCACCCCGCGCCGGCGCCGTGGGGCGGCCTCGGCCTGGAACGGCTCGGCGCCGACGCCTGCCGAAGCAAGGCCCTGAGTGCGCCGGGAATCGCCGAGGTAGTCCCAACGCGGGAGGCCCCCATGGCGGAGTCGCTCATCCGGCTGGCCGGCCTCCCGCCGCATGATCGAGGTGACGGCGGCGCTGCTGTCCAGGCTCATCGAGTGAGCAGGCGTCCCCTGCGGGGACATGGTTCGGTTTTCTGGGAGCGATAGTGGAACAGCACGACCAGCGGTGGATCGACGAACTGGCGGGGCTCGGCTATTCGGCCGTCGAACCCCTCGCCGGGGGGATGGAGGGTGCTGTCTACCGCCTCGGGGGAGGGACGGTCGCCAAGGTATGGGGCCGCCGGGACGAGCGGGACCTCATCGGGATCAAGGAGTTCTACGACGAACTGGCGGACAAGGGACTGAGTTTCGCCACCCCCCGCATCCTGCGCATCCACGGGTCCGAGCTGGGACACTGCACCATCGAGGAGGAGCTGCCGGGCACACCCCTCGACCAGACGGCGCCTTGCGTCGACGGGGATCCCGGACCGCGGGCACGCGACCACGTGCTCGATGTGCTGGCCGAGCTGGGCGCCGTGTCCCCTTCCGGTGGGCTCGGCCGCCTGCCCGTCATGGACGAATCCGTTCCGTTCCGGGACAGCCGGTCGGACTGGGCAGGCTCCCTCACCGCCCTCATCCACCGCCGTCTGAGCCGCTTCGGCCCGCAACTCGACTCCGCCGTCACGGACCTCCCCGGGAAGGCGGAGCGGGTGAAGCGCCTTGTGCGCGCCTGGGGCCACGGTCGCGACGGGCTGGTGCACGGCGACCTGATCACGGCGAACATCCTGGTCGACGAGTCGTTGCGACCGACCGCGGTACTGGATTTCGGGTTCCTGACCACACCCGGCGATCCCGCGTTCGACGTCGCCGTCACGGCGAGCATCATCGATATGTACGGGCCGCAGCACCGGCGTATCGAGGCGGCGTTCGACGAGGCCGCGATCAAGCGCTTCGGATACCCCCGCGAGCTGCTCCTCCTCTACCGCGCGGTGTACGCACTGATCACGAGCAATGCCTACGACCCCAAGGGTGCGGACGGCCACTTCCGGTGGTGTGTGGACATGCTCGAGCGTGACGACGTGGTCGAGGTTCTGAACTCCTGACAGGGAGGTCGACCATGACAGACGCAGTGGCCTTGACGTTCTCCTGGTCGCTCGCCAAGCCGGCAGCGCCTTACCGTGCACCGGCCCCGAGGACTCCCCCCGGGTCGAACACGCACAGCATTACACCGCGGCGTCTGAGTCTGCTCGATCTGGCACCGCGGCACGATCACGCTGAGACCCGCGACTACATCGCCGAGACGACTGCGGACGGCGCCGAAGTTTGTCTGTCCTCTCTGCCCGGCCCCCGCATGGTGATCATCGACGGTCGGCCTCTGTTCATCGATAACTACGTGGTCCCGGGCATCAAGGGCAACAGCGGCTGGCACGTCTTCGACAGAGCAGCCGTCTCTGGGCCCGGGCCATCTTCCGGAACAACGCCTCACGCTGGAACGGCGCGTGCCGCACGGTCGGTGCCGGCCCGCTCAGCGAGCGTCAGTGGCGCATCCTCCGTGAGCTGGATGCCGCCCACCCCGCCCAAAAGGCCGGCCCCCGCATCGTCCTGGACACGCGGAGGGTCGATAACGAACTGGCCGCCATCCGAGAGGCACCCGGCTTAGACACGATGTACCAGGTCTCCCCCCTCCGAGGTCCACGCCTGCTACATGGACCGCAACGGGCCTCCTAGAGGCGTACGAGGGCACCGCGCTAGTGGCGTGAGCGCCGTCCAGTGGCAAGTACACCGCCCTAGACGAGGTGGCGACCCGCTCATCGTTCGCGCCGGCCACGTCGATGGTGCGGACGAAGATTACGACTTCCCCCCAGCGCCAGCCTTGTATTAGCAGCGCTTCATGCCGACCAGCTCGATGATCGAGTCGATGATGTTCCGCTTCAGGGTGCGCTCGGTCCTACCGACCATGAGGAGCGCGCCGCACAGCCCGGTGCGCACATCGTGATGGTCCGGGCCTTGTCCGTGGCAGTCCCCCTGGGCATGACGAAGGCCCGCAGAGCAGCAGGCTTCCCAGGATGCAAACAGTTCACGTCACGATTCGTTCGCGGTGGCCTTCTCCAGGGCTTTCACCAGCTGCACGCGACGGTCGTCGTCCGTGAGTTTCTGGTCCCGGGCAGTCCAGGCAAGGGCGAAGCGGCTGACCTGCCGCCAGTCGCCGGTCGTCTTCATCCCCTCGACCCAGTGCGCGGCGACGGACGGTGTCTTGAACTCGTAGATCGACACCGTGTCCGTGGTGATGAGCTGGGTGCAGTCGTTGGCGTTCGGTTCCTTACCAGCGGCTTTCTGCGAGCAGGCCGAGGTGTTGTCGGTCAGGCTGCCGAGGGTGGTGACGCCGGTGGCGTCGGCAAGCTCGGCGGCGGCCTGCTTGGCGGTGAGGTCGGCGGGCTCACCCTGGAGCTTGCTGGCGGAGGTCTTCGGGCTCGGCGCGCTCTTGGTGTTGGAGTCGCTGCTGGACGAGCAGGCAGTGAGCGTGAGGGCGGCGGCCGCGAGGAGCGCGGCTGCGGTCGTGCGGGTGTTCATGGTCCCCCCATGGACGGGCTGTAGCTGGGGGGTCATCATGCCCTGCGTGAAGGCGGGGCGAAGACACTGGGGCGGACTGGCGCGGCAAGGCGGGCGTCCGTGACGGGTAGGACGAGCTAGGCGAGACGGGGTGCATGGGGCCTGTGCAGAGAGGCGACGTCTCAACCTGGGTGGCGTCGGGGTTCGCGGGCGCGGCGGCAGAGTTCGCGTACCAGACGATCAGAGGTCAGCAACAGCAGATCGGCGAACAGCAGCAGTTCATCACCGGGCAATCGCATTTCATGACCGAGCAGACACGATTCATGGGAGTGCAGCAGCAGAACCTGGAGCTGGAGCGGGCACCCAACCCACGGAACCCACTGACCTGGGCGAGTAACTCTCCATCCCCGTTCACCTGCTAGGTGCTCGCACGACTGTCCTGTCCGCCTCACAGCGTTGGGAAAGAGCTACTGCTCACAGCAGCCGGCCTACCCTGTTCTTCACGGACGACGCTGGGCAGCGCTGGTCACTCGACTCATACGGGAAGCTGGAACCCGCGAGGGCACCAGCGTCGCGTTGTGAAGCCTCCCAGCCGATTCCTATCGTTCGATCTTAAAATAGTCGAAATTCTCTTGATTGTGCAGGAGTCCACCTGGGTGCCCTTCTATGCTTATCCCTGCTTCGCCTGCTCTTCCTCCAGTTCTCCGTCGATCTCTTCGCCGGGACCGGCGGGCGCCTTGGTGGTCAAGGTGGCAGGAGGAGAAGGAGGAGCAGTGGTGAGTTCTGACATGGGCAAACCGCGTAGGCAGTGGAGTGGCCCTGAGAAATGGTCAGTGGGGCTGGCTGCGGTCGGCGTGCTCGTGGCGATCATCGCCACCGTGGGGCAGTTCGTTCATTAGGGACGTCCACACACGACAGACGGTCGCGGCCAGGGCTGCACACGCAGCGAGCCCGGTCTCGAACAACGCGACCGGGCTCGTGAACTGCGGCGCGCGGGGGGCTCGCTCGGCCAGGAGCGGGCCCTCCGTCCTCGCACGAAAGCGATGATCAACCTTCGTGTAGCTACAAATCTACCCGCTCAAACTAATATGTGAAGCGGTTTGCGCACCAAATGCTAGGAACTAAATGTCTCCCCAATGCTGGGGCTGGCATTTGGATCTTGATCGACACCACGTGCGACAGTCGAGGTTTGGGGCGGTGAGAGCGAGCCAGCCCGGTGCACGACGTCGCGGGCGGGGCGGGGCGGCGTCATCGTCCTCGTTGCTCCGACGGCGCTGGTAACAGCGACGGCTCATCATGGCCGTCATGACGGTCCGCGCGTACCAACGATTCACGCCATTCTCGGTGTCGTCCGGCACCGGCCAGCGGCTACGGGCGAGGTCGGCGCGAATGGTCCCGGCCTTGATGCCGATGCTCGCGTCCTCCAGCTGCCGTACGCGGCACTGATGCCGGCCTCGGCGCGGGCTTGGTGGACGGTGTGCCGCCAGAAACCGACCGGACTGCGCCCGCCCAGGCGAAGGGCGGCGAGGAGTGCGACGAGTATGCGCCAGGTGACCAACGCGTCCCACAGTCGTCCCCACAGGCGAGGCGGGCGCTTCTCCTCGGCGGGAGGCGAGGACGACCTGCTGGACGTGATGGACAACGAGATAGGGACCAGAGGCGGCGCGGGCGCGCGCGGCGGAACCGTTGCGAGGGGGCGGAGGCGGGGTGCGCCACGGCGGGACCGCGCCGGACGGCGGGCCCGGGGGCAGCGTTGCGCCGGCCGGAAGGGCCCGGGTGGGCGTGATGGGCCGGTTGCTGCGCCGACTTCGGCAAGGCGTTGACGACATTGGCCATTTTGTGAACCCAGCACCTTTGGTGCCGGGCTTCGGGGAAGACTCCCGCCAGGGTCTCCAGAAGCCGAGCGCGCCGTCGCCGACAGTCAGGACCGGGGCACGCATCCCGCGCCGGGTGACTTCGCGGTAGCCGTCGGCCATCGCGATCAATCACGGTCACCGACCTGAGCTGGTGGTAGCCGTTGCGCACCACCAAACAGCGCTCGTTATCCTCACGATGATCAGCCAGCTCGGCTATATAGGACCCGTGCAAATGGAACGCTGGATCACAGCAGAGGAACACCACGAGGCGCAGCGCGCGGCCGAGGATCGGAAGCGTCGGACTGCGGACCGTCTCATCCGGCACGGCCTGAGCCGGGCGAACGTCGACTCGGTCCACGTCGGCGACTGCTGGACCGCGAGGAAGAGCGGTCGGTGCCGTCCGGCGAGCCGAGAACACGCGATGGACGCACTCCGGCAGCAGGTGCCGGCTGCCGCACTGCCGCCCGGACACCGAGCTAAGCCTTGTCCCGTAAATGATCGACGTCGTACTAGGCTGACCTGCTGACCTGCTGACCTGCTCGCCTTCTCGGCTACCCGGCTACCCGGCGAGAGCGAGGTTGTGCGGGCGGGCAATGCCGAGCATGGCATGGTGCACGCCATCGCCTTTCGAACGGCAGTCGCGGGGGATCTTCCAGGTCTTCATGCGGGCGAAGACGTGCTCGATGCGGGCGCGGACCTTGCGGTAGGAGGCCTCATGTTCCTCTTTCCAAACCCGGGAGCTCGGCCTGGCCGCGCTCGCGGCGGTGCGGGAGGACCGGGCCGGTGCCCCGGTAGCCGCCGTCCGCGATGACCGTGGCTTTGCCGACGGCGGCCTTGGCGCCAGACAGCTCCCCTACCTTGCAGTCGTTGCGGTTGCCGGGCAGCGGTCGGCCGACGGCGACGACGAGCCGGGTATCGACGTCGATGACGACTTGATGGTTGGTCGAGTACCTGTACTTCTTCGACTGCTCGGCGATCGTGTGGTCACGCACGGGCACCAGGGTCCCGTCCACGATCAGTAAGGTGTCCCTGCGCAACCGCTTGTGGGGCTGCAGCGCGAGCAATGGCGCCAGGTGGTCGACGATGCGGTCGGCGGCCGCCTTCGAGATGCCCAACAGGGGCGCGAGCTGTCGCTACGTCAGGTTCGTGCGCCACTACGCGGCCACCAGAAGAACCCGGTCCTCCAGAGGCAGGAGCCACGGTCGGCCCCTGCGGATCGGGGCCGCGCCATCGCCCCGTAGCGCGGCAATCAGCTTGCCGAACTGCCGAGGGCTCAGCCCGGTGAACGAGCCTATCCAGGACGGCTCAGACGCCGTGATCACACCAGCCACATCAAGATCAACGCAACCGTCGGCTTGCACACGCAGGCTTCCCCACGGACCTTGGTCTCCATAGATCAACAGCATGGGACGATGACTGGCATGTCGGGCCAGGTCTGGGTGTCACTCATATCGTTGGGCGGCGTTGTCCTCGGTGGCACGCTGTCCTACCTCGTCCAGCACAGGACTCGGTAGTCAGCGGAACGTGCCGAACAGCAACGCCAGCAGATCACGTTGTCGGAGACCCGCCGAGCGGAACGGCTGGCGCTGCTGGAGCGGTTCATCGAGGTAGGGGCCGAGGCTGAGCGCGCCGCCTTCAGCCGACCGGCAGAGTTCGACGACACCCACCCCTGGTACCGCACGACCCAGGACGTCATGAACAGGCTATGGGTCGCGGAGCGACTCCTTCGCATCCAATTCCCCCTGCCCGTACATGACGCAGCACGCGCCTACTTCCTCGACCTGAACCGGACCGTGTGGGAAGGCCTGCCCGACGGCGAGAGCGTGCGGGACTACCTGGAGGACAACCGGCTGGCGTTTCTCGACGCGGCCCGAGCCGTCATGGGATAGCCCACCCGCGACCCGCGAAGATCTATTGCGGGGCGGCCCTTGGGTATCGATGCAGCGTGACCGCTCGGCTGGCCTCCCGGGATGAGTACGCAAGAAGGCCCCGCAGATGATGAGCCTTGGGACGAGTTACTCGGATGTACAGCGCAAGGTCTCAAAGACTTCATCGCGATGAAAGGCTCGACAGCGTGCCCCATCAGGCAGCGCGGGGGCACACTATCACCGGTTCAGTTATTGTCCGGCAGTGGTCTGCCGAGGCGGATTGCCGTCTGGCAGGGAAGCTTCTGCTTGTACTCCCTGCCCTGCTGGTTGTACAGGAAGGAGCACCCGCCGAGGTCTCCGTGGACTGGGCCCGTCACGGTGATCTTCGCGGCGAAGTAGTAGTCACTTTCTTGCCTTCCCTTGAGATGTATCGAATTACCGGCGTAGTTGGTCAGCTTCTCGGGATCCTTCGTGCCGTACTTCCCCCCGGAGTAGGCGAGGAGATATATCCCTCCAACTTCTTCGGTGTCGAAGACTCGGTATTCACCTACCTTCAACCCCTCGGGGATTTCAGTGAAACGAGCTTTCTCGATTTCAACGGAATCGCCGGAGGTATTGTTCGGGAGGGGGAGGGCGGCCCAGAAAACCTCACCGACCTGCGCGTGCTCGGTACCGACCCTCCCTGTGGACTGCATGCCTCCGCTCAGTGCATGCCCTTGGGCCACACTCCCTGAGGAGTGGGCTGTGCAGGCAGCGGTGACCACGCCGACGAGGACGACCGTAGCCAGACCGCGCCAGGTTCTCGGAGGAGAGGACGTTGTCGGGCCTGCCGTTGAGGCTGTCATTCTTTCCCCATATGTCGTGTTCCTGGTTTCCCGCAGTGCCCCTTTGAGCATGCCGACGGTCGAGCTGGCCGGCCTCGACGTCGCCGAGATCCAACCACGTCGCCGCACGCTGCAATTGGATTGCAACCCTCCTGTTGTGAAGCAGAATCACACCCCTCTTCCCGTCTATGTCCGTTTGACGGGGGGCTGACTGTTCGCCTACTGGACCGTTTCGCAACCGAGATACCCGAATCTCGGGCCCTGACCTGGGCTTTTACGGGACCTGATCGGTGCGTGGGGTCAGGGCTCCTAGCGACGCCGCGGCCGGTCAAGTCGCGGATCGGGACATACTCTCCAGCGGTCTCCGTCGTCGGCAGCCCGCCTACTCCCGAAGGCGGGTCACCTGGCCGCATGAAGGCAGTGGCGTGCCGCTGCTCGGGCCATCCCGCCCGTCCGTGGTCGCGTCGGAAGGCCGCGACGCAGGCCGGACTCGCTGTTCTCCGATCGCGGCCACGACCACGACGCCCACCGTGACCAGGTCCGCGAGCGAGGCATCGTGCCGACGATCGCCAGCCATGGTACTCGGCACGCCACCGGGCTGGGCACCTACCGCTGCGTGGTCGAGAGGACGTTTGCCTGGTTGCCCGACTTCGAGCGCCTGCATGTCCGTTGGGAACGCAGGGCCGACATACACGAAGCATTCCTCAAACTCGCCTGCTGCCTCATCACCCACCGCCAACACCTCGTTGGTCAGCCGCTGGAGGTGTAGGCGAGCAGGCTGGAGTCGCCCAGGACGATGCCCGCCGATTCGTCGACGAGGAGCGGCGCGACCCGCGGGCCTGGCAGGTCCTTGCCCGTGCGGGCATCGAGGGCGACCGCTCCGTTGTCGGTAGTGCCGTAGACACGGCCGTGCCAGGCCGTGGTGATCTTGGGAGCGATACGGTCGGCTTGCCTGTCCGGAAGCCGCCACGCCACCTTGCCGGTGGAAGGTTTTAGGCCGTAGACGACGTAGGAGGCGGCGCCCATGCCGTAGCAGATGAGCATGCTCCGGTCGTCGTAGGTGCAGGTGGAGCCGGCGAGGTCGGCCGGGAGGGTTTGCAGAGTACGACCGGTGCGGGGGTCGGCGAGTCGGTCGTAGTGTCCGTTTTCGTAGTCCTTGCCGTGGACGCGGAGTTGTCGTGGGCCGGCCGAGTCTGCACTCGCGGAATCGCCGAGAGGGCCCTGCCAGAGTCGTTTGCCGGTGGCGAGGTCGAATCCGGCGGGTCGCTGATCAATGCCGATGTCGTCTTCCAGCAGCGCTCCCGCCACGGTTTGATCGGTGACTGCGCTCGCCTGGAACTTGTCAGCGCCCCATGCCTGGCGCGGACCGTCCAGGTCGATGCCATAGGCGGCAGCGTGGTCGTGGTGGAAGGTGGAGACACGGATGACGGCGATGCCGTTGTCCGCGCCGATGACTGAGGCCTCGGGGTCATCCTCCGTGGCCCATTCAGGCAGCCGCAGCGTGAGGTGCCAGATGGCTTTGCCGGTATCCGCGCTGGTACCAATGACCTCTACCACCGTGTTGCTTGCCTGTGTCCCGGTGCCGGTCCGCTTCACAACAAAGGGAGCGATGACAGTCGGAGTACCGTGGCCGGTGACGAGCAACGGGGCATCGGCGTGGTTGGTGTCGTTCCATCCGTTGCCTGTTTCGACGGGCGTGAGTTCAGGCGTGACCGTAGCGGTTATCCGACCTGTTGCGGTGTCCATGGCTTGCATCTGGGTTGTGGTCGCAACGAAGGCGGTTGACTTGTAGAGGGTCACCGGCAAGGGAGCGTTCAGAGTCCCTCCCGCAGTCAGCCTCCCAGCGATGGCCTGTTCCGGCAGCGAGACCGGGTGACCGGTGGCGAACGTCGCCGGCGGATCGTGGACCGGTCGCGAAGGTGCGCTCGGCTTGGCCGACTCCGATTGCATGGATTTCGGGTGCGTCCCGTGGCTGTCATTGCTGCCGCATCCTGCCAGTGCGCTGAGAACGACAAGTGCTGCGCTTGCCCAATACGCGGATGCGCGCGTCAGCCGCATGCTGCTCACCCTTCCCCGGGGTTCGAACGAATCAGACGTACCGCCGCTGATCACTCTAGAGACAGCTTCTGACAGGCGCCGACGCCCAGTT
The DNA here is from genome assembly GCF_043079545.1 of Streptomyces sp. NPDC015171. NCBI lineage: Bacteria > Bacillati > Actinomycetota > Actinomycetes > Kitasatosporales > Streptomycetaceae > Streptomyces > Streptomyces sp. NPDC015171. The sequence goes on from NZ_JBIBUO010000012.1 coordinate 141,519, forward strand.
GCCTAATCAGGCCACCCAGAGGCGGCCATCACCAGGCCACCGGGCGCCGCCCCACGACTACAGTTCCAAGGCACTCGAAGCTGCGGCTGAACCGAGCGCCGAGCTGTCGAACCGTCCAGCAGGACCAGGCCAGGTGCTGAGGCCTCACTGAGTTCGGAGCCTGTGAACGGCTGCCGGACCGATCCATCTCATTGTGTTAGCCGCTGTAAGAGATGTCCGAATTCAACGGAGCGTAGTCAGCACCACATCAGCACGGGATTCAGCACCGCACCGTCTAGTCACCTCGAACCATGCGTCCCGGACAGCATTCGTTTCGCCCCCGTCGAGCCCCTGGGCCGTCCTTCCGTGGCCCAGCATGGGGGCTGCACGCATACCCGACCCCCAAACTATGGTGCCCCACCACATGTGACCCTGACCTGCAACTTCCTACCGTGTGCCGACACCCACCCGTCCCCACCGCACACGAGGAAGTGGCACCCATGGCAGCCGAAGGAACCACCGCTCCCCCACCCCCCGCCAGCCTCCCCAGAATCGTCGCCGCCAGCCTCATCGGCACCACCATCGAGTGGTACGACTTCTTCCTCTACGGTTCCGCCGCCGCGCTGGTGTTCAACAAGCTGTTCTTCCCGGACTCCGATCCGCTGGTCGGCACGCTGCTGTCGTTCCTGACGTACGCCGTCGGGTTCGCGGCACGCCCGCTGGGGGCGCTCGTGTTCGGGCACTACGGCGACCGGCTGGGGCGGAAGAAGCTGCTGGTGTTGAGCCTGGTGCTGATGGGCGGCGCGACGTTCGCCATCGGGCTGCTGCCCACGCACGCCACCGTCGGCAGCGCCGCGCCCGTGCTGCTCACCGTGCTGCGGCTGGTGCAGGGCTTCGCGCTGGGCGGGGAATGGGGCGGCGCCGTCCTGCTGGTGTCGGAGCACGGGGACGCGCGGCGGCGCGGCTTCTGGGCCTCGTGGCCGCAGACCGGCGCCCCGGCCGGCCAGCTGCTCGCGACCGGTGTGCTCTCGCTGCTCACCGCCGTACTCTCCGACGACGCCTTCGGCACCTGGGGCTGGCGGATCCCCTTCCTGCTCTCCGGCGTGCTCGTGCTCGTCGGGCTGTGGATCCGGCTGTCCGTCGACGAATCCCCCGTCTTCCAGCAGGCGTTGGAGCAGGCCGAGGCCCGGCGGGACGAGGGGCCCGAGAAGCCGCCGCTCGTCTCCGTGCTGCGACACCACTGGCGGGACGTGCTCGTGGCGATGGGCGCCCGGATGGCGGAGAACATCAGCTACTACGTGATCACGGCGTTCATCCTCGTCTACGCCACCACCTCGGCCGGCGTCTCCAAGCAGACCGCGCTCAACGCCGTACTCATCGGCTCCGCCGTGCACTTCGCCGTCATCCCGGCCTGGGGCGCGCTGTCCGACCGGATCGGGCGGCGGCCGGTGTATCTGCTGGGCGCGGCCGGTATCGGTCTGTGGATGTTCCCCTTCTTCGCACTCGTGGACACCGGGTCCTTCGGGTATCTCATCCTGGCCGTGACCGTCGGGCTCGTCCTGCACGGCGCCATGTACGCGCCCCAGGCCGCGTTCTTCGCGGAGATGTTCGCCACCCGGATGCGGTACTCGGGCGCGTCGATCGGCGCCCAGTTCGCCTCCGTGGCGGCCGGTGCGCCCGCCCCGCTCATCGCGACCGCGCTGCTCGCCGACTACGACAGCTCCACGCCGATCTCCCTCTACGTGATCGCCGCCGCCGTACTGACCCTGATCGCGGTCGCCCTGTCGCGGGAGACCCGGGACCGGGACCTCGCGCGGATCGAGGACGAGGGCAGAACGGCCTCCGAGGCGGCGCCGGCCACCCCGGCGCGGACGGTCTGACCCGCGCCGCCGACCGCGTCCCGGCACTGACCGGCCTGCGTGCGAGGCCGGTCAGTGCCGTACCGGCGCCGCCAACCGGTGCAGCCGCAGGGCCAGCTGTATCTCCAGGGCGCGGGCCGGCGTCTGCCAGTCCGCGCCGAGCAGACGGCCCACCCGCTCCAGCCGCTGCGCCACCGTGTTCACATGGACGTGCAGCGCGTCCTTGGTGCGCGCCGGGCTCATCCCGCCCTCGAAGTACGCGTCCATGGTGCGCAGCAGCTCCGTGCCGCGCCGCTCGTCGTACGTCACCACCGGACCGATGGTCCGCTCGACGAAACCGGCGATGTCCCGCTCGCCCGCGAGGAGCAGCCCGAGGAAGCCGAAGTCCTCGGCCGCCGCGCCGTCCCCGGACCGGCCCAGCAGGTGCAGCGCGTCCAGACAGCGGCGGCCCTCGGCGTAGGCGGCGGCGACCCGCTCGGGGTGCGCGGCGAGGTCGGTGACGGGGGCGGAGGCGCCGACCGTGACCGGCTGGTGGACGGCCGTGCCCAGGTGGCGGGCGGTGCGGCGGGCCGTCTCCGTGGCACTGTCGCCCGCGGCCAGCGGCAGCAGCAGGACGGTGCCGCCGTCGCGGGCCGCGGCCAGACCCTGCCGGGTGGCCGCGAGATGGGAGGCGGCCGACCCCAGCCGGCGGCGGGCCGCGGCCTCCTCGTCGGCGTCGGCCGCCGGGCCGTCGAGGCGGGCGGCGAGGACGACGTGGGTGGCGGCCAGGTCCGCGTCGAGGCGGCTGGCACGTTCGCGCAGCAGCCGCGGATCCCGGTCACGCGCGTCCAGCAGGTCGTCCAGCAGCTCACCGCGCACGCGCTGTTCGGCCTCGGCGGCGGAGCGGCGGGCGAGCAGCAGCAGTGACGTGACCATCGCCGCTCGCTCCAGGGTGCGCTGGTCGACAGGGTCCAGGCCGGGGTGGCCGCGCAGCACCAGCGCGCCGAGGAGTTCGCCGCCGGCGGCCACCGCGGCGATCCAGTCCCTGCCGTACGGCACGGCGTGCCCCTCGGCGCGGGACGCCTCCAGCGCCGCCGCGGGTGCCGCGGCGGCCTCGGCGAACTCGACGGTGCCGTCCAGGACTTGGGAGACGGCGGCGGCGACGTCGTGGACTCCGCCGCCGCGCAGCACGAGTTCGGCGAGGCGGTCGTGGACCTCGGACGCCCGCTCGATGACACCGCTGCGGTCGCGGATGATCTCGTTGGCGCGCTCCAGGCCGGCCAGCGCGGAACGGGTCTCGGTGAGCAGGTTGGCGGTGTCGATGGCCGCCGCCGCGAGCGCGGCGAAGGAGCCGAGCAGGGCGATCTGCTCGCGCTCGAAGACCCTCGCCCGCCGGTCCGCCGCGAAGAGCACGCCGATCACGTGCGGGCCGAGCGTCAGGGGGACGCCGAGGATGGCGACCAGGCCCTCGTCCTGCACGCCGGCGTCGATGGTGTGCGTGTGCTGGAAGCGGCCGTCCTCGAAGTAGTCGTCGGTGACGTACGGCCGCGCGGTCTGGGCGACGAGCCCGCCGAGCCCTTCGCCCATGCCGAGGCGCAGCTGCTGGAAGCGGGCGGCGACGGAGCCCTCGGTGACCCGCATGTAGGTGTCGCCGCGTGCCGGGTCGTTGAGGCTGAGGTAGGCGACGTCCGTGCCGAGCAGGGAGCGGGCGCGCTGCACGATCGCCTGCAGCACGGCGTCCAGATCGCGGAGGCCGGCGAGGTCGTGCGCGGTCTCGAAGAGGGCCGAGAGCTCCGCCTCGCGCCGTCGCCGGCCCTCCAGCTCGGCGCGCACGCGCAGGGCGAGCAGCCTGGCCTCTTCCAGCGCGGCTATCCGGCCGGCCGGCTCACCCTCGGCTCGGGCGAGCAGCACGGGCTGCTCGTAGGCCTCGACGGAGGCATCGCGGGCCAGCAGGTCGAGGTACGGGGCCTCGGCGCTGCCGCTGGGTGCCGGCTGAAGGTGATCGCGGGACATGGTCACAGGATTCCGTATCGGCCGCCCGGCCCGGCAGGCCTGTGGAAAACTCCCGGAGCCGGAGCCGGAGCCGGAGCCGGAGCCGGACCCGGAGCCGTCCGGCCGGTCAGTGGGCTGTCCATCCGCCGTCCAGGACGAGCGAGGTGCCGGTGACGAAGGACGCCTGGGGGCTGCACAGATAGGCCACGGCCTCGGCGACCTCCTCGGGTTCGATGAGCCGGCGCAGCGCGCTGTCCTTCAGCAGGACGTCGGACAGCACCCGCTCCTCGGGAATGCCGTGCGCCTGCGCCTGGTCGGCGATCTGCTTCTCGACCAGGGGGGTGCGCACATAGGCCGGGTTCACACAGTTGGAGGTCACTCCGTGGGCGGCGCCCTCCAGTGCCGCCGTCTTGGACAGACCTTCGAGGCCATGTTTGGCCGCCACATAGGCCGATTTGAAGGCCGAGGCGCGCAGTCCATGGACGGAGGAGACATTCACGATCCGGCCCCAGCCTTGCGCGTACATGTGCGGGAGCGCGCCGCGGATGAGGCGGAACGGTGCCTCCAGCATCACGGTGAGCACGGTGTGGAACACCTCGGGCGGGAACTCCTCGATGGGCCGCACGAGTTGCAGCCCCGCGTTGTTGACCAGCACATCCGTACCGGCGGCCGCGCGCTCGGCGGCGTCCAGGTCGGTGAGGTCCACGACCCGCGGTACGACGGTGCCCGCGAGGTCGCGGTCCCGCTCCGCCTGCTGGGCCAGCTCGGCCAGACCGGCCGCGTCGCGGTCGACGGCGCGCACCTCGGCACCGGCGGCGGCCAGCCGCAGCGCGCAGGCGCGGCCGATGCCGCCGGCGGCACCGGTGACGAGCGCGGTGCGCCCGCCGAGGTCGAGGGCGAGGGGCTGGACGCCGGGGCCGGGCAGGGGGGTGGGCGAGGTCATGTGCCGACCCTAAGTGGAACCCCCTGGTCACCACATGTGGTGATCGCCCACACTTCAGCCGAGAGTCATAGGGTCAAACCATGTGGGTGCATCAGACAGGGCCTGCTTGATCCGGAAGCGGCCGAACTCGTTCAGATCGGGCAGCGCGTCCACACTGAACCAGCCGACTTCCAGCGACTCGTCGTCGTTGACCCGGGCCTCGCCGCCCACGGCCCGGCAGCGGATGGTGATGTCCATGTACTGGCAGACGTCACCGTTGGGGTACGTGACCGGCTCAAGGCCCTGGACCAGCACGACACGCTCGGCGACGCAGTGCACCGCCGTCTCCTCGAAGACCTCCCGCATCGCACAGGCCGCGGGCTGCTCGCCCGGCTCGGGGATGCCGCCGATCACCGACCACTTGCCCGTGTCGGACCGACGGCCGAGCAGCACTCTGCCCTCGTCGTCGAAGACGATCGCGGTGACTCCGGGGAGCCACAGCAGCTGCCGGCCCGCGGAGGTCCTGAGCGTGCGGAGGAAATCGGGAATAGCCATGGTCCGACCCTAACGGGGCCGCGGCCCGGCCTCCGGCCCGGTTCCGGGGTCGTACGGCAGACGTACGGCGCCCGTACGGCTACGCGTCACCGGCACGCCGGGCGCGCAGCCCGGAGCCGATCGCCCAGCCGATCCCGCCCGCCGCGACCAGCACCAGGGCGATCTCCGGGAGGATGCCCAGGTCGGTGGCGGGGGTGCTGGAGGTGCGCAGCGGCACCTTCTGGACGAGATAGGCGGGCACGAACATGCCGGTCTTCTGGGTGATCCGCCCGTCCGGCATGATGACCGCGCTGACACCGCTGGTCACCGGCACGGTCACGGTTCGGCTGTGCTCGACGGCACGGACCCGGGACATGGCCAGCTGCTGGTACGTCATCTCGCTGCGGTCGAAGGTGGCGTTGTTGCTCGGCACGGAGATCATCTCCGCGCCGTGCGTCACCGTGTCCCGCACGGCCCAGTCGAAGGCTGCCTCGTAGCAGGTGGCCAGGCCCACCTTGGTGCCGTCGAGGTCGAACACGCCCGGCTTGCCGCCCCGGCTGAAGTCCTGGCGGACCATGTTGGTCCAGTCCTTGTTGATCGCGCCGACGAGCGAACGCAGCGGAAGGTACTCGCCGAACGGCTGGATCTGCCGCTTGTCGTAGGTCTGCGTCGGGCCCTTGACCGGGTCCCACAGGATCTGCTCGTTGAGCAGCTCGCCGCCCCTCTCCACGACACCGCCGACGGAGACGGGCACACCGATGTCCTTGGCCGCCCGCTCGATCACCTCGGCGGCGTCGGGATAGGCGAAGGGGTCGATGTCGGAGGAGTTCTCCGGCCACAGGACGAAGTCCGGCTTGGCGACCTTGCCCGCCCGGACGTCGACGGCGAGCTTGTGCGTCTCCCGCGCGTGGTAGTCGAGCACGGCCCGCCGCTGGGCGTTGAACTCCAGCCCCGAGCGCGGCACGTTGCCCTGGATGAGCGCCACGGTCGCCGTACCGCCCTCCGCCGAGTCGCTCACCAGCCCGCGGGCCGCGACAGCACCGGCGACCGGTACGGCGACGCTCAGCAGCGCGACGGCCGCGGCGGCCCGCCGCACGGCCCGGGTCCGGCGCCGCTCCGCGATCAGCCGGCCGGTCTCGTACAGGCCGAAGCCGCACAGGACGACCGCGAAGCCGAGCACCGGGGTGCCGCCCACCGCGGCGAGCGGCAGGAAGACGCCGTCGGCCTGACCGAAGGCGATCTTGCCCCAGGGGAAGCCCCCGAAGGGCATGCGCGCGCGGACCGCCTCGCCCGCTGTCCACAGGGCGGCGGCCCACACCGGCCAGGCCGGCAGCGTGGAGACGGCGGCGACGCCCACGCCGACCAGGGCGACGAAGAGCGCCTCGATGGCGGCCAGCACCAGCCAGGGCCCCGGACCGACCTCCACGCCGGTCCACACCAGCAGCGGCAGCAGGAATCCGAGACCGAAGAGGTAGCCGAGGCCGAGGGCGGCCTTCCAGCTCCGGCCGCGCAGCACCCAGGCGAAACCGGCGAAGGCGGGCAGCGCCAGCCACCACAGGGTGCGCGGCGGGAAGCTGACGTAGAGCAGTACGCCGCAGAGTACGGAGGCGGCGGCCGGGACCAGACGCAGCGAACGGGCTCGGAGCCGGCCGGCGGCGCGGCGCGGCTTCAGCTCGTCCGGCTGGTCCACGGGAGGTGCGGTGACGGTCACCCGGGGAGTGTACGGCGGTTGCCGTCGCGGCCGACAGCGCGGTCCGCCGCCGCGGCACGGTCGATCGGCGCTGGTGGGCGCGTGTTCCCGGCGTCGGCGGCCGGACGCCCGGCCCGGCACCGCCCCCTGGGGAGCCGCCCCGGCTCCCGGCCGACGGCCCGGCGGACAGGCCGCCGGTACCCGGCGGAATCGTCATGTTCTCCCGCGCCTCGTCCCCAAACCGGTCATGAGCCGTTACGGTGTGCCCAGCCTCGACAGCGCGGCCGGACCCGGCCCGCGGTCGTGGCCTGCCACTGGTCGGGGGACCGGGTACGAGGGGCGATGGGTGGGGTCGACGGGGACGGGATCCGCCGCCGGTACATACGGCGCGGACGCCTTCAGTACAAGAAGAAACGTTTCTGACGGGACGGGCATGATCCTGTTGGGGGCCTGCGCGGGATGGTCGCTGATCACCGCGGCGGCCCATGACGGGCGGCCCGAGGGCATGCTGCTCGCGGTCCTCGCGGTGGCCGCCGGCTATGCCACGGGCCGGGTCTCGGGCGCGCTGCTGCCGGTCGTCGCGCCCTGTGCCGGGGCCGCGGCGGGCATCGCCCTGGCCGCGGTGCTGCCCGGCCTCTCCCCCGGCCCCTGGTACGACGCTCCGCTCGGACACTCCGGTGCCACGGCCGCTCTGCTGGCGCTGGCCACCGGGGCCGCGTGCTGTGCCGCCTGGGCGACGACCGTACCGGCACTGCGCCTCGGGCTGAGGGCGCTGGCCTGCGCCGCCGTGCCGGCCGGGGTCCTGCTGGACTCGCCGGCCGGGTGCGCGACCGGCGCGGCCGTCCTGCTGTGCTCGCTCGCCGCGGGCTCGGCGCGCGGCCGGGGCGGGTGGCTGATGGGCCTGGCCGGGGCGGCGGCCCTGGTGACGGGCACGGTCTGGGCGATCGCGGCGGACGCGCTGCCCGGCGGCCTCGCCCGGACGCTTGAGGGCCGGCTCACCGCGCACCGGGTACTGCTGTGGCAGGACACCCTGCGGCTCGCGGGCCAAAGCGGCGGTCTGGGAGCAGGACCCGGCCGGTTCGCCGAGCTGAGCCGGTCCCCGCAGCCCCCGCTGTCCGACGGCACACCCCACTCGGCCCCGCTCCAGCAGGCCGCCGAGCAGGGCCCCGTCGGGGTGTTCCTGCTGGTCGCGGTCTTCTGCTGGGTCCTGTACGCGCTGTGGCGCACCGCCCGTCCCACGCCGGTCGCCCTCACCGCGGGCGCGGCCCTGACGGCGCTGGCCGTGATCGCCGCGGTGAGCAACGCCCTGAGCTTCACGACGGTGACGGCGGGCGCGGGGCTCCTGGCCGGCTGGGCCACGGCCCGGCCGTGGACCGGCGAGACCGCGGCGGGCGGCACCTGAGCGAGCACACCGCCGACGGCGGCGAGACGGAGAAAAGGAGAAGGAAGGGCGGGCAGGAGGCGGGCTCGGGCCGTGTCAGCCGGCCGTGCCCGGTCTGATCGTCCGCAGCCGGTCCCTGATGACCCGCACCGCGGACTCGGCGTTGTCCACGGTGATCGTGAACGTATGGCCGTCCCACAGGCGCAGCACGATGCCCTCGCCGCGGCGTACGACGACCGCGGTGCCCTTCTCGGGACGCCAGCGGTAGCCCCAGCCGCCCCAGTGCCGGGGCGTGACGAGGGCGGTGAAGTCGGCGCCGGCCACATGGGAGAGCGGGATACGGCGGCGCGGCAGCCCGATGTGCCCGCAGCGCACCTCCAGGGACTCCCGGTCGAGCTTGAGGTCGACGTGCACGAAGGCGAGCGTCCCGAACAGGACCAGCAGGCCGGCCGCGATGCAGCCCACGACGGACATCACCAGCGGGGCGACGCCGGTGGTCCAGGCCGATTCCACGGCCAGCTGGATGCCGAGCGCCATGCAGGCGGCGCCGACCAGCGCGAGCAGCCACTGGACCCGGTTGGTGGCGCGTCCCGTCCACACGTCCGGGTTCCGCTTGTCTTCGACGCGGGAGTGGTCCCTCATGTTTACGAGGTTACTCAGGTTTCGCCGCGCGGGTAGCCGCCGAAAGAGAGCGAGTACTCCGTGCCGGTACGGGCACGGGCCCGGACCGGCACGGACGGCCACCGCACGCGGAACGCCTCAGGCGCGGTCGGCGACCGGGCCGACGGCCGGCAGCAGCAGACCCTCGGCGTAGTGCAGGGCGGGCGCGGGCAGCTCGCCGGTCCGACCGCTCAGCAGTACCGTGAGCACGCCGTTCGCCGGTGCCCCGGGGGCGGGCTGCTCGCCGATCCTGCGCAGGGCCTGGGCGGCCACCGCTCCGGCGGATCCGTGCAGCACGAGCGGGGCGGCGCCGGGGCGCTGGACCGCCGCGCGGATACGGTCGGCGACCAGCTCGTAATGGGTGCAGCCCAGGACGACGGTCGTTACATCGGCGGGCGTCAGTTCGGCCGCGGCGGCGACGGCCGCCTCGATGGCCGCCTCGTCCGCGTGTTCGACCGCCTCGGCGAGCCCCCAGCACGGCACCTCGGTCACCCGCACCCCGTCGGCGAAGTCCTCGATCAGTCCGCGCTGGTAGGCGCTGCCCGTCGTGGCGGGGGTCGCCCAGATGGCGACGGGTCCGCCGCCGGCCGCGGCCGGCTTGATCGCCGGGACCGTGCCGATGACCGGGATCGCGGGCTCCAGGCGCGCGCGCAGGGCGGGCAGCGCGTGCACGGTGGCCGTGTTGCAGCCGACGACCAGCACGTCGGGCCGGTGGGCCGCGGCGGCCTCGGCGACGTCCAGCGCGCGCCGGGTGAGGTCCTCGGGGGTACGCGGGCCCCAGGGCATGCCGTCCGGGTCGAGGGAGAGCACGAGATCCGCGTCGGGCCGCAGGCGCCGTACCGCGGCGGTGGCCGCCAGCAGGCCGATTCCGGAATCCATGAGCGCGATCTTCACCCGGCCACGATAGACGATCCGCCCTTGCGAGCCGTCCGGGTGGGGCAGACTGCGGCCGTGAGCGCCTTCCTGTGGATCACCGCCGTGTCCCTGGCCGCCTGGTGCTGGCTGCTGCTGGGCCAGGGCTTCTTCTGGCGCACGGACGTCCGGCTGCCGCGGCGCCGGGAGCCGGACGCGTGGCCCTCCGTCTGCGTGGTCGTGCCGGCCCGTGACGAGGCCGCCGTGCTGCCGGCCAGTCTGCCGTCGCTGCTGGCGCAGGACTATCCGGGGCGGGCCGAGGTCGTCCTGGTGGACGACGGGAGCACGGACGGCACCGGAGAGCTGGCCCGCGCGCTGTCCCGGCGGCACGGCGGGCTGCCGCTCACGGTGGCCTCGCCCGGTGAGCCGCCGGCGGGCTGGACGGGCAAGCTGTGGGCGGTGCGCTGCGGCGTCGGGCTGGCACGCGCGCGTGATCCCGAGTATCTGCTGCTGACGGACGCGGACATCGCGCACGCGCCGGACAGCCTGCGCGAGCTGGTGGCGGCGGCCCGCACCGGGGGCTTCGACGTGGTGTCGCAGATGGCGCGGCTGCGGGTGGCGAGCGCGTGGGAGCGGCTCGTGGTCCCGGCGTTCGTGTACTTCTTCGCGCAGCTCTATCCGTTCCGGTGGATCGGCCGGAGGGGATCGCGTACGGCCGCGGCGGCGGGCGGCTGCGTCCTGCTGCGCGCGGACATGGCGGAGCTGGCGCGCGTCCCGGACGCCATCCGGCGCGCCGTCATCGACGACGTGGCGCTCGCCCGCGCGGTGAAGGGGGCGGGCGGTCACGTATGGCTGGGGCTCGCCGACCGGGTGGACAGCGTGCGCCCGTATCCGCGGCTGCACGACCTGTGGCGGATGGTCTCGCGCAGCGCCTACGCCCAGCTGCGGCACAACCCGCTGCTACTCCTCGGTACGGTCGCCGGGCTCGCCCTGGTGTACCTGGTCCCGCCCGCCGCCGTGATCGCCGGCGCGGCCGGCGGCGGTGGGGCGAGCGCGCTCGTCGGGGCGGCGGCCTGGGCGGTGATGACGGGCACGTACCTGCCGATGCTGCGTTACTACCGGCAGCCGCTGTGGCTCGCCCCGCTGCTGCCGTTCACCGCGTTCCTGTACCTGCTGATGACGGTCGACTCCGCCGTGCAGCACTACCGGGGGCGCGGGGCCGCCTGGAAGGGCCGCACGTACGCCCGCCCGGGCGCCGTGCCCGACGAGGGCTGAGCCGGGTCACTTGCGTCCCGGCGTCCAGTTCATCCCCCAGCCGTAGGCGCGGTCGACGGTCCGCTGCGGGCTCGATCCGCGCTCCGGCACCAGGTACCGGGCCTCGCGCTGGACGAGGAGGTCGCCGCCGGTGTTGGTGAGCAGCGCGAGCGCGCACACCGGGGAGGAGACGGTGCACTCGTCCAGCGAGAACTCGATGGGAGCGCCGTGCTGCGGCCGGAGGGTGACGGTGGCGTGCAGGTCGGCGAAGGAACTCGCTCCTTCGTAGATGGTGACGAAGACGAGGATGCGCCGGAAGTCCTGCCTGTGGTCGAGGTTGATGGTGAGGTTCTCGCCGCTCGCCACGGCCCCGGTGCGGTCGTCCCCGTCGAGATGGATGTACGGGGGCCTGCGGAGCGAACCGAAGGCGTTGCCGAGGGCCTGGACGACTCCCTTGCGGCCGTCGGCGAGTTCGTACAGCGCGCACAGGTCGAGATCGAGGCCGCCCCCGCCGCCCCACCGACTGCCCCAGCCCGACGGCTGTTTGCGCATCTGCCAGTTGAGGTTCACCTGCATGGCACCGGAGGTACCGCCCTGTTTGGCGAGCGAGACGGACGGCGCCGCCTTCGTGAGGGTGACCTTGGACAGCCGGACCGGCTGGGCGGCGGGTGCGGGCGGGGCAGCGGGCGGCGGGGCCGGCGTCGCGGCGGGGCGCGGTGGCGCGCTCGCCGGAGGCACGGCGGCCGGGGCCGGCGCCAGGGCCGGTGCGGCGCGCTGGGGTTCGTCCACGGTGATGCCGAAGTCCGTGGCGAGGCCTTCGAGTCCGCTGCCGTAGCCCTGGCCGACGGCACGGAACTTCCAGCCGCCCTGGCGGCGGTAGAACTCGCCGAGGACGAAGGCCGTCTCCACCGTCGCGCCCGGGCTGTCGAAGCGGGCGACGACCTGTCCCGAGGCGGCGTCGGTCACCTCGATGTAGAGGTCCGGGACCTGGCCGAACGATCCGCCGTCCGCGGAGGCCGCGAGGACGATCCGCTCGATGGCGCCCTCCACGCGCGCGAGGTCGGCCAGCAGTACGTCGGTGACGCGCCCTGCGGACGTCCGCTTGCCCTCGTGGCGTACCGCGCCGGAGGGGTGGGCGGGCTGGTTGTAGAAGACGAAGTCGCCGTCGGAGCGGACCTTTCCGGCGGCGAGCAGCAGCGCGGAGGCGTCGGCGTCCGGCACCCCCGGTCCGGAACGCCAGCCCAATTCGACGCGGAGCGCCGTGGTCGGCACCGGTGCGTTGGACCCTTTCGGCATTGTCATGTCCGCCCCCATCGCGTGTGTCGGCTTCCGGGAATCGCCCTTCGGTCCGTGTGATCTCGGGCCTGTGTGATCCCTACCCGCACAACCTATTCCGGGGTGCCGCGCACGCCCATGGGCGGCACCGAAAGATCGCCGGTCAACCCCCGGTAACCTCGCAGGAACTCGGCCTTTACACGATCCAAACGTCGACCGGCGTCCCTTTTTGCCAAGTTCGCTCGGATTGAGGATCCCAGACTACTGCCGACACAGAAAACAACCCTCTTATCGGTCTCCCCAACCAGCACATCGTGGGCTTAACTTATGTGCCATGACCTCCCCCCGCTCCACTTATGGTGGCGGCTACTACTCCGCCTCCTTCCCGGACACCCCGATCTACGACTCGCTCGTCGCCGAGCGTGGCACCCCGCAGATCGCCCCGATCCGGGTCCCCGCCGCCTACGACACGGGCAGCAGCCTCCCCGCCCTGCCGTCGGCCCTCCCCGCTCTCCCGTCGGGCCCGTCCCACCAGTCCGCCTACGGCTACCCCCAGGCGCAGCAGCCCGCACCGCTGCAGCAGGCGCCCACCGCGTACATCCCGCAGCAGGCCAGCGCGCCGCGCGGCTACCCGGGTCCGCAGGCCCAGCAGCAGCGCCCGATGGCGCAGGGCAACGGATACGAGGCCATGCGTCCGGCCGCCCCGCGGCCCGCGCCGGCTCCGTACCAGGACCCGTACAACAACCAGCAGTACCGGGGCTACTGACCGGCACACCCTGCTGTCGGTGCCGCCTGGCACGATGGGCGGCATGGGTAACGCCGCAGTGCAGTCGATCCACGTCCATCCGGTCAAGGCGTTCCGGGGCATCTCGCCCCGGCAGGCCGTGGTGGAACCCTGGGGGCTGGCCGGAGACCGACGCTGGACGCTGATCGACGACGGGGGGAAGGTCGTCACCCAGCGCGAGCAGCCGCGCCTCGCTCAGGCCGCCGCCGAGCCACTGCCCGGCGGCGGCGTCCGGCTGTCCGCGCCCGGCCGGGAGCCGTTGACGGTCGAGGTGCCGGAGCCGGCGGAGACCGTGCTGGTGGACGTGTTCCGCGCCAAGGTGGAGGGGATCCCGGCCGCGGCGGCGGCGCACCTCTGGTGCAGCGCGTACCTGGGGTCCGAGGTCCGTCTGGTCCACATGGACGACCCGGCCACCCGCCGCCCCGTCGACCCCGAGTACGCCCTGCCCGGCGAGACGGTCAGCTTCGCCGACGGCTACCCCCTGCTGGTCACCACGGTGAGTTCGCTGGACGCCCTGAACAGCCTGATCTCCGAGGGCCCGAACGCCGCCGAGGGCCCGCTGCCCATGAACCGGTTCCGGCCCAACGTCGTCGTCGCCGGCACCGATCCCTGGGCCGAGGACGGCTGGACGCGCATCTCCGTCGGCGAGGTGGAGTTCCGGGTCGCCAGGCCGTGCGGACGGTGCGTCGTGACCACCACCGACCAGGACACCGCCGTACGCGGCAAGGAGCCGCTGCTCACCCTGGCACGCCACCGCAGGATCGGCGGGAAGCTGGTGTTCGGCCAGAACGTCGTGCCCCTCTCCCCCGGCACGATCAGAATCGGCGACCCGGTGCGGGTGCTGGGCTGACGCGCGCGCGGTGGCCGGGCGATGATCCGGCGGACCGGGAACCGCAGGACGTGTCCCGGGCGTTGAGAGAACGTGAGGAATCCGTGAGACCGGGTGCGTCGCCTGCCGCGGCGGGCATGCCGTCGCTCTCTCCCGGCCAGGACCGGGGGCGAGCACCGTCCGCCGGGGGGTGTCACGGACCGGAAGGGGGTGGGGACACATGCGGGCTCTCAGTGGGCTGTGGCGCTGGCGCCACAATCCGCTGCGCCGCGCGACCGACACGGCCGAGGCGTGGTTGGCCCTCGCGGCGCTCCTGCTCATCGCCGTGGCCGCACCCGTGGCCGGCTGTCTGGCCGGATTCACGGCCCAGGACTCGCTCCAGCGGTCCGTGCGGCACCAGCAGCACGCACGCCATATCGTCACGGCCACCGTCGTGCGGGACCTGGGCGGGGCGCTGCCCGAGCCCGACCCTGAGTCCAGTTCGGCGCGTGAGGCCCGCAGCCGCGTCCTCGCGGACTGGACCGCCCCGGACGGCACCCCGCGGCGCGGCCCGGTCCTCGCGGACCTCAAGTCCCCGCACGCGGGAGACCACTTCAGGCTCTGGACCGATCCGCACGGCCGAATAGCGACCCGCCCGCTGGACTCCGCCACGGCGACGACGCACGCCGTGCTCGCCGGATTCGGCGCGGCCCTGCTCACCGCGGCCCTGGTCGAGACCGGCCGCCGCGTGGCCGTCTGGCGCCTGGTCCGCCGGCGGTACGCAGGCTGGGACCAGGCCTGGGACCGGGCGGGCCCGGACTGGGGCAAGGCGGGCACCGGCATCTGACGGCCTTCCGGCTCTGGTCAACCCGGCGTGCACGCACACGCTACGGTGGACCGGCCGAAGCGCTTTCGGCGACGACCCGCGGGTGCGTGGCCCCCGGGGCGCACAGGTTTCCGGGTGCGCGAACGCGCTCGTACCCCGGGGCCGAGCACGTCGCGGTCCCGGCGCCGGCAGGCTGGAGCGCCCGGCGGACATCGAGCCATCAGTACGACGAGGTGGGGGCACAGCAACGCCATGGCACAGGGCACGGTCCAGGTGACGCACACCGGTACTTCGCGGTGGCGGCGCCGCACGGGTGAGTACGCGTCGCTCGCCGCCGCCCTGGAGGCCGCCGCCGACGGCGACGTCCTCACGATCGCCCCCGGCACGTACCGGGAGAACCTGGTCGTCCAGCGGGCGGTGACGCTCCGTGGGCCCGACGGCTCGCCCGGCTCGGTGCGGATCGCGCCCGTGGACGGTGTGCCGCTCACCGTGCGGGCCTCGGCCGTGGTGCAGGACCTGCATGTGGAGGGCCAGGACGTGGCGGCGCCCGCGCTGCTGGTCGAGGAGGGCACACCCGAGCTGATGGACCTGCGGATCGTCACCCGGTCCGCCGCCGGCATCGAGGTGCGCGGCAGCGCCCGGCCGACCGTGCGCCGGTGCACCGTCGACAACCCGGCCGGCATCGGCATCGCCGTACTCGACGGCGGCAGCGGGGTGTTCGAGGAGTGCGAGGTCGTCGCGGCCGGGCAGGCGGGGGTGGCGGTGCGCGGCGGTGCCCATCCGCGCCTGGAGCGCTGCCGGGTGCACCACGCCTCCGGCACCGGTCTCACCGCGACCGGCGAGAACTCCGCGCTGGAGGCGGTGGGCTGCGAGATCTACGAGGTGCGCGGCTCCGGCGTGCAGATCACCCAGCGGGCCACCGCGCATCTGACCGACTGCGATGTGCACCGCACCACCGCCGACGGCATCACCCTGGACACCGACGCGGTGCTCACCCTCGCCGACTGCCGCATCCACGACATCCCGGAGAACGCGGTCGACCTGCGCTCCCGCTCGGTGCTCACGCTGACTCGCACGACGGTGCGGCAGTTCGGGCGCAACGGCCTGTCGGTGTGGGACCCGGGGACCCGGGTGGACGCCAACCAGTGCGAGATCTTCGACAGCACCGGCGACTACCCGGCGGTGTGGGTGAGCGACGGGGCCACCGCCGTGCTCGACTCCTGCCGGGTGCACGACGTGCCGGACGCGCTGTTCGTGCTCGACCGGGGCTCGCGCGCGGACGTCGTCGACAGCGATCTGTCGCAGGTGCGCAACACGGCCGTGTCGGTGAGCGACGGGGCGACCGCGCAGCTGGACGACTGCCGGATCCGGGAGGCGGCCACCGGCGCCTGGTTCCGCGACCACGGCAGCGGCGGCACGCTCAACAACTGCACCCTGGCCGGCACCCAGACCGGTGTGATCGTCACCAAGGGCGCCGACCCGACCGTGGAGCGCTGCACGGTCGACTCCCCCTCCGAGGCCGGTTTCTACGTCTCGGCGGGCGGCCGGGGCAGCTTCCTGAACTGCCGGGTCACCGGCAGCGGCGGCTACGGCTTCCATGTGATCGACGGCTGCCGTACGACGCTGCGCGCATGCCGCACGGAGCGGTGCGCGCGCGGTGGGTACGAGTTCGCCGAGGGCGGCCCGGACGCGGGCTCCGGTACCGGACCGGTCGTGGAGGACTGCACCAGCGACGAGAGCGGCGGCCTCAGGGCGCCCGCGGGCGGGGAGCCGGCCGTGCGGGCGGTGGCGCACTCCGGCGGGCTGCTGGGTGCGCTCCCCGGGCCGCGGGCGGCGGAGCCGGAGCCGGCCGTCTCCGTGCCCGGGGCCGAGCAGCCGTCGCGCACGTCGAAGGACGTGCTCGGTGCACTCGACGCGCTGGTGGGCCTGGAGAGCGTCAAGCGCGAGGTACGGGCGCTGACCGACATGATCGAGGTGGGCCGGCGCCGGCGGCAGGCCGGGCTGAAGGCGGCCTCGGTCAAGCGGCATCTGGTCTTCACCGGCTCCCCCGGCACCGGCAAGACGACGGTCGCCCGGCTCTACGGCGAGATCCTCGCCTCGCTCGACGTGCTGGAGAAGGGCCACCTCGTGGAGGTGTCCCGGGTCGACCTGGTCGGCGAGCACATCGGCTCCACGGCGATCCGCACCCAGGAGGCCTTCGAACGGGCGCGCGGCGGAGTGCTGTTCATCGACGAGGCGTACGCGCTGTCGCCGGAGGACGCCGGGCGGGACTTCGGCAAGGAGGCCATCGACACGCTGGTGAAGCTGATGGAGGACCACCGGGACGCGGTGGTGGTCATCGTCGCCGGGTACACGGCGGAGATGGAGCGCTTCCTCTCCGTCAACCCGGGTGTGGCCTCCCGTTTCTCCCGCACCATCACCTTCGGCGACTACGGCCCCGAGGAACTGCTGCGGATCGTGGAGCAGCAGGCCGACGAGCACGAGTACCGGCTGGCGCAGGGCGCGGCCGAGGCACTGCTGAAGTACTTCACGGCGATCCCCAAGGGCCCGGCGTTCGGCAACGGCCGGACCGCCCGGCAGACGTTCGAGGCGATGGTGGAGCGGCACGCGAGCCGCGTCGCCCAGCTCGCCGATCCCACCACCGACGAGCTGACCCTGCTGTACGCGGAGGACCTGCCGGAGCTGCCCTGAGCCCTGGCGCCGAGCGCCTCAGTCGTCCTGGCGCAGCCTGCGCCAGATCCGGGTGCGGTGCAGGACGTAGAGGGAACCGAACAGGACCAGCACCTGCAGGCCCACCGCGAGCAGCCAGAACTCGTCCCTGCTCTCCAGCTTGTCCGTCAGGAACGTGAAGTTCATGCCGAAGAACCCGGTCAGGAACGACAGCGGCAGAAAGACCACGGACACGATGGCCAGCCGGTTGATCACGCCGTTCTGCTCGTCGGCGACGAGCGAGGAGTAGCTGGCGGACGCCCGCCGGTTGGCCTCCTGCAGGGACTCGATGTCCGCGAGCACCAGCCGTCCGCTGGTCTGGAACTCCCGGGCGAGCCGCTGCCGCTCCACCGGAAAGGAGGCGCTCATCATCCGCCGGGTGAGGACCTCGTCGGTCACCTCGAGGAACGGCCGCAGGAAGTGGTGCAGGACGCCGGCGCGGCGCCGCAGCTGCGCCAGGCGGTAGACCTGCTCGGGCCGGCGTTCCTCGAAGATGCGGTCCTCCAGGTCCTCGGTCTCCAGCAGGGCTCGCACGGCGGCCCTGCGGAAGGTGCCCAGCGCCTCGCCGAGCAGGAGGAAGAGCACGGCGACGGTGTCGGAGGGCCGCTCGTGCAGGAGCGCCGCGGTCATGGTCCTCGCCAGGTCGGCCTGGCCCCGGTGCACGGTGGCCAGATAGCTCTCGGTCACCAGTACATGGATGTGGGCGATCTGCTCCTCGTGGACCACGGGGACGACGAAACCGGCCCTGTCCCCCAGGTACTCGGCGCGCGGGGGCTCGTCCGCTCTGCCGAACCAGTCCAGGTTCTCGGCGCCCAGGCCCAGCTGCTCGGCGACCGGCCGCGCTCCCGCCTGCGGCTGCACCGGCAGCTCGATGTCGACGAGCACGAAACGGTCCGCGGCCAGCCGGTCGCGTGCCTCCGCCACATCCGTACGGGTGACGGCCACCTCCGGCATCGACACCACCGTAACGATCATCGCCCCTCGCCATTCGTTCCGAAGCCCGCGGACTCCAGCGTCGGTGCGCTTCGGCGTCCCCGCATGCGCAGGCACTCGTGTGCGGCGCCGTGCGGCCCGAACGGATGAGGGACGCCGCGTGCCGCGAGAGCCGGATCAGTCCGCTTCGGGCCGGTGCCGGTCCTGTTCGGGGCGCTGGCCCGGCAGGTCCGGGCGCAGCCGGATCAGCAGGCGGGCTCGTTCACGGGCGAAGGCGGGGTCCGCCTGGTAGTCGGAGTGGCCGAGGATCGGGGCGGGGAGCGGGTGCTCGGGCGTACGGCCGTAGGCGAGGGGGTCCGGCAGCGGCTCGTGGTCGACTTCCGGGGCCGTGCCGCAGGGGACGCGGACGGGGCCGCCGATGGGGTCGGTGCGGCGGTAGAGGTTGCGCCAGCAGGCGATGTCGTGGTGCAGGGCGGCGAGCGCCGGCGGGCCGAAGTAGGAGGGGAACCAGCGGCCGTAGAGGCGCTCCAGCGGGGAGCCGTAGGTCAGCAGGGCGACCCGGCCGCGGACGGGCGGCGGCAGCTGCCAGGCCGCCGCGGCGGCGAGGACCGTGCCCTGGGAGTGACCGGACAGGACCAGCCGGCCGCCGGTGCGCCGGGTCCAGGTGGCCATGCGCCAGGTCAGGTCCGGCACCGCGCGCTCGGCGTAGCAGGGCGGTGCGAAGGGGTGGGCGGCGCGCGGCCAGAAGGTGCCGACGTCCCAGAGGATGCCGATGGTGCGCCGTGCCGAGGCGTCCTTGTAGGCCCGCCTGCCCCACGTGACGAACAGCAGGAAGCCGAGGCCGACCAGCCAGGAGCCCAGGGACTGCGAGGTCTCGGCCACGGCCCGGACGAGGTGCTGGGTGCCGCGGGCCGCCCCGTCGGGTGTCTTCCGGGTGGTCACGGCGCCGGCCAGCGCGACGCCGCCCAGCAGCAGGGTGGTGACGGTGAGCACGGCCACCACCAGCGGCACCCGGTCGGTGAGGGTGGCCATGGCGCGGGCCCGGGCGATGGCACGGGTGCGGGGCGGGTCCTCGGGTTCTCCGGGGTGCTCCTCGCGGACGTCCTCGCGTTCGGCGCGGGCGAGCCGGGCGGTGCGCACCGCGAGCAGGGCGGCGAGGAGAGACAGGACCACGAGCAGGGCCGGAATCACGGAGGCCTGCCAGGTCAGCAGCACGGGCGGCCCGGGGAGCAGGGCGCGGGTGCCGTCCAGCCAGTCGGCGACGCGCTGGGCGACGCCGCCGGACATCACTCCGCCGAGCGCGCACGCCAGCAGGGCGACGGCGGGGCCGCCGAGGCCCCGCATGCCGGCGCGCGGGTCGGGGCGGCGCCGGTACAGCTCCCGGGCCACGACGGCGAGGACGACGACGAGCAGGCCCTGGGCCAGCATGAGGGCGCCGAAGGCCGGGTCCCCCGGCAGCCGTCCGGCGGACTGCCAGCCGGGCCGGGACCAGCCCGCGTACAGCAGGGCGAGCAGCAGCAGGGCGAGCGCGCCGAGCGGCAGGGCGCGGACGAGCTGCCGGTCGAGCCCCTGGTCGGGCTGGTTCTCGCTGCGGCCCCTGCGGCAGACGACCACCACGGTGGCGGCGGACCAGCCGAGCAGGGCCGCGGCCAGGAGCCAGCCGAGGGCGTCCAGGGCGGCGGGGCCGCCGGGCCGGTGGTCGTGGCGGACCGCCGGGGTGAGGACGGCGGCGGCCACGGTGAGCAGGCCCGCCGCGGTGTGCGCGGCGCGCAGCCGGGCGACCAGGCGGCGCCCGTACCAGAAGCCGGGCCGGGCGAGCGCGCTGCCGTCGGTGTCCGGCCCGGTGTCGTCGTCCGGGTCGGGGCCGAGGGAGAGCGGCCGGTAGGACTCGTACGCGCTCCAGGTGCGGTGCGAGAGGTACCAGAGCAGGCCGGTCAGGGCGGCCGGCAGCAGCGCGGCGAGGGCCACCCGGCGGCCCGGCGCGCTCCACCAGCCGCCGGACCCGGCGGTCGCCTCGGGGGCGGCGGGTTCGAGGAAGCCGAGCCAGGAGTGGCGGCGGACGCAGGCGTGGGTGCCGGCGCACTGCCAGGCGACCAGGTCGAGGGCCACCTCGCAGACCGCGGCCGTCAGCAGCACGGTCAGGGTCAGGGCGGCTAACCGTACGAGGAGGCCGTAGAGCCGGACGGTGCGTGGCCGGCCGGGTGCGGCGGGGCGCATCCAGTGGGCGAGGTTCACCACCATGAACGGCAGCAGCAACAGCCACAGGGCGCGGCTGCCGTTGCCGGAGGTGAGGTTGGACCAGACGTACGCCTCCTGGACCGGGCCGCTGCCGGGCACGTTCTCCGCCGGGACGGGCCCGGCGTCCTCGGCACGCCGGAAGACGGCGGCCGTGTCGTCGCCGGTGACCCGGACCGTGCGCGGGTCGCCGAGCATCTTCTCCGGTGTGGTGCCGCCGACCCCGTGCACCAGCAGTTCCAGGTCGGTCTCCGGCTCCGCGGCCCGGGCCGCGGGGCGGTCGTCGTGGTGCCCGGCGGGGCGGTCGTCGTATTGCCCGGCGGGGCGGTTCTGCGCGCGGTCCACTGTTCTCGCACTTCCCCCGTGGCGCTCTGCCGTCTGTGTCGTGCGCGCTCCAGGATCTCCGGTTCGGAGGTCGCGTGCACCTCTCGTCACGGAATCTCCCCGATCCGTATGACACCGGGCGGGCGGCCCGTGCCGCGCGTGGCGGATACGCGGGCGCGCAGGCGGTGGCGCAACCGGGGGCGACCCGTGAAAAGATGGGACGCCCGCGGACCGCCGCACGCATGGAACTTCCAGGTCGGAGCCGGTGCGCAGGGGGTGTCGGACGGTTGGCGGCGAAAGGACCGGAGCGTACGTGAGTGAGAATCAGAACCTCCTCGCGGAGCAGCGCCGCGCCCTGATCCTGGACGAGGTCCGGCGCCGGGGCGGGGTACGGGTCAACGAGCTGACCCGCAAGCTCGGCGTCTCGGACATGACCGTGCGCCGCGACCTGGACGCGCTCGCCCGGCAGGGCGTGCTGGAGAAGGTGCACGGCGGCGCGGTGCCGGTGGTCGAGGCGAGCACGCACGAGCCGGGGTTCGAGGCGAAGTCGGGGCTCGAACTGACCGCCAAGGAGGACATCGCGCGCGCGGCGGCCGGGCTGGTCAGCCCGGGGGCGGCGATCGCCCTGTCCGGCGGTACGACGACGTACGCGCTCGCCCAGCAGCTGCTGGAGGTGCCCGAGCTGACCGTGGTCACGAACTCGGTGCGGGTCGCGGACGTCTTCCACGCGGCGCAGCGCACCTCGGGGCAGCGGCAGGCGTCGGCCACGGTGGTGCTGACCGGCGGGGTGCGCACCCCGTCGGACTCGCTGGTGGGGCCGGTGGCCGATCAGGCGATCGCCACGCTCCACTTCGATCTGCTCTTCCTCGGGGTGCACGGCATATCGGTGGAGGCCGGCCTGTCCACGCCGAACCTCGCCGAGGCGGAGACCAACCGGCGGCTCGTGCACTCCGCGCGCCGGGTCGTGGTGGTCGCCGACCACACCAAGTGGGGCACGGTGGGCCTGAGTTCCTTCGCCACGCTGGAGCAGGTGGACACGCTGGTGACCGACGCGGGCCTGCCCGCCGAGGCGCGCGCGGAGATCTCCGAGCATCTGCGGCTCGTGGTGGCGGGCGAGCCCGGGGAAGACGCCACAGACATCTGAGAAGCCGTCAGCTATGGTGACTGCGCCCGGTCGACCGCACCGCGGGAGCGGCACAAGGGGGTTGCGTCCATGGCTCGTCGTCTGCGTCCGGTGGATATCGACTTCGTCGGGACGGCGCCCGTGCGCCTGGTCTTCGCACGGGATGTCGCCGCCTCCCCCGAGCGGGTCTTCAGCGCGCTCGCCGAGGACGTGCCGGGCTGGCCGCAGTGGTTCTCGGCGGTGACGCTGGCCCGGTCCACCGACGGCGGCGCCGGGCGGGAGATACGGCTCAGGGGCGGCACGCGGTTCGACGAGACGGTGCTCGTGGCGAAGGGGCCCGAGGTGTACGCGTACCGGGTGGACGCCACCAACGCGCCGGGTGCCCGTGCGCTGGTAGAGGAGTGGCGGCTCGCTCCCCGTGGCACCGGCACCCGTGTTCAGTGGACCTTCGCCGCCGATGGGACGGCGGCGTTCCGGTGGGTTCTCGGGCTGGCCCGGGTGGGCCTCGGCCGGGCCTTCCGGGACGCGGTGACGTCCTTGGACCGGCGCCTGGCGAAGGGCTGATCAGTCGGGGCGGCGGGGCCGGGAACGGCTCAGTCCGGCCACACCCCGGTGGCCAGCAGGGTGTCGATCGCCACCGCGTACGGGGTGATGTCCAGGCCCTGCTCCGCGAGCCACGCGTCCGAGTAGTACTTGTCGAGGTACCGGTCGCCCGGGTCGCACAGCAGCGTGACCACACTGCCCGTACGGCCCTCGGCCACCATCTCGGAGACGATCTTCAGCGCGCTCCACAGACCGGTGCCCGTGGACCCGCCCGCCCTGCGGCCGATGGCCCGCTCCAGGGCCCGTACGGCGGCGACGCTCGCCGCGTCCGGCACCTTCATCATCCGGTCGATCGCACCGGGCACGAAGCTGGGCTCCATGCGCGGCCGGCCGATGCCCTCGATCCGCGAGCCGCAGTCACAGGTGACGTCCGGGTCACCGGTGGTCCAGCCCTCGAAGAAGCACGAGTTGTCGGGGTCGGCGACACAGATCCGGGTGTCGTACTGCATGTAGTGGACGTAGCGGGCGAGGGTCGCCGAGGTACCGCCGGTGCCGGCCGTGGCGACGATCCAGGCGGGCTCCGGGAACCGCTCCAGCTCCAGCTGGCGGAAGATGGACTCGGCGATGTTGTTGTTGCCACGCCAGTCCGTGGCCCGCTCGGCGTACGTGAACTGGTCCATGTAGTGGCCCCCGGTCTCCACCGCGAGGCGGGCGGACTCCTCGTACATCTTCCGGGAGTCGTCCACGAAGTGGCACTGTCCGCCGTGGAACTCGATCAGGCGGCACTTCTCGGCGCTGGTCGTGCGCGGCATGACCGCGATGAAGGGCACGCCGATCAGCTTCGCGAAGTAGGCCTCGGAGACCGCCGTCGAGCCGCTGGACGCCTCGATCACCGGGCGGCCCGGACGGATCCAGCCATTGCACAGACCGTAGAGGAACAGCGAACGGGCGAGCCGGTGCTTGAGACTGCCGGTGGGGTGGGTGGACTCGTCCTTCAGATAGAGGTCGATGCCCCACCGCTCGGGCAGCGGAAACCGCAGCAGGTGCGTGTCCGCCGAGCGGTTGGCGTCGGCCTGAACTTTTCGAACGGCCTCTTTGAGCCAGCCGCGGTACGTGGGGTCGCTGCGGTCGACATCGAGGGTGGCGCCGGTCCTGATCTGGGGAGTGGTGCTCACGGCGGTGCTCCTTACGCTGGTCGCCGACGGCGCCTCACGCGGGCCGGCAAGTCGAGCATAGGCACCTTTCACACCGCTTCCCACCTGCATAAACGCATCTTTGAGCCACCCAAAGACGTGCTGGGGCACAGACGTGCGAGTCCATCGGGGGCGCATGGGCGCGAGTGCACCGGGCGGTCGTCGCACGCGCCACGCGCGTACTGGTGCTCCTCGCCGCGCCGGGGCAGACTGCACGCGACGGGACGACCGTCCCGAACGGGGGCGCACACGGAACCACGGGAACACCGCAAGGGGGCGGCGAGACATGGCGGAGCCGGAGTTCACGGCCACAGGCGTGCGAATCGGCAAACGCATGCGTTCGCTCACCCGGGCCGGGCAGGTCCGGATAAGCGACGGCAGGCTGGAACTGCTCACCAGCTACGGCAGCGAGATCGACAGCGCGCCGGTCCAGGCGGTCCGCGCGTCCAAGCCGTGGTTCGGGCCGGACGACCGCGCCCTGGCCGACGTCAACGGCACGCGGTATTCGCTGACGCTGGGCGAGCGCGAGCCCGCGCCGGGCCAGCCCGGACCGCCCAGCGCACGCCGGTTCATCGAGGCGGTCCGCAGGGCGGCGGAGCACCGCGGCTGAGCGCCGCACCGTCGCGGCGAGTTGCGTGAGCGCAACCGCTGCGTCACTCTGGTCTCACGTCACTCTGGGTTTACCGGCGATAACGCTGCGAACCAGCCCGCCGGCCACGACAGCAGGCGGACGTTTGGACGCAAGCACCCTGCTGGATCCGTTGTTCTCCGTGTTCTTCCGGTTCCTCCGGACCTCACATCGGGGAGTCGCAGCCGTGATCAGTCACCCAAGCAGGCACTGCACGGTGGAGCTCCAAGCCCTGCCGTCGCGGATCGGACAGGTCCGCAGAATCGTATCTGCACAGTTGCGCTACTGGCATATGGACCCGTTGATAGACCACGCCGCGCTCGGTGTGACGGAGCTGCTCAGCAACGTCCACCGGCACGCAAGGCCCGACAAGTCGTGCACCGTCGAACTGGAACTGCTGTCCGACCGGCTCACGGTCTCGGTACGGGACCACGATCCGCGCCTTCCGGTGGCGGCCGACATCCCGGACCCGGCGGACGCCGCTCCGCTGCCCACCTGCGGACGCGGGCTGGCCATGGTGGCCGCGGTGAGCGAGAGCTGGGGGGCCCGCCCGGACGGCGAGAACGGCAAGATCGTGTGGTTCACGCTGCCGGCCCCGGCGACGGCCCGCAGTCATCCGGCACGGTCTCCCCGAGGGGCGGTACGGCCCACGCCCGCCCCGGCACCGGCTGGTGCGCCCGCGTCCGCGCCCTCGCCCGTCGAGGTGGGCGCGGCGGCTCCTTCGCAGGCTTCGGTCCCGGTGCGGGCCTCGGTTCCGGCGGGGGTGTCGGTTCCGGACGGCGCCCGGGTTCCCGCCGGGGTTCCGGCCGGGGTCCGCGCGGGCGAGGTCGTGGCCGCGGCGGGCGCCCCGGCACCGGCGGGCGGCGGGGCCGCGGCTCCGGACGCGGTCGGGGCCGTCACGGGTGCCAGGGCCGTCCCCGCCACGGCTTCGGCGCCGGTCCCGGCTTCCGCGGCCGCCTGCCCCACGGCGGGGCCCGCCTCGGCCGCGACCGGGACACCGGCTGCCGTGCGGTCCGCGGTCCCCGGCTGACGGGCCGTACGCCCTGGACAACCTGAACCACCCGTACCAGCTGCACTACCTGCACCACCTGCACTGCCGCTCACGACGGGCCCGCGGACACCGACCCGCGGGCCGTCGGCGCGAGGGCGAACGACGGTGGCGCTCGCGGCGTCGGATGCCGCGAGCGCCACCATCGCCACGATCGCCGCCGCCACCGCCGCCCTCGCGGTCCTCGCGGCCCTCGCGGCCCTCGCGGTCCTCGCGGCCCTCGCGGCCCTCGCGGTCCTCGCGGTCAGGCCGCACCGCCCTTGCCCAGTCGGCCGAACTGCTCCTCCAGGACGGACAGCCGGCGCCAGTACTCGTCCTCGTCGATCTCACCGGCGGCGAAACGGCGGCCGAGAACGGCGAGCGGCGAATCGCCCGCCGGGCGTCCGGCGCCCGCCTGCCGCCAGGAGCCGCCGCGCCCGCGCCAGGCGGTGCGGCGCAGGACGGTGACGGCGCCGATCACGACGGCCGCCCAGATCAGCGGGAAGAACAGGATCCACGGGCCGGGTCCGCCGTCCCAGTTCGCCAGGTTCTGCATCTCGGTTCGTCTCCCTCGTCGTACGGGTCTTCGGGTGCTGTCCCGAGGTTGCCTCCGGCAGGGGGTCCGGGTCGTCGTGCGGCCGGCGGCAGTGCGCGTACCCCGTGGGGAGTACAGGGGGGTGGTGACTGTACCTACTGGTATGTACAGTGAGCGTATGAGCACCTCGGAACGTCTGATCGAGTCCACGCGCGAACTGCTGTGGGAGCGCGGGTACGTGGGCACCAGCCCCAAGGCGATCCTGGAGCGCGCGGGCGCCGGCCAGGGCAGCATGTACCACCATTTCAAGGGCAAGCCGGATCTCGCCCTCGCTGCGATCCGGCGCACCGCCGAGGAACTCCGGGCCACCGCCGAGGCCGCGCTCGGCGGCCCGGGTACGCCGTACCAGCGCATCGAGGCGTATCTGCTGCGCGAGCGTGACGTACTGCGCGGCTGCCCGGTCGGCCGGCTGACCATGGACCCGGACGTGATCGCGAGCCCGGAGCTGCGCGCACCGGTCGACGAGACGATCGCGGCCATCCGCGAGCGGATCGCCGGGATCGTCGAAGAGGGCAAGCGGGACGGGCAGTTCGCGCCCGGCCTCGACGGCGCGGAGATCGCCGCCGCCGTCCTCGCGACCGTGCAGGGCGGCTATGTCCTCGCCCGCGCCTCCGGATCGCCCGCCGCCTTCGACGCCGGTGTGCGGGGGCTGCTCTCCCTGCTGACACCTCCGGCCCCCGCCCGGCACGACGGAAGGGACGCCTGATGCACGCCCTGCAGTACGAGTTGACCCTCCCCGCCGACTACGACATGGGCGTCATCCGCGCCCGGGTCGCCCGGCTGAGCCCCGCGCTGGAGCACTGGGAGGGCCTCGGGACCAAGGCGTACCTGATACGCGAACGGGGTGTGCACGGCTCGCCGGTGAACCAGTATGCGCCGTTCTACCTGTGGAACACGGTCGAGGGCATGAACCGCTTCCTGTGGGGCGGCCCCTTCCAGGGCCTCGTCGACGACTTCGGGCGGCCCTCCGTGCGGCAGTGGACCGGGCTCGGCTTCGCCGAGGGCGACGGGGACCGTCCCGCGTTCGCCGTCCGGCGGCGCCTTCCGGTGCCGGAAGGGGGCGAGCTGACGACGCTGATGGCGCAAGCGGTGGCCGAGACGGAGCGCCTGGCGGCCGAGGGCGGCGCGGTGCTCGCGGCGGCGGCCGTGGACCCGCACCGCTGGGAACTGGTCCACTTCTCCCTCTGGGCGCACGACACCCCCGAGGCCGAAGGGGACGTCTTCGAGGTGCTGCACCTGTCCGCACCCGGCCGGGACCTGCTGCCGCGCGGACGGCAGTGGTGACCCGCGTCCGTACGGTCCTCGGCGACATCCCGCCCGGTGAGCTGGGCGTGTGCGACGCGCACGACCACCTCTTCCTGCGCAGCCCGCGGCTGCCGGGACAGGAGCTCGACGATGTCTCCGCCGCGCGGGCCGAACTGGCGGCGTTCCGCGCGGCGGGCGGCGCGGCCGTCGTGCAGTGGACGCCGTACGGCATGGGACGGCGGGCGGCGGACCTGCCGGCACTCTCCCGGGCGACCCGGGTACGGCTCGTCTGCGCCACCGGGCTGCACCAAGCGGCACACTACGCACCGGATCTCCTCACCCGGCTGCGCGGCGCCCGGCTGGCCGAGCTGTTCGTCTCCGAGCTGACGTCGGGCATCGCGGCGACCGGGGTGCGGGCGGGGCTGATCAAGGTGGCGGGCGGATTCCACGGGCTCGACGCGCACGCCCGCTGGACCATGACGGCGGCGGCCGAGGCGCACCACGCCACCGGGGCGCCCGTCGCCGTGCACCTGGAGCTAGGCACCGGCGCGCTCGACGTACTCGACCTGCTCTGCGGTGAGCTGGGCGTGCCCGGCGAGCGGGTGATCCTGGGACATCTGAACCGCTCCCCGGACCCGGTGGTGCACCGGCGGGCCGCCGCTTCGGGCTGCTGGCTGGCCTTCGACGGGCCGTCCCGCACCCACCACGCCACCGACTGGCGGATGCCGGAGGCGGTACGGGCCCTGGCGGAGGCGGGGTTCGGGGACCGGCTGCTCCTCGGCGGGGACACGGTGACCGCCGGGGCACGCTCGGCCGCCGACGGCCCCGGCATGCCCTACCTGCTGCACGGGGTACGGCAGCGACTCGCGGAGGAGGTGGGCGCTGAGCTGGTCCACCGCGTGCTGACGGAGCATCCGGGACGGGCGTTCGGCACCGACTGGACGTGACCCGGCCGTCCCGACCCGGGGCGAGCCGCCCGTGGCCCTCCCGTGGCCCGATCGTGCGGATCCCTGTCCCGCCGGACGGTTCCGCCGTCGGCCCTGGTCCGGAGGATGGGAGCAGGAGACCGCCCCGCCTCGAAGGAACGAGACCCCATGGCCCTGGAGATGCGCGACCGCTGCGAGCGCTGCGAGACCGCCCTGCTGCCCCCGGACGGTCCGGCCCGTATCTGCTCGTACGAGTGCACGTTCTGCGAGGCGTGCGGTACGGCCCTGGGCCTGATCTGCCCCAACTGCGGCGGCGAGCTGGTGCCGAGGCCGCGCCGCGCGCGGGCCGGCGGGAGCGACGCGGCCCCCTCCGGAGACGACGCGGGCGGCACCTGAAATGAAGATGATCAGACATCGGCCCGGCGCCTAGCCTGACCGGCATGACCACCCCCGTGTATCCGCCCAAGCCCGTGCCCGGCGACCGGATCGCCGTCCTGTCGCCCTCGTCCGGTCTGCCGGCGCTGCTCCCGCTCCCCTACGAGCTGGGGCTCGAACGGCTGCGCGCGGACTTCGGTCTCGAACCGGTGGAATACCCCACCACGCGCACCATGGGCGCCACCCCCCGGCAGCGCGCCGACGACATCCACGCGGCGTTCGCCGATCCGACGGTCAAGGCGGTGATGGCCTCCATCGGCGGCGACGACCAGATCACCGTGCTGCCGTATCTGGACCGCGAGCTGATCCGCGCCAACCCCAAGCCGTACTTCGGCTCAAGCGACAACACCAACCTGCTGGTGCTCCTCGACAACCTGGGCATCGTCGGCTACCACGGCGCCTGTCTGATGACCGAGATAGGGCGCCCGTACGCACTGCACCCGCTGACCGCCGACTCGGTGCGCGCGGCCCTGTTCGCCTCGGGTCCCTACGAACTCCGCCCCGCCGAGCGCTACCGGGACACCGCCCGCGACTGGGCCGACCCGGCCACCTTCGCCGCGGAACCGGAGATGCGGCCCGCCGGTGGCTGGCTCTGGCACCGGCCCGAGGGGACGGTCGAGGGCCGTGCCTGGGGCGGCAACCTGGAGATCCTCTCGTGGCTGCTGATGGCCGACCGCGAGATCGACCGCGATCCGGCGGCCTACGAGGGCCGGGTGCTGTTCCTGGAGACGTCGGAGGAACTGCCGAGCGCGGCGGAGGTCTTCCGGATCCTGCGCAACGTGGGTGAGCGGGGCCTGCTGGCACGGTTCCCGGCCCTGCTGATGGGCCGCGCCAAGGCGTGGTCCTTCGAGCGGCCGAACGGCGCGGACGACCGGCGGCGCTATGCCGTCGAGCAGCGTGAGGCGGTGCTGCGGGC
This sequence comes from Streptomyces sp. NPDC015171, assembly GCF_043079545.1. Taxonomy (NCBI): domain Bacteria; kingdom Bacillati; phylum Actinomycetota; class Actinomycetes; order Kitasatosporales; family Streptomycetaceae; genus Streptomyces; species Streptomyces sp. NPDC015171. Next base: position 171,146 of record NZ_JBIBUO010000012.1, read on the forward strand.
GCTGGCCGCTTATGCTCCGCACACCATGGCGGTCTTCGATGTGGACCTCGGGCACACCGATCCCCAAATGGTGATCCCGTACGGCGGAACGGTGCGTGTGGACGGCCCGGCCCGCCGGATCACGGTGACGTACTGACGGCTCCGGGCGCGGCAGGGGCGTTGTCAGTGCCGTGTCCTACGCTGGCCGGGATCGGTGAAAGTGCGGCGGGGGGCGGGAAGTGGGCGGCGACGAATGGCGGCACGTGGGGCCGTACCAGCGTGATCTGGCGGCGGCCTTCCGGCGGGAGCAGGAGATCGAGCTGGCCGGTGACGACCGCGGCTTCCCCGGCTGTACGGTCGCCCAGTTGTGGGACGCCCCGGAGTGGATGGAGTACATCTACACCGGTGGTACGGCCACGGTGCTCGACCAGGCTCTCATGGTGGAGCCCACGGACACCGAAGGCGGCCCGTACATGCGGCCGTTGACCGAGGCCGAGGTCAGATCCTGGGCCCCGGGCGGCCGGCCGACGCACGCCGCCTGGACGGACGCCCTGGATTCCGGCCGGCTCGCCTTCCCCGGCCGCGGCTGCGGCAACTGCACGGTGCTGTACGACGACGCGGGCGGTCCGGCCCAGATCGCGTACTGGGGCTGCACCTCGGACTAGGCGCCCGCGGCCAGCGCCTCCAGGGGGTCGTCCAGCACCGGCTGCCAGGCAAGTTCCGCCGCGCCGACCAGGCTGTTGTGGTCCAGGGTGCAGGGCAGGATGGGGACACCGCCGCTCTGGCCCCACAGGCTGCGGTCGGCCACCACCGCGCGCAGCCGGCCCGGGTCCGCGTCCAGCAGGGTGCGGTGGAGGCCGCCCAGGATGATGCGGTCCGGGTTCAGGATGTTGACCAGGCCGGCCAGGCCCAGGCCGAGGCGGTCGATGAGGGCCTCGCCGGCCCTGCGGACGGCCGGATCGGCGTACTGCGTGCGCAGCAGGTCGTTGGCCTGCTTGAGCAGCGACATCTCCGGGCCGGGCTCGCGGCCCGCCTCCACCAGCAGGGCGAGCGGGTCCGCCTCGACGTCCAGGCAGCCGCGGCTGCCGCAGTGGCAGGGGCGGCCCTCGGGGTTGACCGTGAGGTGGCCGACCTCCAGCGCCAGACCGGAACTTCCGGTGTGCAGACGGCCGTCCAGGACGAGCGCGCCGCCGACACCCCGGTGCCCGGTGGCCACGCACAGCAGGTCCCGGGCGCCCCGGCCGGCGCCGTGCCGGTGCTCGGCGAGCGCGGCGAGGTTGACGTCGTTGCCCGTGAACGCGGGTCCGCCGATACCGGCGGCACGCACGCGCTCCGCGAAGATCTCCCGGACGGGGGCGCCGGCGGGCCACGCCAGATGCAGCGGGTTGAGGGCGAGTCCGGCGGGTTCGGCGACGGCGGACGGCACGGCGAGCCCCGCGCCCACACAGCGCCTGCCGGTCGTGCGCAGCAGCTCGGCGCCCGCCTCGACCACGGAGCCGAGCACCTTCGCGGGATCGGCGTCGACGGTCTCGCAGCCGGGCGCGGTCGCCACGATCCGGCCGCCGAGGCCGACCAGCGCGGCCCGGAAACCGTCGGCGTGCACCTGCGCCGCGAGGACCACGGGACCGGCCTCGGCGACTTCGAGGCGGTGCGAGGGGCGCCCCTGGGAACCGGCCGCCGCGCCGGGCCGGGCATCCACCCGGATCAGGCCCAGCGCCTCCAGCTCGGCGGCCACCGCGCCGGCCGTCGCGCGGGTGACGCCGAGCTCGGCGGTGAGCACGGCACGGGTCGGCGCCCGTCCGGTGTGCACCAGTTCCAGCGCGGGCCCGAGCGCACCGCGCCCCCGGTCGAGCCGCGCTCTCGAGGTGGTCCTCTCCCCCGCTGTCCGGGGTTCCGCCTTGCCGCTCATGAGAGCGAGTCTCCCATGATCCGTACCCGGAGTGGCCTGCGCCCGCGGCTACAGGCCGCTCGCCCGCAGCGTGATGTTCAGCCGTCCGGCCAGGCCCAGCGAGGCAGGCGCCGTGCCGGGCCGGACGCTCGGCACGCCGTGGTAGGCGAGCCGGGACGGGCCGCCGAAGACGAACAGGTCGCCGCTGCGCAGCTCCACATCGGTGTACGGCCGCGTGCGCGTCTCGGTGTTCCCGAAGCGGAACACACAGGTGTCGCCGAGGCTGAGCGAGACCACCGGCGCGTCCGCCCGCTCGTCGCCGTCGCGGTGCATGCCCATGCGGGCGTCGTCGTCGTAGAAGTTGATCAGCGCGATGTCGTACGGCACGGCTGACACGGCGTCCGGGCCGAGCGCGTCGGCCACCGCCCGGCGGCCCAGTTCGCCGAGCCAGTCGGGGAACGGCTTCACGGGGCTGCCGTCGCCGTCCACGACGGTGCGGGCGTAGGCGTACGGGTACCAGTGCCAGCCCAGGCAGACCTGGCGGGCGGTCATCGTGCCGCCGCCGGGGGTGCGGACCGTGCGCAGCCCGGCGGGGGGCCGGGCCCACGTCCGGCAGACGGTGAGCAGGGCGCGCTGCCGCTCGGCGTCCAGCCAGTCCGGGACGTGCACGGCGCCCGGCGCGACCTGTGCGCGCTCCCGGGGAAACAGCTCGTCCTCCATGCCCCCCATCCTGCACCACCGCCTCTGATCTGCGGCTCCGCTAGCCTGGACGCACGATGAGCGACCGTATGACGACACCGTGGGGCGAGGTCGAGCTGACCCGTTTCCCCGAGGATCCCCGCGACCGGCTGCGCGCCTGGGACGCCGCCGACGCGTATCTGCTGCACCACCTCGCCGACGAGAAGGTGCCGCTGACGGGTGCGGTCGTGGTGGTCGGGGACCGCTGGGGGGCGCTGGCCACCGCGCTGGCGGAGCACCGTCCGGCGCAGATCACCGACTCCTTCCTCGGCCAGGAGGCGACCCGTGCGAACCTGGCGCGGGCCGGGGTGGAACCGGGAGCCGTGCGGCTGCTCACCACCCAGGACCCGCCGCCCCAGCGGGTGGACGTGCTGCTGGTGCGCGTGCCGAAGAGCCTGGCGCTGCTGGAGGACCAGTTGCTGCGGCTGGCCCCCGCCGTGCACGCGGACACGGTCGTGGTCGGCACGGGGATGGTGAAGGAGATCCACACCTCCACGCTCCAGCTGTTCGAGCGGATCATCGGACCGACCCGGACCTCGCTCGCGCGGCAGAAGGCCCGGCTGGTCTTCTGCGCCCCGGACCCGGCGCTGGAGCGGCCGGCGAACCCGTGGCCGTACGGGTACGCCCTGCCGGACGACGTCGGGGTGGTGTCGGGGCGCACGGTGGTCAATCACGCGGGCGTCTTCTGCGCGGACCGGCTGGACATCGGCACCCGCTTCTTCCTCCGGCACCTGCCGCCGCCCGGCGCCGGGCGCGTGATCGACCTCGGGTGCGGCAACGGTGTGGTCGGCACGGCGGTGGCGCTGGCCGATCCGGCGGCCGAGGTGCTGTTCGTGGACGAGTCGTTCCAGGCGGTGGCCTCGGCGGAGGCGACGTACAAGGCGAACGGGGTGCCGGGGCACGCCGAGTTCCGGGTCGGGGACGGACTGGCCGGGGTCGCGGCCGGCAGTGTGGACCTGGTGCTGAACAATCCGCCGTTCCACTCCCACCAGGCGACCACGGACGCGACGGCGTGGCGGATGTTCACCGGTGCGAAGCGCGCGCTGCGGCCGGGCGGCGAGCTGTGGGTGATCGGCAACCGGCACCTCGGCTATCACGTGAAGCTGAAGCGGCTGTTCGGGAACAGCCGGCTGATCGCCGGCGACCCGAAGTTCGTCGTACTGAAGGCGGTCAAGCAGGGCTGAAGGCCGCGCGGCAGGGCTGAAGGCCCGCGAAGGCCGTGCGGCAGGGCCGAACGCCGTGCGGCGGGGCTGAGCACCGTCGAGCGAACGCGGTGGACGGGGCCGGCGCCGGTGTCACCGGTCGCGGTCCGGCCGAATCGGACCGGACCGGACCGGACCGCGATCCGTACGCGGCGGCCACGCGCAGGGCGCCGCACCGGACGGCCCCGCGCCCCGTCCTCAGCCGGGCGGCCCGGACAGGACGCCGATGATCCGGGCCACCTCGCAGGCCATGGCCTCCCGGCCGACGCTGAGGTACTTCCGGGAGTCGACGGCCTCCGGGTGGGCGGCGAGGAACGCGCGGATCGCCGCGGTCATGGCGCTGTTGAGGGCGGTGCCGACATTGACCTTGGCGATGCCGCCGCCGACCGCCGCGACCAGGCCGTCGTCCGGCACGCCGGAGGAACCGTGCAGGACGAGCGGTACGGCCAGCGCGCCGGACAGCCGCTTGAGCAGGCCGTGGTCGAGGACGGCGGTGCGGGTGGTCATGGCGTGCACGCTGCCGACGGCGACGGCCAGGGCGTCGACTCCGGTGCCGGCGACGAAGTCGCGCGCCCGGTCCGGGTCGGTGCGGGCGCCGGGCGCGTGCGCGTCCAGCGGGGGCCGGCCGTCCTTGCCGCCGATCTGCCCCAACTCGGCCTCGATCCACAGCCCTTGGCCGTGTGCCCAGTCGGCGGCGGCCCGGGTCGCGGTGAGATTGTCGGTGTACGGCAGGCGCGCGGCGTCGTACATCACCGAGCCGAACCCGGCGCCGGGCGCCTGGCGCAGCAGGTCGTCGCTCTGCACATGGTCCAGGTGCAGCGCGACGGGTACGGCGGCTTCCTCGGCGGCGGCGACGGCGGCGCGGGCCAGCGGCAGGAGCCGTCCGTAGCGGAACTTGACGGCGTTCTCGCTGACCTGGAGGACCACGGGAGAGCCGGCCGACTCGGCGCCGGCGATGACGGCCTCGATGTGTTCCAGGGTGATGACATTGAACGCGGCGACGGCGGTGCGGGCCGCGGCGGCCTGGGTGACCAGCTCGCCGGTGGACGCGAGGGGCACGTGAGGTGTCCTTCCGGGACGGGGGCCGGCGGGTTCAGGGGGCGAGGATCACGGAGCGGGTGAGATGGCGGGGCCGGTCGGGGTCGAGCCCCCGGGCGGCGGCGACGGCGACCGCGAGCCGCTGCACCCGCACCAGTTCGGCGAGCGGGTCCAGCTCCCCCTCGATCCACAGCCCGCCGGTGGCCCGGACCTGTGCGGCGAGCCCCTCGGGCGCCGCGCCGAGCATCCAGGTGGCCGTGCCCTCGGTGGTGACGCTGATCGGGCCGTGCCGGTACTCCATCGCGGGGTAGGACTCGGTCCAGGAGAGGGCGGCCTCGCGCATCTTCAGCCCGGCCTCGTTGGCGAGTCCGACGGTCCAGCCGCGCCCGAGGAAGGTGAACTGCATGCATCCGACGAGCCCGGCGGGCAAGGGAGTGGCGAGGGCGGTGCGGGCGTCGGCGACGACGGCGTCGCCGTGCAGGCCGAGATGGGCGCGCAGGAGGGTCAGCGCGGTGGTGGCGAACCGGGTCTGGACGACGGAGCGTTCGTCGGCGAAGTCGAGCACGACGAGGTCGTCGGCGGCTGCCCTGACCGGGGTGTCGGGGTCGGCCGTGACGGCGGTGGTGCGGGTCCGGCCCGCCGACTTCGCCAGCAGGTCCAGCACTTCGGTGGTGGTGCCGGACCGGGTCAGGGCGACGATCCGGTCGTACGGCCGCCCGTGCGGGAACTCGGAGGCGGCGAACGCGTCGGTCTCCCCCTGCCCGGCGCCCTCGCGCAGCGCGGCCACCGCCTGGGCCATGAAGTACGAGGTCCCGCACCCGACGACGGCGACCCGTTCCCCGGGCTCCGGCAGTGCCCCCCGGTACCGCTCCGCCTGCTCGGCCGCCCGTATCCAGCACTCCGGCTGGCTGTTCAGCTCGTTCTCGACATGGGTCATGCCCCACACCCTCCCCTTGCTGATTGTTCCTGCAAGATATAGCGAGCTTTCGAGCACAATCAAGCATTCGTCTGCAAGGTAGGGGTGCGCTAGGGTCGCGGGAGACCGGAGGCGATCAGGAGAGGGAGGCCGCGGATGTCCCGGGACGCCCGTTGGCAGGCGCTGCTGGAACTGCTCGTCGAGCGCGGCCGGCTGGAGGTCGAGGAGGCGGCGGCCGAGCTGGAGGTGTCGGCGGCCACGATCCGCCGGGACTTCGACCAGCTCGCCGAACAGCAGATGCTGGTCCGCACCCGGGGCGGAGCGGTGGTGCACGGGGTGTCGTACGAACTCCCGCTGCGCTACAAGACGGCCCGGCGTGCCTCGGAGAAGCAGCGCATCGCCAAGGCGGTGGCCGAACTCGTTGCGCCGGGCGAGGCGGTGGGGCTGACCGGCGGTACGACCACGACGGAGGTGGCCCGCGCACTCGCCGTGCGCGGCGACCTCGCCACCGGCTCCCCGGCGCTGACCATCGTGACCAACGCCCTCAACATCGCCAACGAGCTGGCCGTACGCCCCCAGTTCAAGATCGTGGTGACGGGCGGGGTGGCGCGTGCGCAGTCGTACGAACTCATCGGCCCGCTCGCGGACGGGGTGTTGAGCCAGATCACGCTCGATGTGGCGGTGCTCGGCGTCGTCGGTTTCGACGTGGCGCACGGCGCGGCGGCACACGACGAGGCGGAGGCCGCGATCAACCGCCTGCTGTGCGAGCGCGCCGAGCGGGTGGTGGTCGCCGCCGACTCCAGCAAGCTGGGCCGCCGGGCGTTCGCCCGGATCTGCGGGGCGCAGCTGGTGGACACGCTGGTGACGGACGCGTCGGTGGAGCAGGAGACGGTGCGGCGGTTCGAGGAGGCGGGCGTGCGGGTGCTGGCGGTGTGAGCCGCCGCGCCACCGGGCCCGGCCGTCACCCCCGCCGCGCCACCTGGACCGGGCGCCGCACCGCCGGGACTCGGGCGCCGTCCGCGACGCCGGGCCGGTCCCTCACATACCGCTGAAGTCGACCTTCACGAATCCGGCGCCCCGCTGGTCGTTGCAGCCCAGCGGCGGCCGGTCGGCGGGGTCGGGCCCCGTCAGCTGGGCCTGGAGCGCCACGCTCACCAGGGTCAGCAGCAGGTCGACATCGCTGCCGGCGTCCATCCGCAGCGTCACCCACTGCGAGCCGGGAACGATCCTGATCGCACCCGAGTCTCTGAGGTCCTTGGCGAACCGCCGGATGGCCCGGTCGGTGAGCCGCAGATCGACATCACGCTCGGAGTGGAAGTGGACGATCTCACCCTGGACCGAACTCACCGCCCGTCCCAGACCACAGCTCGGGACGGTCGGTCTCAGGTCCGGCCAGTTCGCCAGTTGCGCAAGCGCACGCGAGGCCAACGTCATGGGCCCATCATGACGCGCTCACCCGCCCGCAACCAGCTCGTGAACAAGCATTAACCGACCTGTATCCGCAGCGCGTTCCGGAACCCGCACGCCCGTCCTTGCCTCGAACAGTCCCTCCCCCTCGCCCGGTTGCGGCACCGCGCTTCCGGCGCCCCGCGGAAACCGCAGGTCGGCCCGTGCGGGCGGGCCGCGGCGCCGGCGCCGCACCCCCCGGCGGGCGGGCCCGGGGCCGCCGGACGACGGCCGGCTCCGGCCGCAACCGCCCCGAAAGGAGGAAGTACGGGGGGAGCCGGTCCGGCCCCCGGTCCGCCATTGACGTCCCGCCCGTTCACCGCGGCCCCTCGGCGTCCCTTGCCCGTGCCTCCGACCGCACCTACGCTGAGTTTGTGCCGCAAATAAACAAAACCCGGACGCACAGTGTCGCGCCGGGCCGGAACCACACGTCGCTGCGTGCGGCGATCACCGCCTTCTTCGCGCTGGACGGCTTCATCTTCGCGGGGTGGGTCGTCCGCATCCCCGACATCAAGCACCAGACGCACGCGTCCGCCGGCGACCTCGGGCTCGCCCTGCTGGGCGTCTCCGCGGGGGCCGTGCTCACCATGACGCTGACCGGCCGGCTGTGCCGCCGCTACGGCAGCCATCCGGTGACCGTGGTCTGCATGGTGGTGCTCGCGCTCAGTGTCGCGCTGCCCCCGCTCACCCACTCGGCACCGGCGCTCGGCGCCGTCCTGCTGCTGTTCGGCGCGGCCTACGGCGGCGTCAACGTGGCCTTCAACAGCGCCGCCGTCGATCTGGTCGCCGCCCTGGGCAGGCCGATCATGCCCAGCTTCCACGCCGCGTTCAGCCTGGGCGGGATGATCGGCGCGGGCCTCGGCGGACTGGTCGCCGGCGCCCTCTCCCCCACCCGCCACCTCCTCGGCCTCGCCGTGACCGGGCTGCTCGTCACGGCCGTCGCCGGGCGCACCCTGCTGCGCCAGGAACCGCCGGCGCCGCCGGAGCGGATGCCTGCGGCACCGGCGGGGACGGACGGCGCTACGAGCGGCGGGCCGGCCGGACGCGGCCTCGTCGTCGTCTTCGGGCTCGTCGCGCTGTGCACGGCCTACGGCGAGGGCGCGATGGCCGACTGGGGCGCCCTCCACCTCCAGCAGGACCTCGCGGCCTCCGCCGGCACCGCGGCCGCCGGGTACGCGTGTTTCGCGCTCGCCATGACCGTCGGCCGGCTCTCCGGGAGCGCGCTGCTGGCCCGCCTAGGCCGGGCCCGTACCGTGATCGCCGGCGGCACCGTCGCGACCGCCGGCATGCTGCTCGGCTCGCTCGCGCCGACCGTGGGGGCGGCGCTGGCCGGCTTCGCGATCACCGGAATCGGGCTCGCCAACCTGTTCCCGGTCGCCGTGGAGCGGGCGGGCGCGCTGGCCGGACCGTCCGGCGTGGCCGTCGCCTCCACCTTCGGCTACGGCGGCATGCTCCTCGGGCCGCCCGCGATCGGTTTCATGGCCGACTGGTTCTCCCTGCCCGCCGCCCTCACCAGCGTGGCCGCGCTGGCCGCCGTCGCCGCCGCCATCGGGGTCATGACCCGGCGGGTACTGGGCCGTTGACCCGTCCCCGCCGTCTCGCCGGCCGTCCTGCTCCCCGGCCGTCATTGTTTGTAGCCGCCATTGTCTGAACACAACGCTTCGTGTTCCACTAATCTCCTTCCGCCACATCGATCACCGCCCCCGGGCGGGAGAGCACCCACGAGGGATCCGTGTGTGACGACCTGGGGTTCGAGAAACTCCTCAGTGAGGAAGGCTTCTTCGCTCGTCTGCTCGGACGGTCGCCGTCGGGTGGCGGGCGGGAGCCGCTGTACGGACCCGATCTGCCCGTCGTGCTGCTCACCGGCGGCCCCGGCATGGGCAAGGCGCGGCTGCTGCGGACGGTGCGGGACCGCTTCGCCCCCAAAGTGCCGGTGATCTACCTGGACTGCGGCTCACCGGTGTACGCGGACCGGGCGGAGCCGGAGCCGGGCGCCCGCTCGGCCACGACCGAGCTGCTGGTCGAGGCCGCGAGACGGCTATCCACCTGGCAGGGGACGGGCGGCTCGTTCGCCTTTCCGCGCCTCTTCGCGGGCCTCGCGATGATCGCGACCGGAGCCGCGGAGGGCACCCCGGAGGCGGTGGCGACGGAGGTCGAACGCTATGAGGAGCTGCCCCAGAAGCAGCGCCTGCGCGGCCTGGGGACCGGCGACTTCTGGCGGGGCGTGCTCCGCGGGGCCATGCGCAACCTGCTGACCACGCTGTCCGGGCAGACGCTCGACCCGTACGCGGCCTCGGTGAGCACCGCGCTGCTCGATGCCCTCTTCGCGAGCCTGGCGCCCCGGGGCAAGGCGGAACTGGCGCGGATCTACGGCGCCTACCCCGGCGCGGCCGGCCAGCCCGAGCACGGACTGCGCGACCTCGCCACCGACTTCCAGGCCGGCGGCGAGGACCGGGAACTGGCGGAGAGCTTCCTCTTCCGGGCGCTGCGCGAGGACCTGGAGGCCGCCTACGCGTCGGCGTCCGGCTGGCTGCGCCGGGTCGGCCGCCCGGCACTGCTCCTGGACCACGCCGACTCCGCGCTGGGCGAGCGGCTGGTGCGCGCCGTGCTCACCGACCGCCGGGAAGGGCAGCGCGACCGCGTGGTGATCGTGGGCACCGCGCGCCGCGCGGACGGCGGAGCCTTCCTGTACGAAGGGCTGCCTGCGACGGAGGTGCCGGCCCCGGCGCAGTTCCGGATCGCGGACCGTGTCCCGCCCGCCTGGTCCCGGCGTGCGGACTCCGGAGCGGTCCGGGCACCGCTGGCCGACGGGGTGCTCCTGCTGCGGATGCCCTTCCTCACCGTCGACCAGCTCCGGCTGGAGACCGAGCGAAGACAGCGGCGCGCACAGCCGGACGGCGGCACGAACCGCCGCCGTGTCGACGCCGCCGTGGCCCGGCTCAGCGGGGGACGGCCGCACACGGTGATCCGGCTGGCCGCCGCCGTCGCCGCCTTCCGGATGCCGGCGGACGCCAACGACCGGGACGTTCTGGACGCTCCGCTGCGGCTCCCGGGCGACGGCGCTCCCGAGCGGCCGGTGGCGGACCTGCTGCTGAGGGAGCTGGTCCTGGAGCAGTTGCCGGTGCGATTACCGGCCGAACACCAGGATCAGTGGCTCGATGTGCTCACCCATCTGTCGGTGGCGCACGACGAGGAGTGCGCGGACGTCCTGCTCCGCCACCATCAGTCGGGCCGGGTCCACCGCCTGACGGCCCACCAGGTGTCCCAGCTGCTCACGGACACCGGCTGGCCCAGCTGCGAACGGCACTTCATCGGGGACTTCGGGCTGCGCCAGCTGCTGGTGCACCGGCTGTACGGGCTGCGCCCCGACGGCGCGGCCTGGTATGCCGACCACCATCTGCTGCGGGACCACTACGCCGGGCGCGTGACGGACGAGGCGGCGGCGGACGAGGGCACGACGACTGCGGGCACGAGGCCCGCGGGCGCGACGGCTGGCGCGACGGCCGCGGGCACGACGCACGAGGGGGTACCGGACGGCCGGGCGTTCCGGTCGGTCGTGGCGCACGGGATGAACCACCACCTGGTCTCCGGAGGCGTCGACGACGTGGTCGGCCATCTGGCCGCCACGCTGCCGGGCCGGCCCCAGGAGTGGTGCGCGGAGCTGCTGGAGATCGCCCAGGCCCCGTATCCGGGCGGGGCGGACGCCCGCCGGGACCGCGCCGAGGGCCTGGTGACGGTGCACGGGCCGGCGCTGCGCCGCACGGTGGACCAGCTGCTGCACGCGGTCTGGCTGTGCGAGGAGCGGACCAGGCCGACCGGGCGGGAGACGGCCCGCACGCTGGCCAAGCTGCTGAACCTTCTCTCGATCATGGAGTTCGACGGCGCCGGGCAGCTCGGCAGGACCGCCACCCACTGGAGCGGCCTGGCGGAGAACGAGCAGCCGCTGCTGCGCTGCGCCTGCACCGAACAGCTCGGGCGAAGGAGATAGCGGGGATGCCCAGATGGAAGAAGATCCTCTACACACTGCTGGTCACGGCGGTGACCGTGGCGGCGGGCCTGTTCGGCTGGTCCCTGCTGCACACGCGGGACACCTGCGCCGAGGGGGTCGAGCGGATCGGCGGCGAGTGCGTCGGCGTCAACGGCGCGGGCTATGACTTCGGCACACCGGAGATCCGGGGCGTGGCGCGAGCCATCGCCCGCGAGAACGAGAAGGTGGACGGCCAGCCGCATGTGACGGTGGCGATGATGCTGCCGCTCCAGTCCGACCGGGCCGCCCTGCGACGCCAGATGCGCAGCGACCTCCAGGGCGCCTATCTGGGACAGCTCCAGGCCAACGGGGGCGAGGGCGAGCCGCCGAAGGTCCGGCTGGTGCTGGCCAACCCCGGCCGGGAGTACCGGCACCAGGCGAAGGTCGTGGACACCCTGCTGCGCATGGCCGACTCGTCCGAGGACCGGCTGCGTGCTGTCACCGGCTTCAATCTGAGCCTCGACGCCACCGTGGAGGCCGTCACACGGCTCACCGACCACCAGGTCCCGGTGCTCGCCTCCCGGATCAGCGGGGACCAGATAGCGAACCGGGACGGGATGGGCGAGCAGCGGTTCCCCGGCCTGGCCAGGATCATCCCGACCAACCGCGACGCCGCGCAGGCGCTGGCCGACTTCAACGGGGAGCGGGGCCGGGAGAACCGCAAGACGGTGCTGGTCTACGACAGACGCCCGGACAACTACAACGAGTCGCTGGCGAAGGCGTTCAGCGGCATCGAGGAGAAGGGCACGCCCGGTCCCGCCGCGATGCCCTTCGAGTCCCCGGCCATCGACGAGCCCGGTTCGACCGGCAACCAGTTCACCCAGATAGCCAACAACATCTGCGACTCCGAGGCCGACACCGTCTACTTCGCCGGGCGCACCCTGCATCTGCGGATCTTCGCCCTCAAGCTCGCCCAGGTGGGCTGCAAGAACCGGCACTACACCATCATCAGCGGGTCCGACGCCGCCTCGCTGCGGCTGGACATGGGAGAGCAGGACTGGGCGCAGCTGCGCGGCGCCGACGGCAAGGCGAGGGTGACGGTGCAGTACGCCGCGCCCGCGCACCCGGATGCCTGGCGCACCGAGCTGGCCGCCTGGACCGACAAGTGGCGGGCGAGCCACCACCGCGAGCCCTCCGCGGACGAACTGCCCCAGTACCTCGCCGAGCCCAAGGCGGCCCTGGACGGCTTGCGGAAGCTGATCGCGGCCACCCGCGCCCAGGGGACGGACCTCGGCTCCGCGCCGGACCTGGCGGACTCCCGGACGATGCTCGTGTACGACGGCCTGGTCACCATCGGCACGGCACTGCACCAGATGCAGAGCGGCGGCGCCAAGGCGCTGCCCAGCCTGGCGGACGTGGGCAGGGAGTGGTCCCAGCTCCAGTCCCGGCACCGGGTGCGCGGCACGAGCGGCCTGATCTGCCTGACCAGCGGCGGGAACCCGTACGACAAGCCGGTCGCGGTGGTGGAGCTGGATCCCGGTCAGGCGGGCCGGGGCAAGCTGAAGTTCGTCGGTCTCGGCTGGCCCATCGGCCGGGAGCAGCCGAGGAACTGCGTGATCCCCAGCCGCACTCCCTGACCCGTGTCCGGGGCCCGTGGAGCCGTACCGGCCGACCGCCGTGCCGGCCGGGGACAAGTAGGCGAATTCTCCGTTGACTTCGGCTGATCGGCCGTGCGACGGTGAGGACGGGTTCCGTTCGAGAGCCCGTGGGAACGGGGAGGCAGACGCGCTGTGACCTTCGGAAACGATGAACCCCGCCGGGCCATGGACCGCAGTCTGACCTCGGATCAGGTCGACTTCTTCGAGAAGGAGTTCGCCTCCCGGCCGGCGAACCAGCTGATGCAGAACGCTGTCACCCAGACGGCCGTGGACGACGTGGCCCTGGACCGGCGGGTCCTCACCGGTATCGACCACTCGGTCTCCCACCACCTGGACGACTGGAAGGCCACCAACCAGAAGCAGAGCGGGCGCTGCTGGATGTTCGCGGGGCTCAATCTGCTCCGCGTGGGCGCCGCGCGGAAGCTGGGCCTGAAGGACTTCGAGTTCTCCCAGAACTACCTGCTCTGGTGGGACAAGTTCGAGCGGGCGAACCACTTCCTGGAGGCGGTCATCGAGACCTCCGGCCGGGAGGCGGACGACCGTACGGTGGCGCGTCTGCTTGCGGATCCGATCGGTGACGGCGGGCAGTGGAACATGTTCGTGGCGCTGGTCGCCAAGCACGGTCTGGTGCCCAAGTCGGCCATGCCGGAGACCGACAGCTCCTCCTCGACCCGGGCGATGAACCGGGCCCTGAAGACCCTGCTCCGGCAGGGCGCCCGCGATCTGCGCGGTCAGGCCGCCGAGGGCGTCGAGGCGCAGCGGGAGCACAAGCGCGAGGTCCTGGCCGCCGTCCACCGGGTGCTCAGCATCCACCTCGGCACGCCTCCGCGCCGCTTCCTGTGGCAGTGGGAGGACAAGGACAAGAAGTTCCACCGCGACGGCTGGCTCACCCCGGCCGAGTTCGCCGCCTCCTACGCGCAGCTCCCGCTGGACGAGTACGTCTGCCTGGTGCACGATCCGCGCGAATCCAGCCCGGTCGGCCGTACGTTCACCGTCGAGTATCTGGGCAATGTCGTGGACGCGCCGCCGGTGGTCTATCTCAACGCGCCGATCGAGCTGCTGAAGCGGCTGGCCATGGACGCGATCGTCGGCGGCGAGCCGGTGTGGTTCGGCTGTGACGTGGCCAAGATGATGCGCGCGGACGCCGGCGTCTGGGACGCCGCGCTCTTCGACTACGCGGGTGTGTACGACGCCCCCTTCACCATGGACAAGGCCGCCCGCCTCGTGCACCACGACACGGAGATGACCCACGCGATGCTGTTCACCGGTGTCGACGTGGTGGACGGGAGCCCGCGCCGCTGGCGGGTCGAGAACAGCTGGGGCGAGGAGAAGGCCGACAAGGGCTTCTGGACCATGAACGACTCGTGGTTCGGCGAGCATGTCTTCGAGATCGCGGTCCGGCGTTCCGCGCTGCCGCCGGAGCTGGCCGCCGCGCTCGACGAACCGCCGATCGTCCTCCCCGCCTGGGACCCCATGGGCGCCCTCGCCGACTGACCACCGCGAGGCGCGGGTCGGCGGACTCCCCTGCCCCGGACGGTGGTGCGGGGGGGCTATCGTGACCCCGTGACCGGCTCGTCGGAGCGCGCCCTCCTCTTCCTCGACATCGACGGACCGCTCCTCCCGTTCGGACCGTCGGACGGATGTCCCACAGTGCGCTCCGCTGTGGCCGCCGAAGTCCCGGCCGGCCGGGGAAACCCGCTGCTGGTCCGACTCGACCCCGCCGTGGGACGACGTCTCGCGGCTCTGGGGTGCGACCTCGTGTGGGCCTCGACCTGGATGGACACCGCGAACGAGGTCGTCGCGCCGCGGATCGGGCTGCCGAATCTGCCCGTGGTGAGATGGCCGGACACGCTCCTCGACGAGGGGCCGCGCGGCCTGCACTGGAAGACCCGCCACCTGGTCGAGTGGGCCGGCGACCGCCCGTTCATCTGGGTCGACGACGAGATCAGCGCCATGGACCAGCTCTGGGTCGGCGCACAGTGCCGGGAGCCGTTCCTGCTGCACCGCGTCGACGCGGCCCAAGGTCTCACCGACGACGACTTCGCCGTGCTCACCGACTGGCTCCGCGCCAACGCGCCGTGAGGGCGGCAGCCACCTGCGCGGACCCCCGACTCCACCCGCTCTCACCAGAGACGGAGATCGACGCCGAGCTGGTCCGGGATCCGCTGCGGGCGCAGCACCCGGATCTCGCCGGCCGGCCCGGCGGCAGGGCCACCTGGGGCCCGGCCGGACACACCGCGCTGCGCCGGCTGATCGCAAACGTCCGCGGCTGACCGCGCCGGCACTCCACCCCGCGGCGAAGCGCGCCGGAACGTCACCCCGCCGACATCACACGCGTCCATCAGACTCGCCTCCATGGAGACTTCCGACTTTCTTGCGACCCTCGACCGCGAGGGCCGGCTGCTCGCGGAGGCCGCCGCCGCGGCGGGGCCCGACGCGGCGGTGCCCACGTGCCCGCAGTGGCAGGTGCGTGACCTGCTGAGGCACACCGGCACGGTGCACCGGTGGGCCACCGCCCTGGTCGCCGGCGGGCACACCTCGCCCCCGGCCATGGACGACCCGCCGGAGCTTGACGGCGCCGGCCTGGTGGACTGGTACCGGGAGAGCCACCGGCTGCTGCTGCGGGCGCTGGCCACCGCGCCCGCCGATCTGGAGTGCTGGACCCTCCATCGCGCGCCCAGCCCGTCGCCGCTGGCGTTCTGGACCCGTCGGCAGGCCCACGAGACGACCGTGCACCGCTACGACGCCGAGGCGGCGCGCGGCGGTACACCGTCCCCGATCGCGTCGGACTTCGCCGCCGACGGCATCGACGAACTGCTGCGGGGCTTCCACGCCCGCTCCCGCAGCCGCCTGCGCAGCGAGGAGCCGCGCGTGCTGCGGGTGCGCGCCCGGGCAGCGGACGGGGTGGGCACGGACGCCGTGTGGACCGTACGGATCACGGCCGGGCCACCGGTGACCGTGTGCGCGGCGGGCGGGGCGGCAGAGGCCGAACTGTCAGGGCCTGCCGATCAGTTGTACCTGGCGCTGTGGAACCGGCGGCCGGTGCCGCAGGTGGCAGGCGATCCGTCGCTCGCGGCGCTGTGGCGGGAGCGGTCCGGGGTCTGACGCCCGGTCACTCTCCGTCGGCGAGCATCCGGGCCAGCACCGCGCGCTGCACCGGCCGTACCTCGCCGTGCAGACCGCGCCCCTTCGCCGTGAGGGCGACCCGCACCCCGCGCCGGTCCTCCGCGCACATGGCCCGGTGGACGAGGCCGTCCTTCTCCAGGCGGCCGACGAGGCGGGACAGCGCGCTCTGGCTGAGATGGACCCGGTCGGAGATCTCCTGGACCCGGAAGGCGCAGCCGCCGTCCGCCGCCTCGCCCTCGGCCAGCAGGTCGAGCACCTCGAAGTCGCTCGCGCACAGGCCGTGCCCGTGCAGCACCCGGTCCAGTTCGCACTGCGTGCGGGCGTGCAGGGCGAGGATGTCCCGCCACTGCTCCACGAGCGCCTGTTCGGCCTTCTTCGCCGCCATGAGCGCACCGTAGCAGAGAACGGCTTTTGTTGCATCGTAATTAAATGCGTTTGCATCTGATGCATGTGCATGTACTGTCGGCGGCATGACCTCTCCGCTCACCCCCTCCGCGTCCCCGGCGGTTCGCTGGACCCCCCGGCTCTGGGGCACCCTCCTGGTGCTGTGCGCCGCGATGTTCCTGGACGCGCTGGACGTGTCGATGGTCGGCGTCGCCCTGCCGTCCATCGGCTCCGATCTCCACCTGTCCACGTCGGCCCTGCAGTGGGTCGTCAGCGGCTACATCCTCGGCTACGGCGGCCTGCTCCTGCTCGGCGGCCGGACCGCCGATCTGCTCGGCCGGCGCCAGGTGTTCCTGGTGGCGCTCGGCGTCTTCGCGGTCGCCTCGCTGCTCGGCGGGCTCGTGGACTCCGGCCCGCTGCTGATCGCCAGCCGTTTCGTCAAGGGCCTGAGCGCGGCCTTCACGGCCCCGGCCGGCCTGTCGATCATCACCACGACGTTCCCCGAGGGCCCGCTGCGCAACCGGGCCCTGTCGATCTACACCACCTGCGGCGCCACCGGCTACTCCATGGGCCTCGTCTTCTCCGGCCTGCTCACCGAGGCCAGCTGGCGGTTCACGATGCTGCTGCCGGCGCCGATCGCGCTGATCGCCCTGCTCGTGGGCCTGAAGCTGCTGCCGCGCAGCGAGCGCGAACGCGGCCACGGCGGCTACGACATCCCCGGCGCCTTCCTCGGTACCGCGTCGATGCTGCTGCTGGTCTTCACCCTCGTCCAGGCGTCCGAGGCGGGCTGGACCTCGGTCCGCACGATCCTGTCCTTCGTCGCCGTCGCCGTCATGCTGGCCGTCTTCGTCCGCGTCGAGCTGCGCAGCCCGAGCCCGCTGATCCGGCTCGGCGTGCTGCGCTCCGGGCCCCAGGTCAGGGCCCAGTTGGGCGCGCTGACGTTCGTCGGCAGCTACATGGGCTTCCAGTTCCTCGTCACGCTGTACATGCAGCAGGTGCTGGGCTGGTCGGCGATGCACACGGCGCTGGCGTTCCTGCCGGCCGGTGCGCTGGTGGCCCTGTCCGCGACCAAGGTCGGCGCCGTCATCGACCGGTTCGGCACGGCCCGGCTGATCGTGCTGGGCTTCGTCCTCATGGCGGCGGGATACGCGCTGTTCCTGCGCATCGACCTGAACCCGGTCTACGCGGCCGTGATCCTCCCGACCATGCTGCTCGTCGGCCTGGGCTTCGCCCTGACCTTCCCGTCCCTCAACGTCCAGGCCACCAACGGCGTGGACGAGCACGAACAGGGCATGGTCTCGGGCCTGCTCAACACCTCGGTGCAGGTCGGCGGCGCGATCTTCCTGGCCGTCGTGACGGCGGTGATCACCGCCCACGCCCCCGAGAAGGCCACTCCGCAGGCCGTCCTGGACAGTTACCGGCCCGGCCTGGCCGTGGTCACGGTCATCGCCGTCGTGGGGCTGCTGCTGTCCCTCACCGGACTGCGCCGGACCCGCCGGGCGGAGTCGGTCGTGGTCGCACGGTCCACCGTGAAGGAGGCGGAAGCGGAGCGGGTACCCGTCCGCGACTAGGGGGACCGCCTCCATGCGTGCGCCCGGCCGGAGTTGATTGCTCCGCCGGGCGCACGCGTGGGAAGCTGACGGAATGGACGGGCACGGGGGCCGCCGCACCAAGGCGGAGCAGGACGCGGCGACGGTCGAGATCGGCTACGCGCTGCTCAGCGCCGCGTTCGCGGCCGCGGTGCTGTTCGGAGCCGTGGCCGGGCCCGCGCTCCTCTTCGATCTGCCCGCGCTCCTCGGCTCGGCCCTGCTGCGACTCGGCCTGGTGGTCGCCCCGGTGGTGTTCGTGGCCAGGGTGGTGAGCGTGCTCCTGCGCTTCCACCGCCGGACCCGGCCCGGCACGGCGGGGCCCTCGCGGTAACCCCTGAGCGCGCGACGACCGGCTCGCACAGCGACGGGCGCGCGGTCCCGGGTCAGCCGAGCCAGCCGGGCCGTACCAGTCCCGACTCGTAGGCGAGGACGACGAGTTGGGCGCGGTCGCGGGCGCCGAGCTTCACCATCGTCCGGCTCACATGCGTCTTGGCCGTGAGCGGGCTGACCACCAGCCGGCGGGCGATCTCCTCGTTGGACAGGCCGATGCCGACCAGCGCCATCACCTCCCGCTCCCGCTCGGTGAGCCGGCTCAGGGCCCCGGCTGCCGCGGGCTCCTTGGAGCGGGCGGCGAACTCCGCGATCAGCCGGCGCGTGACGCCCGGGGAGAGCAGTGCGTCACCCGCGACCACGGCCCGTACCGCGCGCAGGAGCTCCTCCGGCTCGGTGTCCTTCACCAGGAAGCCCGAGGCGCCCGCGCGGATCGCCTCGAAGACGTACTCGTCCAGTTCGAACGTGGTGAGCATGACCACCTTCACCGCCGCGAGGCCGGCGTCGGAGGTGATGCCCCTGGTCGCGGCCAGACCGTCCAGCACGGGCATGCGGATGTCCATGAGGACGACGTCCGGCCGCAGTTCGCGCACCCGGCGCAGCGCCTCCTCGCCGTCCGCCGCCTCGCCGGCCACCTCGATGTCCGGCTGCGCGTCGAGCAGCGCCCTGAATCCGGCCCGGACCAGCGACTGGTCGTCGGCGAGCAGTACCCGGATCACCGGTCCTCCCTCAGGTCCGTCGGCAGGACGGCGAGCACCCGGAAGCCGCCGTCGGGGCGCGGGCCCGCCTCGATGGTGCCACCCAGCGCGGCGGCCCGCTCCCGCATGCCGGCCAGCCCGTTGCCGCCGCCCCCGGCGTCCGCTCCGGTGGCCGGTCCGTCGTCGTCGATCCGCAGCCGCAGGACACCGTCGCCGTAGCCGACGCGCACACGCGCGTGCCGCGAACCGGAGTGGCGGACCACGTTGGTGAGGGCCTCCTGCACGATACGGAAGGCGGCCAGGCCGGCGCCGGGCGGCAGCCGGGGCGGCTCGCCCTCGGTCTCCACGGTCAGACCGGCAGCCGCCGCCTGTTCCACCAGTTCCGGCAGCCGGTCGAGGCCGGGCGCGGGGGCGCGCGGCGCGGCGCCCGGTGCGCGCAGGGCGCCGAGGACCTGGCGCACCTCGCCGAGCGCCTCCTTGCTGGCGGCCTTGATGGTGGTGAGGGCGGACCGCGCCTGCTCGGGATCGCTGTCCAGCAGCGCGAGCCCCATGCTCGCCTGGACGTTGATGACCGAGATGCTGTGCGCGAGGACGTCGTGCAACTCCCGGGCGATACGCAGCCGCTCCTCGTCCGCGCGCCGCCGCGCCGCCTCGGCCCGGTCCGCGCGCTCGCGGGCCCACTGCTCGCGCCGCACCCGGGCCAGCTCGGCGAGGGCCACGACGGCCAGCACCCAGGTGGCGATGACGATCTCCTGGCCCCAGCCTGCGCCCCGGTCCCCGGCGGGCGGGAGCAGGCGGAAGAGCCAGAGCGCGACCAGGACGTGCCCGGCCCAGAGCAGCGCGACGGCCGTCCAGGCGGCCCGCCGGTGGCCGGCGACGACCGCGCTGAAGCAGCCGACCGCGACGGTCACGAAGACCGGACCGTAGGGGTAGCCCAGCGCGAGGTACGCCAGGGTCGCCGCCGCCGTGCCGAACACGACGGGCACCGGGTGCCGGTGCCGCCACAGCAGGGGTACCGAGGCGGCGAGCAGCAGCACGCGCGCGTAGCCGTCCAGCGGCACGCGGTCCTGGTGGCCGTGCGCGGCGAAGGTGGTGCCGACCAGCACGATCGCGGTGATCAGGGCGGTGGAGCGCCAGGGCAGGCCGGAGCGGTGCGCGTCGGGGCCGTCCGCGCGGTTCCACCACGGAGGCCCGTACCGCCACCAGTGCGCGGGGCCGCCTGGGTGCTGCTCTTCCATGCCGGCCACGCTAGACGCCGGCGGCCGGGGACGGCGTCGGCCGGGCGAGGTGATCACACGTACTCCCCCGGGAGTACGCGGCTCAGCTCCGGGTCAGGCCCACCCCGGCGGCGAGCCGGTCCGCGGCGTGCCGGAAGAACGTCTCCCGGTCCTCCACCACCCGGTTGAACTGCCCGAACAGTTCGAACCCGACCAGTCCGAACAGCTGGGCCCAGGCGGCGACGAGCGCGGTCGCGGCCTCGGCCGGCAGGTCGGGGGCGAGGTCGGCGGCCAGCCGCGCGGCCTCGGGGCGCAGCTCGGCCGGGAGGGGCAGGGGGGCGAGGCCGGGACCCTGGTGGGCGTCCCGGACGACGCCGATGAGCACCAGGCCGACCCGGGACGCGGCCCGCACGGTGGTCTGCGGGGCGGAGTAGCCGGGCACGGGCGAGCCGTAGATCAGCGCGTACTCGTGCGGATGCGCGAGCCCCCAGCCGCGCACCGCCTCGCACACGGTGATCCAGCGGGCCTGCGGCGGGGCGTCGGACGCGGCGTCCCGGGCCCGCTCCGCAGCCTCGCCGAGGGAGTCGTAGGCGTCGATGATCAGGGCGGTCAGCAGATCGTCCCGGCTGGGGAAGTAGCGGTACAGGGCCGAGGAGACCATGCCCAGCTCGCGGGCGACGGCCCGCAGGGAGAGCTTGGCCGCGCCCTCCGCGGCCAGCTGTCCGCGCGCGGCCTCCTTGATGGCCGCGGTGACTTCCTGCCTGGCCCGTGCGCGGGCGCCCTGTGCGGTGCTCATGCGGTCAGTCTGCCACGGAAGAGAGCAGTGCACACAGACGAGAGCGGCGAACAAAAAAGAGAGCAGTGCTCTTGCTCTGGAGCACCTGTCACCCTCACACTGGAGCCAACCGAGAGCACTGCTCTCTCCGTCTCCGCCGTGGGGGTCACCATGTCGTCGTCTGCGCCCTACTACCTCAAGGGCAGCCCGCTCACCGTCCGTCTGAACGGCGTGATCGGCTGGCTCGCCCGGCACGGTTTCAGCCTCGCGGGCACCGCCGAGTTGTCCGTGCCGGGCCGCAGGAGCGGCGCGATGCAGCGCATCCCGGTCAACCCGCACACCTACGGCGACGGGCAGTACCTGGTGTCCGCCCGGGGACACTCGCAGTGGGTGCGGAACATGCGCGCGGCGGGCGGCGGCGAACTGCGCGTCGGCCGCAAGGTGCGCGCCTTCGGCGCGGTGGAGCTTCCCGACGCCGAGAAGCTCCCGATCCTGCGGACCTATCTGGAGAAGTGGGGCTGGGAGGTCAACCAGTACTTCGCCGGGGTGACCGCCAAGTCCTCCGACGAGGAGATCATCGCCTGCGCCCAGGACCACCCCGTCTTCCGGATCACCGTCACGGGCTGACGGGGTCCTCCGCCGGGGCCGCCTGCCCCCGGTCCAGCGCGGTCAGGGCGCGCTGGGCGATCGGGTGGGCGCGGACCAGCTCGCCCAGCGAGGTCGAGCCCTGCGTGATGTCCTTGAACGCCCGCCACGCCGGACGGAACCCGGTGAGGGCCGCGTGGAAGAGGCCGGGGCGCCGCTGGAACAGGGCCAGCAGGCTCTTGCCGACGCCCATCTCGACGCCGAGTCCCGCCTTGACCGCGAACGCGTAGTTCAGCGCCTGGCGCCGCGCGTCCACGGCGTCGTGCGCCTCGGCGATGCGGACCGCCCACTCCCCCGCCAGCCGGCCCGAGCGCAGCGCGAAGGAGATGCCCTCGCGGGTCCACGGCTCCAGCAGTCCGGCCGCGTCACCGCAGACCAGCACGCGGCCCCGGGACAGCGGCGAGTCCTCGGCGCGGCACCGGGTCAGATGCCCGGAGGAGAGGGCCGGCTCGAATCCGGCGAGGCCCAGCCGGGCGATGAAGTCCTCCAAGTACCGCTTGGTCGCGGCGCCTTCGCCGCGCGCGGAGATCACGCCGACCGTCAGCGTGTCGCCCTTCGGGAACACCCAGCCGTAACTGCCCGGCATCGGCCCCCAGTCGATGAGGACCCGGCCCTTCCAGTCCTCGGCGACCGTCTCCGGCACCGGGATCTCCGCCTCCAGGCCGAGGTCCACCTGGTCGAGCTTCACACCGACGTGGGCTCCTATCCGGCTGGCGCTGCCGTCGGCGCCGACGACCGCGCGGGCCAGCACCGTCTCCCCGCCCTGGAGGACGACCGCGACCGTGCGCCGGTCCGGCACGGCCGAGCCGTGCTGCTCGACCCGCTGCACCGTGACGCCCGTACGCAGCTCGGCGCCCGCCTTCTGGGCGTGTTCGACCAGCTGCTGGTCGAACTCGGGACGGTTGATCAGCCCGAACAGCATCTGCTTGGAGCGACGCGTGCGGTGGAAGCGTCCGTTGTGGGAGAAGGTGACGGCGTGCACCCGGTCCCGGAAGGGCAGCTCGAAGCCGGGTGGCAGCGCGTCGCGCGAGGGGCCGATGATGCCGCCGCCGCACGTCTTGTAACGGGGCAGCTCGGCTTTCTCCAGCAACAGCACACGCCGTCCCGCGACCGCCGCCGCGTAGGCGGCCGAGGCGCCCGCCGGGCCCGCGCCCACCACGACGACGTCCCACACCTGCTGCACGTCGTCCGCCGAAGAATTCTCGCCGCTCACGATGGTCTACCGCTCCGATCAAGCCGCTGCCAAGTGTCCTGTCGCATCCTACGGCGGCCGTCGGTGCGAGCCGCTGTGGGAGGATCGCTGTACTCACCCTGTACAACGTCGCACCCACGAGGAGCGTGCCCATGCCGTCGAATCCGGTCGCCGAGACCGTCGCGTCGCTGCTGCCCCGGGCGAAGGCGGAGCTGACCGAACTGGTCGCCTTCAAGTCGGTGGCGGACTTCTCGCAGTTCCCGAAGAGCGAGAGCGAGGCCGCGGCCGGCTGGATAGCCGACGCGCTGCGCACCGAGGGATTCCAGGACGTGGCCCTCCTCGACACGCCGGACGGCACGCAGTCGGTGTACGGCTACCTGCCGGGCCCGGAGGGCGCCAAAACGGTTCTGCTCTACGCGCACTACGATGTGCAGCCGCCGCTCGACGAGGCCGGCTGGGCCACCCCGCCGTTCGAGCTGACCGAGCGCGACGGCCGCTGGTACGGCCGCGGGACCGCCGACTGCAAGGGCGGCTTCATCATGCACCTGCTCGCGCTGCGCGCCCTGAAGGCGAACGGCGGCGTCCCGGTGCATGTCAAGGTGATCGTCGAGGGCTCGGAGGAGCAGGGCACCGGCGGCCTCGAGCGGTACGCCGAGCAGCACCCCGAGCTGCTGGCCGCGGACACCATCGTCATCGGCGACGCGGGCAACTTCCGGGTCGGCCTGCCGACGGTGACCACCACCCTGCGCGGTATGACCCTGGTCAGGGTCGGGATCGACACGCTGGGCGGCAATCTGCACTCGGGGCAGTTCGGCGGTGCCGCCCCGGACGCGCTGGCCGCGCTGATCCGGGTCCTGGACTCGCTGCGCGCTGACGACGGCTCCACCACGGTGGACGGCCTGGACGCCACGGCGGGCTGGGACGGCCTTGAGTACACCGAGGAGCAGTTCCGCACGGACGCCAAGGTGCTGGACGGCGTCGGGCTGATCGGCCAGGGCTCGGTCGCCGACCGCATCTGGGCCCGTCCGGCGGTCACCGTCCTCGGCATCGACTGCCCGCCGGTCGTCGGCGCCACCCCGTCCGTGCAGTCCAGCGCCCGCGCGCTGATCAGCCTGCGGGTGCCGCCGGGCGTGGACGCGGCGGAGGCGAGCAAGCTGCTCCAGGCGCACATCGAGGCGCACACCCCGTGGGGCGCCCGGGTCACCACCGAGCAGATCGGCCAGGGCCAGGCGTTCCGCGCCGACCCCACCAGCCCCGCCTACCAGGCGATGGCCGACGCCATGGCGGTGGCCTACCCGGGCGAGACCATGCAGTACGCCGGCCAGGGCGGCTCCATCCCGCTGTGCAACACGCTCGCCGGGCTGTACCCGCAGGCGGAGATCCTGCTCATCGGGCTGAGCGAGCCGGAGGCGCAGATCCACGCGGTCAACGAGAGCGTGTCCCCCGAGGAGCTGGAGCGGCTGTCGGTCGCCGAGGCGCTCTTCCTGCGCAACTACGCGGCGGGCTGAACCGTTCTGCTTGCGGCAGAGGGCCCTCGTCCCCGGGCGGGGGCCCTGCCTACGGTCGGCGCATGGATGTCATCGAACTGCTGCCCCGCCTGCACCTGTTGCGCTTCCCGGTCGGCCAGGCCTACATCTGGAGCGACGACGCCGAGCTGACCCTGATCGACGCGGGCACGATCGGCTACGGCCGGGCGATCGCCGACGCGATCACCGCACTGGGCCGCGTCCCGCAGGACGTACGACGTGTGGTGCTGACCCACTTCCACGAGGACCACGTGGGCGCCGCGGGCGAGTTCGCCGCGCTGAGCGGGGCCGAGGTGCTCGCGCACTCCCTGGACGCGCCGTTCGTCCGCGGTGAACGGCGCGGTCCGCCCCCGCGGTTCGAGGAGTGGGAGCTGCCGATCCACGCGGAGGCGGCCCGGCAGCTGCCCGAGGGACCGCCGCTGCCGCCGTCCTCGGTCATCGAGGTGACGGACGGGGACGTACTCGGTTTCGGCGGCGGCGCTCGCGTGGTCCACGTCCCCGGGCACACGGACGGCAGCATCGCGCTGTTCCTGCCCGCCGAGGGCGTGCTGTTCACCGGGGACACGGTGGCGTCGGTCGACGGCGTCCCGACACCAGGCGTGTTCAACCTGGACGGGCGGCAACTCCTGGCGTCCGTGCGCCGGTTGGCGGACCTCGGCGCGGAGGTGGCCTGCTTCGGCCACGGCGATCCCGTGCTGGGCGGCGCCGCCGCCGCGCTCCGCGCGATCGCCGGGGCACCGGGTCAGCCGACCGGGACGCCCGCCTCCAAGTAGAGGGCGGAGCCTCGCTCGCGGGCGCGCAGGGCCCAGCGCAGGCGTTCGTAGCGGACCGGTGGCAGCATCGCGGCGGCCTCCTGTTCCGTGGCGAACCGCCAGGCGCGCAGCTCCGGACCCGGCAGCAGCACCCGGGACGCCTCGCGGGGCTCCAGACGGCCGCCGTCGAACAGCAGCCGCAGTCCGCCGAAGCCGGGCGGCGCGGGCCGCTCCCAGTCCACGACGAGCAGCCGCGGCACCTCGCGCAGCCGTATCCCGGTCTCCTCGGCGACCTCGCGCAGCCCGGCGCGGGCCGGGGCCTCGCCCCGCTCCACCACGCCGCCGGGGAACTCCCAGCCGGGCTTGTAGGTGGGGTCGACGAGCAGCACCCGGTCGTGCTCGTCGAAGAGGAGTACCCCGGCGGCGAGCGTCTCGGCGGTCGGCTCGGGGGTCTGCACGATGTCGCAGGCGGGCACGTTCCCGCCGCCGACGGCCTCGGCGATGCGGACGGCGGTCTCGTACGGTGTGAGGGCGCTGGTGTCGACCGGGTGGGCGTCCGCGGTGAGCCAGGAGGCGAGCGCGGCGCGGTAGGGCTCGATGTGGTCGTAGGACCACTGCCGGACCCGTATCTCGCCGTCGGGCAGCTCGGGCGGGACCTCCCGCCCGGCTATCCGCTCGCGCAGGATCGTTTCGGCCGGGGTGAGCAACAGGTGGTGCACGGGGATCCGGCGGGCGGCGAGGCCGCCGAAGATCTCGTCGCGGTACGCCTGGCGGAGCAGGGTCATGGGCACCACCAGGGTGCCGCCCAGCTCGGCGAGCATCGCGGCGGCGGTGTCGACCACCAGCCGGCGCCAGATCGGCAGGTCCTGGAAGTCGCTGACCTCGGCGAGGTGCTTGGGCGGCAGCAGGTGCGTGAGTTGGCCGCCGATGACCTCGGGGTCGAAGAGCACGCTGTTCGGGATCAGGTCGATCAGTTCACGTGCGGTCGTGGTCTTCCCCGCACCGAACGCGCCGTTGATCCAGACGACGGTCACGGACTCCCCCTTTTCTGTTGGCCCCCTGAGGCTTGCCCGCTCCACCCTGCCACGGAAACCCCTCGCCGTTGAGGGCGCCCGTCCGCGCACCCGGGAGCGCCGGCACCCCCTGCCGCGGGGCGCCGGCACGCGCGTCGCACGGCGGCGGGGCTACTTCCCGTGGAGCGGCTTCCCGTGGAGCGGCTTCCCGTGGAGCGGCTTCCCGTGGAGCGGCTTCCCGTGGAGCGGCTTCCCGTGGAGCGGGTTCTCGTGGAGCGGGTTCTCGTTGACGTTCAGGGTGCCGTCGCTGACGAGGTGGTCGACGGTGTCGAGGGTGCTCGAGACGCTGGGGTCACCCAGGGGCTCCTTGTCCGCCCCGTGCGACGGGGTGACGGCGGCCACGACGAATCCGGTGGCGAGAGTGGCGATGGCGAGCATGCTGCGCTTCTTCATGCGCTGATCAACTGCCCGGACCGCCGGGGGTCACGCGGATGACGGCGGTTCCGCCCTTCAGGTCGATCGGCGTGCAGTGCGGGGGCACCCGGTCCTCCTCGCCGCCCCCGAGCACCGGCGACGACCGCCGCTCCGTCAACTCGTGCCACTTGCACGGCGGGAAGGCGGGAGGGCGGCACGTCGGCACGTCGGGGAGCAGGATGACCGGGCGCGGCAGGGTCATGAAGCCGGCGAAGCCCATGGGTCCGGGTGTCCGGGTGTCCGGGTGTCCGGGGCGGACCGCGGAGGCGAAACCTCCTGGCCCCGGCGACCGGCCGGCGGCTAGGGTCGGCGGACCCGGTTCCCCCGGAAGCACGCGGAACCACCCGGAACCACCCGCCGAGACCGCCAGGAAGGCGACCGTCATGACCAGCCCCCGCCCCACCACCACGCTCTGGCGCCCCACGGGCCCCGTGGAGCTGGACCTGGTCCGGGAGCTGGACTGGCACGCCTGGCCGCCCCGGCTGCCGGAGCAGCCGATCTTCTACCCGGTGCTCGACGAGGACTACGCGATCCGCATCGCCCGGGACTGGAACGTACGGCACGACGGCGCCGGTTTCGTGACCCGCTTCGAGGTCGACACGGCGTTCCTCGCCCGCTACCCGGTCCGGCAGGCCGGCGGCGAGACGATCCTGGAACTGTGGGTACCGGCGGAGGAACTGGACGAGTTCAACACCCATATCGTCGGCCGTATCGAGGTCGTGCACGAGTTCCGCTGAGCGCTGAGCCCGGGGCGCGGGTGATCGACTCCGCCGGGTCCGGCGCCCTCGGCCGCACGGGGGGGGCCGAGGACGTCGTCCGCCCGGGCGACCGGCTCGTCCGCGGCGTGTCCCGCCCGGCGCTGGTCCACCGGTCGCGCACACCCGCCGCGGCCAGGGAAGCGCACACATCCGAACGTCCGATCCGGCGTTCAGGGTGAAATCGTCGGCGGGGCACGGCTTCTGGCGGGGTGTCGGTCATCGCGGACGCACCTCTTCCAACATTCTCCGACACGTCCTACCGTAAGCGCGCACAGATGACGCGTACATGCCGTCGCGGCGTCGACCGGGCCGCCGCATGCCGTCATCCCGTCTTTCGCGAGTCGGAGGAACGTCAACGATGCGTCACCCTCACACCCGCACCACCGTCCGCCGAAGAGTGGCCGGAGCACTTACCGCCGGGCTGCTGTGCGCGGCGGGCCTCGCCACGCCCGCCCTCGCGGCGCCCGCCCCGCCGGCCGCACCGGCCGCCCCGGCCGACGGCCTCGCCCTCACCCCGCCGATGGGTTTCAACAACTGGAACTCCACGCACTGCCGCGCCGAGTTCGACGAGAACATGGTCAAGGGCATCGCGGACCTCTTCGTACAGAAGGGCCTGAAGGACGCGGGCTACCAGTACGTCAACCTGGACGACTGCTGGGCCCTGCCGAGCCGCGACGCCGACGGCAAGCTGGTGCCCGACCCCGCGCGCTTCCCGAACGGGATCAAGGCGGTCGCGGACTACGTCCACGCCAAGGGACTCAAGCTCGGCATCTACACCAGCGCCGGCACCAAGACCTGCGACGTGGCGGGCTTCCCCGGCGGTCTCGGCCACGAGGCGAGCGACGCCCGCCAGTTCGCCGACTGGGGCGTGGACTATCTGAAGTACGACAACTGCAACAACCAGGGCGTCGACGCCAAGCAGCGCTACCGGACGATGCGCGACGCGCTCAGGGCGACCGGCCGCCCCATCGTCCTCAGCATCTGCGAATGGGGCGAGAACAAACCCTGGGAGTGGGCAGCGGACGTCGGCCAGCTGTGGCGCACCACCGGTGACATCAGCGACAACTGGGGCTCGATGCTGTCGATCCTGAAGCAGAACCTGCCGCTCGCGCCGTACGCGGGACCCGGGCACTGGAACGACCCCGACATGCTGGAGGTCGGCAACGGCGGCATGACGGACACCGAGTACCGCTCGCACTTCTCCCTCTGGTCGGTCATGGCCGCGCCGCTGCTGATCGGCACCGATCTGCGCAAGGCCTCCCAGGCGACCTTCGACATCCTGGACAACAAGGACGTCATCGCCGTCGACCAGGACCCGCTGGGCAGGCAGGGCTCGGTCGTCTCCTCCGCGGGCGGACGCTGGGTCATCGCCAAGGAGATGAAGGACGGCAGCCGCGCGGTGGCCCTCTTCAACGAGACCGGCACCGCCCAGCGGATCGCCACCGGCGCGAACGCCGTCGGCCTGCCGGACGCCCCCGCCTACACCCTGCGCGACCTGTGGCAGCACCGGACCTACAACACCGCGGGCACCATCGCGGCCACCGTCCCGGCGCACGGCACGGTCCTGCTGCGCGTCTCCGCCGACCCCGACTGGGCCGAGCACCCGCCCGCCGTCGAACTCGGCCTGGACGGCAGCCCGTTGCTGGAGGCGGCCACCCCGGTCACCCTGACCGGCACCGCCACCGACCTCGGGCGCACGCCGGCCCGGCGGGTGTCGGTGACCCTGACCGGACCCGCCGGCTGGACCGTACGGCCCGTGTCGGCGACCTCGGTCCCCGCCCTGCCCACCGGCAGGACGCTGCGCACCGGCTGGCGGGTGACCGCCCCGGCGGGGACACCGGCCGGGGCGTACGGCCTGACGCTGCGGACGCGTTACCTCGCCCCGTCCGGGACGCCGGTCACCGGCACGCTCCCGCTGACCGCGTCCGTCGTCGTCCCGCCGCCCTCCGGGACCTCGTACCTCGGCGATCTGCCCTGGCTCTCGGCGACCAGCGGCTGGGGCCCCGTGGAGCGTGACACCAGCAACGGGGAGAGCGAGGCGGGCGACGGCCGCCCGCTGACCATCGGCGGGGCGGTGTACGCCAAGGGACTCGGCGTCCACGCGCTCAGCGACCTCGCCTTCTACACCGGCAAGGTCTGCGAGAAGGTCACCGCGGACGTCGGCGTGGACGACGAGAAGGGCGCGAAGGGCACCGTCGCCTTCGAGATCTGGGCGGACGGCACCAAGGTCGCCGCCACCGGTGTCCTCACCAACGCGATGCCCGCCCAACCGCTCACCGCCGACGTCACCGGCGCCCAGGTGGTCCGGCTCGTCGTCACCGACGGCGGCGACGGCCTCGACTCGGACCACGCGGACTGGGCGGACGCCCGCCTGAGCTGCTGAGGCGCCCGACGCCGTCCGGAACGGGGCGGTGGAGGCCGACGGCGGCGCCGCCGGGTCCGTCCGGCGGCGCCGCCGGACGGACCCGAGCGGTCCCGGTGCGCGCCGCCGCACGACGCCGGTCGCGCGCCCCCGCCGGGCGAGCCCGCTAGCGGCTCACCCCGGTCGGGGCCGGCCGGTGGGCCAGCGCCGCCGCCGCGGCACCGACCAGGCCCGCGTCGGTGCCCATCTGCGCGGGTACGACGGTGAGCCGCTGCACGAAGGAGAGGGTCGCGTAGTCGGTGAGCGCCTTGCGCAGGGGCGTGAACAGGACCTCGCCCGCGTTGCCGACGCCACCGCCGACCACCGCGATGTCGATCTCGACCAGGGTGGCGGTGGCCGCGATCCCGGCGGCCAGAGCCTGCGCGGCCCGCTCGAAGGAGGCCACGGCGACCGGATCGCCCGCACGGGCGGCGGCGGCCACCGCGGCGGCGGAGGCGTCGCCGTCGGGGCCCGGGCGCCAGCCCCGCTCAAGGGCCCGGCGCGCGATGTTCGGCCCGCTGGCGATGCGCTCCACACAGCCGCGCGAGCCGCACGGACAGGGGTCGCCGTCGAGGTCGACGCTGATGTGGCCGATGTGCCCGGCGTTGCCGGTCGGCCCCGGGTGCAGCCGTCCGCCGAGCACCAGGCCGCCGCCGACGCCGGTGGAGACCACCATGCACAGCGCGTTGTCATGGCCGCGCGCGGCGCCCTGCCAGTGCTCGGCCGCCGTGATCGCGACACCGTCGCCGATCAGCTCGACCGGCAGGCCGCCGGTGGCCTCGCGCACCCGGTCGACCAGCGGGAAGTCACGCCAGCCGGGCACGTTCACCGGACTCACGGTGCCCGCCGAGGCGTCCACCGGACCGGCGCTGCCGATGCCGACCGAGGCGGCGCGTCCCCACAGCGGTGACTCGGCGAGGTCGCCCAGCACCTCCGCCACGGCCCGCATGACCGTTTCTCCGTCCTGCCGGGCGGGCGTGGCGCGCTGGGCGCGGGACAGGATCCGTCCGTCGCCGTCCACCAGCGCGCCGGCGATCTTGGTGCCGCCGATGTCCAGGGCCGCCACGAGGTCGGTGTGCATCAGAGTCAGATCTCCCCGTTGAAGCTTGAAAACCAGAAAGAGGCAAGCCGGTCAAGCGGTGGGGGCGCAGGCCGGAGACAGCGGTGGACAGTCTCTCTCGCATCTGACAACGTTGTCCAGGCTCTATGCTCGACGCCACATCCTCATACAAGCCCATGGATCGCGCCGCACCCCCCTGGGAGTCGGACGAGAGACAGGACAGACGCATCGTGCCCGAGACCACCCGCCGCGCAGACCGCCTTCCCGGGAACCGGTACGGCAACCGTCCGACCATGAAGGACGTGGCGGCGCGCGCCGGGGTCGGACTGAAGACCGTCTCCCGGGTGGTCAACGGCGAGCCCGGGGTCACGCCGGACACCGAGCGCCGGGTGCAGGAGGCGATCGACGCGCTCGGTTTCCGCCGCAACGACAGCGCCCGGGTGCTGCGCAAGGGCCGTACGGCGAGCATCGGCCTGGTCCTGGAGGATCTCGCGGACCCGTTCTACGGCCCGCTGAGCCGCGCCGTCGAAGAGGTGGCCCGCGCCCACGGCGCCCTGCTGATCAACGGTTCCAGCGCCGAGGATCCCGAGCGCGAGCAGGAGCTGGCACTCGCCCTGTGCGCGCGCCGGGTGGACGGTCTCGTGGTGATCCCGGCCGGGGACGACCACCGCTATCTGGAGCCGGAGATCAGGGCCGGGGTGGCGACCGTGTTCGTGGACCGCCCGGCCGGCCGGATCGACGCCGACGTGGTGCTGTCCGACAACTACGGCGGAGCCCGCGACGGTGTCGCCCACCTCATCGCGCACGGCCACCACCGCATCGGGTTCATCGGCGACATGCCCCGTATCCACACCGCGGCCGAGCGGCTGCGCGGCTACCGGTCGGCGATGGCGGACGCCGGGATAACCGTCGAGGACCGCTGGATGTCCCTCGGGGCGACGAATCCGGAGCGGGTGCGCCGGGCGGCGCAGGAGATGCTGTCCGGCCCCGACCCGGTCACCGCGATCTTCACCGGGAACAACCGGGTGACGGTCACCGTGGTCCGGGTCCTCGCCGAGCAGGCCCACCGGGTGGCGCTCGTCGGCTTCGACGACATCGAGCTGGCCGATCTGCTCCAGCCGGGCGTGACCGTCGTCGCCCAGGACGCGGCGGCTCTGGGACGCACCGCCGCCGAGCGCCTCTTCCGTCAGCTCGACGGCACCCTGATCGCACCCGAGCGGATCGAACTGCCGACCCGGCTGATCACCCGCGGCTCGGGCGAACTGCCGCCGGCGGCCTGAATCCCGCCCCGGCAGGGGAGCGGACGGGGCCGGCGGCAGGCCGGCGGCGGACGGCCGACCGGCCTCCGCCCCTCATCCTGGCCCTCGCCCTCATCTGAGAGTCCGGCCGCTGCGGCGTCGATGGCGGCGCACGGCTCCTCGACCGGCGACCCGACGAGCGGAGCAGGTCCTCGACCGGCAGCCCTCCCCCCGACCCCCCTCTCTCCCCGGTCTCCTCTCCCAAGGACACACCGCCGCCCCGCTCCTGCGGCGCCTGCGCCTGTCGATGCGCGGCGTCCGGAGTACGGGGCGGGGATGCGGGGCCGGACCGCCGGCCGGAGCCGAGGGGCCCGGCTAGTGGGCGGAGGCCGTCAGGTCGCCGCGCCTGGGTGCCGCGAAGCCCTCCAGGTCGGCGCGGGTCAGGCCGCTGAGGCGGGCGACCTCGGCGATGTCCAGGGCGCCGCAGTCCAGGCCGCGCAGCAGATATCCGCTGAGCGCCTTGGCGGTGGCGGGCTCGTCCATGACGTCGCCGCCGGCCCGGTTGGCGTACCGGGCGAGGCGGGCCGCCGCCTGCTCGAAGCCCTCGCGGTAGAAGGCGAAGACGGCCGCGTACCGGGTCGGGATGTGGCCGGGGTGCATGTCCCAGCCCTGGTAGTAGGCGCGGCCGAGGGCGCGGCGGGTGAGGCCGTAGTGGAGGCGCCAGGCGTCGTGGACCTTGGCGGTCGGGCCGACGGGGAGGACGTTGGTCGAGCCGTCGGAGACGCGGACGCCGGTGCCGGCCGCCGCGACCTGCATGATCGCCTTGGCGTGGTCGGCGGCCGGGTGGTCGCTGGCCTGGTAGGCGGCGGAGACGCCCAGGCAGGCGCTGTAGTCGAAGGTGCCGTAGTGCAGCCCGGTGGCGCGGCCGTCGGCGGCCTGGATCATACGGGCGACGGTGGCGGTGCCGTCGGTGGCCAGGATGGACTGGCTGGTCTCGATCTGGATCTCGAAGCCGAGGCGGCCGGCGTCCAGGCCGTGCACCTTCTCGAACGCCTCCAGGAGCCGGACGAAGGCGCTGACCTGCTCGGCATACGTCACCTTCGGCAGCGTGAGGACCAGGCCGTCGGGCAGGCCGCCGGCCTCCATCAGACCGGTGAGGAAGACGTCGAGGGTGCGGATGCCGCGGTCGCGTACGGCGGCCTCCATGCACTTCATGCGGATGCCCATGTACGGCGCGGCGGTGCCGTTCGCGTACGCCTCGGCGATCAGGCGGGCGGCGCGGGCGGCCGCCTCGTCCTCCTCGGCGTCGGGGCGGGGGCCGTAGCCGTCCTCGAAGTCGACGCGCAGGTCCTCGACGGGCTCGCGCTCCAGCTTGGCGCGCACCCGGGAGTGGACCGGCTCGGCGAGGTCGTCGGCGAGGCCGAGGACGGCGGCGAAGGAGGCGGCGTCCGGGGCGTGTTCGTCGAGCAGGGCGAGGGCCTGGTCGCCCCAGGTGCGCAGGGTGTCGGCGGCGAAGGCGTCACCGGGGACGTAGACGGTGTGGACGGGCTGCCGGGAGCCGGGGTCCCCGGGGTAGCGGCGCTCCAGCTCCGCGTCGACCGGTGCGAGGGAGGCGCTGATCTCCTCGCTGACGGCGCCCGCGAGACTCGTCGCCACCTTCTCCTGCTGACCCATCCCACACCCTCCAAGCTTTCCGCTTTACGGAATCAACAATCCGTATGGTGAAGTTATCTGCCAACCTTCCCGCTGGTCAACACCGCATTCCGTGCGCTCCACTCCGCCATCTCGGCAAGTTCACGTCCGTCTGGCACCATCCAGGCCGCACACTCCTCACGCACAGCGCCTCAGCACCGACTCCCCCGGAAGCCGTCGCAGAAGGAGCCCCCGTGCCGATCCGCAGCCGACTCAGCCGCCGTTCGGGCCTGAAGACCGCGTTGGCGGCCGCCGCCTCCGTACCCCTGTCCAGTACAGCACTCTCCGCCGGCCCCGCCGCGGCGGGCGGGGCGCACCGCCGCCCCCTGCACGTCATGTCGTTCAACCTGCGTTACGCGAGCACCGCCGAGCCCCACAGCTGGGCCGCCCGCAGGCCCGTGACGCGCGCCCTGCTGCGGCGCGAGCACCTCGCCGTCATCGGCACGCAGGAGGGCCTCTACCAGCAGCTGCGCGACATCGAGGCCGACCTCGGCGGCTGCTACGACTGGATCGGCACCGGTCGCGCGGGCGGCAGCCGCGACGAGTTCATGGCGGTCTTCTACGACACCCGCCGGCTCGCCCCGCAGGAGTACGACCACTTCTGGCTCTCCGACACGCCGGACGTGATCGGATCCAACACCTGGGGCGGCGGCTCCGTCCGGATGGTCACCTGGGTCCGGTTCCGGGACCTGCGCGACGGCGACCGGGAGTTCTACGTCCTGAACACGCACCTCGACAACCGCCGCCAGGACGCACGCGCGCGTGCCGCCGTGCTGATCTCCCAGCGCATCGCCGGACTCGACCGCTCGCTGCCGCTCCTGGTCACCGGCGACTTCAATGTCGCCGCCCACGGGAACCCGGTCTACGACACGATGCTGGGCGCCGGACTGACCGACACCTGGGACACCGCCGCCGAGCGCGGCCTGCTGTACGCGACCTTCCACGGCTACAAGCCGCTGACCCCGGACGGCGACCGCATCGACTGGATCCTCGCCACCCCCGGTGTCACCGTGCACCGGGCCTCGATCGACACCTTCTCGCTGCACGGCCGGTTCCCCAGCGATCACCTGCCGGTGCGGGCTTGCCTGACACTGGGATGACACGAGGCCCCCGCGACCGTGCGCGGTCGCGGGGGCCTCGTACGGCGGAGCCGGAGCTCAGCCCTTGCGGGTCTTGATCTCGTCGGTCAGCTGCGGGACGACGTCGAAGAGGTCGCCGACCACACCGAAGTCGACCAGCTCGAAGATCGGGGCCTCGGCGTCCTTGTTGACGGCCACGATGGTCTTCGAGGTCTGCATGCCGGCGCGGTGCTGGATGGCGCCGGAGATGCCGTTGGCGATGTAGAGCTGCGGCGAGACCGACTTGCCGGTCTGGCCGACCTGGTTGGTGTGCGGGTACCAGCCGGCGTCGACGGCGGCACGCGAGGCGCCGACGGCGGCACCGAGCTGGTCGGCGAGCGCCTCGATGATCGAGAAGTTGTCGGCGCCGTTGACACCGCGGCCGCCGGACACCACGATCGCGGCCTCGGTCAGCTCCGGGCGGCCCGTCGACTCACGCGGCGTGCGGCCGGTGACCTTGGTGCCGGTGGCCTTGTCGGAGAAGGTCACGGACAGGGCCTCGACGCTGCCCGCGGCCGGGGCGGCCTCGACGGCGGCCGAGTTCGGCTTGACCGTGATGACCGGGGTGCCCTTGATGACACGGGACTTGGTGGTGAAGGACGCGGCGAACACCGACTGGGTGGCGACCGGACCCTCGTCACCGGCCTCCAGGTCGATGGCGTCGGTGATGACGCCGGCGCCGATGCGCAGCGCCAGGCGGGCGGCGATCTCCTTGCCCTCGGCGGAGGACGGGACCAGCACGGCGGCCGGGGAGACGGCCTCGTGGGCGGCCTGCAGGGCGTCCACCTTCGGCACGACCAGGTAGTCGGCGTACTCGGACGCCTCGTGGGTGAGGACCTTCACCGCGCCGTGCTCGGCGAGCGTGGCGGCGGTGTCGGCGGCGCCGTTGCCCAGCGCGACGGCGACCGGCTCGCCGATGCGGCGGGCCAGGGTCAGCAGCTCCAGGGTGGGCTTGCGGACGGCACCGTCCACGTGGTCGACATAGACGAGGACTTCAGCCATGGGATTGCTCTCCTGCGTAACGAAGTTGAGGGGCGGTCAGCGGGGGCGAGCCCTTAGATGAACTTCTGGCTCGCGAGGAACTCAGCGAGCTGCTTGCCGCCCTCGCCCTCGTCCTTGACGACGGTGCCGGCCGTGCGCTCCGGGCGCTTGGCCGCGTCCTCGACCTTGGTGAACGCACCCTCGAGACCGACCTCCTCGGCCTCGATGTCCAGGTCGGACAGGTCCCAGGACTCCACCGGCTTCTTCTTGGCCGCCATGATGCCCTTGAAGGACGGGTAGCGGGCCTCGCCGGACTGGTCGGTCACGGAGACGACCGCCGGAAGCGCGGCCTCCAGCTGCTCCGACGCGGCGTCGCCGTCACGCCGGCCCTTGACCACGCCGTCCTCGACGGAGACCTCGGAGAGCAGGGTGACCTGCGGGACACCGAGACGCTCGGCGACCAGCGCCGGGACGACTCCCATGGTGCCGTCGGTGGAGGCCATACCGGAGACGACCAGGTCGAAGCCGGCCTTCTCGATCGCCTTGGCCAGCACCAGCGAGGTGCCGATGGCGTCGGTGCCGTGCAGGTCGTCGTCCTCGACGTGGATGGCCTTGTCGGCACCCATCGAGAGCGCCTTGCGGAGCGCGTCCTTGGCGTCCTCGGGGCCGATGGTCAGCACGGTGACCTCGGCGTCGTCGTCCGAGTTCTCCGAGATCTGCAGGGCCTGCTCGACCGCGTACTCGTCCAGCTCGGAGAGCAGACCGTCCACGTCGTCCCGGTCGACGGTCAGGTCATCGGCGAAGTGCCGGTCGCCAGTGGCGTCGGGCACGTACTTCACAGTGACAACGATCCTCAAGCTCACGCCGGCTCTCCTACTGCATCGACATTTCCTGGCTGCCTCTTGCAGGCAGCATAGGCGCCTCAAGCGGCCGATCCCGATCGGGGCGACCGAGCGCTCCGAACGAAATATTACTCGTCAGTACACCCAGTTCATGCCCGCTAAGCAAGCGCTTTGAACTGTGACCTTCGCAACGCAGCGTAACCGGTACTCGACCGCCTCGCAGGAAGGGGCCGCGTGATCAATCCCGCAGACCGTTGAAGCGGCCCTGGTGGTACAGGAGCGGGCGGCCGGCACCCGAGGGATCGCCGAGGACGACCTGGGCCAGCACGATCCGGTGATCTCCCGCCGGGACCCGCCCGACGATCCGGCACACCAGCCAGGCCAGCACGTCGTCGAGGACGGGTACGCCCTCCGGGCCCGGCCGCCAGACGGTGGGCGCACCGAAGCGGTCGGCGCCGCTGCGCGCGAAGGTGGCGGCCAGCTCGCTCTGGTGCTCGCCGAGTATGTGCACCCCGACATGGTCGGCCTCGGAGATCGCGGGCCAGCTGGAGGCGCCCGTGCCGATGCCGAAGGAGACCATCGGCGGCTCGGCGGAGACGGAGGAGAGGGAGGTGGCGGTGAAGCCGACCGGTCCCGATGCGCCACGCGCGGTGATCACCGCGACACCGGCGGCATGCCGGCGGAAGGTGGAGCGCAGCAGGTCGGGCGAGGCGAGCTGAGGGGTACCGAGGCCGGGCGTAACCGTCATGGAGTTGTCCTTCTGCGAGGGATGAGGGCGGGTCCGCGACTGCTCAGCAGCCGGGACAGCGCGCGCTCGCGGTGCGGGCGAGGTCGACGTGGACCCGCCCGTAGAGAAGGAGTTCGATCGGCATACGGTCAGGCTGACGAGAGGTGGTCCGGGCAGTCAAGCACCTTCCGGGATCTGAAAGATCTCTCACGCTTCCCTGAAGAACGCTCACACCGCCTCCCCCAGAGCCGCGATGACGTCGGCCTTGCGGGGCTGCCCCGCGGCACGCCGCACCACCCGTCCGCCGGCGTCCAGGACCAGCACGGTGGGCGTCTTGTGGATCTCCAGCGCCCGCATGAGGTCGAGCCGGGCCTCGGCGTCGACCTCCACATGGGTCACGCCCGGGACCATCCCGGCGATCTCGCCGAGAATCCGCCGGGTGGCCCGGCAGGGCGCGCAGAATGCGCTGGAGAACTGCACGAGCGTGGCACGCGTGCCCAGTTCACCCCCCAGTTCGGCCGCCCCGAGCCGCCCGCTGTCGTCGCCTGAGCGCACGCCCGCTCCCCCGTTCCACCGCTCCGGTCCGGTCATCCTCGGTACAAGCGTTCACGGGACCGTAAAGATTCCCCTCTCACCGGCAAGTTCTCCGGCGGATCCCGATGCCGGCCGGGGCGCGGGATATTCCCGCTCCGGCGATAAGGGGGACCCGAGTGGAGTAAAGGAGGCTTAAAGATCCAGGTGAGATGTAGGCCGACGTGACGAGGATCTCGCCCGCGCCGGGCACCAGGGCTGGCTACCCGTCCGTTCTTCGGGCACGATCTGCACGATGCCGTAGACCTACGGCTGCGTAACTTTCCCGCCGGGAGCCCCTTCCCCGAGCAGAGCAGAAAGGGTCCACCCCGCCCATGGCAGAGCTGGTCTACCGTCCCGTCATCGGATTCGCCAAGACGCTGTTCAAGGTCTGGGATCTGAAGATCGACTGTC
Source organism: Streptomyces sp. NPDC015171 (assembly GCF_043079545.1). Taxonomy (NCBI): domain Bacteria; kingdom Bacillati; phylum Actinomycetota; class Actinomycetes; order Kitasatosporales; family Streptomycetaceae; genus Streptomyces; species Streptomyces sp. NPDC015171. Next base: position 209,500 of record NZ_JBIBUO010000012.1, read on the forward strand.
AGGGTTCGGAGAACATCCCGCGCGCGGGCGGCGCCGTGCTGGTGAGCAATCACATCAGCTATCTGGACTTCGTCTTCAACGGCCTGGCCGCCCTTCCGCAGAAGCGCCTGGTGCGTTTCATGGCGAAGGATTCCGTCTTCCGCCACAAGGTCTCCGGGCCGCTGATGCGCGGAATGAAGCACATCCCGGTGGACCGCAAGCAGGGCGAGGCGGCGTACGCGCACGCACTGGACTCGCTGCGCTCCGGCGAGGTCATCGGGGTCTTCCCGGAGGCGACGATCTCGCAGTCCTTCACGCTGAAGAGCTTCAAGTCGGGCGCCGCCCGGCTGGCCCAGGACGCGGGCGTCCCGCTGGTCCCGATGGCCGTGTGGGGCACGCAGCGACTGTGGACCAAGGGGCAGCCGCGCAACTTCAAGCGCAGCCACACGCCCGTCACCATCCGGGTCGGCGAGGCCGTGGAGGCCCCCCGCGACCAGTACGCCGGCGCCATCACCCGCCGGCTGCGCGAGCGCGTCCAGGAACTCCTGGAGGCCGCCCAGCGCTCCTACCCGGCCCGCCCCAAGGGCACGGAGGACTCCTGGTGGCTGCCCGCGCACCTGGGCGGTACGGCACCGACGGCGGAGCAGCTGCGGACGGCCGAGGCCCACTGAGGCCCGCCGCGCACGCCTGAGCCCGGCCGGACCGGCTCAGAGCGCGCCGGGGAGCGTCTCCCACAGGGACGGTCGGTCGGGGGCGGCCCGTAGCGCGGCGAGGACGGCCGGATGCGAGGCGGCGTAGAGGAACGGGTAGTCCCTCTCCCCCGCCGCGGGGTCCGGGACCCAGGCCAGTCGCTCGCCGTCCAGGGAGAACCGGGCGTCGACGCCCGGCTTGTTGCCGCGCGGGTCCTGCCGGTGCCAGGCGCCGGCGAAGCGCACGGCGACCAGTCCGTGCACCGCGTGGCCGCCCTCGCCGTCGGCGAGGCGCTGGTAGCACAGGGCGGCCGGGATGTCCTCGGCCCGCAGCAGCGCGGCCAGGGCGTGGGCCTTGGCGTAGCAGATGCCGGTGCCCAGGGCCAGCACGTCGGAGGCCCGCCAGGTGACGCGGAGATCGCCGGAGTCCTGCGAGTGCGGAATGGCGTCCCGTACGTACTCATAGGCGAGCCGCGCATACTCATACGAGTCGGCTGCCCTTGCGGCCAGCCGTGCCGCGTGCTGCCCGACCACCCGATGATGGTGGTCGATGACCTCGTCGGCCGCCAGGTAGGCGGAGAGGTCGGTGGTGTTCTGGATCAGCTCCATGCCCGCAGAGCATAGGAATGCGCCCACCCGAGGGTCAATGAAATTTCGGGTGAGCGCATATCCATGCAGTCCTGCGGAGGCTAGCGGGCCATCTCCTCCTTGAGGGCCGCCACGAACGCGTCGACGTCCTCCTCGCTGGTGTCGAAGGAGCACATCCAGCGCACCACTCCGGCGGCCTCGTCCCAGAAGTAGAAGCGGAACCGCTTCTGCAGCCGTTCGCTCACGTCGTTCGGGAGCTTGGCGAAGACGCCGTTGGCCTGGACCGGGTAGAGGATCTCCACACCGTGCACGGCGCGGACGCCCTCGGCGAGCCGCTGGGCCATCTCGTTGGCGTGGCGGGCGTTGCGCAGCCACAGATCCTTGGCGAGGAGCGCCTCCAGCTGCACGGAGACGAAGCGCATCTTGGACGCCAGCTGCATCGACATCTTGCGCAGGTGCTTCATCTGCCGCACCGCGTCCTGGTTGATGACGACGACCGCCTCGCCGAACACGGCGCCGTTCTTCGTCCCGCCCAGCGAGAGGATGTCGACACCGACCGCGTTGGTGAACGTCCGCATGGGTACGTCCAGGGAGGCGGCGGCATTGGCTATCCGGGAGCCGTCCAGGTGCACCCGCATCCCGCGCGCGTGGGCGTGCTCGCAGATCGCGCGGATCTCCTCGGGCGTGTAGAGCGTGCCCAGCTCGGTGCTCTGGGTGATCGAGACGACCTGCGGCATCGCGCGGTGCTCGTCCTCCCAGCCCCAGGCCTGCCGGTCGATCAGCTCGGGCGTGAGCTTGCCGTCGGGCGTGGGCACGGTGAGCAGCTTCAGGCCGCCCATGCGCTCGGGGGCGCCGCCCTCGTCGACGTTGATGTGCGCGCTCTCGGCGCAGATCACCGCGCCCCAGCGGTCGGTGACCGCCTGGAGCGCGACCACGTTGGCGCCGGTGCCGTTGAAGACCGGGAAGGCCTCGGCGGTGGCCCCGAAGTGGCCGCGGACGATCCGCTGGAGGTTCTCGGTGTACTCGTCCTCGCCGTACGCCACCTGATGGCCGCCGTTGGCCAGGGCCAGGGCGGCCAGCACCTCCGGGTGGGCTCCGGCGTAGTTGTCACTGGCGAAACCGCGGACCTGCGGGTCGTGGTGGCGACGCGCGTCGGTCTTGGGAGGGTTCACGGCTTCTCGGTCAGCCACAGACGGTTTCCGTTCGCTTCGGCGGCGGTCTTGCTCCAGACGCCCTCGACGGCCTCGGCCAGGTCCTTGACGTCCGTGAAGCCCGCGAACTTCGCGTTGGGGCGTTCGGCGCGCATCGCGTCGTGCACCAGCGCCTTCACCACCAGGATCGCAGCCGCCGAACGCGGGCCCGCCTCGCCCCCCGCCTTGCGGAAGCCGTCCGCCATCGCGAGCGTCCAGGCCTCGGCCGCGGCCTTGGCCGCGGAGTACGCCGCGTTGCCCGCCGTCGGCTTCGACGCGCCGGCGGCGCTGATGAGCACGTACCGGCCGCGGTCACTGCGCTGCAGGCCCTCGAAGAAGGCGAGCGAGGTGTGCTGGACGGTGCGGACGAGCAGCTTCTCCAGCAGGTCCCAGTCGGCCAGGTCGGTGTCGGCGAAGTTCGCGCCGCCGCGCCAGCCGCCGACGAGGTGGACCAGGCCGTCGATGCGGCCGTGGTCCTTCTCGATCCGCGCGGCCCAGTCCCGGGTGGACTGCAGGTCGAGCAGGTCCACGGTCTCGCCGGTGACCGTGGCGCCGCCCCGTGCGTAGCGGGCCGCGTCCACCGCCTCCGCCAGGCGCTCGGCGTTGTTGTCGGCGCCGACGACGACGGCGCCCGCCTCCGCGAGCCGGACCAGCGTCGCGTGCCCGGCCGGTCCGCCCGCGCCCGCCACCGCGATCACCGCACCGCTGAGTGACCCGTTCCCCACCATGTTCTTCCCCTCTTGAGCAGTGTTCTGAAGGCGGTCGCTCACGCGGCGATCCGCTCGGCGCCGTCCGCCGTGATGCCCTTGGTGGAGGCGATCACGTTCTTCAGCTTCTTGGACAGCGCCTCATAGAACATGCTCAGCGGAAACTCGTCCGGCAGCACGTCGTCCACCAGCTTGCGCGGCGGCAGGGAGAGGTCGAGGGCGTCCGGGCCCTTGGCCCACTTGGAGCCGGGGTGCGGGGCGAGATACGTGGCGACCAGCTCGTAGCCGGCGAACCAGTGCACCAGCTTCGGGCGGTCGATGCCGTCCTTGTAGAGCTTCTCGATCTCGGCGCACAGCTGGTTGGTGACCTGCGGGGCGCGCTCCCAGTCGATGGCGAGCTTGTTGTCGGTCCAGCGGACGACATCGTGCTTGTGCAGGTAGGCGAAGAGCAGCTGGCCGCCGAGGCCGTCGTAGTTGCGGACGCGGTCGCCGGTGACCGGGAAGCGGAACATGCGGTCGAAGAGCACCGCGTACTGCACGTCACGGGCCTGCGGGACGCCGTCCGTCTCCAGCTTCACGGCCTCCTTGAAGGCGGTGAGGTCACAGCGCAGCTCCTCCAGCCCGTACATCCAGAACGGCTGGCGCTGCTTGATCATGAACGGGTCGAACGGCAGGTCGCCGTGGCTGTGGGTGCGGTCGTGGACCATGTCCCAGAGCACGAACGCCTCTTCGCAGCGCTTCTGGTCGTGGACCATCGCGGCGATGTCCTCGGGCAGCTGGAGACCCAGGATGCCGACGGCGGCGTCGGTCACGCGGCGGAAGCGCGCGGCCTCGCGGTCACAGAAGATGCCACCCCAGGAGAAACGTTCCGGCGCTTCGCGGACGGCGATCGTCTCCGGGAAGAGCACCGCGGAGTTGGTGTCGTAGCCCGAGGTGAAGTCCTCGAAGGTGATGCCGCAGAAGAGCGGGTTGTCGTACCGGGTGCGCTCCAGCTCGGCCAGCCAGTCCGGCCAGACCATACGCAGCACGACCGCCTCCAGATTGCGGTCCGGGTTGCCGTTCTGCGTGTACATCGGGAAGACGACCAGGTGCTGCAGACCGTCGGCGCGGTTCGCCGCGGGCTGGAAGGCCAGCAGGGAGTCGAGGAAGTCCGGCACCTGGAAGCCGCCCTCGGCCCACCGGCGCAGGTCCTTCACCAGGGCCTGGTGGTAGGCGGCGTCGTGCGGCAGGAGCGGGGAGAGCCGCTCGACGGCGTCGGCGACCCGCTCGACGGCCGCCAGGGCCTCGGCCCGCTGCGGCGCGCCCTCGGCGTCGAAGTCGATCGACCCGTCCTTCGACTGCCATGGCCGAATCTGCTCCACGGCATCCTTGAGTACGCGCCAAGCCGGATGCTCGACCGCCCTGGTCTGCGAAGGAAGCTGACCCTCCGCACCCGCCTGCACAAGAATTTCCGTCATGTCCCACCCTCCACAGGAGAACCTCGCGTATGGACACCGTATGCGTACCCCCTTTCGCTCAGCAAGACCGCGATCGGGAAATTGTTCTGTGCACTCGCTTGGTCACCGACATTTTTCCTGCCGCCCATCGTGACGACGCTCACTTCCGTCGGACCGTGGGCGGTGTCGGCCGGACGGTGACCCGGTCGGTCAATGGGTGCGGGGACGCGCCCACGAGAGGGTGACGGCCGGGGCGCATACCGGCCAACCCGCGCCTGCGCCGGAGCCCGAATGCCCCGCGCAGCCGCGGGTTCAACGCACGGCCCGGCCGTTAGGCTGCGACCTTGCCGCGCGGACGACGACGTCCGGATCGGGGGCATCGGTCCGCGCGCCGCCGAGCCGCCGTCGACGGAAGCGAGTTGAGCCTTGAACTTCCTTACCATCGGTCATCGCGGGGTCATGGGCGTCGAGCCCGAGAACACCCTCCGTTCCTTCGTCGCCGCGCAGCACGCCGGCCTCGACCTGATCGAACTCGATCTGCATCTCAGCAAGGACGGCGCCCTCGTCGTCATGCACGACGCGGACGTGGACCGTACGACCGACGGCTCAGGGGCGATCGCCGACAAGACCCTCGCGGAACTGCGCGCCCTGGACGCGGGCCGCGGGGAGCGGGTACCGGTCTTCGAGGAGGTCCTGGAGGCGGTGTGCGCGCCGCTGCAGGCCGAGATCAAGGACGTGGCGGCGGCGCGGGCGCTGGCCGAGGTGATGCGGGCACGGGACCTGACCGCCCGGGTGGAGGTGTCCTCGTTCCACGACGACGCGGTCGCCGAGATCGCGCGGCTGGTGCCGGGCGTGCGGACCGCGCTGATCGCGAGCCGGTACGGCACCGACGTGGTGGACCGCGCCGTGGCCGTGGGCGCGGCGACGGTGTGTCTGAACATCCGCCGGCTCACGCTGGAGATCGTCGAGCACGCGCGCGCGTCGGGGCTGCGGATCATCGGCTGGGTGGTCAACACCCAGGAGCAGCTGCGGCTGGTGCGCGCCCTGGAGCTGGACGGCGCGACGACCGACTATCCGGAGATCAAGCGCACGGGCCGCTTCACCGCGTGACCCGGCGGGCGGCCCGCGCGCGACCATCACACCAGCGGCTTGACCAGCAGCTCGAACTGCAGGTCGGGCCGCTGCGGGATGCCGAAGCGCTCGTCGCCGTACGGGAACGGGGACATCTGTCCCGTACGGCGGTAGCCGCGGCGTTCGTACCAGGCGATCAGGTCGTCACGCACGGAGATCACCGTCATGTGCATCTCGGTGACGCCCCAGGTCTCGCGCGACCGGCGTTCCGCCTCCGCGATGACGGCCTTGCCCAGACCGGCGCCCTGCAGGACAGGGCTCACCGCGAACATGCCGAAGTAGGCGTGGGCACCGCGGTGTTCCAGCTGGCAGCAGGCGACGATCCGGCCGTTCCGCTCGACGACCAGCAGCCGGCTCTCGGACGACTTGATCACCTGGAGCACGCCCTCGGGGTCGGTCCGCTGCCCCTCCAGGATGTCCGCCTCGGTGGTCCACCCCGCCCGGCTGCTGTCCCCGCGGTACGCCGACTCGATCAGGGCGACGAGGGCGTCGACATCGGTGTCGGCGGCATCGCGGAAGGTGAGTTCGCTGTCCGGGCTTGCGGGCCTGTCCATGGTGGCGGTCTCCGATCTCGGGTGGGCGGGGCCACCGCTGAGGGTAACGGTGCCGCTAGGCTCCTCGTGCATGGTGCATGTACTCAGCAGCCGGACCCTGCTCCGGCCCACCGATCCCGAGCGTTCGCGCACCTTCTACGGCGAGCGGCTCGGCCTGTCCGTCTACCGCGAGTTCGGTACCGGCCCCGAGCGCGGCACGGTCTACTTCCTCGGCGGCGGCTTCCTTGAGGTCTCCGGCCGCTCCGGGACCCCGGCCTCGCCCGCGGTCCAGCTGTGGCTGCAGGTCGAGGACGTGACGGCCGCCGCCGGGGAGCTGCGGGCGCGGGGCGTCGAGATCGTCCGGCCCCCGGTGCGGGAGCCGTGGGGTCTGATCGAGATGTGGATCACCGATCCGGACGGCGTCCGCATCGTTCTCGTGGAGATCCCGGCGGACCATCCGCTGCGGTACCGGCCCGGGGTCTAGGGCGACCGGGGGATGCAGGGTCCGTGTACGGGGCGGGGGCCCGGTGCGCCGGGTCCGCGCCGTCCGCCGGGGCCGTCCGCCGGGGCCGTCCGCCGGGGCCGTCCGCCAAAAGGGCGCCGGGATAACTTCCGTGCCCCGGTGCCCGTGGGCGCGGCGGCCCGGCCCTCGGGCCGGCCGGTTCCGGATGGCCGGGGCCCGGATCGGCGGCTAGCGTGCGGAGACATGAAGTTCGACAAACCGGTACTCGGCGGACCGTGCTGGACCGAGCTGGGGACCAGTGACCTGGACGGGGCGAAGCGCTTCTACACCGAGCTGTTCGGCTGGCGGCCGGAGACCGACCCGCGCCCGGAGGCGGGCGGCTACACGATGGCGCGGCTGGGGGACGCCGCGGTGGCCGCGCTCAGTCCCCTATACCAGGAGTCCCAGCCCGTGGCGTGGAACGTCTCCTTCGCGGTGGCCGACGCGGACGCGGCGGCACGGCGGGTGGAGGAGGCCGGCGGTGTGGTGCTCCTCGGCCCGATGGACGTGCTGGACGCGGGCCGGTTCGCGGTGGCCGCCGACGCGACGGGCGCGGTCTTCCAGCTCTGGCAGGCGCGGTCCTTCCCGGGTGCCGGGCTGTTCAACGCGCCCGGCGCGCTCGGCTGGGTGGAGCTGGCGACCCGGCACACCGTCCGGGCCCGGGAGTTCTACACCGTGCTGTTCGGCTGGAGCGCGGACGCCTCGGAGTGGTACACGCAGTGGGGCATCGACGGGGCGGACTTCGGCGGCATGGCCGACATGGCCGACCGGTTCCCGCCCGAGGTGCCCCCGCACTGGCTGCCGTACTTCGCGGTGGACGACGTGGACGCGACGGCGCAGGTCGCGCGGCGGGCGGGCGGTGCCGTCCTGCTGGCGCCCACGACGGTTCCGGACGGCCCGCGCATCGCGGTGCTGCGGGATCCGCAGGGGGCGGCGTTCGGCGTGCACCGGGCGGGCGCGGAGGGCTGAGCGGCGGCTCGCCCGCGGGCGAGCTCCGGCCCCGGTGCCGTACGCGCCCGGCGGCTACGCCCGCAGTGCGCCCATCCGCCCCTCCAGACGGCCGAGCAACTCGGCCAGCAGACCCGCGAGTTCATGCCGGCCCTGGTCGGGCAGCACCGACAGCACGGCCGTCTCGTAGGTGAGTTGCTCGGGGAGGATGCCGTCGACCAGGTCGCGGCCCGCTTCGGTGAGGCGGAGGTGGGCGACGCGGCGGTCGCGGGTGTCGCCGCGCCGCTCGACCAGGCCGCGCTCCGTCAGCTGCTTCACCCGCTTGGTGACGGCGGCCCCCGAGGAGAAGGTCTCCCGGGCCAGCTCGCCGGGGGTCAGCTCATGGCCGGTGCGGCGCAGCGCGCCGAGCAGGTCGAACTCGGGGCGGCTCAGGCCTGCCCGGCGCAGCGGCGCGTCCTCGGCCTGCTGGAGCAGGGCGGCGCAGCGGTTGATCCGGCCGATGATCTCCATGGGTCCCGTGTCCAGCCCCGGGTGGACGGCCTGCCACTGGCCGACGACGGCGGAGACGGTGTCGCCGCGCACGGGATCGGTGCCGGCCCCGGTCGCTTCGCTGCCGCGCGTCGGTCCGCCGTTCGTCGCCGTCATGGCCGTATGTCCTCCGTCGTCCTGCCCGGGTCCTGGTCACGGTCCCGGTCCCGCGGTACGAGTCCCTGCCGCCGTACCGTCGCCGCGAGCGTACGGTGTCCGGACTGCTCGGTGAGCACGACCCGCTCCTCGGGCAGGGCGCGCTGCCACCACTCGCCGGCGGCGGCGTCGGCCGTGGCGCGCAGGTCGACCAGCGCGGCGGCGAGGGTGCGGTGGGCGGACTCCAGGGCGCGGGGCGCCGGGTGCGGCTCGGCGAGCAGCCGGGCGGCGCTCTCGCGGGCGCGCTCCGCCGCGGTCAGCGCGTGGTCGAGCCGGTCGCCCGCGCGCCGGTTGGTGACGGCGACCGCGGCGGCGAAACCGACCAGTGCGCCGACGAGGGTGTCCGCGACCCGGTCCGTGATCAGCCCGGCCGGGTCCTGGGTACGGGCGAACTCGGTGACGAGCAGGGCCATCGGGGTGACGCAGACACTGCCCAGCCAGTAGTTCCGGCCGATCAGCGCCTCCGCGCCGAAGGTCAGCGCGAGGCAGCTCAGGACCAGCGCGGCCGGATGCGGATGGGTGAGCGGGGCGAGCACGGCGAAGACGAGGACGCCGACGAGGTTGCCGACGACCCGCTGGACGCCTCGGCTCCAGGTGAGGGTGACATTGGCCTGGTAGAGGGAGGCCGCCGTGACCAGCGCCCAGTAGGGGCGGCCGACGCCGAGCGCGAGGGCGGCGTATCCGGCGAGGGAGCAGCCCAGCGCGGTGCGTGCGGCGAGGGGCGCGAGGGGGGCGAGCCGGTGCCACGGCGAGCGGGGCGGCAGGGCGCGCTCGGCGGCCACGCCGAGGAGTTCGTCGGCGGTCTCGCGCGGCTGCTCGACGCGCGGGACCCGGCCGGTGCCGCGCAGTTCGCGGGCCCAGCGGCGCAGCCGGGCCGGCTCGGTGCCGGCGGGCGCGGCGAGGGCGACCTCGGCGCGGACGAGCAGCTGTTCGAGGGCGTGCCGGGTGCGGTCGGGGCGGGCTCCGGCGGCGAGCAGCGACTGCCAGGCGGCGTGGATCGCGGCGGCGCTCGCGGCGCGGGCCCGGGCGTGGCCGTCGGCGGTGCCGCGGGTGTCGGCGTAGGCGGCGGTGGCGTTCAGGGCCTGGGCGGTGGCGCGGCGCTCGGGGCCGTGCGGGCGGAGCAGGCCGGGCGCCATGCCGATCAGCCAGGCCCAGGCGCCGGCGGCCAGGGCGAGTCCGACGTGCCCGGGAACCTGCCCGAGGGTCTGCGGGGCGAACAGCGAGGCGGAGCTGATGAAGGTGAGGACCACATTGCCGGGCGGTCCGACCCGGGTGGCGTCGCACACCGTCTTCTGCACCGCCGCGAGGACGGCGCCGACGGTGACGAGCACGACGGCGTTCGTGGTGAGCGCGGCGGCGGTCAGGGCGACGGCGAGACCGCCGACCATGCCGAGCACCACCCAGGCCAGGGCGCGGGCCCGGGCGGCGTAGGGCCGGTTGTGGGCGTAGAGCGCGCACAGGGATCCGGCCATCGTGTACATGGCCAGGTCGAGCCGGCCGAGTGCGAGCAGGGTGAGGTTGGGCGGGGCGAGCGCGGCGACGGCGCTCAGCGCGGGCTTGAACCAGATGTCGGAGGGGCGCCCGAGGCGGAGCACGCCGGCGAGGGGAAGACGGTGGGGGGTCGCACTGCTCATACCATCAATTTAGCATGTGTTTTACCTGTAAATTATTTATCTCCGGAACCGTGCCCCGCCCCTGGTGGGCCGCCGCCGGTCACCCTCCGCGCTCCCCCGCATGCTCCCCGCGTACACCCTTGCGCGTGCGTGCGCTCCGTCGGTACGGGGCATCGCACCCTCGACCGACCGTCGAGCGGGGAGGTTGCGCGTGCACGGACCGGTGTCGACAGCCTGGTTGCTGGTCGCGCTCTGCGCGGCGACCGGGGCCTACTGCCTGCTGCGGATGCGCAGCGGGGTCGTGGAGCAGCGGTGGGCCGCCGGCGGCGAGGCGCTGATGGGCTTCGGCATGGCCGCGATGGCCGTGCCGGCGGCGGTGTTCACACCGCCGCGATGGGCGTGGCCGGTGTACGCGGCCGTGTTCGGCGCGGCGGCCCTGCGCGCGCTGTGGGCCGTGCGCGGCGGCCCCCATCATCTGCACCACCTGGTGGGCAGCGCCGCGATGGTCTACATGGCGGTGGCGATGGCCGACGCCCCGCCCGCCGCCCACCATGTGCACGGCGGCACGGGCGTACCCCTGCTCACCGGCACGCTCCTGCTCTACTTCACGGGCTATGTGCTGCTCTCCGGCGCCCGTCTGGTGCCCGCCGCGGCATCGGCGGGCGCGACCGGGCCGGTCCCCTGGGGAGACCGCCCGGAGCTGGCGCGAGCATGTCGGCTGTCGATGGGGATCGGCATGGTGGCGATGCTGCTGGCGATGTGAGCGCCGGACCCCGCGACGCCCGCGTCGACTGCGTCACTTCGGCGCCGTGGACCGTACCGCCGAACGGCCCCGCACTCGTAGGGTGCTGACCATGATGGTCCCCGTCGCCCTGCTGCTGCTCGGCGCCCTGACCGCCGCCGTCGCCCCCCGTCTGCTGGCCCGGTCCTGCTGGCCGGACCGCGAGCCGGTCGTCGCCCTCTGGGCGTGGCAGTGCGTCGTGGCGGGCGTCCTGCTGTGCTGCGCCCTGTCGATGACGCTCAGCGCGGCCGCGGCCTGGCAGGCGGTGCGGGGGCAGGTGTTCGCCAGCGCGCCGCGCGCGGTCGTGGACGCGTACGCGCTCGGCACGGCCGGCCCCTGGGCGGCACCCACCGCGGTGCTGCTCGCCTGCGGCGGACTGTGGAGTCTGGCCATGCTGGTCCGCGAGGTCGTACGGGCCCGGGCCCGGCGGCGCGGGCGGCGGGCCGACCTGCTGGTCCGCGCGCCGCTGCTGCCGGGCGAGAAGCCGGCGAGCGGCCGGCTGGTGGTGCTGGAGGGCGAGCGCCCCGACGCCTGGTGGCTGTCCGGCGCCGCGCCCCGGCTGGTCATCACCACGGCCGCGCTGCGCCGGCTGAAGGGGCGCCGGCTGGACGCGCTCCTCGCGCACGAACAGGGGCACGCGCAGGCCAGGCACGACTGGCTGCTGAACTGCTCGGCCGCGCTGGCGGTCGGGTTCCCGCAGGTCCCGGTGTTCGCCGCGTTCCGTGACGAGATGCACCGGCTGGTCGAGCTGGCCGCCGACGACACGGCGTCCCGGCGTTTCGGCCGCCTCACGACGGCCCTCGCCCTGGTCGACCTGAACGAGGAGCGGGGCGTGTTCGGCCCCACTCCGGCTCCGCTGGCGCATGTGCCGCAGCGGGTGCGCCGGCTGCTGGCCGCTCCGGACCGGCTCCCCGCCCTGCGCCGGCTGGGGCTGACGGCGACCGCCGCACTGGTGCCGGCGGTCCCGGTCCTGGTGGCACTGGTGCCGGGGCTGCGCGCACTGGGCTGAGCGCACCGTCCCGCACACCTCGCGCCGCGGGGACGCCACCCCGGCCCTCGGGGCGGTTTGGTCCCGGCCACCTCATCGACAAGGATCGCGGCATGCACCGTCACCCCGCCGCTCCCCCACCGCCCCGGCCCCCCGGTCCGCCCGGGGCGCACCGCAGGGCCGCCGCCCGGGTGGCCGCCGTTCTCGGTGTCTGTTCGGTGCTGCTGCTGGTCCTCGTCGCGGTGCGCTGGCACCCGCTGCTCGCCCTGGACGCCCGCGTCTCCCGCACCACCCACCACTGGGCGGTCGACGAACGCGCCGTGACCCGGGTCTTCCGGGTGCTGTCGGACTGGGTGTGGGACCCGCTCACCATGCGCCTGGTGGCCGCCGCGGTGGTGCTGTGGCTGGTGTGGCGCCGCGCGGCCTGGTGGACGGCGCTGTGGCTCGCCATCACCTGCGCGGTGGGCACGATCGTGCAGCAGGCGGTGAAGGCGGCCGTCGGCCGCCCCCGCCCGGTCTGGCCGGACCCGGTCGACTCCGCGCACTACGCGGCCTTTCCGTCCGGTCACGCGCTGACCGCCACCGTGGTCTGCGGCCTGCTGCTGTGGCTGCTGCGCCGCCACCGTCCGGGCCGCGTCCTGTGGTGGACGGCCGTGGCGGCGGCGCTCGTCTCCGTGATCGGGGTCGGGGTGACCCGGATCTGGCTGGGCGTGCACTGGCCGTCGGACGTGTTCGGCGGGTGGCTGTTCGGGGCTCTGCTGGTGGCACTCGCCGTACTGGTCCACGAGCGGCGGCGCAGCCGTCCGACGGGGCTCGCGGAGCCTCCTCGCCGGTAGAGTCCCGCGCATGGACGCCGTGTTGTTCGACTTCTCCGGGACGCTGTTCCGCGTCGAGACCACCGAATCCTGGCTGCGTGCGGTCCTGGCCGGGAGCGGACACACCCTGCCCGAGCCCGAACTGGCCGGTGCCGCACGGGCCCTGGAGGCGGCCGGCGCGCTCGCGGGCGGTGCGGCCCCGCTGGAACTGCCTGCGGACCTCGCGGACGCCTGGGCGGTCCGGGACGAGAGCGCGGAGCTGCACCGGGCCGCGTACACCGGCCTGTCCCGCCGGGTGCCGCTGCCGGACCCCGGGCTGTACGACGCCCTGTACGAACGGCACATGACACCCGCCGCCTGGTCCCCGTATCCCGACGCCGCCGAGGTGCTGCGCACCCTGCGCGACCGTGGCATCGGCGTCGCGGTGGTCAGCAACATCGGCTGGGACCTGCGCCCGGTCTTCCGTGCGCACGGGCTCGACGCGTATGTGGACGCGTACGTGCTGTCGTACGAGCACGGGGTGCAGAAGCCGGACCCGCGCCTCTTCTCGGTCGCCTGCGAGGCGCTCGGCGCTGATCCACGGCAGGTGCTGATGGTGGGAGACAACAAGGAGGCGGACGGCGGGGCCGCCGCGCTCGGCTGCCGGGTGCACTTCGTGGACCATCTGCCGGTGACCGAGCGCCCCGACGGCCTGTTGCCGGTGCTGGACCTGATGAGCTGACCGGGCCCGGACCGGACCGGCCCCAGGTTCGCCGCGGAGCCCCGCAGGGCTCCTACGGGTCCTACGGGTCCTACGGGTCCACGGTGCCGACGGGTGCGGACCGGTCGTCGACGACGATCCGGACGGGGGTTCCCTCGCCGTCGCGGGCCGGGGTGTCGATGACGGCCCGCACCGCTCCGGTGATCTTCAGCCGGATGTGGTCGGCGATCGCCCGGGTCACGGGGTTGCCCGTGGTGCCGGCGATGTGGGCGAGGCTGATGAGCGCGGCCACGAGGCTGGGGCCGGAGAACCGGACGCTGACGAATCCCTCGTGGTCCTCGACCCTTCCGGGGATGTGGAAGTGCTGTTCGCTGCCGGCTACCTGGACGAGGAAGGCCCAGGTGTCGCGGTGGGCCTCCAAGGTGGCGTGGGCTACGCCCGCGGCGGCCCGCAGGACGGCCTCGTCGGGTTCGCCCTGGCCTGCGGTCCCGGCTCCGTCCGGGCGCCGCGGCTCGGACCCGGCCTGCCGGGGTGGCACCTGCGGCTCGGGTTCCGGGTGCTCCGGCCCCGGCGCGGGGTCCGACGGGGGATGTGTGTCCGTCACCGGCGGAGCGACCGTCTGCGTCCTGCCGAGCGTGTCGTCGAGCCGGCCTACGGCGCCGCGGAGGGCGGCGAGTTCGCCGCCCATGCCGGCGAGCGGCACCGCGGTGCTCTCGTGGGCGCGGACCAGGGCATCGCGGGCGTCGGCCCGGATCTCGCCGAGCCCTGTACGGAGGGCGGCCGTGGTGTCCTGCCGTATCTGGTCCATGGCGTGCTGCTGGTCGGCGACCTGTTGCTGCACCGCGGCGAGGTCGGCGGCGAGCTTGCCGAGTTGTTCGGTGATCCGCTGCAGCTGGGCGCGGTCCGCACTGCCGAAAGGCACGTTCCCCCCTCTTGCTCACCAGTGGCCTTGAACAGGGTGGAGTCGGGGCAACTCATCGACAAGGACGCGAATGAGCCATGACCGGCAGGTTCCGGGCGACAGGGCCCGCCGGCGGTAAAGCCGTGGGGCTGGGGATCGCACCGCGGATCGGCGCCGTTCCGACGCGGACCCGGCGTGGATGGCGGGCCCGGCGTGGATGACGCGGACACGGCGTCGATGGTGCACTGCCGTCCGTCTGAGGCGCTCCCCCGCGTCGCCCCAGACGGACAGCAGCTCCGGGCGGCCCCAAGCACAGGGGTGCCCTTCCGCGTTGAGTATAGTTGGCTGGCAGCCAGTCAACGCAGGAGTTACAGGATGTCCCCGCGCAGCGCCTCGGTCAATGAAGAATTGCGGCGGCGTTCCCGAGAGCGGCTGCTGCAGGCCGCCGTGGAGCTGGTCGGCGAGCACGGGTTCGAGGCGACGACGCTGGCAGACATCGCTGACCGGGCCGGTTCGGCGCGTGGACTGGTGTCGTACTACTTCCCCGGCAAACGCCAGTTGGTGCAGTCGGCGGTACACCGGCTGATGCACCGCACGCTGGAGGAGGCGCTGGAGCGGGAACCGCGTACCGAGGACGGCCGGGAGCGGCTGGCCCGGGCCGTCGACGCGATTCTGGGCCTGGCCCGGGACCGGCCCGTGCTGATGCGCCAGCACATGGCGGGCCTGCTGCAGGCCGAGGGTTTCGTGCAGTGCCCCGAGCAGCGGCGGCTGGCGGAGCTGCTCAGCGACACCGTCGCCCGCTACGGCGCGCAGAACGTGACGGCCGACTACCCGATGCTGCGGGCCCTGCTGATGGGTGCGGTGTACTCGGCGCTGGTGCCGGGCGTGCCGATGCCGGTCCCGGTGCTGCGCGCCGAACTGTTCCGGCGCTACGGGCTCGACTGGGAGATGGGCGTGCCTCCGGAGAGCGAGCCGGCAGCGGGGGCACGGAACGGGGACCTGTCCCGGTTCTTCGCCACGGACGAGCGCCCGAGCAGTCCCTGACAGGGGCAAGTCGGCGCGTCAGCGCCGGATGTGGCGGGGGGTCAGCGCCGGATGTGGCGGGGGGTCAGCGCCGGATGTGGCGGGGGGTCAGGAAGCCCGCGTCCCGCGCCTGGGCGATGAGCCGCAGGGCGCGTCGGCGGCTGTGCCCGGTCGCGTTCATCACGGCGAGCACCGGATCGGCGCCCTCCCCCTGCGCCGCGCGGTACTCCCGCGCCACGAGCCGGCTCCCCTCGACTCCACGCGGCCAGGACGACCGGCCGTGACCCGGAACCGGAGGGCCGGGGTCGGGCTCGGCACCGACGCCGGTCCGGCGGTCACCGCCACCGGCACCACTCCCCTCGCCACTCCCGTCCGCACCACCCGCACCGCCGGTATCGCTCTCACCACCCGCACCGCCGGTAACGCTCTCACCACCCGTATCCGTCTCCGCATCCGCAGGTACGACCGGATCGACATTCGCATCCGCAACAGGTTCCTCGCGGGCGCCGCCCCCGGCACCCGCACCGCTCCCCGCACACCCCTCCCCCGCAGGCACGCCGCACGCCTCGGACAGCGGTCCCTGGATCCAGTCGGAGAGCACCGTCAGATCGGCGAGGGACAGGGCGGGCTGGGCCGTGACGTCCTCGATGGACACACGGCCCTCGTTCACCACGGCAAGGGCGTCGACCCGGGCCCCGTCGGGGAAGGCCAGCAGGACATGGAACCAGGAGGTCGTGCCGCTGGCGCCGCCGGACTCCCGCACCTTCCACGCGGGCCACACGGAGACCGCGCCGTCCTCCGCTTCCCGATCGGAAAGATGAAGAAAGGATGCTTCTAGCACACGCGCAACGTAACCGCATGATCACATGCGTCGCGGCCAGGCGCGGACGGAGGGGCGTCCGGATCACCCCACCGGCCCCTGCCGTCCGGCATCGCGCGGTGGGACCCTGGAAGAGTCCGCACGCCCCTCCTTCCGGCAAGGAGTACCGCTGTGCTGCGTGTCGCCGTCGTCGGTTCCGGACCGAGCGGGTGTTACACCGCCCAGAGCCTGGTTCAGCGTGATCCCGGGGTCCAGGTGGACGTCCTGGACCGGCTGCCGTGCCCGTACGGCCTGGTCCGCTACGGCGTCGCGCCCGACCACGAGAAGATCAAGTCCCTGCAGGGCAGTCTGCGGACGGTCCTGGAGGACGAGCGGGTGCGGTTCCTCGGCGGGGTCCGGGTGGGCGGCCCCGGCGGCCTGCCGGTGGAGCGGCTGCGGAGCCTCTACCACGCGGTGGTGTACTGCGTGGGCGCCGCCACCGACCGGCGGTTGGGGATCCCAGGCGAGGACCTGCCGGGCAGTTGGTCGGCGACCGAGTTCGTGTCCTGGTACAGCGCCCACCCGGACGCGGCCGACGCGGGCTTCCTGCGCGGGGTGCGGTCGGCCGTGGTCATCGGGGTGGGCAATGTCGCGGTCGACGTCGCCCGGATGCTGGTCCGGGGCGCGGCCGAGCTGCGGCCCACGGACATCCCGCAGGCCGCGCTGGACACGCTGTCGGCGAGCGGGCTGACCGATGTGCACATGGTGGGCCGGCGCGGCCCCGCACAGGCCCGTTTCACCACCAAGGAGCTGCGCGAACTGGGCGCCCTGCCCGGCACCGAGGTGACCGTGGACAAGGCCGATCTGGCCCTCGACCTGGGCGATCCCGGCGCGCTGCCCGCCGTGCAGCGGCGCAATGTGGAGGTGCTGCACGGTTGGGCGGCACAGCCCTCGGCGGCGGCCGAGCGGCGGATCCGGCTGCGGTTCTTCCTGCGCCCGGTGGAGCTGCTCGGCGACGGTGACCGGGTGGGTGCCGTCCGCTTCGAGCGGACGGTGCCGGACGGCGAGGGCGGCGTGACCGGCACCGGACGGTACGAGGACGTGCCCGCGCAGCTGGTGCTGCGCTCGGTGGGCTACCGCGGTGTGCCGCTGGAGGGGCTGCCGTTCGACGCGGCGAGCGGCACCGTCCCGCACCGGGAGGGCCGCGTCCTGCGCGACGGAGCGCCCTCCGCCGGGGAGTACGTCGCCGGGTGGATCAAGCGCGGCCCGACCGGGGTCATCGGCACCAACCGGTCCTGCGCCAAGGAGACGGTGACCTCCCTGCTCGCGGACGCGCCCACGCTGGCCCGGGCGGACCTCCCGGCGGATCCGGTCGTGGAGCTGCGGGCGGCCGGCGTCGACCCCGTGCCCTGGAGCGGCTGGCTGGCGATCGAGCGGGCCGAGGCGGAGCTGGGGGCACGGCTGGGGCGGAGCGTGGTCAAGCTCTCCGACTGGGACACGCTGATCTCGACGGCGCGGGTGGCGTAGCCCGCGGGGGCCTCCGGCGGCCCGGCGACCAGGACACACACCGGCAACAGTCCGGAAATCAACAAACTGTTCAAGACCCTTACGGTCTCGTCCTGTTCGGACACCCCCGCCGCTCTGGAGTCCCCATGGCCACGACCGCTGACGTGCACCCCGTCGACGAGATCCCACCGGCACGGCAGCTGGCCGCCCTCGGGCTCCAGCACGTACTGGCGATGTACGCGGGGGCGGTCGCGGTGCCGCTGATCGTGGGCGGCGCGCTGAAGCTGTCGCGCCCGCCGACCTGGCGTACCTGATCACCGCGGATCTGCTGGTGTGCGGGATCGCCACGCTGGTCCAGTGCGTCGGGCTGTGGCGGTTCGGCGTCCGGCTGCCGGTCATGCAGGGATGCGCGTTCGCGGCCGTGCCGCCGATGGTGCTCATCGGGACGACACAGGGCGGGCTGCCCGCGATCTACGGCTCGGTGATCGCCGCCGGGCTGGCCATCATGCTGCTGGCGCCGGTCTTCAGCAGGCTGCTGCGCTTCTTCCCGCCCCTGGTGACCGGCACGGTGATTCTGATCATCGGGATCTCGCTGCTGCCGGTCGCGGGCGACTGGGCGGCGGGCGGCGCGGGCGCCAAGGACTTCGGGGCGCCGAAGAACCTGGCGCTGGCGGGCTTCGTCCTGGTCGTGGTGCTCGGTGTGCAGCGGTTCGCACCGCCCTTCCTCGCCCGGATCGCCGTGCTCATCGGCATCGCGGTCGGCCTGGCGGTGGCGGTGCCGTCCGGGTTCACCGACTTCGGGGCGGTCGGGGCTGCCGACTGGGTGGGCGTGAGCACACCGTTCCACTTCGGTGCGCCGGAGTTCCGGGCGTCCGCCATCGTGTCGATGCTGGTGGTGGCGCTGGTGACGATGACCGAGACGACTGGTGGCCTGATCGCCGTCGGTGAGCTGACCGGGCGGAGGGTCGAGCCGCGCCCGCTGGCCGACGGGCTGCGCGCCGACGGCCTGTCGACCGTGCTGGGCGGGGTCTTCAACACCTTCCCGTACACGGCGTACGCGCAGAACGTGGGCCTGGTCGGGATGACCCGGGTGCGTAGCCGCTGGGTGGTCGCGGCGGCCGGTGGGCTGCTGGTGCTGCTCGGCCTGTTGCCCAAGCTGGGCGCGGTGATCGCGGCGATTCCGGCGCCGGTGCTCGGCGGGGCCGGTCTGGTGATGTTCGGGACGGTCGCGGCGAGCGGTCTGCGCACGCTGGCCCGGGTCGGCTTCAAGGACAACGACAATCTGACCGTGGTGGCCGTCTCGGTGGCGATCGGCATGCTGCCGGTGGGCGTGCCCACGGTGTACGAGAGGTTCCCGGACTGGTTCCGGACGGTGATGAACAGCGGCATCAGCGCGGGCTGCCTGTCCGCGATCCTGCTGAACCTGCTCTTCAACCACCTTCCGGCGAAGGGTGGTTCAGCCGCCGATGCGGGCGGCCTGCCGGTCGGCGGCGGCGAGGAGGCTGTCGAGCAGTCCCGGGAAAAGCCGGTCCAGGTCGTCCCGGCGCAGGCCGTTCATCTTGGCCGTGCCCCGGTAGACCTGCCGGATGACCCCGCTCTCGCGCAGCACCCGGAAGTGGTGCGTGGTGGTGGACTTGGTCACCGGCAGGTCGAAGAACGAGCAGCTCAACTCCGCTTCCGTCGCGGCGAGTTCACGCACGATCCGGAGCCGCATCGAGTCGGAGAGCGCATGCAGCACGGACTCCAGGCGGATCTGCTCGCACTCCGGGTGCGGCAGTGCGCGACCGGTGGTGGCGCTGTCGGTCACGGCGGGTGCCCCTTCGTCACGGATTCCTTCGACGCCGACCATTGTACGAGAGGTGCCGTAGTTTGACATCTCTCGTAGTACGAGGGGTATCGTACGAGCCGGTCAGCGGTCCGTGACGAATGGAGTCCGTCGTGAGCGCGCTCTTCGAGCCCCTCTCTTTGCGTGAAGTGACCATCCCGAACCGGGTGTGGATGGCACCGATGTGCCAGTACTCGGCCGAGCCGGAGGGCCCGCTCGCCGGCGCCCCGCACGACTGGCACTTCGCGCACTACGCGGCGCGGGCCACCGGCGGTACCGGCCTGATCCTGGTGGAGGCCACCGCGGTCTCGCCCGAGGGCCGGATCACCCCCTACGACCTGGGGCTGTGGAACGACACCCAGGTGGAGTCCTTCCGCCGGATCACCCGCTTCCTGGCCGGCCAGGGCACCGTGCCCGGGATCCAGCTCGCCCACGGCGGGCGCAAGTCCTCGACCGACCAGCCGTGGAGGGGCGGAGCACCGGTCGGCGCGGACGCCCACGGCTGGCAGCCGCTCGCCCCGAGCCCGGTGCCGTTCGACGAGCGCCACCCCGTCCCCACCGAGCTGACGGTCGGGCAGATCGCCGAGATCGTGGACCAGTTCAAGGCCGCCGCGCTCCGGGCACGTGCCGCCGGCTTCGAGGTCGTGGAGGTCCACGGAGCCCACGGCTATCTGATCAACGAGTTCCTGTCCCCGTACTCCAACCACCGCACCGACGCCTACGGCGGCTCGTACGAGAACCGCACCCGGTTCGCCCTGGAGGTCGTGGACGCCGTACGGGAGGTGTGGCCCGCGGACAAGCCGGTGTTCTTCCGCATCTCCGCGACCGACTGGCTCGAGGACGCCGGCTGGACCCCGGACGACACGGTCCTTTTCGCCCGCGATCTGCACGCCCACGGCGTCGACCTGCTCGACGTCTCCACCGGCGGCAACGCCGCCCGCGCCAGCATCCCGGCCGGTCCCGGCTACCAGGTCCCGTTCGCCGCCCGGGTGAAGGCCGAGACCCCGCTGCCGGTCGGCGCCGTGGGCCTGATCACCCAGGCCGGGCAGGCCGAGAAGATCCTGGCGAACGGCGAGGCCGACGTGGTCCTGCTCGGCCGCGAGCTGCTGCGCAACCCGTCCTGGGCCCGGCACGCGGCCCGGGAGCTGGACGCGGAGATCCGGGTGCCGGACCAGTACCACCGCATGGTCTGAGCCGGCGCCCCCGGTGCCGGGCGGTCTGGCACCGGCCCGGCAAGGGGGCGGGCGCCCATCGACGTCCGGCACCCCGCTCGGCCCCGGCCGGGCGGGGTGCGCCACGGGCAGCCGTGCTCAGACGGCGGCCGTCCTCCCGCGCCACTTCCCGGACAGGACGAGATGGGCGGCGACCCCGAAGACCAGGCCCCAGAAGGCGGAGCCGATGCCGAACAGGGTGACGCCGGACGCGGTGGCCAGGAACGTGATCAGCGCGGCCTCGCGGTCCTTCTCCTCCTTGACCGCGCCGGTCAGGCCGCCGGCGAGCGCCCCGAACAGGGCGACACCGGCGATGGCGGCGACGAGCTCCTTGGGCAGCCCGGCGAAGAAGGCCACCAGTGTGGACCCGAAGGCTCCGATCAGCAGGTAGAAGGCGCCGCACGAGACACCGGCGACATAGCGCCGCCGCGGATCGGGGTGCGCCTCCGGACCGGTGCAGATCGCGGCGGTGATCGCGGCCAGGTTGATCGCGTGCGACCCGAAGGGGGCGAGCGCGGTGGACGCCAGGCCCGTGGTGCCGATGAGCAGACGGTCCTCGGGCCGGTAGCCGGAGGCGGAGAGCACCGCCATCCCGGGGGCGTTCTGCGAGGCGAGGGTGGCCAGGATCATCGGCACGGCGATGCCGATGAGCGAGGCGACGGAGAACTCCGGCGCGGTGAGCACCGGCCGGGCCAGTTCGATCTTGTCCACGTGGACGTGCAGCCTCGAGGCGGCCGCGCTGGCGGCGACCCCGACGGCCAGCGCGATCAGCACCGCGTACCGGGGCAGCAGCCGCTTGGCCAGGAGGTAGGCGAGCAGCACGGAACCGGCGATGACCGGCGCCGTCTTCAGCGAGGTGAAGACATGGGTGCCGAAGCTGAAGAGGATCCCCGCCAGCATGGCCGAGACCACCGCGGCGGGCACCTGGCGGATCAGCCACCCGAACACCCCGGTCAGCCCGACCAGTGTGATGACGGCGCCGGTGATCAGGAACGCGCCGACGGCCTCCGCGTAGGAGTACGAGCCGAGGCTGGTGACCAGGAGCGCCGCGCCCGGTGTCGACCACGCGGTGATGACCGGCATCCGGGTGCGCAGGCTGAGCCCGATGCAGGTCAGGCCGCTGCCGATGGAGATGGCCCACACCCAGGAACTGGTCTGCCCGGTGTCCAGGTGCCCGGCCGAGGCCGCGGAGAGCACGATGACCAGCGGCCCCGAGTAGGACACGACGACGGCCACGAAGCCCGCCAGTACGGCGGAGAGCGACGCGTCGCGCAGCAGCCGGGGGCGGGGCCCCGGCCCCGGCTCACCGGCCGGTTCCGGGGCCCCGGGCCGCTCCGGTGCGGAGCGGCCGGGAGCGGAGGACGGCGCGCTGGAGCGCGCCGCGTCCGCGGTGGTGTCGGTGTCGGGGGACTCAGGGCTCAACGGTCTTCCTTCGCGGCCCTTTCCAGGGCCTGTTCCAGGTCGGCGGCGAGATCGGCCGGGTTTTCCAGGCCGATGGAGAGACGGACCATGTCCTTCGGTGCGGTACTGCCCGGCCCCTCGAAGGTATAGCGGTGTTCGATCAGACTTTCCACGCCGCCCAACGAAGTGGCGCGGATGAAGAGTTGACAGTTCTGGGCCACGCGGAGCGAGCGCTGCCAGTGCCCGGTGACATGGAGGGAGAGCATGCCGCTGAATCCGCCGGTCATCTGGCGGGCGGCGACCTCGTGTCCCGGGTCCGTCGGCAGGCCCGGATAGGCGACGCGGCTCACCAGCGGGTGCTCGGCGAAGTGCTCGGCGAGGGCGAGGGCGGTGGCCGATATCTGCCGCATGCGCGGGAACAGCGTGCGTATGCCGCGGGTCAGCAGGTAGGTCTCCAGCGGGCCGAGGATCGGACCGGTGAGCCTGCGGTGGAGCTGGAGCCGCTCCCAGACCCGCTCGCGGGCCTCGGTGCGCTCCGGAGCCAGTACGAGGAAGCCGGCGACGACATCCGTGTGTCCGTTGAGGTACTTGGTGCCCGAGTGCATGATCAGGTCGGCACCGAGCTCGAAAGGCCGGCTGTGCACCGGGGTGGGCACGGTGTTGTCGACACCGAGCAGCGCACCGGCCCGGCGGGCGATCTCGCCGACGGCCGCCACATCGGTGACCGTCCAGGTGGGGTTGGCCGGGCTCTCCACCCAGACCAGGGCGGTGGGAGCGGCGCTGACGGCGGCGGCCACGGCGTCCAGGTCGTCCATGGGCACCTGGACGACCTCGAGGCCGCGCTGCGGCCCGAACTCCGTCAGCCACCTGGTCAGTCCGAAGTACATGGTCCTGGGCACGACGACCCGGGAGCCGCCGGGCAGCACCTGGAACACCGCGGTGGCCGCGGCCATGCCGGAGGAGAACACCAGGGCCTCGGCGCCGCCCTCCAGGCCGGCGACCACGTTCTCGACCTGCTCGTAGCCGGGGCTGCCCTGGTCCCGCAGGTAGGCGAGCGAGCCGGGCAGCTGGTAGTCGGCGCCCCTGGCGAAGGTGGCGGCGAGGCTGATGGGCGGCGGCACGGCTCCCGTCACCGGACCGCGCCAGCCGTCGCCCTGCGCGGCCCGTGTCTCGGCCCGGTACTGCGTCGTCCACGGCGTGAACTTCTCGCTGTTGGTCATCGCTTCCTCCTGATCACTGACGGCAGACAGGCGCTCAGGGCGAGTTCCGCGTCCATCAGTGCGCGGGACGGCATGCCCGGAGAGGGGACGTAGTGGTTGTAGTAGCTGGAGCCTTCGGTGTGCGGGCCCAGGAAGAACAGCCGCGGCTGGGTGTCGCCGGCGCGGCCGACGCCCCGGCCCTCGCGGGTGACGTCCAGGCCGTGCGCGGGGCCGCCGCGGGCGCCGAGGGTGCGGACCCGGCCGGCGCCGGCGAGCGTGCCCAGGAGCGAGCCGGGCACCCGGTCGGGGGCGGGCTCGCGGACGTGCGCGTGCACCACGTGGTCGACCTCGACGGAGGCGGGTCGCAGCAGGGCGGTGGATTCGAGGATCCAGGGGCCCTGCCCCGCGGGGGCGATGACCTTGGCCAGCGGGCCGGGGCCGAGTCGCACGACGCCCGCGTCGACGAGGGCCAGCAGTTCGGCCGAGCGGTCCAGCTGCGGTCCGATCACCAGCCGGTTGACGGTGGCGCTGAACGTACCGAAGAACCCGGCCAGGGACGCGTCGTCGAGGCCGGGCGCGTCGACGGCCGTCCGCAGCACGTCCCGGTGGTCCCGCAGGACCTCCAGTGCCTCCTTGAGGGGGCTGCTGCCGAGTCCGGCCCGGGCCTCCACCAGGTCCGCCGCCACCTCGTCGGTGAACCAGCGGGTGTACGCGGCGTGGTCCGCCCACTGCCGGCCGGTCGCGGCCGGGGCGAGGACGCCGCTCAGCGGGCTCGGCCCCCAGCGGGCGCGGCACTCCCGCAGCAGCGCCTCGTACCCGCCGTGCGCGCGGCGGTCGGCGAACTCGCGGCCCGCTGTCGCCGCGTCGCCGCACTCGTGGGACCGCAGGGTGCGGTAGTAGGCCAGCTCCATCTCGGCCTCGACCAGCGGCAGTACGTCCTCGGCGAAGCGCAGGCGGCCGTCGGCACGCCGCAGGCGCAGGCGGGCGATCCCGTCCGCCGTGAGGGCGAGCGGTGCGCATCGCACCCGGTCCGGGGCGAGGTACGGGCGGCTGCGCGAGGGCAGGCCCGAGCGGTTGGCCAGGACGATCGCGGGCTCCCGCCCGCTGGGCACGTACCGCTGTCCCGAGGGGTGCGGTTCGTGCCGGCCGCCGCGGCCGAGGGTCAGGCTCGCGATGACGTCCATGGCGGTGAGGCCCATGCCGAGCACGGCCACGCGCTCGCCGGGCGCGATGCCGTCGAGCACCTCGGGCAGCGGGTACGGGCGGGTGACCAGCCGCGGTTCGGCGGCCGGTGCGGCCGGGCGGTACAGGGAGTGGTGGCCGACGGTGACGAACACGGCGTCGGCGTCGAGCAGGGTGCCGTCGGAGAGTTCCACCGCCTCCGTGCCGCCGGGGCGCGGCCGTACGTCGAGTGCCTCGCAGCGGTGCCGGACGATCGTCAGGCAGTCGGGTGCGGCGGCGACGATCTCGTCCGCGGCCCAGGCGAGGTACTCGCTGAGGAGCCTGCGGGGCAGGAAGTCGTTCGGACGGACGGGGCGGCCCTCGCCGGCGCGCACGGTGTGGCCGTCGTCGGCGAGGCGCAGGTCGCGCTGCCGGCACCACTCGGCGAGCGAGGGGCCGGACAGGGGTGCGGGGCCCTCGACCATCCGCTCGTCGGCGAAGGCCGTCAGCTGGGAGCAGACGGTGTTGAGCAGCAGGTGGTCGGGCTGGTCGGCGCGGTGGAAGCCGGGGCCGGGGGGCTGCGGGTCGACGAGGTGCACGGTCACCGGCGTGGGCCGGGTGAGGAGGTGGGCGACCAGGCGTTCCAGGAGTCCGAGGCCCCGGGAGCCCATGCCGATGATCGCCACGGAGGGTCGTATCGGGGTCACCATCGGCTCGTCTCCCCGAAGAAGTCGGGGATCTCGATGGCCGTGCCGTCGCGGCGGGCCTCTTCGAGGACGAAGGCGCCGACCGCGAGGTCCAGTACGCCGAGGCCGAACGGCGAGAAGATCACCGGGTGTTCGCCGTCCGGCGTCACCTCGCCGTTCAGGACGCCGGCGAGCGTTCCGGTGACGAAGTCGCGGGAGCCGCAGGCCTGTTCGGCGAGGTGCGGGGACGTGTCGGCCTTCAGGCAGTGGTCGACGTCGTCCACGATGTTCTGTGCGCGCAGCACCACTTCGGCGGCCAGGTCGCGCAGCGAGATGTGCAGCACGAGCTGGCCGGGCCTGAACGGGGTGGTGACGTACGGCTTGAGGGCGGTGGTCGCGAACACGACGGTGTCGGCCGCGAGGGCCTCGGCGAGATCCGTGGTGAAGGCGACCGGCGCGGGCTGGGTGGCGCGCAGGTGGTCGGTCAGGGCCTGGCCGGAGGGTTCGTGCAGGTCGTGGACGAGGTAGCGCTCCGGGACGCAGCCCGCGGCGTGCAGGTAGTCGCAGATGTTGCGGGCGATGACCCCGGCCCCCACGACCGCGATGGTCTTCCCCTGGTGTCCCTCGGGGCGCAGGGCGCCGGCCGCCACGGCCGCCGACGCGGCGGTGCGGGCGGAGCTGATGGCGGCGGCTTCCAGGCAGGCCACGGGGTAGCCCGTCGCGTAGTCGTTGAGGACGAGCACCGCGGAGGCGCGGGGCATGCCCCGCCGCGTGTTCTTCGGGAAGCTCGCGATCCATTTGATGCCGGCCACGCCTTCTTCGGGGCCGAGGAAGGCGGGCAGCGCGATGATGCGGGAATCCGGCTTCTCCGGGAAGCGCAGGAAGTAGCTGTCGGGATTGACGGTCCGGCCGGCCTCGTGAATGCGGTAGGTGCGGCTCACCAGGTCCAGGACTTCGCGACGCCGGTTCTGCAGCACATTGCGCACGGTGCCGCCGGCGACTATTTCAAAGTTGAACACTTTTGTTTTCCCCCGTGCCCGGGACACCGCCCGGGCTTTGTTTCCGCCGTGATGGCCTTTCAGAGGTGTCCGGGCCAGCGCTCGGCCACCCATGAATCGTCGTAGACGGAGTCCAGATAGCGGTCGCCGAAGTCCGGCGAGATCGCCGCGACGACGCTGCCGTCCGGAATCTTCTTGGCCGTGCTCTGGACCGCGCTCAGTACCGTTCCCGTCGAACCGCCGAGCAGCAGCCCGCGTTCCCTGGCGAGGGCGCGGCACATGTCGACGGCCTCCGTCTCGGATACCAGCACCACTTCGTCGACCAGGCTCTCGGTGACTATTTCAGGGCGCCTGCTGGTCCCGAGTCCCGGAATGTGCCGGCGGGCGGCCGGTCCCCCGAATGTCACCGACCCCACGCTGTCGACGGCGATGATCCGGGTCCCGGGGCTGTGGCGGCGGAAGAACTCCGCACACCCCATCAGCGTCCCCGTGGTGCCGGCGCCGACGAACACGTAGTCCACCCGGCCGAGCGCCTCGAAGAGGGACCGCCCGGTCCGCTGCCGGTGGGCCCGCGGGCCGGCGGGATTGGCGTACTGGTTGAGCCAGTGCAGGTCGGGCTCCCGGCGGAGCCGGTCCTCGATGTAGTCGATGCGGGACTGCAGATATCCGCCGTTGCCGTCCCGGACGGCCACCGTCACGACCTCGGCGCCGAGGGCCTCCATGAGGCGGACCGTCTGCGCGTTGGCGTTGGGGTCGGTGACACAGGTGAGGGAGTAGCCCTTGGCGGCACAGACCATCGCCAGGGCGACTCCCAGGTTTCCCGAGGTCGATTCGATGAGCCGGGTCCGCGGAAAGCGGAATCCGGACGCCTCGGCTTCTTCGACAAGGGCCACCGCGGTCTTGAGCTTCACCGATCCCGCTGGATTGAGGCCCTCGATCTTGAGGAAGACAGAGCTTCCCGGAACCAGTTGATGGAGCTGGATGAACACGTCGTCCAGCACAAGGTCGTACACTTCTTCCGCTATCACCAGAATCCAAACCGTAGAACTGGGCACGCTCGGCGGGGTCAACGCCGGAGCAGGTGGTGCCCATCGGGCTCGCCGGTCGGTGCGCAACATTCAGCGCACGCTACGCAGAAGGGACTTCTTTCCCCCGTCCCCCGTGTATCGCTGTATCCCCCAGTCATTCGTCGCGATGACGCAACTCTGACATGACGCGACTTATAAGACAAGCAAAGTCTTTCCAACGGGCGTGTCGGCCAGGGGCGTTGATCTTTATGAAGGGCTCATTCGGCGGACGGGACTCCCTTGGGATACGCCCAGCTCCGCCGCCAGTTCCCGCCGATAACCGGCGTAAGCCGTCCGCAGCGCTTCTCCCGGCCAGTCGGGGGGCAGCAGTTCGGACGGCAGGACCGGGTCGGTGAGGAGATGGCGGACGGCCGCCGCGTACGCGGTGAGCCGGTCGGCCGGGCGGCCGGTGCCGGACGCGTGGGCGATCAGGGCGCGGGCGGTGTCCGCCCAGCCGGCCGACGGCCAGAGCCGGGCGGCCAGTTCGCGCGCGGGCTCGTCGGGGCGGGCGGTGTACGTGAGGGCCACCCGGCCCAGCCCGGCGGGCAGCGGGCGGTCGAGGTTGGCCGGGCGCAGCCATACGCCCTCGCGGAGTTCGGCCAGGCGCAGGGCGGTCAGCCGGGTGCGCAGGTCGGCGCGTTCGGCGGGGCCGCGGCCGGTGGCCGTGATCACCACCATCTCCCAGTCGCCGTCCCACGCGCGCGTGCGGGGACGCACGGCGTCGTCCTGGCGGCGCTGCCGGGCCAGCAGCCGGTCGCTCAGCCGGTAGACGGCGTCCGTGCGCCGGAGGTCCCCGGCGGACACCATCCGGCTGAGCGCGGCCCGCAGGGTGGAGCCGCCGACCCCGAACGGCTCGACGAGCCGGACCAGGTCCTTCACCGGCAGCTCCGGCGGATGCGCGCCGAGGAGCAGGCTCAGCACGACCGACCGGGCGGACAGCGGTCGCAGGCCGGCGGCATCCGGCTCGGCTGGGGCGTTCATGGGCATGGACCCGTACTGTACGTGCGTCTTCTTGTTGCATCATTGCTACAGCCGCAGGAGGAGTGCAACATGCTCGTATGGTCTCGATTCCCGCGCAGTCGCAGCAGTCGTCGCAGTCGCAGCAGTCCTGGCAGGGGTACGCCACGCACGACGTCACCAACCAGGCCCCGCCGCTCGCCCCGTACGACGCCTCCGTGGACCCGGCCCTGCTGGAGGGGCTGCGCCGGGAGGGCGCCGGTTGGGCCGAGGACGACATCCGGCGCCTCGGGGCGCACGCCGGCAGCACGGAGGCCCAGGAGTGGGGCGAGCAGGCGAACCGGCACGAGCCGGTGCTGCGCACCCACGACCGGTACGGCAACCGCGTCGACGAGGTCGACTTCCACCCCAGCTGGCACCATCTGATGCGGACGGCGGTCGCCGAGGGCCTGGCCGGCACCCCGTGGGCCGACGACCGGGCGGGCGCGCACGTGGCCCGCACCGCGGGCGGACTGGTGTGGGGGCACACGGAGGCGGGGCACGGCTGCCCCACGTCGATGACCTACGCCGCCGTACCCGCCCTGCGCGCACAGCCGGATCTCGCCAAGGTGTACGAGCCGCTGCTCACCAGCCGGGAGTACGACCCCGAGCTGCGCGTCCCCACCGAGAAGCCGGGGCTGCTCGCCGGGATGGGCATGACCGAGAAGCAGGGCGGCTCCGACGTCCGTACGAACACCACCGCGGCCACCCCCACCGGCGAGGCGGGCGTGTACACCCTGCGGGGGCACAAGTGGTTCACGTCGGCGCCGATGTGCGACGTCTTCCTCGTGCTCGCGCAGGCGCCGGGCGGGCTGTCGTGCTTCCTGGTGCCGCGCGTCCTGCCGGACGGCAGCCGCAACACGTTCCGCATCCAGCGGCTGAAGGACAAGCTGGGCAACCGGTCCAACGCCTCCTCGGAACCGGAGTTCGACCAGACGGTGGCCTGGCTCGTCGGGCCGGAGGGGCGGGGCGTGAAGACCATCATCGAGATGGTCAACTGCACCCGGCTGGACTGCGTGATGTCCTCGGCGGCCCTGATGCGCAAGACGCTGGTGGAGGCGGGGCACCACGCCGGGTACCGCAGCGCGTTCGGCGCCCGGCTGATCGACCAGCCGCTGATGCGCAACGTCCTGGCCGATCTCGCGCTGGAGTCGGAGGCGGCGACGACGCTCACGCTGCGGCTGGCCGGCGCGGCGGACCGCGCGGTGCGCGGGGACGCCGGGGAGCGGGCCTTCCGGCGCATCGCCACCGCCGTCGGCAAGTACTGGGTCACCAAGCGGGGCCCGGCCTTCACCGCCGAGGCCCTGGAATGCCTGGGCGGCAACGGGTACGTCGAGGACTCCGGCATGCCCCGGCACTACCGGGAGGCGCCGCTGCTGTCGATCTGGGAGGGCTCCGGGAACGTCAACGCGCTCGACGTGCTGCGCGCCCTCGGCCGTGAACAGGACACCGCACAGGCCCTGTTCGCCGAACTCGCCCTCGCGCGCGGGGCGGACGCCCGCCTCGACACGGCCGTGGCCGCACTCAAGGACCAATTGGCCGAAACTGATCAGGTGGGCGCCCGCCGGCTGGTCGAGCGGATGGCGCTCGCGCTGCAGGCCTCCCTGCTCGTGCGGTACGCCCCCCACCCGGTGGCGGACGCCTTCTGCGCGTCGCGACTGGGCGGCGACTGGGGCCACGCGTTCGGCACCCTGCCCGCGGGAACGGATCTCGACGGCATCCTGGAGCGCGCCCTGCCCGGCCGGAACTGACCCCTCCACGCGCGCGTGCGGTCACCGGCGCCCCGTGGCCGGTGACCGCCGACGGATCGCACACAGTCAGCATCCCGTTCCGGACCGTTGTCAGTCCCGTGGTGCACACTCGCGATCAGGTGGCACTCGTCTGGGGAGGACAACGTGTTCACGGGGATCGACGAGGTCGACTGGGCCTCGCTGCGGCACGCGCACGGCAGCGCCGAGGACGTGCCCGGATGGTTACGGGCGCTGGCGTCCGCCGACCCGGCCGAGCAAGCGACCGCGCTCGACGGGATGTACGGCGCGGTGCACCACAAGGGACGGGTGTACGACTCGACGCTGGCCTGCGTCCCCTTCCTGTTCGCGCTCCTGGCCCGCGAGGAGGTCCCGGATCGGGGCTGCGTCGTGGAACTCCTGGTCAGCATCGGCGGGGAGAGCGCGGAGGGCGCGGAGCGGGACCGGCGGGCACGGGAGGCGGTGCGGGCGGGTGCCGAGGTGTTCACCGCGCTCGCCGGGGACCCGGACCCCGCCGTGCGCCGGCCGGCGGCCGAGGCCCTGGTGCGCTTCCTCGACGATCCCCCGCGCGTCCTGGAGCTGCTGCGGCGGCGGTTGCGAGCCGAGCGGGACGACTGCGTGCTGCTCTCCCTGACGGTGGCACTCGGCCTCTTCGCGCACCGGTACCCCGGGCACGCGGCGGGCGCGACGGACCTCCTCGCGGAACAGAGCGCGCCGCCCTACGCGCCGGGGCTGCGGCTCGCGGCGCTCGGCCAGCTCGCGCTCCGCGCGCCCGGCAGACTCCCCGCCGACCTGGTGCCGACGGCGGTCCGGCTGCTGCAGCAGCGGTCCGCGCAGCGCGTCCGGAGCCAGGAGCACTCCGGCTCGGACACCCTGGTGCGCCGGATCCGACGCCTGCGTCCCTCCGACGAGCAGGGCGCCGTGCTGCTGCGCACCCTGCACGGCGCGCTCGGCGACCGGGTGGACGACCGTATCGCCCTGCTCATCGGGCAGTTGACCAGTCCGGACCCGGTGGACCGGTGCAACGCGGTGTGGATGTCGGCGGGGCTGTTCCGCGGCTGGCGCGGCACGTACGACGAACCCGTACGGCTGCTCGGCGCCCAACTGAGCACCGACCAGGACCGGTTGCGGGACGGGGCGGTCTCGGTCCTGGCGGAGCTGTTCGCCCTGGCGGCGCCCGCGGCGGACGATCTGCACGCGCTGGTCACCGCCCGGACCGACCTGTGGACGCACCGCTGGGAGCGCTGCCCGCCCACGCTGGGCGGACCGCTCAAGGCGCTGGCCCGCAGCGGCGATCCCCGCGCGCTCCCGGCCCTGGCCCATCTGCTGGCCGGGCCCGCGGCACCCGTCGGGCTCGGCTGGGAGCTCGCCCACCTCGGCCGGGCCGCGGCCCCGCTCGCCCCCGCGCTGCGCCACCGGCTCGCCCGGATCCCCCTCGCCTCGCCCGCCGCGGGCCGGCTCGCCGCCCCCCTGCTGACGGCGCTCAGAGCCATCGGCGACACGGACGCCGTCCCCGAGCTGCTCCGGCTGCTCTCGGGCGCTCCCGACGGCCTGGGGGCGCGGGACGCCGTCGCCGGACAGGTGATCGACATGCTGGCGGAGCTGGGCGCCGCCGCGCAGGCGGCACCGCTCGCGCGCACCCTGCTGCACACCCGGCACGCGGCCACGGCGGCAGGCGTGCTGTGGTCGGCGGACGGGGACGCCTCCGCCGTACTGCCCGTCCTGCTGGGCGAGTTGACCCACCCCGACCCTGCGGCCCGCCGTGGCGCCGCCCGGCAGCTCGGCCGGCTGGGCCCGGCCGCGCGCGCAGCACTGCCCGAGCTGCGCAGGCTCATCAGGTCAGGTCCGGTGCCGGAGCGGATACCGGGCGCGTGCGCGTTGTGGCGGGTCACCGGGGATCCGGAGCCGGTCCGCCCCGTGCTGCGGGCCGCCTGGGCGGCGGAGCCGCGCACCCGCGTCCCGGTCGTCCGCTGCCTGACCGCGATGGGCCCGGCCGCCGCGCCCCTGCGCGACCTGCTCACCGCCGAACTGGCCCGCCCCCGCCGGCACACATCCCGCGAGAGCGCGTACGGCAGCCGCGACATCCCGGACGACGAGGAACTGCTGCGGATGTGTCGGGAGGTGCTGGTGGGGCTGTAGGCGGCGGTGAGGGCGAGGGCAAGGTGTGGTGACGCGGAGGAGGAGGCCGGGTCGTTGACGGCCGGCGACCGGCGTCGGGGCCTTGCCGGGGCCTGGGGGCGATGCGGACCGGGGCGGGGACGGCTGGCCGGGACGGAGGAGGGGGCGTGAGCGGGTAGGGGCGGTGGCGACACGCCCGTCGAGTGGCGTCAAGGGGCCTGCATCGGGCGGCAGGCGCGGGGTGGCGAATTCCGGCCGATCTGCCGGCGGCCCAGGTGGGGAGGGCGCGGTGGCCGAGGCGGAAGCCGGGGCTCGGGCGCGGTGACCACTGAATGCCGCGGACAGGGCTTCGGGTTCGGGTGACGGCGGGGGTGCGGGCGCGGGTGGCTGTGTGTACGGGTTGCGGTGTGTACGGGCCGCGGTGTGTGCGCGGGCAGATGTGCGGGCGCGCGCAGCCGGCTCCGGTGTGTGTGCGGGCGGCGGGCGACAGGAACGTTGACGGCGTCTGGCGTTGACGGCGTCTCACGTTGACGGTTCGCCGCCGCAGGCCCGGCGGTCCCGCTCCGACGGCAGGGAGCAGGACAGACAGCAGGACAGGGCCGGGGCCCGGCCCGGCCGTCGCCCCGGCGCGGGGCTCAGACCATCCGCCCCCACTGGGGGCCGAGGCGGGCCCATTCCGTGTCCCAGGCTTCCATGCGGCGGCGTTCCAGGCGGCTCCGGACGGCCAGCCCGCCGACGAACGGGACGGCCGCCGCGCTCACGCCTACCAGGAGGCCGATCAGGGTGGCCCGGAAGTCGGCCTCGGAGGCGGTGATGGGGCGGGAGACGAGGTGACCCCTCGGGTCGGTCCAGACGGTGACCGGCGTACCGGGCTTGCTGCCGGGCTCCACCCGGATCTGGCCGGTGTGGGCGGAGCCGTCGGCCACCGTCCAGCGGACCTTGGCCCAGACCCGTTCACCGGACGAGACATGCCCGCTGCGCCCGGGGGTCGGCCCCGGCACCTTTCCGACGACCCGGGCCACGGCGGGAAGCCAGGTGGCCCGCTCCCGGGCGAGTCCGTGCTCGACCGAGCGGGCCGCGGCGAGGCCGCCCAGCGCTCCGGCCAGGACGGCCAGCAGACAGGCACCGAGCACGACCCAGGCCTCCAGCACGTCGGCCCGGCGTTTGAGCGGGTTGCGCCGCCAGCGCCACAGCCACACCTTCGGACCACGGAACGCCTTCAAAGGCATCCTCCTCACGAGCGCACCGACCGGCCGGACCGCCCTCCCATACGCGGGAGATCGCTCCGTTGCTCACGACGAGCCGTCACCCCGACGGTCGCACGAGACACCCCTCTCGCGCAGGCGCATCCGGGAACGGGCCGGGCCGATCCGCCGCGAAGGCCGGCGACACAGGCTCTGACCTGCACGGACGCGCACTCCGGGACAGAGTGTCAGTGGCGGGGTGCAGACTGGCCGATATCTGACGACGATTACGACGACTGCCTGGACAACGGCGTCCCGGAGGTGATCGGCATGGCCGAGGTACTGCTGGCGGTGGGCACCCGCAAGGGCCTGTTCATCGGGAGGCGGAGGGGCGGCGGCCCCTGGGAGTTCGACCAAAGTCCGTATTTCAACGCGCAAGCCGTCTACTCGGTCGCGATCGACACCCGCGGGGACCGGCCCCGGCTGCTGGCCGGCGGCGACAGCGCGCACTGGGGCCCCTCGGTGTTCCACTCCGACGACCTGGGCCGCACCTGGACCGAACCGGCCGAGCCCGCGGTGAAGTTCCCCAAGGACACCGGCGCCTCCCTGGAGCGCGTCTGGCAGCTGCACCCGGCCGCCGCCGAGCGGGACGTGGTGTACGCGGGCACGGAACCGGCCGCGCTGTACCGCTCGGCGGACCGCGGCGAGAGCTTCGAGCTGGTCCGGCCGCTGTGGGAGCACCCGACCCGCTCCCGGTGGGTGCCGGGCGGTGGCGGCGAGGGCCTGCACACGGTGCTCACCGACGCACGCGACCCGAGGTCCGTGACCGTGGCCGTCTCCACGGCCGGGGTCTTCCGCACGTCGGACGGCGGCGAGAGCTGGTCCCCGTCCAACTCCGGTGTGTCCGCGGTGTTCCTGCCGGATCCGAACCCGGAGTTCGGCCAGTGCGTGCACAAGGTCGCCAGGGACGCGGGCGACCCGGACCGGCTGTATCTGCAGAACCACTGGGGGGTGTACCGCAGCGACGACGGGGGCGGCCACTGGACGGACATCGGCGCGGGCCTGCCGTCGACGTTCGGCTTCGCCGCGGCCACGCATCCGCGCCGGACCGGCACGGCGTACCTCTTCCCGATCAACGCCGACGCGGACCGGGTGCCGGCCGGGCACCGCTGCCGGGTCTTCCGCACCGCGGACGCGGGCGGCACCTGGGAGCCGTTGTCCGACGGACTGCCGACGGAGGCCCACTACGGCACGGTCCTGCGGGACGCCCTGTGCACGGACGACTCCGACCCCGCCGGGGTGTACTTCGGCAACCGCAACGGCGAGCTGTTCGCCTCGGCGGACGACGGCGACAGCTGGCAGCAGCTGGCCGCGCATCTGCCCGACGTGCTGTGCGTACGGGCGGCGGTGGTCGGCTGACCGCGCACACGGACCGGCCGGGCACCCGACCAGATGCCGGACGCCCGGCCGGATGCCGGATGCCGGACGCCCGGCCGGGTGCCGGACAGCCGACCGGCGTGCCGGAGAGGCCGGCGCTCCCGGTCGTGCCCCGGCCATCGGTTGATCGTCGACCGGTGTACGGCAGTAGGGTGACGCCCGTGGCACCACGACCCTTGCATGAGATCGTCGAACCCGGCTGGGCCAAGGCCCTGGAACCCGTGGCCGGACGGATCGCCGAGATGGGCGACTTCCTGCGCGCCGAGATCGCCGCGGGACGCACGTACCTGCCGGCCGGACCGAACGTCCTACGGGCCTTCCAGCAACCCTTCGACGAGGTGAGGGTCCTGATCGTCGGTCAGGACCCGTATCCGACCCCGGGGCACGCGGTGGGCCTGTCGTTCTCCGTGGCTCCGGAGGTGCGCCCGCTGCCGCCCAGCCTGATCAACATCTTCCGCGAGCTGAACAGCGACCTCGGTCTGCCCCAGCCGTCCACCGGGGACCTCACGCCGTGGACACAGCAGGGTGTGCTGCTGCTCAACAGGGCGCTCACCACGGCGCCGCGCAGTCCGGCCGCGCACCGCGGCAAGGGCTGGGAGGAGGTCACCGAGCAGGCGATCCGCGCCCTGTCGGCGCGCGGCAAGCCGCTGGTGTCCATCCTGTGGGGCCGTGACGCCCGCAACCTGCGTCCGCTGCTGGGCAGCCTGCCCGCGGTGGAATCGGCTCACCCGTCCCCGATGTCGGCCGACCGCGGATTCTTCGGCTCGCGCCCGTTCAGCCGGGCCAACGATCTGCTGATGCAGCAGGGCGGCCAGCCGGTGGACTGGCGTCTGCCGTGACAGCGGCGGGCTACCTCGCCGTGGACTCGGGCGGTTCCGGCCTCCGGGTCGCCGTCGGTGTCCCGGACCGGGAGCCCGCGGCCCAGCGGGAGATCCGGGAACCGGTCCGCACGGGTGCGCGGGGCATCGATCCGGCCCATCTGATGGAACAGCTCGTGCCGGTGGCGCGTGCCCTGGCCGGCCAGGCGGGCCTCGGCGAGCTGGGCACTGCCGTCGTCGGCGCCGCCGGGTTCGCCTCGCTCGGCGACGGCCTGCGCGCCGAACTGCCCGGCGCGCTGGCGCGGGAGCTAGGGGTGCGGACGGTGGCGCTCGCCGCCGACGCCGTCACCGCCTACGTCGGCGCGCTCGGCCCGCGTCCGGGCGCTGTCCTCGCCGCGGGCACCGGGCTGATCGCCCTCGGCACGGACCTGCGGAGCTGGCGGCGGGCCGACGGCTGGGGGCATCTGCTGGGCGACTGCGGCAGCGGGGCCTGGATCGGCCGGGCCGGTCTGGAGGCGGCGCTGCGCGCCCACGACGGCCGGGACGGCGGTTCACCGGCGCTGCTGGCCGGCGCCGAGGAGCAGTTCGGCCCGGTGCGGGACCTGCCCGGCCTGCTGTACCCGCGGAGCGACCGGGCCGCCGTACTGGCCTCCTTCGCGCCGCGGGTGGCCGGCCTCGCCGCACACGATCCGGTCGCCGCGGGCATCCTGCGCACGGCGGCCGGGCACATGGCCGACTCCGCGGGGGCCGTGTGCCCGGCGGACGGCGCCCCCGAAGTGGCGCTCACCGGCGGCCTGCTGAAGCTGGGCGACCCGCTCCTCGTCCCCCTGCGCGAGGAGCTGGCGCGCAGACTGCCGCAGGCCCGGCAGCTGCCCGCCGAGGGCGATCCGCTGCACGGCTCGGTGCGGATCGCGACGGACCTCGCGGCGGGCCGGCTCACCCTGCCGCGGGAGCCGACGCTGCTGTACGTGATCCGCTCCGGAGGCGACTGAGGGCCCCGGACCAGCGGATACGTGCGCGGATGGACTCATGCCCCGGGCATGTGCCGGACACATGTGTCAGCAGGTGCGTAACTCATCAGACAAAACCGGACGGATACCGCTCACCTGCACCCTCCCCGAACGGAGGAACCCGGTAAGCCAGTAACATGCGGCGCCATGAGCTCCCCCACTGGACCCGCGTCCGGCCTGCCCGTACGAATGCCGCGACCCCGCCAGCCCGGACGGCACCGCCGCCCGGAACCGCTGGTGGCTCCCGAGGGCGCCCCCGCGCTTGTTCTCGCGGTGCCCGGTGTGCCCAGCGCCGCCACGCGCAGCCTTGCCGAGGAGGTCGTGAGCATCGCCCGCTCCGAGCTGCCCGGCCTGGACGCCCGGATCGGGTACCTGGACGGGGACGACGCCGAGTTCCCCACGCTCCGCTCCGTGCTCGCGCGCGCCGCCGACGAGCGCACCGCCCGCTTCGAGCAGGCCGTCGCCGCCGGGGTCGAGGGAATCAAGGAGCCCGACGGCCCGGTCGCCGTCGTCGTACCGCTGCTGGCCGGTCCTGACGGCGCGCTGCTGCGGCAGATCCGCCAGTCCGTGATGGACAGCCGGGTCGCCGCCGAGCTGACCGACGTGCTCGGCCCGCACCCGCTGCTCGCCGAGGCGCTGCACGTGCGGCTTTCGGAGGCGGGCCTCGCGCGCGCCGACCGCGCCCGGCTCTTCACCGTGGCCACCGCCGCCGACGGCATCATCCTGGCGTCCGTGGGCGGCGAGGAGGCCGTGCAGGCGGCCGGGATCACCGGCATGCTGCTCGCCGCGCGCCTGGCCGTGCCGGTGATGGCGGCGGCCCTGGACCAGGAGGGTTCCATCTCCTCCGTGGCCGAACAGCTGCGCTCCTCCGGTTCGCAGCAGCTGGCGCTCGCGCCGTACCTGGTCGGCCCGGAGATCGACCCGGGGCTGCTGGCCGCCGCCGCCGAGGAGGCGGGCTGCGCCATGGCCGAGGCGCTCGGCGCGTACCCGGCGATCGGCAAGCTCGCGCTCGCCAAGTACACGACGGCGCTGGGCATCGCCCCGCAGCAGCCGCAGGGCGCTCCGGCGCACTGACGCACATCGCACAAGGCATCCGCACGACACAGGGCCCGCTCCCGTCCCGGGGCGGGCCCTTCGCGTGGGCAAGAGCCTCTCGGCGTCGGCCGGGCCGGGGGCCGGGCGCCGGGCCCGCTCAGCCGAAGACGACGCAGGAGGCCGCGGTGACCCGCACGGAGCCGTCGTAGCGGGGGATGCCCGTCGCCGGGTCCACGGCGAACCAGGTCACCGTGCCGGAGCGCTCGTTGGCGGCGTAGAGGAACCCGGCGTGCTCGGCCAGCGCGCGCGGCCAGTGCCCGCCGCAGGGGACCGTGCCGACGAGCCGGAGGCCGTCCCCCTCGACCGCCAGCACCGACAGGACGTCCGCGCCGCGGGTCGCGGTCCACACGAAGCGGCCGTCGGGTGAGACGACGATCCCGGAGGGGTAGGCGTCGCCGGCCGGTGCGTCCCGCAGCAGGGCGACCTCGGTCAGCGGCTTCAGCGAGCCGCCGGCGGCGTCCCAGCGGCACACCGTGACCGTGGGGGTCAGTTCGTTGACCACGTAGGCGCGCTCGCCGTCCGGGTGGAAGGCCAGGTGGCGCGGGCCGGAGCCGGGGCGCAGGGCGAACTCGCGGTGCATGGCGGGAGCGCCGTCGGCGAGGGTGCACACCCGGACGGAGTCCGTGCCGAGGTCGACGCTGACGGCCCACCGGCCGCTGGGATCGGGCTGCACCTGGTGGGCGTGCGGGCCGCGCTGGCGCCGGTCGTGCGGGCCGGAGCCGGTGTGCTGCAGCCGGCCGGAAGGCTGCCCCGCGAGGGTTCCGTCGGGGCGCAGGGGTACGGCGGAGACACTGCCGCTGCCGTAGTTGGCGGTCAGTACGTGCCCGGCGTGCAGGCTGAGGTGGGTGGGGCCGCTGCCGTCGACCGGTACCGGTGCGCCGAGGGGGGTCGGCCGGTCCCCGCTGACGCGGTAGGCGGCGACGGCTCCGTCGGCCGTCTCGCTGACCGCGTAGAGGGTGCGCCCGTCCGGTGACAGGGCGAGGTAGGAGGGGTCGGGTACGTGGTTCACGGCGGACACCAGGGTGAGGGCCCCGCTGTCCCGGGCGACCTCCGCGGTCACCACTCCGGGACCGCCCGCCGCCGTGAAAGTTCCGATGAACGCCCGGCGCCTGCCCGTGCTGCCGCCCTGTGCCACCGCTGTCCCCTCTCGGTCGAGGCCCGGTCGAGCCGGTTCCGGGGCCGACGGTAGCAGCCGACCCACCGCGGTCTAGACCAAGGGACCGGAGTGGCAAGGGAGTTCTTTCAGCGGACTGCCGGGTCCCGGACGGGCAGCGCGCCGCCCAGCCCCCTGCCCGGCCGGGAGCCCGGCACACCTCCCAGGCCCCGGCCGGCCGAACCGCCGTACCCCCAGGCCCGGACCGGACGGACCGCCGTACCCTCCCCAGGCCCGGACCGGTCGGACCGCCGTACCCGTCAGGCCCGGACCGGTCGGACCGCCGTACCCCTCAGGCCCCGACCGACCGGTGACCCGCCGCGCCCCTCAGGCCCCGCCGATCCAGTGACCCGCCGCGCCCCCCAGGCCCCGACCGGCCAGACCGCCGTACCCTCCCCAGGCCCGGACCGGCCGAACCGCCGTACCCTCCCCAGGCCCGGACCGGTCGGACCGCCGTACCCGTCAGGCCCCGACCGACCGGTGACCCGCCGCGCCCCTCAGGCCCCGCCGATCCAGTGACCCGCCGCGCCCCCCAGGCCCGGACCGGACGGACCGCCGTACCCTCCCCAGGCCCGGACCGGACGGACCGCCGTACCCTCCCCAGGCCCGGACCGGACGGACCGCCGTACCCGTCAGGCCCCGACCGACCGGTGACCCGCCGCGCCCCTCAGGCCCCGCCGATCCAGTGACCCGCCGCGCCCCTCAGGCCCCGCCGAAGCAGTGACCCGCCGCGCCCCTCAGGCCCCGACCAAGCGGGAGCCGGACGGGGCCCGCAGTGGTTCCGCGAGATCGGCGAGGGCGCGCTCCACTCCGTGCAGATGGGCCAGGGCGGGTTCGGCGGGCGGTTCGGCGGGGTGGTGGAGGGGTTCGGCGCGGCCCGCGGTGAGGGCCTCGACGGCGGTCTCCACCCGCCAGCAGGCGGCGGCGAGGCGTGCGTCGTGGGAGGCCTCCGGGTCGGCGGCGATCGCCACGAGCCCCCGGATCTCGCGGGCGCAGTCGTCCAGCAGCGCGAGGACCCGGCGGGCCCGCGCCTTGCGCGCCGGCATCGGGTTCAGCGGGTGCACCAGCGGGGCCAGCGAGAGCCGCACCCGGCCGAGCAGCTGCTCCAGCTCGGCCACGCGCGGTGCGGGGTCGGCCGTGGCGGAGCCGGCCAGCCGGGCCGCGGCCTCGGCCGTGCAGGCGTGCACGCACCGCAGGGCCCGCTGGATCCAGGCATCGGTGGTGGCGTGTGTGGTGACCGGCAGCAGGAGCGCGACGGCGAGGGCGGCGCCGGCCGCGCCGACACCGGTCTCGGCGAGCCGCAGCGCCAGCAGCCCCGGGGTGAGGACGCCGAGCAGGCCGTAGAGGAGTTCGGCGAGCAGGGTCACCCAGAGCATCATCCAGGTGTAGGAGAGGGCGGCCGTGTAGAAGATGCCGAAGACGGCGACCGCGACGAGGACGGCCGTCGGGAGCGGTGCCCCGTGCACCGGGACGGCGACGAGGAAGCCCAGGCAGATGCCGATCACCGTGCCGAGGACCCGGCGGAAGCCGCGGACCAGCGTCTCGCCGCGCGAGGCGGTGTTGACGAAGATCCACCAGGTGGCGCCGACGGCCCAGTACCAGCGTTGCCCGGACACCAGCTGGCCCACGACGAGCGCGAATCCGGCGCCCGCCGTCGCCTGGACGGCCTGCCGGGTGGTCACCCG
The DNA here is from genome assembly GCF_043079545.1 of Streptomyces sp. NPDC015171. NCBI lineage: Bacteria > Bacillati > Actinomycetota > Actinomycetes > Kitasatosporales > Streptomycetaceae > Streptomyces > Streptomyces sp. NPDC015171. Next base: position 249,805 of record NZ_JBIBUO010000012.1, read on the forward strand.
GGCCAGTCCGCTCCCGGCGGCCGGAGCGGGAACGGCGGCCGGGGGCAGCCGGCGCTCGTAGCACCACAGCCCGAACCGCACGACGGCCGCGCTGAGCACGGACAGCAGGACGGCGGTGTACAGCTCGGGCAGCCGGGCCGGGGTGGCGTGCAGGAACTGGGCCACGAAGAAGGTCATGAAGGCGAACACGCCGAGGCTGTGCCCGCGGGGGCCCCACCGGCGGGCGTACACGCCGGCGCCGACGACGGCCAGGAAGGCGAGATCGCGGGCGACGGGCACATCGTGCAGTTCGGCCGCCGCCGCGAGCACGGGCACGCCCACGACGGGCAGCAGCGCGGTGGTGACGGCCTGCCCGCGCACGGTCGCGTCGGCGACCGTGAACAGAGCGAGCAGCGCGGCGAGGCCGCCGGTGACCGCACCGGCGAGGGAGTGTCCGGCGAGTCCGCAGACCGCGACCGCGAGACCTATGCCGAGGACGGCCCGCGCCGCGAAGCGCAAGCGCACCCGGCCCGGGTCCGGCGCCACGAACACCCTCTTCAGCACTGCTGTCCTCCCCTGGGAACCCCGGCACAGAAAAGGCGCCGCGGGGATCCGCAGCGCCATCGACACGCCCATGAGAGCATCACTGAGGTCACTGGCTCAAGTGATGGCCGAATCACTGGGCCATTGGCCCGGCACCTGTCGGTCACGCGAGTGCGCCGGAATACCAACGCACCAGGTCGGGCGGTACGTCCGGCCCGGGGCGACCTGAGCCATTGGTACAGTCGTACGTCATGGCCGTGGACGAACTCGACACCCGCATCCTGCGGCTGCTCCTGGAGCAGCCGCGCACCAGCGTGCGCGAGTACGCCCGCATCCTCGGCGTGGCCCGCGGCACGCTCCAGGCCCGGCTCGACCGGATGGACCGGGACGGCGTGATCACCGGCACGGGACCCTCCCTGTCCCCCGCCGCGCTCGGGCACCCGGTGCTGGCCTTCGTGCACATCGAGGTGACCCAGGGCCATCTGGACGACGTGGGGGACGCGCTGGCCGCCGTGCCGGAGATCGTGGAGGCCTTCTCGATCACCGGGGGCGGGGATCTGCTCGCCCGGGTGGTGGGCCGGGACAACGCGCACCTGGAGGACGTGATCCAGAAGCTGATCAGCCTCCCCGGCGTGGTGCGCACCCGCACCGAGGTGGCGCTGCGCGAGCGTGTCCCGTACCGGCTGCTTCCGCTGGTGGAGTCGGTCGGCCGGGCGGCCCGCGCCTGACGCTTGGCATCCTGGACGCCATGAGTGATCTCGGCGCCCTCTCGGTCATCTTCGATCTCGACGGAACGCTGGTGGACAGCGAGCCGAACTACTACGAGGCGAGCCGGGAGATCCTGGCCGAGCACGGCGTGCCCGGCTTCTCCTGGGCGGACCACGAGCACTATGTCGGCATCAGCACCCAGGAGACGGTGACGAGCTGGCGGGAACGCTATGGCCTGCGCGTCCCGGCGGCGGAGCTGCTGGCCGCGGTGAACCGCCGCTATCTGGAGCTTGCCCGCACCAGCACGCGCGCGTACCCGGAGATGCGCGCGTTCGTGGAGCTGCTGGCCGCCGCGAACGTGCCGATGGCGGTGGCCTCGGGCTCCTCCCCGGAAGCCATCGAGGCGATCCTGACGGGCACCGGCCTCGGCACCTTCCTGCACACGGTGGTCTCGGCCGACGAGGTCCCCCGCAGCAAGCCCGCCCCCGACGTCTTCCTCGAAGCGGCCCGCCGGCTCGGCGCGGCCCCGGCCGACTGCGTGGTCCTGGAGGACGCGGCGCCCGGCGCGGCCGCCGCCCACGCGGCCGGCATGCGCTGCATCGCGGTCCCGTACGTGGCGGAGCAGGCCGACTGCCCCGGGTTCGCGACCGCGTCCCTGCTCCTGCGGGGCGGCCAGCCGGAGTTCTCGGCACGCTCGGCGTACGCCTGGCTGACCGGCGCGTGACGATGGCGCGCGGCGGAAAAGCGCGGCCGACGCGCGCGGCGTCCTTACGGGCGAGTCGGCCCGCGGCTGCTTAGCGTGATCACATGATCACAGACCTGGCCCGTCCGGCCCCCGACGACCGGCGGTGGAGGGCGCTCGCGGTGTCACTGACCGCGGGCTTCATGACGCTTCTTGACACCTCCATCGTGAACGTGGCCCTGCCCTCGATGGAGCGCGGGCTGCACGCCGACGACGCCCAGCTGTCGTGGGTGGTGTCCGGCTACGCCCTCACCTTCGGGCTCGCGCTGGTACCGGCCGGCCGGCTCGGCGACGTACGCGGACGCCGTGAGGTCTTCCTGCTCGGGCTCGCCCTGTTCACGGTCGCCTCGGCCGCGTGCGGGCTGGCCCCGAACGGGGCGTGGCTGGTGCTGTTCCGGCTGTTCCAGGGGGCGGCAGGGGGCCTGGTCGCACCGCAGACCTCGGGGCTGATCCAGCAGATGTTCGAGGGCGAGGAGCGGGCCCGGGCGTTCGGCATGATGGCCAGCGTCATCGCGACGTCCACGGCGGTCGGCCCGCTCACCGGCGGCCTGCTGCTGCACGCCGCGGGCAGCGACGACGGCTGGCGCTGGGTGTTCTACGTCAATGTGCCGATCGGCGTGGTCGCGTTCCTCGCGGCGCTGCGGCTCTTCCCCCGGCACCCGGTGTCGGCGGACCGGCGCGAGGGACTGGATCTGCCGGGCGTCCTCCTGCTGGGGGCGAGCGTGCTCGCCATCATGCTGCCGTTCGTGCAGGAGCAGCAGTGGCCGGGGCGGCGGAAGTGGGCGCTGCTGCCGCTCGCCGCCCTGCTGCTGGCCGCCTTCTGGGTGTGGGAGCGGCGCCAGGCACAGCGGGGCCGTGCCCCGCTGGTCGACCTGCGGCTGTTCACCCTGCGCTCCTACTCGCTGGGGACCCTGCTGAGCCTGGTCTACTTCGGGGGCTTCACCACCCTGTTCTTCGTCTACACCCTGTTCCTCCAGAACAACATGGGCTACAGCCCGCTCGCTGCGGGCGTGGCCTCGATGCCCTTCGCGGTCGGCTCGGCGGCGATGGCGACCGCCAGCGGGCGGCTGGTCGTGCGCCACGGGCGCCGGCTGGTGATCACCGGGCTGTGCGGGGTGGCGGCGGGGCTGTTCGGCGTCGTCGTGATCGTCCAGTGGGTGCCGGGTCCGGCCCTGGGGTGGGCCGCCGCGCTCCCGCTGCTCGTCGCCGGCGTCGGCTCGGGCCTGATCGTCTCGCCGAACACGACACTGGCGCTCTCCCTCGTCCCGGTGCAGCGGGCCGGGGCGGCCAGCGGAGTGCTCCAGACCGCTCAGCGCATCGGCTCGGCGGCCGGAATCGCGGCCGTCGGCTCGGTGTACTTCGCCCATCTCGCCAATCACGGCAGCCCGCGCACGGCCCTCCAGCTGGCCCTGCTCGGCTCCGTCGGCATCATCCTGCTCGCGCTGGTCCTGGCCGTCGCCGACCTGCGGGAACGCGTGGTCGCCCCGGAGCCGGAGCCACGGGAGGAGGAGCCGGCGCGGCAGGGGTCGTAGCGGCCCGGGTCATGCGCAACGGCGTGTCACGACCGGCGGCGGGTCAGGACCGGCGGCGCGGCTTGCCCCGCTTGTCCGCCGGCTTGCCCCCGCCGGTGCGGGCGCGTCCCGTGCGGCCCGCGGAGTTCGCGGACGGCTTCCCGGCAGTCTTCCCCGCCGTCTTCCCCGACGACTTGGCGGATGCCTTCCCCGAGGGCGTGGCCTCCGGCTTCGCCGCCGTACGGCCTCGTGTGCTGTTGACCGTGCGTCCGCGGACGATGCCGATGAAGTCCTCCACCAGGTCGGTGGTGGCCTCCTCCGGCCAGGACAGGGCGACGCTCGACTGCGGCGCGTCGACGACCGGGCGGTAGGTGAGGTCCCGGCGGTGGTGCAGCCGGGCCAGCGACTGCGGGACGACCAGGAGGCCGATGTTCGCCGCCACCAGTTCGATCGCGTCCGCCGTCGTGGCGGGCCGCTCGAAGGCCGGTTCGCCCGGCGGGGCGTCCCAGTCGAAGACGTCGTCCAGGGGATGGACGAGCACCTCTTCGGCGAGATCGGCCAAGGTCACCTCGTCCGCGGCCGTGATCAGGTGGTCCTTGGGGACGATGACCACCGAGGCCTCGGTGTACAGCGGGATCGCGCTGAAGAACGTACGGTCGACCGGCAGCCGGACGATGCCCGCGTCCGCCTCGCCCGCGCGCAGCACCTCGGGCGCCTCGGCGGCCGGGACCTGGACGAGGGTGAGCGGGATGTCCGGCAGACGCTCGTTCCAGATCTTCACCCATTTGGCGGGCGTCACTCCGGGAACGTACGCGAGCCGGAACGACGGTGATTCCTCCGAGCCTGTCACCAGGCCAGGTTACCGGCCGTGGTCGGCGCTCCCGCACGCGGCCGATACCCTTGACCTCATGAAGTCGCAGCAGAGCACCCAGACGATGAAGCCCGCGACCGCGGCGAAGAAGCTGGGTGTGTACCTCCCCGCCACCCCCGCCTCGTTCCAGGAGGGTGCGGTCTCGCGCGCCGAGCTGAACGAGCTGCAGGCCAACCCGCCGGAGTGGCTGCGTGAGCTGCGGGCGAACGGCCCCCACCCGCGTCCCGTGGTCGCGGCCAAGCTGGGCGTGTCCATCGCGGGTCTCGCCCGGGGCGAGGTCACCGAGCCGCTGACCACCGAGCAGATCGAGGCGCTCAAGCAGGAGCAGCCCGAGTGGCTGGTGAAGGAGCGCGCCACCCAGGCCGAGGTCCGCAAGGAGGCCGCGCGGCTCAAGAACCTGCAGCAGGAGAAGCAGGAGAAGAAGGCGAGCGGCACCGAGCGCGCCTGACCTACCGACTGTCCCCGACGCCCTCCGGCTCCGCCCGGGGGGCGTCGTCGGTTTTCGGTCCCGTCGGTCTGCCGGTCGCCGCCCCTCGCGGCGGCAGGACGGCGGCACCGGACGGGCCGCCGTTCCCCCGTGCCGGCGGCCCCCCGGACATGACGCGTCCGAGCAGGCCGGTGCCGCCGGGTTGAAGTGTGCGCCGGCCGGGGACCGCGGGGGTATGCGTACAAGTACGTACGCCGCGGGCGAGGACGGGTACGCGAGGCGACCGGAGAGGAACCCGTGCGGCTGGACAGGTCCTACGAGCGCATGCTGGCCGTCGCCGTGGCGGCGCTGCACGAACGGGAACCCGAGCGGCTGTGGCCCCTGCTGGCCGGCGCGCTGGCGGAGGTGTGCGGTGGTGAGGCGGTCATCCACAAACGGGACGACTGGAGCGAGCGCACGGGCACGATCGGTACGGTGCCCGCCGGCGCCGCCGAGCGGCTGGCGGGGCTGAGCGAGGCCGGCCTGGGTCTGCTGCGGGCCGGCTACCCGTTCGCCGGACACTACGCGGGCGGCACCGACCGGGCCCCGGTCAGCGCGTACCGGGCGGTGGGCCGTGCATGGCGGGACAGTCCGACGGCACGGCTGCTGGGTGAGGCCCTGGGCGTCGACCATGTGCTGGGCGTGCCGCTCCCGGGGAGCGCCGAGCCGATCACCGGGTGCCTCGTGTATCGCGTCGGCACGGATTTCACCGACGGCCAGCTGGCCCTGGCCGGGCGCGCGCAGCCGCTGCTGGCGGCGGTCGACCGGCAGCGGCAGCTGCTGGAGGAGTGGCGGCGGACGCTCGGTCCGGCCGCGCTGCCCGACGAGCGGGCGGCGGACCGCGCGCTGACCCCGCGCGAGACCTCCGTCCTGCTGCTGCTCACCGACGCGCTGACCGCCGACGCGATCGGGCGCCGGCTCGGCATCTCGGTGCGCACGGTGCACAAGCACGTCGAGAACATCTACCGCAAGCTGGGCACCCGCGACCGGGTCGGCACGGTGCTGCGCGCCCAGCGCCTGGGTCTGGTGCCGACGCCCGGCCGGACCGGGAGCCACCCTCGGTGATCCGGCCCCCCTTGGCCAAGCCTCCGGCACCGCGGCGAAGGCTCACTCCGGCTCCGCGGCCGAAGCCGCGGCGAGGGACAGAGGGAACTCAGGCGCCGAGGAAGCTGAGCCGTACCCGGCGGTCGGGGTTGTCCCGGTTGGGGTCCGCCAACCTCCGCAAAGACAACCCCGATGCTACGGACCCAGGTGCTGACAGAGGTCAGCGTCTCCTCGAAGATGACGGCGACGAACTCATCGTCGCGGCCGGAGAGCAGAGCCGTCCGTTCGGTAGTCAGCAGGTGTGGAGCTGCCACGAGGAACGACAACGGCCACTGCCTCCACTGGAGCAGCGTGCACTTGGTGACACGGTCGGTCCCCCGGCTGCTTCAGCGGACCGTCACGAAACTCACGACCGGCCCAGTTCGTCCGTCAGGGCGATGGGGAGACCTGCCCCGTCGTAGGCGATCTCACGGGTGCGACCGAGGGCGTTGATGATGGACGTCGTCACGATGACTTCCCGGCCCGGCGCCGTTACCAGCCAGGTCACGAAGGCGAAAACGGGTGCGAATGTCGCCTCATCGACCACGTCAGAAGGATCGAAAGTGAACTCGGTCTCTTCGATGGCGAAGAAGTAGCAGGTGAACTACGGGCCGCCGACGTCGAGGGCCAGGCTGGCAGATTCCTCTGGGTCGTCCTGCCTCGAGTCGGCTCCATACGGCAGAGGCATCCAAGGCGCCGCTCTCCGTAGTGCCGGAGAACGTCCGGGCAAGGGCATGGTGCCCCGGGACCGTGCGCAACCCGTCTGACGTGCGCCGCCAGTCGTCGATCGGGATGTCGCGGACGCAGACGTCCCGCAGTGCTCCGCCCGCGACGCCGTTCCGGGCAGTACCCGGGTTCATCATCCCGGCGCCCGCCTCTCACCCCTTCTGGCCCGGTACGAAGAGCTGGAACGCGGCAAGGGAGGCTTCCCTTCGGACGTGATCGGCTCTTCCGGAGAGAGGGCACGACCCAGGCCCAGGCCATCCGCGGCCCGCAGCACGACCGAGGCGAGCGCTCGCGCCGCCGTCCAAGCGACGACCCCGCCCTTGCCGACGACCGACAGACCGTCGTTGGCCCGTCGTACGACCAAACCGAAGGTAGTGTCGGCGCCGGTGAAGTTGAGCAAGCGGGCGTTGCCCCGCAGAAACTGCACCAGGCTGGCCAGCAACTGGACCACGGATAGGTAGATCACCATGCCCTGATCTGGGACGTGCCCGGCCAAGTCGGCTGTGCCGAGGTCCCCGGTGACTGCCTGGTCACCCGGATTGAAACCGCCAATGCCGCCTTGGCCGGACCGTACGGTGAACCGCACAGTAATTATGGGGTCTACCTCTTTACGCATCGGAAGAAAGGCGATGATCTGGTTTCGGTCCCCCGAGCCGACTCACCGGCGGCCTTCTCAGCCACACGGAGTGATGATCTCCCAGTCCTTTCCGGGGTCCCCGGTCAGCAGGTACTCGCTCAGGTACATGTCTGTGTCCTCGTGGAGGTCGTCCTCCAGTTCCCAGACGGACTCGCACTCGGGGCAGAGAAAGAACCTCTGGCCCGTGTCCTTGCGCTCGTAACAACGCACCCAGTCCTGGCCGCAGTGCGCGCAGGCGACCTTGTCCATCAGTTCCAGCTCCTCGGGAAGGCCGTGATCACTTCGTTGCCGTGTTCGACGGTGATCGAAACATATTCCTCTCCGGGGTTGTAACCCACTTGCCGGCCCATCGGGACGATGTAGGTGGTACGAGCGCCCTGCTGGTTGACCGACACCGCAGCGGCGCGCCGGCTCCACGCCTCGTCGACCGTTTCCAGCACGCCCTGGTTACCCGTGTCGAAAACTCCGTGAGCCGGCTTCGCAGGGTTCTCCCGGGTGTGCTGCATGACGTGGGTGATGCGATGCCCCTCGGCCGAACCCGGACCGTAGTCCAATCCTTCGGGCGAGCGGTACCAGCCGCCCCCGAGGTCCTCCAGCTCACAGCCGTACAGACCCAGGGGGTCCGACCAGGTGCCAGGATGGCGGACGTATGCCGAGGGGTTGGGGGCCGGCTTCAAGCCCAGGGGGTCCTGGCTGAGGTAGCAGGCTGTCTCGGGGTCGTAGTAGCGGAAGTAGTTGTAGTGCAGGCCGGTTTCGGCGTCGGCGTACTGGCCCGGGAACCGCAGTGGGCAATCGGCGGAGGAGAACTCGACGGGGCCGGCGAGGGAGGTGCCCCACAGAGTGGTCCGGCTCTGCCATGTCATCTCGCCCTCGGCGGTGACAAGCTCGGTGGGCATGCCGACGGGATCCGTCACGACCGCTTGGAACACGGCCACATGGCCGGGTGCCGACTCCTCGGCCAGCCGGGCGAGGAAGGAGGCATCGCGTCCGACAGCTGATCGCCGGTGATCGGTCTGCGCGATCGGCCGATGGGTGCCAGGCTCGTAGTCCCAGGTGGTCACCTTGCCGTCCGGGCCAGCCTGTTCCGCCAGCCTGGTGTCGTCCCAGAAGAATTCGGTGCGTTCGGCCTGCGTTCCGTCTTCCGCCAGACGATACTTGCGGAGGCGGCGCCCGAGCGGATCGTACGCGTACCTCCAGCGTTCGCCGTCCGGCGTGCCGACCTCGGCCAGGCGGTCCTCGGTGCTCCAGATGTACGTCCAGGTCCGGGTCTGTCCGTTGAGGAGCTTGCGGGTCCTGCGGACCAGGCGTCCCTGGGCGTCGTGCTGGTAGGTGCTGCGGCCCGCGCGGCGGACGAGAGTGCCGTCGAAGTCGCGCTCCCCGGCGGAGCCGTGGCCGGGTGCCGTTGCCTGCACCAGATTGCCGGCCTGATCGTAGGAGTAAGTCTCGGTCCAGCCGTGGGCGCGTACGCCCGTGACGCGGCTCGTCACGTCCAGGTCGAAGCGGCGGGTGCCCGTGGTGAGCTCGCGGATCTCTGTCAGGTAGCCGTCGCTGCGGTAGGCATAGGCGCGGTGCTGAAGGAGGTTCTGCGCATCGGCTGAACCTGCTGTGAGGGACTGGAGGGTCAGGCGGCCGGCACCGTCCCACGTCTGGGTCAGCAGAACATCGAGGCCGAGACGACGCTCCGTCTCATGTCCGGCGGCATCATGGGTGAAGGCGAGGCTGCCCGCCTCCGAACGAAGCTCCGAGGGCCGTCCTGCCGCGTCGTACGTCCACAGTGAGACCAGTCCGGACGGAGTCTCGCGACGGACACAGCGGCCCAACGGGTCGTAGGCGTAAGCCGTGACGCGGCCGTCGACCGTCTCGCTGAGAATGCGCCCGAGAGCGTCCCGATCGAGGATCACCTCGGCGTCTCGGTTGAGCGCCCGGGCGAGCAGTCCGTCCGCGCCGTACTCGAAGGTCGTCGTCTCACCGGTGCTGGTGCGCTGCTCCACGGTGCGGCCAGCCCCGTGCCGGACGAAGTTCAGTGTCTCCCCGGTCCCGTTGGTACGTGAGAGCAGCCGACCCGCCGCGTCGTACATGTACGTCAGCGTGCGGCCGTTGAAGTCAGTCTCAGCCGTCAGACGGCTGGCCTCGTCGTAGGCGTACGACCAGGTCCGGCCCTGCGGGTTGGTGACGCCTGTCAGGCGCAATTCCGTGTCGTACGAGAACGTGTAATGGGCGCCGTCCGGGTCGGTCCGCGTGGCGGGGACGTCGAAGTGCGTCGCCGTGTGGCGGGTCCTGTTACCCGCCGGGTCCGTATGGGCGAGCAGATTGCCCTCGGCATCCCAGGTCCACGACTCGCGGGTGCCGTCGGGCTGCTCGCGCCAGGACGGCTTACCCTCCGTTGTCCAGCTCAGGCGCGTGGTGCGGCCCAAAGGATCGGTCACCTCGATCAGCCGCCCGAAAGCGTTGCGGCGGATCGTGGTCGTGTGGCCCAGTTCATCCGTGAGGGCGATGGGCAGGCCCGCCGCGTCGTAGGCCACCGTGCGGGTGTGGCCGAGGGCGTTGGTGATGACGGTTGGGCGGCCCGCCTCATGGTTCGTGTAGCGCGTCTCAGCGCCGGTCGGATCCACAGTCCTGAGCAGGTTGCCCCGCTCGTCGTACGTGTGCCGCCAGATCGCACCACCCGGCTCGATCACCTCCGTGGGCAGGCCAAGCGCGGTGTAGGAAGCCTGGGCCTGCGAGCCGTCGGGAAGTGTGAGTTCGGTCAGATTGCCGGAGTCGTCGTAGGTGTACCGCGTGATGTGCCCCAGTGGGTCCGTCACGGCGACCGGCCGGGCTCCGTATGCGTCCCACTCCGTGCGCGTGACATGACCCAGCGGGTCCGTCTCCTCCACCACCAGCCCGTCGGCGTTGTACCGGTGGACCGAGACGCGGCCCTGCGAATCCGTGTACGCCGTCGTGCGAGCCGTGTCGTCGTAGGTCAGGGCGCCGGAGAGGATGCCGTCGACGCCCTCGGTGCGGACCACCCGGCCGCGCTCGTCGTAGACGTAACCGAACCAGGTGCCGTTGCGGTCGGTCCAGCGGGTGACGCGACCTTCCGTGTCGTAGGTGAACCGCAGGGGCTCGCCGCTGGAGTTGACGACCTCCGTGAGGTTGCCGGAGGCGTCGTAGCCGTAGCGCATCACGACCGTGCCCTCGTCGGTCGCGGTGCCGGGGCGGTAGCGGGACGGCGGCTCGTCCAGCAGGCGCAGGGCGGTGATGCGCGGGCCCTGCGTGTCGACGGCGACGTAGTAGCCGCCGGAGTGGCGGATGCCGAACGGGACGCCTTCGCCGTCGCGTTCGACGTCGATGCGGTGGCCGTTGCGGTCGCTCCAGGAGTCCAGCGCCAGGTGGAACACGCCGAAGGAGGGGGCGGGGACAGGGGCGGCGAAGGTCCGGGTCACGCCCGTCGACGGGTCAGTGACCGTCATCGCTCCGTCCGGCTTGCCGTCCCACTCCAGGGGCCAGCGCGGGCCCTTCACCGGCATCGTGGGAACGCCGGGCTGCGGCACCGGGTAGACCAGGCGCATGCCGTCGGCCGCGGCGAAGACGACGCCCTCGCCGTCGATCTGAAGGCACTCGTCCAGGGTGGAGATCCAGGTCGGGCCGAAGCAGACGCCGCCTCGGTAGGAGGAGAGGTGGGTGCGGGTGAACTCCAGAGGGAGGCTGCCGGGCAGGGTCAGGTCCGTCTGGGTCATCAGCATGGCGCCGGTCGCCACGTCGATCGGCTCGCCCACACACGGGGTGCGCTCGGCGTTGCGGGCGGCCGGGCCCAGCTCCACCAGGTCGGGGCAGAGCGACGGCGGGCGCAGCAGCAGGGGGGTGGTGTCGGCCAGCCCGCCTTCCATGCTCGCCTTCAGCAGGCCGCCGCCCGCGCCCAGCGCTCCGCCGAAGATCATGCCGTCCTTGGCGGCCTGGTTGACCTCGTCCAGGCTGAAGCCGTGCTGCAGACCGGTCGCCATCTTCAGCGGTTGGGCCACGGCGAGGTCGACCGCCACCGATTCGACCCCGCCGAACGCGGCGGCGACGAGCGTGCCGGCGGCGATCTCGGCCACCGTCGTGGTGACGGCGATGCCCATCGTGGCACCGAACTCGATGACCGCGTCCGCCGCCGCGACGGCCGCCCCGGAAGCAAGACCCGCCGTGAAGAAGGCCAGCGCCACACCGCCCGCGATCACGGCCGCGTCGATGCCGATCTGCGTCCAGAGCTTGTTGATCGCATCATCGATGGCGTCGGCGAACTTCTCCAGCGCGTTGGCCATCTCCCGCGAGGACTTCGCCAGATCGCTCAGCCAGCCGCCGTCCTGATCCTTGGCGTAACGGCCCCAGAACTTCTCGAACGCCTCGATCGACTCACCCGTGTTGTTGTGGATGATCGAGGACGCGCTGCGGTGCACGGGAGAGCGGACATCGTCGACGGCCCCGGCGAACGCACGCCACGCTTTCGCCGCCTCGCGCAGCTGGCCGGAGGCGGCCTCCGGCCACCACAGGCCCAGCTTGAGAAGGATGTGGCGGGCCTTGTCCTCAACGCTCACCGGCACCGTCGCTCTGCTTGCCGGTCTTCACTTTGGTGAACATGCCGGCGATGAGCTGGTCGTTGTCCACGGTCCCGTCGGACATGTCGACCATGGCCTCGTGAATGCTCGTCAGCCCGAGCACCAGGATGCCTGCCGCACTCTCGATCTTCTTCTGCTGCGGCTTGTAGGCCTTGCCGAACTTGTCGCCCTGCTCGTCGTGGCCCCAGGGCTCACCCAGACCGTCCAGGGTCTTGATGAGCGTGGTCAGCGCCTTGCTCAGATCGATGGCCCCCTGCTGGAAGGCAGGTGCCGCCGCCTTGATGTCGGCGGTCTTGATGTCCAGAACCTTGCCGGGGACCTTGCCGTCACCCATCGCTGTCGTCTCCCCCTGGTTCGCAACTGCGGCTTCTGACCCTGGAGGAGGCGAGTCAAGGGAAGGTCATATTGAAGGCATGCAAGGGCAATGTGCTGGCGGTGCCCCAGTGCCCCGCAACGACGTTGCGCGGCACCTCGGAGCTATCGGAAGGCAGCCGCACGTGCGCACAGCAGAGAGGTCAAGTGGCGCCGGCCCGCCGCCGCGACACACCATCCACTCCCGGCTTCGCAGCCTGAGCCGCCACACCCGGCGCGTGCACCCTTACATCTTCGGCGACTGCCGTCGTCATAGCGATCGCCGCCCCGACACGAGCCGCGTCGCTCCTCCTACCAGCACGGGACTGAGGCTCCATCCACTGGGAGCCATCTGGGACCCACCCCGCTCCCAAACCCCCTCCAGTTCAGGCGAGACCATCGGGAGCATCCATGACCGGCACAAACGCCATCCGCCCTGGCAAGCCCAGCAACCGAACCTCATTCGGGAGAGAGGTCGCGGGCTCAAATCTCGCCGCCCGACCGCACCGGGGAACATGACGGTCACGGGCTGATCCCGCATGGGCCAAGGGGCATTGGGCGCGGCTGGAATTCAACGCTACGGGACCGTCACATGCATCAGCCGAGGAAGCTCAGCCGCACCTGACGGTTGGCATTGTCCCTGTTCGTATCGACCAGGCAGACCGATTGCCAGGTGCCCAGTTCCAGCCGTCCCCCGATCACCGGGAGGGTCGCGTGCGGCGGGACGATGGCCGGCAGGACGTGGTCGCGGCCGTGGCCGGGGCTGCCGTGCCGGTGCTGCCAGCGGTCGTCGGCGGGGAGCAGGGTGTGCAGCGCGGCGAGCAGGTCGTCGTCGCTGCCCGCGCCCGTCTCGATGACGGCGATCCCGGCGGTGGCGTGCGGGACGAAGATGTTGAGCAGGCCGTCCCGGCCGGCCGCCGCCTCCCTGAGGAAGTCCTCGCAGTCGGCGGTGAGGTCGACGACGCGCTCCCGGGAACCGGTGGAGACGTGCAGCATGCGTGTGGTCAAGGCTTCGGACATGCCCCCATCCTGACCCATACGCCGGGTTTCACACGCGACGACCGTACCGATTGCCGATACGGCTGGTCCATTGGGCGAGACACCGTTGACCGGCGCGCACCCAGCTGACTACGTTCTGCCGCATGTTGCGTTCAGCCCTGCTCACCACGCGCGGTCACATCGACCTGCTGCGGGTGGCTTCCGCCGCGTGTCGCCGCGGCCACTGACGCCTTTCCCCGCTCTTCTCCCTCCGGCTTTCCGCCTTCCGGCTCTCCGCTGTCTCGTCGCGGACTTCGTCGCCCCACCCGCACGTCATCCCTGACTCCCCGTCGGGCCGGGCATGACGCGGCGGCGCCGAGCCGCGTTCCCTCGCCTCCGGCTCTTCTCCCGTGGAGCATCCATGAGCATCAGCCATGCCCCACCCAACTCCCCTGAACCGGATATTTCCGGTATATCCAAGACCCCGTCCTCCGTCTCCGGGCCGCCCTCGCCCGGGCACACCGCCCCGGACCGCCGGCCCGACCTCCAACCGGTCGTCCCCGTCTCCGCCCGCCGCGCCCGGATCCCCCGCTGGCTGCGCCGCACCACCGGCCCGCTGCTGCTCCTCGTCCTGTGGCAACTGCTCAGCGGGACCGGGCTGCTGGCCGCCGACGTCCTCGCGTCACCGGGCCGGATCGCGCAGGTCGGCTGGGATCTGATCGGCGACGGTTCGCTGCCGTCCGCCATGGCGATCTCGCTCCAGCGCGTCGCGCTCGGGCTGCTCTTCGGCACGGTGACCGGTACCGGACTCGCCCTGCTCTCGGGGCTGTTCCGGATCGGCGAGGACCTGGTGGACGCGCCGGTGCAGATGCTGCGGACGGTGCCGTTCGTCGGTCTCATCCCGCTGTTCATCATCTGGTTCGGTATCGGCGAGGCCCCGAAGATCGCGATCATCACGCTCGGCGTCACCTTCCCGCTCTACCTCAACGTCTACGCCGGCATCCGCGGCGTCGACGCCCAGCTCATCGAGGCCGGAGAGTCGCTGGGGCTGTCCCGCTGGGGCCTGGTACGGCACGTGGTGCTGCCGGGCGCGCTCCCCGGGGCGCTGACCGGGCTGCGCTACTCGCTCGGCATCGCCTGGCTCGCGCTCGTCTTCGCCGAGCAGGTCAACGCCGACGCGGGCATCGGTTTCCTGATGGTGCAGGCGCGGGACTTCCTGCGGACCGACGTGATCGTGGTCTGCCTGATCGTCTACGCCTTCCTCGGCCTGCTCGCCGACTTCATCGTCCGCTCCCTCGAAAGGCTGCTGCTGCAATGGCGACCGACGTTCACCGGACGGTGACCGGACAGGCGGTCCATGTCGAGGGGCTGACCCGCTCCTTCGACGGCCGTGCCGTCATCGACGACCTCCGGCTCGACATCGCGCCCGGCGAGTTCGTCGCCCTGCTCGGCCGCAGCGGCTGCGGCAAGTCGACCCTGCTACGCATCCTCGCGGGCCTCGACCGGGACATCACGGGCACGGCCCTGGTACCGCGCCGCCGGGCCGTCGCCTTCCAGGCACCCCGGCTCATGCCGTGGAAGAGAGTGTGGCGCAACGTCCTGCTCGGACTGCCCGGCAGGCCCGAACGCGCCGTCGCCGAGCAGGCGCTGGACGAGGTCGGTCTCGCCCACCGCGTCCAGGCGTGGCCGAAGACCCTGTCCGGCGGCGAGGCCCAGCGCGCCTCCCTCGCCCGCGCGCTGGTCCGCGAACCCGATCTGCTGCTGCTCGACGAGCCGTTCGGCGCCCTCGACGCCCTCACCCGGATCAAGGCCCAGCGCCTGGTCGGGGAGTTGTGGCAGCGCCGGGGGTGCGCGGTGCTGCTGGTCACGCACGATGTCGAGGAGGCGGTGCTGCTCGCCGACCGCGTCCTGGTGATGGACGGCGGCCGGATCGCCCATGAGGAGGTCATCGACCTCGACCGGCCGCGCGAGATCACCGACCCCCGCTTCGCCGCCCTCCGCGCCCGGCTGCTCGAACGGCTCGGCGTGGACACCGCGGCGGAGGCCGCCCGCACCCCCTCGAAGCCTTGATCCTCCCGCACACGTCCGCACGCACCTCCCGGACCCCCCGCACCTCTCACGCACCTCTCCTGTACACGAACGGAACCGTCATGCGACGACGACACGTCCCCGCCGCACTGCTCCTCCCCTTCGCCCTCCTGCTCACCGCCTGCGGCGGAAACTCGTCCGCCGGCGCGGGCGGCGACGTCGACGGAAAGGGTTCCGTCACCCTGAACGTCGGTGACCAGAAGGGAGGTTCGGAGGCCGTCCTGCGCGCCGCCGGAGAGCTGGAGAATCTGGACTACAAGATCAAGTGGTCGACCTTCACCTCCGGGCCGCCGCTGCTGGAGGCGGTGAACGCGAAGGCCGTGGACATCGGCGGCGTGGGCAACACCCCGCCCGTCTTCGCGGCCGGCGCCGGCTCGAAGATCTCCGTCGTGGCCGCCTGGCACGGCACGTCCAAGGGCGACGCCATCCTCGTACCGAAGGGCTCCGGGCTGACGAAGCCTCAGCAGCTCAAGGGCCGGTCCGTCGCCGTCGCACAGGGTTCCTCCGCGCACTACCAGCTGGTCGCCTCGCTGGCGGCGGCCGGGCTGAGCCTGTCCGACGTGAAGGTCAAGTACCTCCAGCCGGCCGACGCGCTGGCCGCGTTCACCTCCGGCAAGGTCGACGCGTGGGCGGTCTGGGACCCGTACACCTCGCAGGTCCTCCAGGCGAAGCAGGGCCGGGTGCTGACCACCGGCGAGGGCGTCACCAACGGCCTCACCTTCCAGGTCGCCGCGCCCGCCGCGCTGCGGGACCCGAAGAAGGCCGCCGCCGTCAAGGACTATCTGGCGCGGCTGCGGCGGGCCACGGCGTGGGTGTACGACCACCAGGAGGCGTGGGCCAAGGTGTGGGCGAAGGACACCGGCCTGCCGTACGAGGTGGCGCTGGCCTCGGTGCGGCGCACGAACTCCACCCGCGTCTCGGTGGCCGTCGACAAGCCGCTCGTCGCCTCCGAGCAGCAGATCGCCGACGCCTTCACCGACTTGAAGCTCATCCCGCGCAAGGTGGACTTCGCCGGCTTCGTGGATCCGCGGTACAACGGCGGCCTGCCGCCGTCGACGACCCCGGCCAAGGGCTGAGGAAGGGGACACGGACATGACCGTACGACTGCACTGGTTCCTGCCGACCGGCGGTGACGGCCGCACCCTGGTGGACCGGCACGCCTACGGCCCCGCCGAGGCCCGCAGGGCCACGGGGGTGCGGGCCCCGGACATCGAGTACCTCGCGCAGATCGCCAAGGCCGCCGAGCAGCTGGGCTTCGAGGCGGTGCTGACGCCCACCGGCACCTGGTGCGAGGACGCCTGGCTGACCACGGCCGCGCTCGCCCAGCACACCGAGCGGCTGAAGTTCCTGGTGGCGTTCCGGCCCGGGCTGCTCTCGCCGACGCTGGCCGCGCAGATGGCGGCGACCTACCAGCGGGTGACCCGGGGACGGCTGCTGCTCAACGTGGTGACCGGCGGCGACTCGGCCGAGCAGCGGCGGTTCGGCGACCACCTGGACCACGACCAGCGGTACGCGCGCACCGACGAGTTCCTCTCGGTCGTGCGCGGGGTGTGGCGTGGCGAGCCGTACGACTTCCGGGGCGCGCACTACCAGGTCGAGGGCGGCCTAGCCGTGCTGCCGCCCGACCCGGTGCCGCAGCTGTTCTTCGGCGGTTCCTCGCCGGCCGCCGGGCCGGTCGCGGCCCGGCACGCCGATGTGTACCTGACCTGGGGCGAACCACCGGCCCAGGTGCGGGAGAAGACGGACTGGATCCGGTCGCTCGCCGAGCGCGAGGGCCGTACGGTCCGCTTCGGCATCCGGCTGCACACCATCTCCCGGGACTCCTCCGCCGAGGCGTGGGCGACGGCGCAGCGGCTGCTCGACGACCTGGACGCCGACACGATCGCCGCCGCGCAGGCCGCCCTCGGCAGGAGCGAGTCGGTGGGGCAGCGCCGGATGCTGGAGCTGCACGGCGGAGCGCGCGACCGGCTGGAGATCCATCCGAACCTCTGGGCGGGGGTCGGTCTGGTCCGCGGCGGTGCGGGGACCGCGCTGGTCGGCAGCCATGCCGAGGTCGCCGACCGGATCGAGGAGTACCACTCCCTCGGCATCGAGCACTTCGTGCTGTCCGGGTATCCGCACCTGGAGGAGGCGTACTGGTTCGGCGAGGGAGTGATCCCCGAGCTGGCCGCGCGGGGGCTGCTGAAGCGCCAGGTCCCGGCGGACGGCGTGCCGCTGCTCGCGGCGGGCGGACGCTGAGCGGCCGGGAAGATCCGCGGGCGGCTTCCTGTTGGCAGAGGCGTGAACGGAGCACGCGAGGTCGAGGTCGTCGTCATCGGCGCGGGTCAGGCCGGTCTGGCCGCCGCCTACCACCTGCGGCGCTCCGGCTTCGAGCCGGAGCGCGGCTTCGTGGTGCTCGACCATGCTCCCGGGCCGGGCGGCGCCTGGCAGTTCCGGTGGCCTTCGCTGACGTTCGGCAAGGTGCACGGGATGCACGCGCTGCCCGGCATGGAGCTGACGGACGCCGACCCGGCGCGGCCCTCGGCCGAGGTCGTCCGGGAGTACTTCGACCGCTACGAGCGCACCTTCGGCCTGCGGGTGCGGCGGCCCGTGGACGTGCGCGCGGTACGCGAGGGCGCCGGCGGCCGGCTGCTCGTGGAGACGTCGGACGGCTCCTGGTCGACGCGGGCGCTGATCAACGCGACCGGCACCTGGGACCGGCCGTTCTGGCCGCGCTACCCCGGCCAGGAGACCTTCCGGGGACGGCAGTTGCACACCGCGCAGTACGCCGGCCCCGAGGAGTTCGCCGGGAAGCGGGTCGTGGTCGTGGGCGGCGGGGCCTCGGGGACCCAGCATCTGCTGGAGCTGGCCCCGTACGCCGCGGCGACCACCTGGGTCACCCGGCGTCCCGCGGTCTTCCGCGAAGGGCCGTTCGACCAGGACGCGGGCCGTGCGGCCGTCGCGCTGGTGGAGGAGCGGGTGAGTCAGGGGCTTCCGCCGCGCAGTGTGGTCTCGGTCACCGGACTGCCCCTGAACGAGGCCGTGCGCCAGGGCCTCGCGGACGGCGTCCTGGACCGGCGGCCGATGTTCGACCGCGTCACCCCCGACGGCGTCGAATGGCGGGACGGCCGGCGGGTGGGCGCCGATGTGATCCTCTGGGCGACCGGCTTCCGGGCCGCGCTCGATCATCTCGCCCCGCTGCGGCTGCGCGAGCCGGGCGGCGGCATCCGGGTGGAGGGCACCCGCGCGGTCCTCGATCCGCGGGTCCACCTCGTCGGCTACGGGCCCTCGGCCAGCACCATCGGGGCCAACCGGGCCGGGCGCGCGGCCGTACGGGACATCAAGCGGCTGCTGGCCGAGGAGCCGCTCGCCGCGTGAGGTCCCGCCGGCTCAGCGGACCGCGGGCCGGGTGGCGGAGGGAACGGCGGGGACGGCCGGGACGGACGGCGCGGAGGGGGCCGCCGGGGACCCTGACGTGCTGCCGCCCGGGGGCTGGGTCGCCGCCGCGCTCTGGTGAAGGGCGTTGAAGTCGTCGACGTTGTGCAGGTGGGCGGTGTAGTCGGCGGTGAAACGGGTGTCCCCGGCCTTGACCGTGACGAAGTACAGCCAGTCGCCCGGCGTCGGGTTGAGGGCGGCGTGCATGGCGTCCGCGCCGGGGTTGTCGATCGGTGTCGGCGGCAGGCCCACGCGCTGGTAGGAGTTGTAGGGGCTCTCGATCTGGGTGTCGCTCCGGCTGGTGTCGATCGTGTTGCGGTTCAGCGCGTAATGGATGGTCGAGTCCATCTGCAGCGGCATCCCGCGCTCCATCCGGTTGAAGATGACCCGGGCGACCTTGCCCATGTCGGCCTTCGTGCCGGCCTCGGCCTGGATGATGCTGGCGATGGTGACGGCCTGGTAGGTGTCCATCGCGCCGCGCTGTGCGCCGGCCGCGACCGGCGCGGCGGTGTACTTCCGGATCGCGGTGTCGACCATGGTCCGCAGCAGTGTCTCGGGGGTCGCCCCTTTCGGAACGGGATACGTCGCCGGGTAGAGGTAGCCCTCCGGGTTGCTCCCCGCCTCGTTCGGCAGTTTGAGGGCGGCCTTGCCGACGGATGTGCGGGTGCTCCCCGAGGGCAGCTTGAGAACCTTGTCGACCGCGTCGTAGACCTGGCTCGCGCGCCAGCCTTCCGGGATGACCAGCGTGACGGGCTTCGCCTGCTTGCGGCCGGCCTCCAGCATCAGCAGCGGCACCACCACGGCGGTGCCGGCCACGACGGCGCCGATCACGAGGACGGCGAGTCTGCCCCGGCGGGTCAGCCGGGTCGTGCTCCGTGACGGAGTGTTCGTCTGCATGCGGGAACGGTAATACGCATATCCTCACAAACCCGGCATATATTCAGCTTGTCGGCTGCAGTTGCGCGTCCCGGCGGACCAGGGTCGCGTACCGGCCGTCCCGCTCCAGGAGTTCCTCGTGCGTGCCGCGCTCGGCGACCCGGCCGGAGTCCAGCACCACGATCTGATCGGCGCCGCGGATCGTGGACAGGCGGTGGGCGATGGTGATCGTCGTGCGGTCGGCGGACAGTGCGTCGATGGCCTCCTGGACGGCGGCTTCCGTGCGGGTGTCGAGCGCGCTGGTCGCCTCGTCCAGGATGAGGACCGGCGGGTCGCGCAGGATGGTGCGGGCTATCGCCAGGCGCTGCTTCTCGCCGCCGGAGAAGCGGTGTCCGCGTTCGCCGACGACCGTGTCGTAGCCGTCGGGCAGCGCGGCGATGTGCTCGTGTATCTGGGCCGCCCGGGCCGCCGCGTGCAGTTCCTCGTCGGTGGCGTCCGGTTTGGCGAAGCGCAGGTTGTCGGCGATCGAGGCGTGGAAGAGGTACGTCTCCTGCGAGACGACACCGACCGCGCGGGCCAGGGTGTCGAAATCGAGGTCGCGGACGTCCACCCCGTCCAGGGTGACGCGGCCGCCGGTGACGTCGTACAGACGCGGCACCAGGTAGCCGAGGGTGGACTTGCCCGCGCCGGTCGGGCCGACGACGGCGAGGCTGCCGCCGGCGGGCACGGTGATGTCGATGCCGTCGAGGACGGGCCCGCCCTTGCCGTCGTAGCGGAACTCGGTGTCCTCGAAGCGGACTTCACCCTTGACCTCGTCGAGGCGGACCGGCCGATCGCGCTCGGTGATGTCGATCGACAGGTCCAGATACTCGAAGATGCGCTGGAAGAGCGCCAGCGAGGTCTGGATCTGGACGCCCGTCGCGAGCAGGCTCACGGCCGGCCGGAACAGGCCCTGCTGGAGCGAGACGAAGGCGACGATGGTGCCCAGCGAGACCTTGGGTCCGCCGAACTGGAGGGCCAGGCCGGCGGTCCAGTAGATGATCGCGGGCATCGCGGCCATGACGATCGTGATCACGGCCATGCGCCAGCGTCCTGCCATGTTCGACCGGACCTCCAGGTCGACCAAGCGCTCGGAGTCCGTGGCGAAGGACGAGGTCAGCGAGTCGGAGCGGCCCATGGTGCGGCCGAGCAGGATGCCGCTGACCGAGAGCGACTCGGTGACCGTGGCCGCCATCGCGGCCATCTGTTTCTGCCGCTCGGTGGTGATCTTCCTGCGTTCGTCGCCGACGCGGCGGCTGATCCACACGAACACCGGCAGGAGGAGCAGCGAGACGATCGTCAGCCGCCAGTCCAGGGCGATCATCGCGACGATCGTGGCGATCACGCTGGTGGCGTTGGAGACCAGGGAGGTGGCGGTGGAGGTGACGGTGGCCTGCATGCCGCCGATGTCGTTGGCGATGCGGGACTGGACCTCGCCGGTGCGGGTGCGGGTGAAGAAGGCGAGCGACATGCTCTGCAGACGGCCGTAGACCGCTGTGCGCAGGTCGTGCATGACGCGCTGGCCGACGGTGGTCGAGATCAGCGTCTGGAGCACGCCGAAAATGCCGGACAGGACCGCGCTGAGGATCATGCCGAGCGCGAGGAGGCCCAGCAGGCCGGTGCGCCCCTGGGGGATCGCGACGTCCAGCGTCTCCTTCAGCAGGAACGGCGTGGCCACCGAGACCAGCGACGCGGCGCCGACGAGCAGGCCGACGACGGCGAGCCGCCCTCGGTAGGGACGGAAGAGCCGCAGGATGCGGCGCACCTGCCGGGGCTGTTCGCCGGCGTCGGCAGGTGGGGTCCAGGAAGGTTCACGGTCGGGACGCATGGGCTCCTACGGAGGGGAACGGGGCCGGCCGGAGCGCGGCCGACGATGCCTGACGGATCATAGCTCATTGTTACCTATACTCACAATGAACGGCATCCTGATATTGTTCCCGCATGACCACCCCAGATCCCGACGGCCTGCTCGCCGAGCAGTTGCTACGGCTCACCCGCCGGGTGCACCGCATCCAGAAAAGCCATCTGGAACAGCGCGGGCTGGGCGTCACCCCGGCCCAGTCCCGGCTGCTGCGCACCCTCGCCCACTACGCCTCGCCGCCGCGCATGGCCGATCTGGCCGAGCGCCTCGAAGTCGTGCCGCGCGCGGTGACGACGCTGGTGGACGGGCTGGAGGCGAGCGGCAAGGTACGGCGCGCGGCGGACCCGGCGAACCGGCGTGTGACCCGGATCGAGCTGACGGACGAGGGCCGCGCGACCCTGCGCGAGCTGCGCGGCGCCCGCCACTCGGCGGCCGAGGAGATACTGGCGCCACTGACGGAGAAGGAGCGCCAGGTCCTCGGCCTGCTGCTGGACACCCTGGTCGACGGGGACGCCGCCCAGCGCTGCTGAGGGACGCCGGCCGACCGGATCGATGCCGGCCGGCCACCTCCTCGCCTGTGTCAGCAGCGGCTGCGGTCCTCCGTCACTACCCCCTGGACCGTGGTCAGTGAACGGTCGTGGCAGCCGTCCGTGCCGACGAGGCGATAGCGCTCGCTCGACGTGCCGACCGCGTGCCGCTGCTCACGCGGGACATTGATCGTGTACGCGGCGTCGCCGCTGTAGGTGTCGTCCAGCCGCGACCACGCGGTGCGCCGGCCGCCCTCGCGGGTCTCCGCCGAAGCCCGGTCGCCGAGGGTCAGCACGGTGCGCAGCCGGTCGTCCGAGCCGACCGTGGTGGCGCCGTTCACGGTGTACGTCCGGTGCGTCCGCGTCGTCCGCGCGGGACCGTGACCGAGGACGCGCACGGTCTCCGCGTCGGTCCAGGTCGCGTCGAGTCCGTCCGTGGTCTCGCCCTCGGTCCAGCGGTGGACGGAGGTGTTGGCGAGCGTCCGGGTGACGGTCGTGGTGACGCGGCCGTGCGAGGTTTCCAGGTATCCGGAGACGGTGAGCCGGTGCCCGGCCTCGGTGTGCGCCCGGTTCTCCGGACCGGGGGTGTAGGTGGTTATGTCGGCGATGTCGGTCGCCTTGTCCTCGACGAGCGCTCCGGGGACATGGGCGCGGTGCGCGTCCTGCCAGACCAGCACGTTCACCGGGGTGCTCCAGCCCGACTGGCCCGCGGGCACACCAGCGACGGACACCTCCACACGGTGCGGACGGCCGTCGTTGAGGAGGCCGGCGAAGGGCGTGAGGTCGTACTCGACGGGCCGGACGTCGAAGGCGCGCGGGGCCGGGAGGACGTACCAGAGGAACGGGTTGGACCAGCCGCCCGTCCACACGTTCGGGAACGGTGCCGCGATGCCGGCGAGCCGGCCGTCGACACTGATCTGCACCTCGCGGTACGGGCCGCGGTCGGCCTTGCACGAGTACGACGCCGGGTCGGCCACGGTCAGGTACCAGAACTCCTCGCATCCGCCGCCCGACCCGGTGGCGTACACCTCGGCGACGATCCGCTCGCTGTTGCGCGGGGTGGTGAGCGTCGTACCGGCGGACGTGTCGGCGAGGGTGAGGACGCGGTCGGGGGCGGGCGTCTCGGGCCGTCCGGCGTAGAAGGTCAGGGTGACGTGTACGTCGATGACCCCGGTGTAGGTGTCGTCGACCACGTTGCCGATCAGCATCTCGACGTCCTGGGCGGCGCGGAAGGTGGCGCTGTAGCGGGTGACGTCCTTCTCGACGTGCCACTCGATGCCGTCGGGCGAGGGCTCGGGTGTGGAGGTGCGCAGGATCTCGGTGCCACCGACGTGCAGATAGCCGAGCCGGTCGTACTGACGGCCCTTCACCTTGCCGTCGAGCCGCAGGACGACCTTGCTCCAGCGCTCGCCGCAGCCCCGGGGCGGCGTGTACGTGCCGCGATAGGGCGTGAAGTCGCGGAACTGGGTATCGGCGAGGGTGACCTGGCACGAGCGGGTGTGCGGGCGGTCGACGGGCGGCGCCGCGGTCACCGGATCGTGCCAGTCGGTGCCGAACTCGGCCGGTACGCCGACCGGCACACCGGCCGCTTCGGCGGTCGGGGTTCCGGTACCTAAGAGCGCGCCCACCAGGAGACCCGCTCCGGCGAGCATGGACATGACTATCCGTCTTCTCATGGCCGGTGTTCTACGGGGGAGACGGCCCGGCCCGCAATGACGCCTCGGCAGATCGGCGCGATGACGACGAGCGCCGCACCACCCGGCGCGAACAGTCAGCGAAGTGACATTTAGTGATATAAGCACACCAAGCTGGCATAGTGCGGACATGGAGATCATGAACGCCGGACGCCCCCCGGGGCACCCGGCCACGAGCCCGGTCCCCCGACCCCGCCCCCGCATCGCCCACGGGCTCCTCCGGTGACGGCGTCGTCCGGACACCCGGACCATATGGACGGCCAGGACCGTGCGGACGGCCAGAACCGCACGGACCGTCAGGGCCGCACGGACCGCCAGGAGTATCAGGACCGTCAGGAGCACGCAGAGCACGTAGAGCACGCAGAGCACACGGAACGTCCGGACCGACCGGGGTCCCGGCTCCGGCGGCACCGCGACGCCCTGCGCGCGCATCGTGCGAGGCTCGTCCTCGTCGTCACCGGGTCCGTCGCGCTCACGGGGGCCGCCGTACTCGCCGGTGACGCCCTGTTCGCCGGCGGAGCCCCGCCCGCGGGCCACGGCACCCCCGCCGCCGGCGCCAGGGCGGTGCCGGCGGGCCCCGCGCCGTCGCCCGGCGCACCGGGCATCGGCGACCCGCTCATGCCCCTCGCCGGCAACGGCGGCTACACCGTCCGCCGCTACACCCTCGACTTCGACTGGCGGGCCCCGCGGACGCCCTTCGAGGCCGGCGCCACCATCAGCGCCGCCGCCACACAGGCCCTGTCCCGCTTCGACCTCGACTTCGCGGGCAACGAACTGCACCACGTCACCGTCGACGGCGCACCGGCCGCCGCCGTACGCCACGAAGACGAACTCGTCATCACCCCCGCGAAGCCCATCCCCCGCGGCAGCGCGTTCACGGTCCGCGTCGCCTACACCGCCGACCCGGCCCAGGGACGCCACCGCGACGACGCGATCCAGGACTACGGCTGGGTGCCCACGTCCGACGGCACCGTCGTCTGCGCACAGCCCGACGGCGCCCGAATGATCTTCCCGGCGAACGACCACCCGAGCCTGCGGGCACCGGTCACCTTCCGGATCACCACCCCGGCGGGGCTCAGCGCGGTGGCCAACGGCCGGCTCGTCGGCACCGACCGGCGACCCGGCGGCCGTACCCGGTGGACGTACGACTCCGAACAGCCGATCGCGGCCCAGCTGATCCAGCTGGCGATCGGGAAGTTCACCTTCGTCGACAGCCGCGGCCCGCGCGGCCTGCCGGTCCGGGACGTGGTCCCGGACGGCCTGGTCACGGACACCGCGGCGTACCGCTCGCTCACCCCCGGACACCTGGCCTGGCTGGAACAGCGGCTCGGCCCGTACCCGTTCCGCCGCTACGGCGTACTGGTCGGCGACACCGACCTGCCGGTGGCCCTGGAGACCCAGTCCCTCTCCGTGGTGCCACGGGACGACCTGCTCGGCGACCAGGTCGACGCCGAACGCAATCTCGTCCACGAGCTGACACACCATTGGACGGGTGACAGCGTCGCCCTCCGGCGCTGGTCCGACCTGTGGCTGAGTGAGGGTCACGCCCGTTACTACGAACGCCTGTACTCCGACGAGCACGGCGGCGTGAGCCTGGAGTCCACCATGCGTGCGGCGTACGAGCAGCACGACCAGTGGCGGCACGACGAAGGCGCACCGGCCGAACCCACCGAGCGGACGCTGTTCAAGGTGATGCGCTACGACGGCTCCGCGCTGGTGCTGTTCGCACTGCGGGAGAAGGTCGGCGAGGAGACCTTCGGCCGGATCGAGCGGGCCTGGGTGAGCACCTACCGGGGCCGGGCGGCCGGCACCGCGGACTTCGTCGCGCTCGCCTCCCGGGTCGCCGGCGAGGACCTGGAACCGTTTCTGACGCCCTGGCTGTACGGCGCGCACACCCCTCCCATGCCGAACCACCCCGACTGGCAGGCGGACCCGGTCGAGGAGTGAGCCCGTACGCGGACACGCGTGCTGGCCCAGGCAGCCGAACCACTGCCGCCGACCGGGTGGCCTCTGCCCTACCGCTGGTCCACCCCGGTGACGCTCGCCACGACACGGCGCGCGGGGCACGGAAACGTACGAGGGGTGGCGTGACGGGCAACTCCTTTGTCCTGGTTGCGAACGAGCGTGGTTGGGAGAGCCTCTGCGATGAGAAGAAATGTTTCTGCACAAGCCCCCGGGGCCATCCGGAGGTGCCGCCGTACGGCCTGCCTGATCGCGGGGGCGGCTCTGCTGCCACCGCTGCTGATCCTCCCGATGTCCGGTGCCGACGACGCCACGGACCGGCGGCTGCAGGACGCCTTCACGAACGCCTCGCGCGAGTTCCACGTGCCGCGCAGTGTGCTGATGAGCGTGTCCTACATGCAGTCACGATGGGACTCCCACCCGGGCGCCCCCAGCGTCTCGGGCGGTTTCGGGCCGATGCATCTGCTGGACACCGAGCGCCTCCTGCCTCCGGCACCGCAGCACGGCACACCGCCGCCGGACGGCGGTTCCGCGCAGCCTCGGACGGGGGTGGCGGGGCCGCTCGTCGAGGGGACTCCGGGGACTCCGGGTACTTCGGGGGCTTCGGGGGCTTCGGGGGCTTCGGGGGCTTCGGGGAACGCTCCGGCCGGGGGCACTGCGGGGAACGCTCCGGCGGCCGGAACCGCGGGGAAGACGGGGAACACGGGGAACACGGGGAACACACCGGGTGCGGGGGCCGCGGGGAACACCGGGGCCGCTGACACCACGGGGGTCGCAGGGGTCACGGGGAACACAGGCGCCCTGGAAGCCGCAGGCACCGCAGGTACTCCAGGCACCCCGGACGCCGCGGGCACCCCAGGAACCCCCGATGCCGCAAGCACTCCAGGCACTCCTGGCGCCCCGGACGATTCGGCCCGGCACGCCGTGCAGCCCGCTGACCTGCAGCACGCGGCGCGGCTGATCCAGACATCGACCGGGCAGCTGCGGACGGACGCCGTCGCCAACGTACGCGGCGGCGCGGCCCTCCTGGCGGCCACGCAGCGGCAGCTCGGCAAGCCCCTGAGCGCCGATCCGGCGGACTGGTGGGAGGCGGTGGCTCGTTTCCCGGGCACCCGTGACGTGGCGTCAGCCGCGGCCTACGCCGACGACGTCTTCGCCCTGATCCGCCAGGGAGCGCACCGCATCACCGCCGAAGGCCAGGACGTCAGCCTTCCCGCCACCCCCGGCGTGCAGCAGCCGCACCACCGCACCCCGCAGACGAAGGGCCCTCAGCGGCCGAAACAGGTCGAGTGCCCTGCCGAACTCGTCTGCGACTGGCTCGAGGCGCCGTACCAGGAGATCGAGAACGACGACGTCGAGGACAGCGACAACGAGAGCGAGGACGGCGGCAACGAGGACAGCACCGTCGAGTACGGCAACCACGACCTGGCCGACCGGCCCAGGGACCAGCCGATCGAGTACATCGTCATCCATGACACCGAGGCGGGCCTGCCGAGCATGTTCCAGACGGTGCAGGATCCGACGGAGTCCTCGTGGCACTACTCGATCCGCTCCAGCGACGGCCATGTCACCCAGCACATCCGGACCAAGGACGAGGCCTGGCACTCCGGGAGCCAGTTCGTGAACGCCCGCTCGATCGGCATCGAGCACGAGGGGTTCCTGACGCAGCCCGGAACCTGGTTCACCGAGCGGATGTACCAGACCTCGGCGAAGCTGGTGCGGTACCTGGCGAAGAAGTACGGCGTTCCGCTCGACCGGCAGCACATCTTCGGCCATGACAACGTGCCGGCCCCGACCACCGACAGCATCCCCGACATGCACGACGACCCGGGCCCCTTCTGGGACTGGCGGCACTACTTCGACCTCCTCGGGGCACCACTGCGCGCGACAGCGGGACCGAACAGCGACATGGTGACCATCCTGCCGGACTACACCAAGAACCAGCCGCTGTTCACGGGGTGCACCAAGAGTGGTTCACCGTGTCGGCCGCACGGTTCCAGCGCCGTGCGCCTGTACACCGAACCGGACGAGCGCGCTCCGCTGATCCAGGACCCGGGCCGCAAGCCGGAAGGCGACGACTCCACGACGGACGTCAACGACCTGGGATCACGGGTCTCCACCGGCCAGACCTTCGCCGTCGCCGACCGCAGGGGCGACTGGACCGCGATCTGGTTCCAGGGGCACAAGGGGTGGTTCAGGAACCCCGCGCAGCAGCCGACCGCCGTCGGCGCCGCCGGGCGGATGGTCACGCCGAAGGAGGGTCTTGACGAGATCCCGGTGTACGGGCGTGCCCTCCCGGAGGAGGACGCCTATCCGGATGGCGTGGAGGAGCCGACCGAGTCGCCGCTCCCCTACAGCTTCCGGGCGGGGCAGCGGTATGTGACGCAGTCCGGCGTCGGCAGCTCCTACACGGCCAAGTCGTTCAGCGAGACACCCAACCCCGTGGTGTGGGGCCGGGAGCAGTACTACGAGATCCAGTTCGGCCACCGGCTCGCCTACGTCCGGGCGAGCGATGTGGATGTGGTGGACGCTCCCGCAGCGGCGGGGCCGCCCGGGAACGAGGCCGGTTCGTTCGGACGGTGACGGCGTGACAGCGGGCTCCGGGAAGGCGCCGACCAGCGTGGACAGGAGGAACGAGACGCGGCCCGACGTCGCCGCTAGGCCGTCAGCGTCGCCGCGTCTCCCATCACCACCACCGGATCGCGGGCCGGGTCGAGTGTGCGCAGCAGGAACGCCATGCCCTGCTTGGAGAGGCTGACGCAGGCCGAGGTTCCGCTGCCGTGGTCCATGTGCAACCAG
Organism: Streptomyces sp. NPDC015171; assembly: GCF_043079545.1. Lineage (NCBI taxonomy): Bacteria > Bacillati > Actinomycetota > Actinomycetes > Kitasatosporales > Streptomycetaceae > Streptomyces > Streptomyces sp. NPDC015171. The sequence continues at coordinate 278,237 of NZ_JBIBUO010000012.1, forward strand.
ATGCCGCCGCCCTTGTCCTGGCCCCAGGGGCGGGTGGCATCGCGCGGCGGACTGCCCTTGCGCCGGTTGTAGTCGATGGCGATGACGTAGTCGAAGTCGTGCTGGTGCGCCTCGTCCCATCCGGCCGGGGGCGCGTAGGCGTGCTCGGCCCGGTCGTACGGCAGCCTGGTGCCCGGGTCGGCGAGCACTCCGCCCGCGTCGGTGAGGGTGAACACGCCGACCGGAGAGCGCTCGTCGCCCTCGTGGTGGTCCGTCGTCCAGCCGTCGCGCCCGTTGTGGGAGCGCCAGTTGCCCACCGGGCGCCAGTACGGGCCCTGCCGGGTGTACAGGACGACCCGGGAGTCGGCCGAGTCCCGGCCCTCGCCGTACACGGCCACGACCTGGCGGGAGTCGGCGGGGATCCGCCGGTGGAGCCGGTCGCCGATGCCCGGGATACGGGTCCGATCGGCCGTTGCGGTCGGTGGCGTGGCGGGGGCCCGCCCGGCCTGGCCGGGTGCGCGCGGTGCTCCGTGGGCCGGGCCGGGGGCGGGGCCGGAGAGGGCGGGGCCGCATGCGGAGAGCGTCGCGAGGAGGGCACCGGCGGCCGTCACGACGGCCGTCAGGCGCGCGCTGTCGATCTGCACCGGCCCAGGGTGCCATCGGGAACCGGATGATCATGCGGCCTTCCGGACATTCACCATGCCGCGTGACACGACCGCCCGGCGCTTGACGATCGGGTGCCACGGCAACGGCAACGGTCATGGCCGGAAGTCGGCGAATCCCCCCGCCGCCGAGAAAAACTGTTTGAAATTCGCCACTCCGCGACGCGAACCTTTCACGGCTCAGTGCCGCACACCACGGCATGCCGCTCCTCCCCTCTCCCTGACACGAGCCACTGGGACGTCATGCAGATTCAAGACCTTCCGTATCCCGATCCGGGCGTGCCCGACGCACGTTCGGGTCCCCGATTCCTGTGGTGGCTCTGGCGCAACCAGCTGGGCGGGCAGCTGAAGTCGCTCGCCTGGGGCCTGCTCCACTTCGTCTCCGTCTCCGCCCTGCCGTTCAATGTCGGTATCGCCGTGCAGGCGGCGGTCGACCGCGACGGCACCCGGCTGGCCTTCGCGGGCGGTCTGATGCTGGTCTGCGGAACCGGCATCGCGGTCGGCGACACCTTCCTGCACCGCACCGCCATCACCAACTGGATCACCGCCGCCGCCCGCGTCCAGCAGTTGCTGGCGCGCAAGGCCGCCCAGCTGGGCTCCGCCCTGACCCGGCGGGTGGCCGCCGGTGAGGTGGTGGCCGTCTCCACCGGTGACGTGGAGAAGATCGGCTGGTTCGTCGAGGCCGTCTCCCGTTTCACCGCCGCCGCGCTGACGGTGGTCGTCGTCGGCGTCGGTCTGCTCGTGTACCAGCCCGCGCTCGGCGTGGTCGTCGCCGTGGGCCTGCCCGTCGTGGCGCTCGCGGTGCTGCCGCTGCTGCCCCCGGCCACGCGCCGCGCCGACGTCCAGCGCGAGAAGGCGGGCCGGGCCACCGAACTGGCCTCGGACACCGTCGCCGGGCTGCGGGTGCTGCGCGGCATCGGCGGTGAGGAGCTGTTCCTCGACCGCTACCGCCGCGCCTCGCAGGAGGTACGGCACGCCGCCGTGCGCAGCGCCCGGATGTGGTCGTTGATCTCCGCCGTCCAGGTGCTGCTGCCGGGACTGCTGCTCATCGCGGTCGTCTGGCACGGCATCGAGCTGACCCGCCAGGGCCGGATCACGATCGGCGAACTCGTCACCGTCTACAGCGCGGTGATGGTCCTCAACTACCCGCTGCGGCACTTCCAGGAGATCGCCATGGCGTACTCCTTCTCCCGCCCCTCGGCCAGACGCGCCGCGCGGGTTCTCTCGCTGGAACGGCCCACGGACACCGACGGCACCCGCGAGGCCGCGACCCCGAACGGCGATCTGTACGACCCCGCGACGGGTCTGCGAGCTCCGGCCGGCCGGTTCACGGCCGTGGTGTGCGGTGACCCGGACGCGGCGGGCGCACTCGCCGAACGGCTCGGCGGCCACCCGGCGGAGCCGGGCCCCTCGGTGCTGCTCGGCGGAGTGCCTCTGGACGAACTCCCCCTCGACAGCGCCCGCACGGCCGTCCTCGTCCAGGACAAGGACCCGGTATTGGTCTCCGGCACCCTGCGCGAGCTGCTCGACGTGCCCGCTTCCGGTGCCGTGCGGGCCGCGGACGCACTGGCGGCGGCACAGTGCGGAGACGTACTGGACGCGCTCGTGCAGGGTTCGCTGGACGCGGCCGATCCGATGGACGCCCGCATCACCGAGCGCGGACGCTCCCTGTCCGGCGGCCAGCGCCAGCGGCTCGCCCTGGCCAGGTCGCTGATCACCGACCCGGAGGTGCTGGTGCTCGACGAGCCGACCTCCGCGGTCGACTCGCACACCGAGGCCCGGATCGCGGACGGGTTGAGCCGGCTGCGGTCGGGGCGGACGACGGTGGTGTTCACCTCCTCGCCGCTGCTGCTCGACCACGCGGACCAGGTCGTCCTGGTGCACGAGGGCGCGGTCGTGGCGGTCGGCGGACACCGCGAACTGGTCAACGGAGAACCGCGGTACCGGGCCGTGGTGACCCGGGAGACCGACGAGGAACGGGCCGCGGCAGACGAAGGCGTGCTGCTGGACGCCCTCCAGGAGCTGGAAGAGATCGAGGAGAGCGCATGATCGGCGTTGCGCCACCGGCGTACGACCCGGCGGCCCCGACGACCGCCACCACCCTGCCCGTAGGCGGCGCGGCGACCGTGCGCGCCTACGTCGGCGAGCTGTTCCGACGGCACCGCCGGGCCTTCCTGTTGCTCGTCACCGTCAACACGGTGGCCGTGATCGCCTCCATGGTGGGCCCGTACCTGGTCGGCGGCCTGGTGGAGCGGGTGACGGACGAGCCCGGCCAGGACCTGCGTCTCGGGCTCACCGCCGGACTGTTCCTGTGCGCGCTGGCCGTGCAGGCCGTGTTCGTCCGGCAGGTGCAACTGCGGGGCGCGATGCTCGGCGAGCGGATGCTGGCCGACCTGCGCGAGGACTTCCTCGTCCGGTCCGTCGGGCTGCCGCCTGGCGTACTGGAGCGGGCGGGCACCGGCGATCTGCTCTCCCGGATCACCACCGACATCGACCGGCTGGCCAACGCCATGCGCGAGGCCGTGCCGCAGCTGGCCATCGGTGCCGTGTGGGCGCTTCTGCTGCTCGGCGGGCTGGTCGTGACGGCCCCGCCGCTGGCCGCCGCCGTACTGCTCGCCGTGCCGGTCCTGGTGATCGGGTGCCGCTGGTACTTCAAGCGGGCGCCGTCCGCCTACCGCTCCGAGGCCGCCGGGTACGCCGCCGTCGCCGCCGCGCTCGCCGAGACCGTGGACGCGGGCCGCACCATCGAGGCCCACCGCCTCGGCGATCGCCGGGTGGCCCTGTCGGAGCAGCGGATCAAGGAGTGGACCGGATGGGAGCGCTACACGCTGTGGCTCCGCTCCGTGCTCTTCCCCGTCATCAACACTGTCCACCTCCTCGTGCTCGGCTCGGTCCTGATGGCCGGCGGCGTGTTCGTCCTGCACGGCTGGATCGGAGTGGGGCAGCTGACCACCGGCGCGCTCATCGCGCAGATGCTCGTCGACCCGGTGAACCTGATCCTGCGCTGGTACGACGAGGTGCAGGTCGCCCAGGTGTCGCTGGCCCGTCTTGTCGGTGTGCGGGACATCGAGCCGGACGCCGGGGACGCCACGCTGGCCCCCGACGGCCGCGCCGTGCACGCCGACCGGGTGCACTTCGGCTACCGCGAGGGTGTCGACGTGCTGCGCAAGGTCTCCCTGGAGGTCGCGCCGGGCACCCGGCTCGCCCTGGTCGGCCCCTCCGGAGCGGGCAAGTCCACCCTGGGCCGGCTGCTCGCCGGGATCTACGCACCCCGGGACGGCCGGATCACCCTGGGCGGCGCGGAGCTGTCCCGGATGCCCGCGGAGCATGTCCGCTCGCACGTCGCCCTGGTCAACCAGGAGCACCACGTCTTCGTGGGCTCCCTGCGGGACAACCTGCTGCTGGCACGCACCGGCGCCACGGACGCCGAGCTGTGGGCGGCCCTGGGCGCGGTCGACGCGGACGGGTGGGCGCGGGCGCTGGACGAGGGCCTGGACAGCGAGGTGGGGTCCGGCGGCCTTGCGCTGACCCCGGCGCAGGCACAGCAGATCGCGCTGGCCCGGCTGGTCCTCGCCGACCCGCACACTCTGGTCCTGGACGAGGCGACGTCGCTGCTCGACCCGCGTGCCGCCCGCCATCTGGAACGCTCCCTGGCGCGGGTGCTCGACGGCCGCACCGTCGTCGCCATCGCTCACCGGCTGCACACCGCCCATGACGCCGATGTGATCGCGGTCGTGGAGAACGGCCTCATCAGCGAGCTGGGCAGCCACGACGAGCTGGTCGCGGCGGAGGGGGCGTACGCGGCGCTGTGGCGGTCCTGGCACGGGTGAGGGACCGCCGATGGCTCCGGTGCCGGCACGCCCGGCGGGCGCCGGAGCCCCGGCCACCCCGGCTGCTACAGCCGACCTGGCCACACCGGCTGCTACAGCCGACCTGGCCACTCCGGCCGCTCCAGGCGACCTGGCCACTCCGGTCACATGGGCCACACCGGCCACTCCGGTCACTTCGGCCGCTTCGGCCAGTCCGGCCACTTCGGTCACGGAAAGTCCCCTGACGGGCACGGATCGCATCCCGGCTGCCGTGTCCCCGGACACCGGGCCGCGCAGCCGTCGGCCCGCGCTGTGCCAGGGCCCGGCGGGTCCTGTCCGGCCGCTGACCGCCCGCGTGCGGCCCCGCCTGGACTCGTGCCGTTGCGCGGTGCCGAGCAGGGGTGGAAGGCTGGAAAGCGGCACCGGCTCGGGGCGTGCCCGGGAACCACGCGGTTCACGGCGTGTGTCCCGTGTGCCGTGCGTGCCGACGGCCCGCCGTCCGCTGGGGCGGCACCCGGCCGTCCTCACCACCTGGAGGTAGTCGTGGACAGCGCCGACGGCTGGGGGGACGACGTCTACCAGCCCGATTCCTCGGAGATCCGGGAGGATTCGGGAGTTCTCGACGTCGAGGACACTCTTGACCTCGACGGCGTCGCCGACCCGCTCGACCGCGGCTGGTCCCCTCCCGAGCGACCGTGGGCGGTCGAGCACACCGGCGTGACGGCGGCTGAACGCCAGGCGGGCGAAACACTCGACCAGCGGCTCGCCGAGGAGACGCCGGACCTCGCCATGCCCGATGGCGACGGCATCGGCGACTGCGACGGCACGGACGGAGAGCTGCTGGACAACGAGGTGGGCAGCTCCCGCTCCGGCCGGCTGGTGGCACCCGACGAGGGTGCGCACGAGGACGAGGAGGCCGCCCTCGTCGCCACCGACGTCGGCATCGACGGTGCCGGCGCCTCCGCCGAGGAGGCCGCCATGCACATCGTCGACGAGGACTCCCTCTCCGGCTGAACCGGACCCTTCGGCAGCGCCCGTTCCGACCGCCCCGCACGAGGAGCCCCCATGCAGCAGGACAAGCACCCCGACTACCACCCCGTGGTCTTCCGTGACCGCGCCGCCGGGTACGCCTTCCTGACCCGGTCCACCGCACAGAGCGAGCAGACCATCGAGTGGGACGACGGCCAGAGCTACCCGGTGGTCGATGTGGAGATCTCCTCGGAGAGCCACCCCTTCTACACGGGCAAGGCCCGCACGGTCGACACCGAGGGCCGCGTCGCCCGCTTCGAGCGCCGCTACGGCGGGGCGGACGCGGGCGAGTCGACCTGAGCCCGAGGGCTTCGTCAGATCACGTTGAGTGCCGCGGCGCAGCCCACGCCGCCGAGCAGCATGAACACCGGCATCAGCACCTTCAGCTCGACCCAGCTGCCCGCCCGGAACCGGATCGCCTTCGGCGGCCCCAGCGGATACCAGCGCTTGCGGCCCACCGGGATCGGCCACAGGATCGGGCAGCCGGACACCGTGAGCGCGTCCCCGATGTCGTGGACCAGCGCGCCCAGCACGACCGGCAAACCCAACCACAGGTACTCCTGCCCGGGCGCGGTGAACAGCCAGTCGGATCCGTTGCCCGGCTTGTCCAGCACCCCGGCGAGGATCCACGCACTGGTCGCCGCCAGCAGCCAGACCAGGACATCGCTGCTGGAGCCGCGCGCCGCCCGCCACAGCAGGCCCTCGATCGCCAGCACCATGTGCACGAAGAGGATCGCCAGCACCGCCCAGCGGCCTCCCGTGATCGCCGCCACGGAGCAGCCGGCGCCGATCAGGACCGCCCACACCCAGGTGTGCGTCAGCGTCCGGTGCCCACCGGAGCGGCGCGGGTCGCCCTGCTTCCTGGTCGCCTTGTAGACGGCGTACGACAGCTTGTCCACGATCTCGCAGAACCAGCGGGAGATCGGCCCGAAGGCCCGGGAGATGGTGGCCGCCTTGTGGTCGAGGTCCGGGGCGAGTGCGGCCCCGGCGCAGATCAGGGCGCCTACGAGGAGGACCGGCCAGGGCATCGCGTGCCCGGCCGCCGCGGCTGCGGCGCCGACCCCCAGCCAGGCCGCGGCCCCCGACAGTGAGTGTGCTGGTCCCATCATGGCCGCTTCCCGCCCCATTCCTCGTGTGCCGCTGTCCAGTTGACCTGGCGCGCTGACGACGCGTCGGCGACACAGCGTAGCGGCCATGATCTTCGTGCCCACAGCCGATTCCCCGCTCGGGGGGTAGGCCAGGCAAGATGGGGGCGTGACCCTCATCGATCAGCTGCCGCCGACCGCCGACCCCGACGCCCTCTACGAAGCCTTCGAGTCGTGGGCGCAGGAGCGCGGCCTCACCCTCTATCCCCACCAGGAGGAGGCGCTGATCGAGGTGGTCTCCGGGGCGAACGTGATCGTCTCGACGCCCACCGGCTCCGGCAAGAGCATGATCGCGGCGGGTGCGCACTTCGCCGCGCTGGCCCGGGACGAGGTCACCTTCTACACGGCGCCGATCAAGGCGCTGGTGTCGGAGAAGTTCTTCGAGCTGTGCAAGCTCTTCGGCACCGAGAACGTCGGCATGCTCACCGGCGACGCCTCCGTGAACGCCGACGCGCCCGTGATCTGCTGCACCGCCGAGGTGCTGGCGTCGATCGCGCTGCGTGACGGCAAGAACGCGGACGTGGGCCAGGTCGTGATGGACGAGTTCCACTTCTACGCCGAGGGCGACCGGGGCTGGGCCTGGCAGATCCCTATCCTGGAACTGCCCCAGGCGCAGTTCATCCTGATGTCGGCCACTTTGGGCGATGTGTCCTTCTTTGAGAAGGATCTCACCCGCCGTACCGGCCGCCCCACCTCGGTGGTCCGCTCGGCGACGCGCCCGGTCCCCCTCTCCTACGAGTACAAGCTCACCCCGCTCACCGAGACGCTCACCGAGCTGCTGGAGACCAAGCAGGCCCCGGTGTACATCGTGCACTTCACCCAGGCGCAGGCCGTGGAGCGGGCGCAGGCGCTGATGAGCATCAACATGTGCACGCGCGAGGAGAAGGACCAGATCGCCGAGCTGATCGGCAACTTCCGCTTCACCACCAAGTTCGGCCGCAACCTCTCCCGCTACGTACGGCACGGCATCGGTGTGCACCACGCCGGCATGCTGCCGAAGTACCGGCGTCTGGTGGAGAAGCTCGCCCAGGCCGGTCTGCTGAAGGTCATCTGCGGCACGGACACCCTCGGCGTGGGCGTCAACGTGCCCATCCGCACCGTGCTGTTCACGGCGCTGACCAAGTACGACGGCAGCCGGGTGCGCACCCTGCGGGCCCGTGAGTTCCATCAGATCGCGGGCCGGGCCGGCCGGGCCGGTTTCGACACCGCGGGGCTCGTGGTCGCACAGGCGCCGGAGCACGTCGTCGAGAACGAGAAGGCGCTGGCGAAGGCGGGCGACGATCCGAAGAAGCGGCGCAAGGTGGTGCGCAAGAAGGCGCCGGAGGGCTTTGTCGGCTGGACGGAGAACACCTTCCAGAAGCTGATCGACTCGGATCCGGAGCCGCTGACCTCGCGCTTCCGGGTGACGCACACGATGCTGCTGTCGGTGATCGCACGCCCGGGCAACGCGTTCAAGGCGATGCGCCACCTTCTGGAGGACAACCACGAACCGCGCAGGCAGCAGCTCCGGCACATCCGCCGCGCGATCGCGATCTACCGCTCGCTGCTGGACGGCGGGATCGTGGAGAAGCTCGCCGAGCCGGACGCCGAGGGCCGCATCGTCCGCCTCACGGTCGACCTCCAGCAGGACTTCGCGCTGAACCAGCCGCTGTCCACGTTCGCCCTTGCCTCGTTCGAACTCCTCGATCCCGAGTCGCCGTCCTACGCGCTCGACATGGTCTCCGTCGTCGAGTCCACCCTGGACGACCCGCGGCAGATCCTCGTCGCCCAGCAGAACAAGGCGCGCGGCGAGGCCGTCGCCGCGATGAAGGCCGACGGGGTCGAGTACGAGGAGCGCATGGAGCGCCTCCAGGACATCAGCTACCCGAAGCCGCTGGAGGAACTGCTCTTCCACGCCTACGACACCTACCGCAAGAGCCACCCGTGGGTCGGCGACCACCCGCTGTCGCCGAAGTCGGTGATCCGGGACATGTACGAGCGGGCGATGTCCTTCACCGAGCTGGTCTCCTTCTACGAACTGGCCCGTACCGAGGGCATCGTGCTGCGGTACCTCGCCAGCGCCTACAAGACCCTGGACCACACCATCCCGGACGACCTGAAGTCCGAGGATCTGCAGGACCTGATCGAGTGGCTGGGCGAGATGGTGCGCCAGGTGGACTCCAGCCTGCTGGACGAGTGGGAGCAGCTCGCCAACCCGGCGGAGATGACCGCCGAACAGGCCCAGGAGAAGGCCGACGAGGTCAAGCCGGTCACCACCAACGCCCGCGCCTTCCGCGTGCTGGTCCGCAACGCCATGTTCCGCCGCGTGGAGCTGGCCGCCCTTGACCAGGTCGACGAGCTGGGCGAGATGGACGCCGACTCGGGCTGGGACGCCGACGCGTGGGGCGAGGCGATGGACGCGTACTGGGACGAGTACGACGACCTCGGCACCGGACCCGACGCCCGCGGCCCCAAGCTCCTCGTCATCAAGGAGGAGCCGGAGAACGGCCTCTGGCGCGTCCGCCAGATCTTCGACGACCCGAACGGCGACCACGACTGGGGCATCAGCGCGGAGATCGACCTGGCGGCCTCCGACGCCGAGGGCCGTGCGATCGTCCGCGTCACCGATGTCGGCCAGCTGTGAGCCGCTCGCGGACCGTGGAAAGCCAAGGAGAAGCCCACCGATGACGAACCCGGCCGAGAGACTGGTCGACCTGCTCGACCTGGAACAGATCGAGGTCAACATATTCCGCGGCCGCAGCCCGCAGGAGTCCTTGCAGCGCGTCTTCGGCGGCCAGGTGGCCGGCCAGGCACTGGTCGCCGCGGGCCGCACCACGGACGGCGAGCGCCCGGTGCACTCGCTGCACGCGTACTTCCTGCGCCCTGGCCGGCCCGGCGTCCCGATCGTGTACCAGGTGGAGCGCGTCCGCGACGGACTCTCCTTCACGACCCGCCGGGTCACGGCCGTGCAGCAGGGCCGTACGATCTTCAATCTGACCGCCTCCTTTCACAAGCCTGAGGAAGGACCGTTCGAGCACCAGCTGCCGCCGGCCCGCGAGGTACCGCACCCCGAGTCGCTTCCGACGGTCTCCGAGGAGATCCGCAAGCATCTGGGCGCGCTGCCGGAGCAGTTGGAGCGAATGGCACGCCGCCAGCCGTTCGACATCCGGTACGTCGACCGGCTGCGCTGGCACGCCGAGGAGATAGAGGGTGCCGAGCCGCGCAGCGCGGTGTGGATGCGCGCGGTCGGCCCGCTCGGTGACGATCCGCTGGTCCACACGTGCGCGCTGACCTACGCCAGCGACATGACGCTCCTGGACGCGGTCCGCATCCCGGTCGAGCCCCTGTGGGGTCCGCGGAGCTTCGACATGGCCTCGCTGGACCACGCCATGTGGTTCCATCGGCCGTTCCGCGCCGACGAGTGGTTCCTGTACGACCAGGAGTCGCCGATCATCACGGGCGGCCGCGGCCTGGCCCGTGGCCGCATCTACGACCTGGAGGGACGACTGCTCGTCTCGGTCGTCCAGGAGGGCCTGTTCAGGGCTGTATAGCGCTGTTCGGCCAGCACCACGGGCGAAAGATCGCAGGCCACGGACCAGCGACAGCGGACAGCGGCCCGCAGCAGGGCGTTCAGACCCGCGCGGGCCGTGGACTTCTCCGCCGCAGCCAGGCCCGCAGACCGCGGGACGAGCGCTGCGGGCCGGCCTGCGCCGGGTCATTGCTCCTGGCGACGGACGGCACCGCCGACCGAACCTGCGCCTCCGGCGGCCGTGCGCACGACACCCGAGGCCTCGCCACCGGGTCGACGTGCCGGTCGACCGGCCCCGAGTGCGGTGCCGCCTGCTCCGGCGCCCATGTCGCCGGTCCCGGCGACGGTGCTGCCGAGTCCGCCGACTGTACGGTCCGCTCCGGGAACCCCCGCCGCTCGCCCATGGGCCGGGTGACCGTCCGGGCCATCGGCGGGATCGGCCGTGCCGCCGTACGGGCGGCCGGCGGCACGCGGCGGGCGGCCGGGCGTGGGGCGGGTGCGAGGCCGCGGGCCTCCGCGATCGAGCGGTCCAGGTCGCTGCGCAGCCAGCCGATCTCGTCCGGGTCCTGTGCCGTCATGATCCGCTCGGCCAGGTGCGCGGAGGGCGACCCCGGAACGCCGTGCCCCGGCGGCGCGGGCCTGAACCGGTTCAGATAAGCGCGCTCGTAGGGATCCCTGACGACGTCGGCGATCTCGACGGGCGCCAGGAAGGCGGCCACCGCACCGGCGCGGGCCCACGGGTCCTCGGCCTGCCGCAGCAGGAATCCCAGATGGCGCCCGCGCCAGTTGCGTGCCCGTAGATCCACTCCCGCGGCCAGCTGGCCCCGCAGGGTTTCCGGTGTACGCCCCTTGAGCAGATGGGCGTTCTCCGCGGCCGTCACGAACTGGCGCAATTCTTCCGCCAGGTAGAGCCAGACCACGGCTCGGTACCGGTTCAGATAGAAGGCGACGGGCACGAGCAGGCCCAGGCGGGCGAGTCGGGTGAACCGGCCGGCCGGGATCTCCATGAGGGCGGCACCCTCCGCCGTACCCACGACCCGCACGCGATCACGAAGGGAGTCGGGGAAACCGTCCTGCGCGCGGAGGCGTTCGATCTCCGCATGTTCCACTCGGCGGCCCCCTCCCCCGCCCTCGTCGGGCACGGTCCGGATGCGGCCGAGCTGCACGGCGAGGTCGAACTCGCCTCGTTTGAGACCCAGTTCACGAGCGGCACGGCTCGGTGTGCGGGCGCCTGAGCGGGATGGGTCGAACGTGATTGCCGACATGGTCGTACTCCCCCGTGGAGTTCGTGGCTCACGCCCAGTGCGTGCGCCGTGAACCCACCGTAGCCGCTTCGTCGCACTTCGCGGCCGGCCTGTGGATAACTCTCGAGAGGTGGCAAAAGCGCAGGTCAGGCGTCTGCTATGCGAGTCCGCTCGGGCTGCCTTGGGTCGACGCCGAGGTGCTCGCCGACCCGGTTGACGAGCAGGGTCATCTCATATGCGATCTGGCCGATGTCGGCCTCCGCCCCGCTGAGCACGCACAGACAACTGCCCGTGCCGGCCGCCGTCACGAACAGCACCGCGTCGTCGTACTCGATCATCGTCTGACGCACTCTGCCCGCGCCGAAGTGCCGTCCCGAGCCCTTGGCGAGGCTGTGCAGCCCTGATGCCACGGCCGCCAGGTGCTCGGCGTCCTCGCGGCGCAAGCCGGTGCTCGCCGCGGTGACCAGTCCGTCGTTCGACAGGACCAGTGCGTGGCGTACGTGGTCCACCCGTTCGGTCAGATCGTCCAGGAGCCAGCCGAGACCCTGGTTCTGCGCCATGTCCGTCTCCCCGTGTGATGTCTCCCCCTGGCTGGAGGAACTCCCGCCAGCCTTCCCCACGACCGGCGCCCGGGCAAGCAGGATGGGCTCATGGCAGAGAAGATGACCGATGAGGAATGGCGGGCGTTCATCTCGAACGGCACCCGCACCGGCAAGCTGTCCACCGTTCGCGCCGACGGGAGCCCGCATGTGGCTCCGATCTGGTTTCTTCTGGACGGGGACGAGGTGGTCTTCAACACCGGCAAGGACACGGTGAAGGGGCGCAATCTGGCCCGCGACGGGCGGGTTGCCCTGTGTGTGGACGACGACCGTCCACCGTTCCACTTCGTCGTGCTGAACGGCCACGCCCAGCTGTCGGAGGATCTGGACGAGATGCGGCTCTGGGCCACCCGGATCGCCGCCCGGTACATGGGCGAGGACCGCGCCGAGGAGTACGGGGCCCGCAACGGCGTACCGGGTGAACTCCTCGTCCGCGTGTCCATCGACAAAGTACTGGCCCTGCGGGATGTCGCGGCCTGAGCGGCGCGCTCAGCCGACCGAGTCAAGGAGCCGGGCGGTGTGCATCCGCCCGGCGTACTCGACCAGCCTGATCAGCACCTCCTTGCCCGAGTCGCGGTCGCGCGCGTCGCACAGCACCACGGGTGTGCCACGGTCGAGGTCGAGCGCCCGGGAGACGTCGTGGGCCCCGTAGGCGCGGGCTCCCGCGAAGCAGTTGACGGCGACCACGAACGGGATGCGCCGGTGCTCGAAGTAGTCGACGGCGGGGAAGCAGTCCTCCAGCCGCCGGGTGTCCGCGAGGACCACGGCGCCCAGGGCTCCCTGGGCCAGTTCGTCCCAGAGGAACCAGAAGCGGTCCTGGCCCGGCGTACCGAAAAGGTAGAGCGAAAGGCCGGAGCGGATCGTGATGCGACCGAAGTCCATGGCCACCGTCGTGGTGACCTTCTGGTCCACGCCGCCGGTGTCGTCCACCAGTTGGCCGGCTTCGCTGAGCAGTTCCTCGGTGCGCAGCGGCCGGATCTCGCTGACGGCCCCGACCAGGGTCGTCTTGCCGACGCCGAAGCCGCCGGCGACCAGTATCTTCAGCGCCAGGGCGGAGGTGTCGTCCGCGGTGTCGGAGTGCTCGGAGACCATGATCACTTCTCTCGGGAAGGCCGGCCACGGCCGGCGTCCGCGTGCTCCGGGGGTGAAGCCGGCATCACGACAACGGGGGCGGCCGTCGGGACGGTCGGACCGAAGTGGCCCTGATATGACCGGCCTGTGCCCGACCGGTGGCGCAATGCGCCTGGACTGGACGGACCGACCGGAAGCGGTGCGGCGCACGGACTTCGGCGCGGCGGGACGTGTGGATGCAGCAGCGGCAGGGAGCGCGGACATCGGCGCGGCACGGCGTACGGGGACGGACGCGGCGCAGTGCGCGGCGGGCGGGGGAGGTTCATCTACAGCGCTCGCAATCCGTCGATGACCTCGCGGAGAACCCGTTCGTCGGGCAGGTGTGCCGGGGGCACCGGGCGGCTGACGGTCACGCAGCCGAGTTCCAGGAGGTCCCCGAGGAGCACCCTGATCACGCCGACCGGAAGGTCCGCGTCGGCGGCGAGTTCGGCGACGGACTGTGTCTCCGTGCGGCACAGGCCGATCAGCGTCCGGTGCTCGGGGCCGAGCGCGGTGCCGTCGTCGAGCGCCGGTGCGGCCGGGTCGAGGGTGACGAGCGCGATCAGGTCGAAGCGCACGCCGGTGGGCCCCGGCTGGGTGCGGCCGCCCGTCATGGCGTAGGGACGGACAAGGGGGCCGGCCTCGCCGTCGTACCACTGGCCGCCGGGCACCCGGGCCCCGCCGGTCGAGTTCTCGGTCATCGGGGGTGCCTTCCGGCTCATCCGGTGACGGGCGGCTGCGCCGCTGAGCGGGGCGGCGTGTAGAGATGCTCACCGACCCGTTTGACCAGGCGGGCCATCTCGTAGGCGACCAGCCCGATGTCGGCGGTGACAGCGGTGAGCAGGGCGAGACAGGAGCCGTCACCGGCGGCGGCCACGAAGAGGAACGCGTCGTCCATCTCGACCATCGTCTGGCGCACTCCGCCCGCCCCGAAGTGCCGTCCGGCGCCCTTGGCGAGGCTGTTGAAGCCGGAGGCCACGGCGGCGAGATGCTCGGCGTCCGCGCGCGCGAGGGCGGTGGACGCGCCGACCGCGAGGCCGTCGTTGGACAGCACGACGGCATGGCGTACTTCTCTCACGCGCACCACCAGGTCGTCGAGCAGCCAGTCGAGTTCGCCGGATCGCCGGCCGGCTCTCTGGTTCGAATCCTGGATCATGCCGGGTCTCCTTCGCTGCTGTGACTGCCCGTTTCGGGTTCCGGGGCGGCGCCGCGGCCGGGGTGTCTGCCGCCGCCGCGCACCCAGCCGTCGCGGTAGGCCGCCATGCGGTCCCGTACGAGTTCGGGGGTGCGCCGGTCGTCGCCGCGCGGGGCGGCCGGATCTTGGTTGTGCTGGTGACGCAGTTGCGGGGCGAGGCTGGCCTGGCGCACCCGGCGCGGGAGGTTGTCGGACGGTTCGGAGCCGTCCGGTGGGCGGTGCAGCCTCAAGGCGGTGACTCCAGGGGGCGGGGGCTCATGGGGGGTTCCGTGCGGGCCGTGTGCCGGTCCGGTGTCCTGGTGCTCGGGTGGCGGCGCGTTGCGTTCGGCGCCGGGGGCCGGCCGGGCCGCCTGGGGGCCGGGAAGCTGCGCGGTGCCGTGCTCGGCGGACGCGGTGGCCGCCAGGGCGGGGCGGTCGGGCCGCACGGCGACGGCGGCCTCCTCGGGGACTGCCGTCGCGCCGGGCACGCGCGCGTAGGCGTGTTCCTCGTCGGCGCGTACGTGTCCTTCGCTCGGGGAGGAACGTTCCGCCGAGCCGCTGTGCAGCAGGGCGGTCGGCAGAAGGACGACGGCGGTGGTGCCCCCGTACGGGGAGGCCCGCAGGTGCACCTTGATCGCGTGCCGGGAGGCGAGCCTGCTGACCACGAAGAGGCCGAGGCGGTCGCTGTCGAAGAGATCGAGCGACTCTGACTGTTCGATGCGCCGGTTGGCGTCGGCGAGGGTGTCGGCACCCATGCCGAGGCCCCGGTCCTCGACCTCCAGGGCGTAGCCGTTGCCGACGGGCTCGCCGGTGACCCGCACGCGCGTGTGGGGCGGCGAGAACTGGGCCGCGTTCTCCACGAGTTCGGCGAGCAGGTGGGTGAGGTCGGCGACCGCCGCTCCGATGATCTGGGCCTCGGGGAACTGGCGGACCTCCACGCGCGCGTAGTCCTCGACTTCGGACACGGCGGCGCGTACGACGCTGGTCAGGGACACCGGCATGCGCCAGGCCCGGCCGGGCGCGGCGCCGGAGAGGATGATCAGGCTCTCGGCATGGCGTCGCATGCGGGTGGTGAGGTGGTCCAGCCGGAACAGGTCGCCCAGCTCGTCGGGGTCGTCGGAGCGGCGTTCCATGCTGTCCAGGAGGCTGAGCTGGCGGTGGACCAGGACCTGGCTGCGGCGGGCCAGGTTGACGAAGACTCCCGAGATGCCGCTGGCGAGTTCGGCGCGCTCCACGGCGGCGCTGAGCGCGGAGCGGTGCACGGTCGTCAGGGCTTCCGCGACCTGACCGGCCTCGTCCTCGGCGGGCGGTCCACCTGGCGCTTCGGCCGGGATGTCGATCTCCTCGCCCGCGCGCAGCCTCCGCATCGCGTCGGGCAGCTTGCGGCGGGCGATCTCCAGTGCGTCGTTGCGCAGGCTGACGAGTTCGATCACCAGCGCCCGGCCGATGCGGACGGAGATGACGAGGGAGGCGGCGACGGCGGCGAGCCCGAGGAGCACGGCGGCGCCTGCGGGGCTGAGCAGGCCGCGGGCGACCGGGTCGGCGCGGCCGGCGACGGCACGGCCGGTGGCCGCGGCGATGGTCCGCATACCGTCGTGCACGCGCGCGTGGGCGTCGTTCCAGGATGCTTGAGGTGCGATGTCCGCGGGCTCGGCGCCCGGCCCGGCGGCGAGCAGTCCGTCCTCGGCGCCGCCCAGGGCGCTGTAGGAGCCGCTGTCCGCCAGGTCCCGCCAGGCGGCCCGCTGAGCGGCGGGCAGGTCCGCGACGGCGGTCTCGGTGAAGGTACGGCGGGTGGCGACCGCGGCGCTGAAGAGCCGCAGTCGCTCGCCCCGCAGGGTGCCGGCGGTGCGGGCGCTGCCCAGCACGGCGTCCTCCTGGGCCAGTGCCTCGGCGGCGCGGGAGAATTCGAGCAGCACGCGTGCGCCGGAGGCGATCTCGGCCTGCTGGATGCCGGTGAGGGCGCCGTCCACGGCGAAGGCCGCGCCGATGGTCTTGGTGTACTGCGCGTACGTTCCGTCCCAGCTCGCCTTGTGGCCCAGTACCGCTGCCCGCAGCGGGCCGAGCCGCCCGGCGCCGGTGACGAAGGCGGAGAGGCGCCGGGAGACACCGGCGGGCAGTTCCTGGCTGTCCGCGACCGTGCCGCCACGGCCGAGCCGCAGCCTGGCCACGGCCCGGTCGGTGCGGTCCGCCAGGTCCTTGAGCTCGCCGCTGTCACCGGCGCCCGGGGTGGTGGCGTAGCGGACGGCCGCGGTGCGCTCGGCCTGGAGCGCGGTGACGGCCGCGGCCACGGGGGCACGCAGTTCGGCGTCGACCCATTGGGACTGGCGCAGCCGGGCGACGTCCTGGGCGGTGCTGACGGTGGCGTATCCCCACAGGGCGAGCAGGGAGACGACGGGCACCATCAGCAGGCTGACCACCTTGGCGCGCACGGTCCGGGGTCGCAGGTGCCGGCGTCCTCCCCGCGTGCGTGCCGGGGGCGACGGTGTGCCGAGCGGCCGGCCGGCGGCCTCGTCGGCGGGCGGCCCGGCGTGTGCGCGGCGTCCGCGCGAGCGGCGCACCGGGGCGGCTTTCTCGGGTGTACGGGGCGGGCGCATGGCCTCCTCGTTCGGGACGTGGTCGGTGCGTTCGGGCCGGGTCCGGCTAACGGGCGGGGCTCTCGGCGAACCGCTGGGCGGAGGCGGACGCCTCGCGCTCGTCGGGCGTGGGCGAGAGGGCGACGAAGGCCGAGGTGATGAACAGGTAGGACCCGAGGCCGACGGCGAGGGGGAAGATGAACTGCATCGCCGTGGCCCCGGGCAGCGGGTCGCCGGAGGGGTCCACACGTACGCGCACCGCGAACATCCCGGTGTAGTGCATGCTGCTGACGGCCGCTCCCATGACGAGGGAGGCGACGGTGACGGCGCGGGGCGACCTGATGTTGAGTGCGGCCCACAGGGCTGCAGTCGCCGCGATCACGGCGATCACTACCGACAGCCCGACGAGTACGGGGTCGTACGTGACGTCACCGTGCAGCCGGACCGCCGCCATGCCCAGGTAGTGCATGCTCGCGACGCCGACGCCGGTGGTCAGGCCGCCGAGGAGGAGCGCTCGGTTGCGGTCGCGGCCGTAGCCGACGGCGAAGACGCCGGCGCAGACGACGAGCATGGCGACGAGGAGGCTGAGGATGGTCAGCGGCACGTCGTAGCGGATGTCGGTGCCGCGGACGCGGAAGCCGAGCATGGCCACGAAGTGCATGGTCCAGATGCCCGTGCCGATCGCGGAGGCCGCGGTGACGAGCCAGTTGCGGCGCGAGCGGCCGGTGGCGGCGAGCGCACGGACGGTGCAGCGCAGTCCGAGCGCGGCGCCTGTGCAGGCCATCAGGTACGACAGCACGGGGGTCAGCCAGCCGAAGGCGGCGTGGTCCAGGTGTCCCATGGCCCCGGGACGCTAGCGGGGGCAGGGGCGCACAACGGGGGCGCATTTCGAAAGGTGCCGGAATATGGCGCACAGTTGCGAGGGAACGACCGCGTCCGGCTCGAACATGCGCACAGAGGCATCCCTCGTGACGGTGAGGAATCATGCACGACATGAGCGAAGACCACACGCATGTCCAGGAGTTCTTCACCGCACGGGCCGCCGGCTGGGACAGCCGCTTCCCCGACGACGGCCCGGCCTACGCGGCCGTCGTGGCCGACCTCGGGCTGCGCCAGGGGGATCGCGTACTGGACGCGGGCTGCGGCACGGGGCGGGCCCTGCCGCCGCTGCGGGCCGCCGTGGGCCCCTCCGGCGTGGTGCTGGGCGCCGATCTGACTCCGGCGATGCTCCAGGCCGCCGCACGGGCGGGCAGGGATCGCGACGGGCGGCTGATGCTCGCGGACGTCTCCGCGCTGCCCCTGCGCACAGGCTGCCTGGACGCCGTGTTCGCGGCAGGCCTGATCGCCCATCTGCCGCGCCCGACGGACAACCTGCGCGAACTGGCCCGTGGAGTACGGCCCGGCGGCACGCTCGCACTGTTCCACCCCATCGGCCGAGCGGCCCTGGCGGCACGTCAGGGCCGGCGGATCACCCCGGACGACCTGCGGGCCGAGGCCAATCTCGGTCCGCTGCTGGCCCGTTCGGGCTGGCGCATGACGTCGTACGTCGACGAGAACGCCCGGTTCCTCGCACTCGCGGTGCGCGAGCACTGACGGCGGGGCGGGTTCACGCCGTTCCGGCGACGGCCGCCGCGAAGGCGTCGGGGTTGTCGAACATGACGTTGTGCCCGGCACCAGGCACCGTCACCACGCGCACCCCGGCGGCTTCCAACCGGACCCGGCCGGCGAGTTCACCGCTGTACTCGCCTTGGAGGAACACGCGGTCGACGGTCAGCCCTTCGAGGAGCGTACGCATCACCGGTTCCGAGCCGCGGCGCAGGCCGACGGCGCTGCGGTGCAGGGCGCGCGGGTCGGCCAACCGCATGGTGGCCGCCCACAAGGGGCCGACCGCGTCCAGCACACGCGCGTGCCCCTTCTCGACGAACTCGTCCTCTTCGTAGGCGGCGATCCCGCTGCTGCCCGCGGTCGGCGGCGGAGAGGCGTCCAGGTTGGCCTCCGTCAGAACCAGCCGGGTGACGAGATCGGGCCGCCGGTGGGCGAGGACCACGCCCACGGCACCGCCCATGCTGTGCGCGATCAGTTCGGCACCGGTGACCCGGGCGGCGTCCAGCGCCGCCGCCACCGCGTCGGCGTGCTCCTCCAGCGTGTAGCCGAAGTCCCGTGGCCGGTCACTCGTGCCGTGTCCGGGGAAGTCCACGAAAAGGCTGCGCCGCCCCGCGAGTTCGGGCCGGGCCGCGATGTGCGCATGGTAGATGGCGGACATCGATCCGAGTCCGTGCAGGTACACCCGGGCGGGCTCCGCTCCGGGCACCTCGGTCCACCGGATGTGGCTCCCCCTGCTGTCGAACGTCGCCTGCTGCACCGCGTGTCCCCCTTCGCACTGTTCTCCGCCACCCGGACAATACATCGGCACCGATGTATACCGTCAAGGCAGTATTGATGGCCCGAGGTACCCCTGCGCGAGAATGCGGTCATGCTCGAACTCTCCATCCTCGGATTCCTGTACGACGCACCGCTGCACGGATACGTCCTGCGCCGTCACATCGCGGCACTCACCGGCCATGTGCGCCCCGTCGCCGAGAGCACGCTGTACCCGGCGATCAAGCGGCTGGAGAAGGCCGGCCTTCTGGTGCGGGCCACCGAGCCCGGCGCCGTGGCCGCGCCGCGCCATGTGCTGACGCTGACCGAGGAGGGCAGGCGTGAACTGAGGCGCAGACTCGCCGAGCCCGCCCAGCGTGAGATCACCGACGAGAATCACTGGTTCGCACTGCTGGCATTCCTGCGGCACCTGGCGGACCCCGCCGCGCAGGCGGCCGTACTGAGGCGCCGGCTCGCCTTCCTGGAGGAGCCGGCGAGCTTCTTCTATGACGGCGACCGGCCGCTGCGCGCCGAGGAACTGGACGATCCGTTCCGGCGGGGTGTCCTCACGATCGCGCGTGCCACGAGCCGGGCCGAGCTGACCTGGCTGCACGACACCCTGGCGTCACTCGACGGGGCGGCCCGCTGAAGCAGATGCCGCACCGGACCACAGCGGGGCCGGCGGGCGCGGACACCCGGACGCACGGACGCCATCAGGCCGAGCGTGGCGTCGGAGGCCCGCCTGGCGCCCGCTCCGGAGCCCCGCTTACGCACCGTCGGAGAAGGTGCCCTGGTGTGCCGTGCACACAGTTTGTTCGAAGCGGCGGCCGTCCATGCGGTGGTCCGCGTCCTCCTCGGGCGTGCCTGAGACTTGGGCGGAACATCCTTCTCCAGGTGTGGCCGTTTCGCCCCTGTCCAGGCGGAAACCTGCAGCTCCGCGTGGTGCGCGGAGTCGTGACAAGCGGCTTCCGCTCGCACTAGGGTGCGCGCCGTTGGAGGAACCACTGGGGAGGCAGGGATGGCCGGGACGGACGAGGGAGCCGTCGCCGCCGCGGACGATGCGCTGTACGTGCTGACGGCGGTGCTGCTGACGCCGGCGCAGTTTCCGAGCGTGCTCGGCGACGACTATCCGGCGGCGTGCGCGGCGCTGGATCTCGCGCCGCTCGCCGACGGGTACGGCCTGGTGCTGGGGCAGGACGGGGAGGGCGCTCGCTGGACGGTCGTCATCGACGATGTCTCGCTGGTCGCCGTGGCGATCGCGTCCTGGGACTGCGGCATGGAGTACGAGTTGTCGCCGGACGAGCGCGCGGTCGTGACCGCGCTGCCGGGCTGGCCCCTGGCCGTCGCCGTCGCGGCACCCGGCGTGCCCGCACCGCACGATCCCTCCGCCGAGGTGGCGGGCCGGGCGGCGCTGAGCCCACCGGACACGGACACCTGGGGGCCGGCTCAGCGTCGGCTGGGTGCCGACGAGATAGCGCTGCAGTGGGCCGCCTGGCGGGAGCAGATCGATGACGCCGGCTTCCCCGCGCCCGCTGAGCGGGCGGAGGCCGCGCCGCCGGGACCGGAAGGCGCACAGCCGGCCCCGGAGGGCTCGGGGGGGCCGTCGGCCGGCGGTCACGCCGGTGTCCGACGCGTGCTCGCGGAGGCGCGTGCCTATGTCGACGCCCCGCCGCCACTCGGCAGGGTGCGCTCGTCGTTCGCCCCGGGCGAGGCCCGTACGCTGCGTGCCGACGGGCCCGGCTGGTCCATGGTGGCCCGCACCGACGACATCGCGTTCGTCCTGCTCGACGACGAACCCGGTGAGGTGCTGCCGGTGGGCCGGGGCCCCGAGCTGCCGGGGCTGCTGGAGGCGCTCGACAAGATGGCCGTACGGCCCCTCTGAGCCGGGGCGGCAGGGCGACACCTGCCGGCCTGCTCCGGGAGCCGCGCCCGCTGTGCCGACGCGGCCGCTGGCGGCCCAGTCGGACCGTCCGGTCCGTCGGGGCCGCACGCACGCCTCAGTGAGCGTCTCCGTGCCGTCGATCCGTGCCGTCGATCCGTACTGTGGGTCCGTGCCTCAGCGGCCGATCTCCTTGCGGCCGACCCTGCGCAGCCTGCGCCGCTGGGAGGGGTCCAAGGCCAGGTACGCGGCCGCCGGAACTCCCACCACGATCAGGAACGCCACCCACCAGGGCAGCCATATCAGCAGGATCAGCCCGACCGCCACGCCACCTGCGGCGATCTTCGCGTTCTTGGACATGAACGTCGCCTCCTTCGCGGCCACCGCCGCTCTCTGATCTGAGAAACGGCCGGCCGCCCACCGCGGTTCCGCGCCCCGACCCTGAGACATCCCTGATGCGCGCCCCTAGTGGGTCTCCCGGCGCGGCCCGACGGCATGTGGAAGCCGTGGTGCAACTCCACTCTCGCCGAATCAGGCTCGCCGGACAACCGCCTGGTAGCCCTCGACATCCCAGCGCGCCTGGTGTGCTGGTCTTCCCCGCGGCAGGGTGCGGGTCCCCGCCGCAAGCGTCACATGGCGCTCCGCGGACAGGCAGAACACGACGAAGACCTTGCGATGGGTGAGTGCGACGGTCTCTTCGTAGTACCAGTCCGCGACGAGTCCGTGATCGGCCGGCAGGAAAGGACGCTGGAGGAACTCCTGCACCTGCGCGGGGAAGTTCCCGAGAACCCCGACGGCGGCGGGCTCCAGGTCCAGTGGGCGTACGGTGCCGGACGGCGACCGGGGCGGGCCGTCGGCCGGCGACCGGCCCGAGGCGCCGACACCCGCCGAGGGCTTCGGCTCCGCAGAGGCCGTAGAGAACGACTGCCTGTGCACCGATCCGGGTTCCAGCTTCAAGCGCTCGCCCTGGAAGACCGGCCGACCGTCGCGGACCGCGGAGCCGACCTGGCACAGGCCGCGAGGGCCGAGCACGAACGCCATGGGGCGGCCCTCGTGGTCCAGCCGCGCCCACCACTCCCAGACGCCGCCGGCCTTGTGCACCAGCTTCTCCCGCACGCTCGGCTCCAGCATGTCCCAGCACTGCTGCCGGCTCGGGATCGAGGCGTCCACCTCGAATCCGCCGGGCCGATGGATCTGCGGGGCGGCCCCGGCGGAGTCCTCCCGGGACCGTTCGGCGTGGCGCCGCTCCATGGCCGCGTGCTCCTCACGCAGGGCCGACGGCACGAGATCTCTTCCGGGTAACCGCGGCGACCCCGCTCGCTCCCGGGCTTCCGGAATCCCTCGGATGTCTGGGACCTCCGGCCGTGGTGCGTCCGTCATGTCTCCCCCCTCGCTCGACCACAGTGCTCGACAGCGGTAGCGCACATTGTCCGCGCCCCGCGCGCGATTGCCACCTGTTCACGCGGCTTGCTCAACGGCAATCGAACAGATCGTGAAGCGACCCAAGTCGCCTCGCGGTGCCGGGGGTTGGTGCGCGGCCAGGGGAAGGACGCCTTCCTGGCGGAGCCGCATGTCCGCGCCACCGCGCACCGGAGTCGCCCGGGCTCCCCCCTCGACACCGCTCCCCCCGACACCCGACGTACCTCCGCCACCGGCCGGCAAGTCGGCGACAGATCCGAGGGGGGCGAACCCTTGGCGCTGGAGCACCTGGCCCCGGTGCCGCCGTGGAGGCGTACCGGATGCCGACAGCTGCTCTGTGCGACGACCCGGACGGCGCGAACGCGACAGCCGACGCCGAGCGGCCTGTCCCCCGGTGGGGACGGTCGCATGCTCGCGCGCGTGGGGGTCAGCATCGGCCGCGACCGGATCCGCCCACGCCGACGTATCGCCCGCACGCGCGCGTGCGGTCAGCCCCGCGCACCCAGCAGATGGTCCATCGCCAGCTGGTCGAGCCGTTCGAACGCCATGCCGCGCGCGGCGACCGCCGTCACGTCGAAGTCCTCGAAGGCCGTGCGGTCGGCGAGCAGGGCCTCCAGGCCATCGGCCGCCGTCGGCCGGGCCAGCTGGTCCAGCCGCGACGCACGCAGCGCCTCCCGCACCTCAGGGTCGGCCCGGAAGGCGGCCGAACGCTCCTTCAGGATGAGGTAGTTGCGCATACAGCCCGCGGCCGACGCCCACACGCCGTCGAGGTCCTCGGTCCGCGGCGGCTTGAAGTCGAAGTGGCGGGGGCCCGCGTAACCGGCGCTCTCCAGGAGGTCGACGAGCCAGAACGCGGACCGCAGGTCGCCCGCGCCGAAGCGCAGGTCCTGGTCGTACTTGATGCCGGACTGGCCGTTGAGGTCGATGTGGAAGAGCTTGCCCGCCCACAGGGCCTGCGCGATGCCGTGCGGGAAGTTCAGGCCGGCCATCTGCTCGTGTCCGACCTCCGGATTCACGCCGTACAGCTCGGGCCGCTCCAGGCGCTCGATGAAGGCCAGCGCGTGCCCGACGGTGGGCAGCAGGATGTCGCCGCGGGGCTCGTTCGGCTTGGGCTCGATCGCGAAGCGAAGGTCGTAGCCCTGAGCGGTGACGTACTCGCCCAGCAGGTCGAAGGCTTCCTTCATCCGGTCCAGGGCGACGCGTACGTCCTTGGCCGCGCCGGACTCGGCGCCCTCGCGGCCGCCCCACGCGACGTACGTCTTCGCGCCCAGCTCGGCCGCCAGGTCGATGTTGCGGATGGTCTTGCGCAGCGCGTACCGGCGCACGTCACGGTCGTTCGCGGTGAACGCGCCGTCCTTGAAGACGGGGTGCGTGAACAGGTTCGTGGTGGCCATCGGGACGGCCATGCCGGTGGCGTCCAGGGCCTGGCGGAACCGCTTGATGTGCGACTCGCGCTCGGTGTCCGACGCACCGAAGGGGATCAGGTCGTCGTCGTGGAAGGTCACTCCGTAGGCGCCGAGCTCGGCCAGGCGCCGCACCGTCTCGACCGGGTCGAGGGCGCGGCGGGTGGCGTCGCCGAACGGGTCCCTCCCCTGCCAGCCGACGGTCCACAGGCCGAAGGTGAACCTGTCCTCGGGGGTGGGCTGGTAGCTCATGCCGCGGCTCCTTGCTGCGTACGACTATTCGTCATGGCCGTTTACAAATTAGTATGCGGGCGCATCGCTGGGAAGAGACAAGATGTCTTCGACAGCAAGGTGTCCTCGACAGCCCACCGCACGTCCCGCGAAGCAGCGGGAAGAGGGAGAGCCCGATGTCAGCAGCCGAGGGTCCGCTCGTCGTCGGGGTGGACACGTCCACCCAGTCCACGAAGGCGCTGGTCGTGGACGCGGCGACCGGGCAGGTCGTGGCGAGCGGCCAGGCGCCGCACACCGTGACGACCGGGGTGGGCCGGGAGAGTGATCCGCGCCAGTGGTGGGACGCGCTGTGCGCCGCGCTGCGCCAGTGCGGCGAGGCGGCGCACGAGGTGGCGGCGGTCTCGATCGGCGGCCAGCAGCACGGCCTGGTCACCCTGGACGCGCGCGGCGAGCCGGTCCGTCCGGCGCTGCTGTGGAACGATGTCCGCTCGGCCCCTCAGGCCGGCCGGCTCGTGGCGGAGCTGGGCGGACCGAAGGCCTGGGCGGAGCGCGTCGGCAGCGTGCCCGGCGCGTCCTTCACGGTCACCAAGTGGGCGTGGCTCGCCGAGCACGAGCCGGAGGCGGCGCGCGCGACCCGAGCGGTCCGGCTCCCGCACGACTACCTGACCGAGCGGCTGACCGGGCAGGGCACGACCGACCGCGGCGACGCCTCGGGCACCGGCTGGTGGGCGTCGGCGACGGAGTCGTACGACGAGGAGATCCTCGCGCACATCGGTCTCGACCGGGCGCTGCTGCCCCGCGTGGTGCGCCCCGGCGAGGTGGCCGGCACCGTGCGCGACAGCCATGACCTGCCGTTCTCCAAGGGCACCCTGGTGGCCCCCGGCACCGGCGACAACGCGGCGGCGGCGCTCGGCCTGGGCCTGCGGCCCGGCGCCCCGGTGCTGAGCCTCGGCACGTCCGGCACGGTCTACGCCGTCTCCAGGCACCGTCCCACCGATCCGACCGGCACGGTCGCGGGCTTCGCCGACGCCCATGGGGACTGGCTGCCGCTGGCCTGCACGCTGAACTGCACCCTTGCGGTGGATCGCGTCGCGGCACTGCTGGGCCTGGACCGCGAGGCTGTGGAAGCCGGCGGCTCCGTGACCCTGCTGCCGTATCTCGACGGTGAGCGCACCCCGAATCTGCCGCACGCCTCCGGACTGCTGACCGGGCTGCGCCACGACACGACAGCGGGCCAGCTGTTGCAGGCGGCCTACGACGGCGCGGTGCACGTCCTGCTCGGTGCCCTCGATCTGGTCCTCGACGCGGACGCGGACCGCACCACCCCCCTTCTCCTGATCGGCGGCGGCGCCCGGGGGACGGCCTGGCAGCAGACCGTACGACGGCTCTCCGGGCGGCCCGTCCAGGTCCCGCAGGCCGGGGAACTGGTGGCGCTGGGTGCGGCGGCGCAGGCGGCCGGCCTGCTGACCGGCGAGGATCCGGCGGCGGTGGCCCGCCGCTGGAACACGGCTGCGGGCCCGGTGCTGGACGCCGTCGAGCGGGACGGCGCGGCGCTGGACCGGATCACCGGGGTACTCTCCGACGCGGCCCCGCTGCTGGAGCGAGGGGCACGGACCCAGTGAGCAAGCCGCCCGCGCACGGCCGGGCGGCGGACACCGAGGATTGACGGAGGCATGACCGCATCGCGGCACGAGGCACGCACGCCGGGCGCCGGGCCCGCCCTGCCGGACACCCAGCAGGGCATGCGACGGCGCAACCTCGCCCGGGTGATGCACGCCGTCAGCGCCGAGGGCTCGCTGTCCCGGGCGGCGGTCGCCTCGCGGATCGGCCTGACCAGGGCGGCGGTGTCGACGCTCGTGGACGAGCTGATCCGCTGGGGGCTCCTGGAGGAGCTGGGGCCCGAGCGGCCCGGCCGGGTGGGCCGTCCCGGGTCGGCGCTCGCGGTGAGCGGCCGGGGTCCGGCCGGTCTCGGGGCGGAGATCGGCGTCGACCACCTCGCGGTGTGCGCGGTCGATCTGCGCGGCGAGGTCCGCGCGCGTGCCGTACGGCACGGCGCCAACCGGGGCCGGGCACCCGAGGCCGTGATCGAGGAACTCACGGTGCTGATCCGACGCGTCGTCGGGGAGGCGGAGCGGGCGCAGCTGTGGCCGGCCGGTCTCGCGGTCGCCGTGCCCGGACTGGTGGCCAGGGACGGACGGACGGTCGTACGGGCCCCGAATCTCGACTGGCACGACACCGACCTCGGCCCCCTGCTGCCCGACAGCGGGCCGCTGACCGTGGACAACGAGGCCAACTTCGGCGCCTTGGCCGAGCTGTGGCTCGGCTCCGGTGCCCCCGGTGACTTCCTGCACGTCTCGGCCGAGATCGGCATCGGTGCCGCGGTCGTCGTGGACGGCCGGCTGCTGCGCGGAACCCGGGGATTCGCCGGCGAGCTGGGTCATGTGCCCGTGCGGCCGGACGGCCCTCCGTGCCCGTGCGGCGGCCGGGGGTGCCTGGAGCAGTACGCGGGCGAGGAGGCGGTGCTGCGCGCTGCCGGGCTGGAGCCGCGGGAGGATCTGGCGGTCCTGCTCGCGGAACGCGCCGAGGCGGGCGACGAGGAGGTGCGAGCCGCTTTGCGGGAGGCGGGCACGGCGCTGGGCATCGCCCTGACCGGCGCGGTGAACCTGCTCGATCCCGAGACGGTGGTGCTGGGCGGGGCCCTGGCCGGCCTCGCACCCTGGCTGCTGCCCGCGCTGGAGGCGGAGCTGACGGGCCGAACGTCGGGCGCGGCCTGCCCGGTGACGGTCTCCCGGCTGGGTCCGCAGGGACCGTTGCTGGGCGCCGCGCACTCGGTCGTCCGGGCCGTGCTGGACGACCCCGCGGTGGTGGCGGAACGGTTCTGACGCCGTCCGCGAGCGCCGGCGCCCCGCGGGCCGCCGGTGCCCGGGCACGGCCCGGATATCCCCCGGTCGGGTGAGCGAGTTATCCACAAGCCACGACTTGTCCACGGAACCGCGGCTTGCCCTTCTGCCCAACCGGCCCGCGCCGTACCGTGATTCACGCGAGAAGGTCGCCGACAGGCCGTCATGGACGTTGCTCTGCACCTCACCTGATTGGCCGTCATGATCGTACGGACGCTCGCGACAAGGGAATGCGTGCTTGCGGCAGGTGGCAGCGGACTGACACGTATCAGGGGGACACATGCATCAGGAGCCGATCGGAGCCTTGCGGCGCGATGCCATCGGATTACGTGAGGTGCTCTTCCAGAGCATCACGGCGATGGCACCGGCCGCCGCGGTGGCCGCGTCGATCCCCTCCGGCGCGGCCTTCGCGGGCGGCAGCCTTCCGCTGGCCGTACTGATCGCCCTGGTGGCCTGCCTGCTCACCGCCTCGTGCGTGGCCGAGCTGGCCCGGGAACTGCCGGCGGCCGGCTCGGTGGCGACTTACGCGGCGCGTGGCCTGCACCCGGCGGTCGGCTTCCTCGTCGGCTGGGCCTACGTCTTCGTGGAGATGCTGGTGCCCCCGCTGTTGCTGCTGCAACTGGGCTTCACGGTGGCGGGCACACTGCACGCCGAGTGGTCCGGATATCCGGCGGACCTGTGGTGGCCGTGGGCGCTCGCCGGGGCCGTGGTGATCGCCGTCGCCGGCTATCTCGGCGTCCGCGCCTCGGCCCGCTTCGGTACGGCCCTCGGCGTCTTCGAGATCCTCGTCCTTCTGGTGTTCGCGGTCCTGCTCATCGGCAAGGCCGGCAGCGCCAACACCCTGTCGGTGTTCGGTACCTCCCACACCGCCGACGGATATGGCGGCGCCGCCGGGGTGTTCGCCGGCTCCGTGTACACGGTGCTGGCGTTCGCGGGGTTCGAGGCCGCGGCGCCGCTCGCCGAGGAGACGCGCGATCCCCGGCGGACGATGCACCGCGCCGTCCTCGGAGCGGCCCTGGGCATCGGGCTGTTCTACGTGCTCACGACGTACGCGATGACCGTCTACTTCGGCCCCGACCGCTTCACGAAGTTCGGCGCGACGGGCGAGGCGTCCTGGGAGGGCGTGGCACGGGCCTCGTTCGGCCTGTTCTGGCTGCTGGTGTTCCTCGCGGTGGTGAACTCCACGATCGCCAACGCCAACGCGTGCGCGAACGTCTCGACCCGCACGGCCTACGCTCTGGCCCGTATCCGGGTCCTGCCCGGCCTGCTCGCCACGCTCCATCCCCGGCGCCGCTCCCCCGTCGCGGGCATCGTCGTGCAGACCGTCGTGGCGATCGGGGCGGTGCTCGGGCTCGGCTTCGCGTACGGCCCCGTGACCGCGTACGTGCTGCTCGCCACGGTGATCGTCACGGTCGTGGTCGGTGTCTACATCGTCGTGAACCTCTCCTGCGCCGGCCATTTCCTGCGGTCCGGCCGCGCCGCCCTCAAGCCGGTACGGCACCTGCTGTTCCCGGTGCTGGGCAGCGCCGCGTTCGTTCCCGCCCTGCTGACGGCCGCCGGCCTCCCGGTGTTCGACTTCGTGACGGAGTTGACCCCACCGGTGTCCTACGCCGGTCCGGTCGTGGGCGCATGGCTGGCGGTCGGCGTCCTGGTGCTGCTCCTGCTCCTGCGCCGCCACCCCGAGCGCATAGCCGAGACCGCGCGCGTGCACCTCGACATCCACGACCCCGGTGCGGACCGGCAGGACCGGGCCGTACCGCGCTGACCACCGGTCATATGGCGGCCCGGGAACGCCCCCCGCCTCGTGCACCGGCCCGACAACCGCCCTTCAGAAGGGAGCCATGCCATCATGGCCGACCCCCGGATCCTCACCGTGCGACCCGAACCCGACCAGTACGCCTGGACGTTCGGCGGCGCGGCGCCCCTGGCGCGGATCGCACCCGGTACGGTGCTCGACCTGTATACCGAGGACTGCTTCGCCGGCCGGGTCCGCTCCGAGAAGGACCTCGTGTCCGAGGTCTGCGAGTTCCCCTATCTCAATCCGCAGACCGGTCCCTTCCACATCGAGGGCGCCGAGCCCGGCGACACCGTGGCCGTGCACTTCGTGTCGGTCGAACCGGCCCGCGACTGGGCGGCGTCCACGTCGGTCCCCCTCTTCGGCGCGCTCACCTCCACCCACACCACGGCCACGCTGCAGCCACCCCTGCCGGAGCGGGTCTGGATCTGGCAGCTGGACCGGACCCGGAGGACCGCTCTGTTCCAGGCGCGGGACAGCGACATCCGGGCGGAGCTGCCCCTGGACCCCATGCACGGCACGGTGGGTGTGGCGCCCGCCAATCTGGAGGTGCGCTCGGCGCTGGTGCCGGACGCCCACGGCGGGAACATGGACACCCCCGAGATGCGGGCCGGCGTCACCTGCTATCTGGGCGTCAATGTCGAGGGTGCCCTGCTCAGCCTCGGCGACGGGCATGCCCGGCAGGGCGAGGGCGAGACCTGCGGCGTGGCCGTGGAGTGCGCGATGAACACGATGGTGGTCGTGGAGCTCCTCAAGGACGTCGCCACCCCGTGGCCCCGGCTGGAGTCGGACACGCACATCATCTCGACCGGCTCCGCCCGTCCGCTGGAGGACGCGTTCCGGATATCGCAGCTCGACCTGGTGCAGTGGCTTGTGCGCGACTACGGGTTCAGTGAGCTCGACGCGTACCAATTCGCGACCCAGGCAGTCGAATCGCCGTTGGCCAACGTCTGCGACACCAACTACACGTGCGTGGCCAAGCTCCGCAAGGAGTGGCTGCCCGTGCGGGAGACGTATCGCGGCGTGCACGCGCGGCTGCGCGAGACAGCGGAGGCCCTGCGCCGCTGACGTGTCCGGGCCATCCGACTCCGTCGTACTCCCCCTTCCGCCCGGCCGCCGATTCCCCTCCTGCTCCCGGCTTCCGACTCCGCCCACCCCCGATTCCCCTCCTGCTCCCGGTTCCGCCCGACTCCGCCGAACACCGCACTACTCCCGGTAGACCCCACTCCCGGTACACCCCACTCCCCGTACACCCGGCTCCCCGTACACCCCACTCCCGTACACCCGGCTCCCGAAAGGGCTCCCGAAGCCGCCCCGGGTCATCCCGAAGGCATCCCCCAGACCTCCTGAAAGGCCTCCGCCATGGCAGTGAACCGAGCCGAACCGCGGCTCAGCCGACGCCGGCTGCTGAAGGGCGCGGCACTCGCCGTCGTCCCCTACGCCCTGCTCCCCGACCCGCGTGCCGGCGCGTATGCCGCGAGCGGCGACTACCCGCCCGCCGAATGGCGGCCGGCGAGCACCTCCAACTACACGGCGTCCGACCGCCCCAGTGAGTACACCGTCGACCGTGTGATCATCCACGTCACGCAGGAGACGTACGCCAACACCTTGACGATCTTCGGCGATCCGCAGAAGAAGGTGTCCGCCCACTATCTGGTCCGCTCGGCTGACGGGCACGTCGCCCAGTGCGTACACGAAGCCGACATCGCCTGGCACGCGGGCAACTGGAGCTACAACACGCGCAGCATCGGCATCGAGCACGAGGGGTGGGTGGATCAGCCCGGCTACTTCACCAACGCCCTCTACGAGCAGTCGGCGAAGCTCACCGCTGCCATCTGCGCCAAGTACGCCATCCCACGGGACAGAGAGCACATCATCGGCCACTACCAGGTACCCGGCACCGATCACACGGATCCGGGGCCCGGCTGGGACTGGGTGCGCTACATCAGACTGGTCAACTTCGCCTAGCGAGGGGACCGACCGCCGTCGCACCGGTTGTCCGCGCGAACACACGGGGTGACGATGGTCCGAGCCACCGCGGCACCACCGAGCCCTGCCGCGGACCACCGAGCGAGCCCTGCGGCGGCACTGGCCGAGCCGTCGTACCGAGCGCACCACCGCGCGCACCACCGCGCACTGTTCCGCCCACGTCCGCACGACAGGCACCGCGTCCAGTGCCACCCTCCGCAGTACGCCTCAACACCACCGTAGTACGCCGTAACACCACCGATTCACCGTCCGGGGAGGCCGAGTTGAGCGATCCGCGGGTTGCCCTGGAACCGGGGGCCGACCCCACCGAGCGTGTCCGGGTGCTGCGCCGGGCGCACGAGACGTTCACCAGGGCGGGTACGGTGCCGCGCCCGGTGCGGTCGGTGGTGGCGGAGTCGTGGCGGCGCAGCGCGCGGGCGGGTGTCGGGCCGGACGGCACCGCCCCGGTGGAGCTGACCGACGATGACCTCGGCGCCTACCGTGCGGAGCATCCGCTGACCCGGGTGATGCCCCTGTTCCGTGAGCTGCTGGGCACGTTCGCGGCTGATGGCGAGCATCTGCTGGCGGTGTGCGACGCGCACGGCAGGCTGCTGTGGGTGGAGGGGCACGCGGCGACCCGGCGCCGCGCGGACAGGATGAACTTCGTGCCCGGGGCACGCTGGTCGGAGAGCGCGGTCGGCACCAACGCGCCGGGCACCGCCGTCGCCGTGGACCGGCCTGTGCAGGTGTTCGCCGCGGAGCACTTCATACGGCGGGTGCAGCCGTGGACGTGCGCCGCCGCTCCGGTGCACGATCCCCGCACCGGACGGGTCCTGGGGGCCGTGGACATCACCGGCGGGAACGGGCTCGCCCATCCGCACAGCCTGGGTTTCGTGCAGGCCGTGGCTCGGGCCGCCGAGGCACAGCTCGCCCTGCTCGCCCCACCGTGCCCCCAGGAGGCGCCCCTGCTGAGCGCGCTCGGGCGGGACGAGGCCGAACTCGTCGCGGGTGGACGGCGGATCAGGCTCAGCCGGCGGCACAGCGAGATCCTCGTGCTGCTGTCCCGGCACCCCGAGGGCCTGAGCGGAGACGAGCTGCTGTGCGCGCTGTACGCGGACGAGTCGGTGACCCCGGTGACGCTCCGGGCCGAACTGGCGCGGCTGCGCAGGCTGTTGGGGCAAGGAGTGCTCGCCTCGCGGCCGTACCGGCTGTCGGCCGGGATGGAGTCGGACGCCACCGTGGTCGAGCGGCGGCTGGAGAGCGGTGCGCTCGCCGCGGCGGTGGAGGCGTACGCCGGCCCCCTGCTGCCCGGCTCGCAGGCCCCGGCGGTCGTCCGGCTGCGGGAGCGGCTAGCCGGCGGCCTGCGCGCGGCGCTGATCGCGCACGGCGACCCGGACCTGTTGGCGGACTGGGCGCACGCGCCCTGGGGCGAGGACGACACCGAGGTGTGGCGGGCACTCGCGGCGGTGCGTCCGACGGCCCCGATACTCGCCCGGCTCGCCGCGCTGGAGGCGGAACTCGCGGCACCGGGCGGCCGGGCAGTCGCGCGGAGCCGCGGTGCAACGTACTTGCAACGTCCTCGTGCCTAGCCTCACGCGGAGAGCTGCCCAACGGCGGGCAGCGCTGCACCGGAAGGCAGACCAGGATGACTCGTTACGCGGCGCCGGGCACCGAGGGCGCGATCGTCTCCTACCAGGCGCGGTATGACCACTTCATCGGCGGCACCTACGTCCCGCCGGCGCGCGGGCAGTACTTCGAGAATCCGTCGCCGGTCAACGGACAGCCGTTCACGGAGATCGCGCGCGGTACCGCGGAGGACGTCGAGCGGGCGCTGGACGCGGCCCACGAGGCGGCGCCGGGGTGGGCTCGTACGTCGGTGGCGGAGCGCGCGGACATCCTGCTGAAGATCGCCGAGCGGATGGAGGCGAACCTGGAGCCGCTGGCGGTGGCGGAGAGCTGGGAGAACGGCAAGCCGGTGCGGGAGACGCTGGCGGCCGACATCCCGCTCGCGATCGACCACTTCCGCTACTTCGCGGGGGCGATCCGGGCGCAGGAGGGGTCCCTGGGGGAGATCGACGACGACACGGTGGCGTATCACTTCCACGAGCCGCTCGGGGTGGTCGCGCAGATCATCCCCTGGAACTTCCCGATCCTGATGGCCACTTGGAAGCTGGCCCCGGCCCTGGCCGCCGGGAACGCGGTCGTCATCAAACCGGCCGAGCAGACCCCGGCCTCCATCCATTACTGGATGAGTCTGATCGCGGACCTGCTGCCGCCGGGAGTGGTGAACATCGTCAACGGCTTCGGGGTGGAGGCGGGCAAGCCGCTGGCGTCGAGCCCGCGCGTGGCGAAGGTCGCGTTCACCGGGGAGACCACCACCGGGCGGCTGATCATGCAGTACGCCTCGGAGAACATCAAGCCGGTCACCCTCGAACTCGGCGGGAAGTCGCCGAACATCTTCTTCGACGACGTGTGGGCACACGACGACGACTTCCGCGACAAGGCACTCGAAGGCTTCACGATGTTCGCCCTCAACCAGGGCGAGGTCTGCACCTGCCCGTCCCGGGCACTGGTCCAGCGCGGGCACTACGCGGATTTCATGGAAGCGGCGGTCGAACGCACCCGGCTCATCAAGCCCGGCCACCCGCTGGACACCGACACCATGATCGGCGCCCAGGCCTCCAACGACCAGCTGGAGAAGATCCTTTCCTACCTGGACATCGGCCGCCAGGAAGGCGCGAAGATCCTCATCGGCGGTGAACGCGTCGAACACGAAGGTGAGTTGAAGGGCGGCTACTACGTCCAGCCGACCATCTTCGAGGGCGACAACCGTATGCGGATCTTCCAGGAGGAGATCTTCGGCCCGGTCGTCTCGGTGGCCTCCTTCGACGGCTTCGACGACGCGATCAAGACGGCCAACGACACGCTGTACGGCCTGGGCGCGGGCGTGTGGACCCGGGACATCAACACCGCGTACCGGGCGGGCCGCGCCATCCAGGCGGGCCGGGTGTGGACCAACTGCTACCACGCCTACCCCGCGCACGCGGCGTTCGGCGGCTACAAGCAGTCCGGGATCGGCCGCGAGACGCACAAGATGATGCTGGAGCACTACCAGCAGACGAAGAACCTCCTCGTCTCGTACTCCCCAAAGAAGCTCGGCTTCTTCTAGAGGCACGAGAAAAGGCGTCTGACCTGGGCTTTTGCCCGGGGCAGGCGCCTTCGCTTCGACTCGCTCCAAGCACCACCCAGGACACCTTCATTGCATCACTGCCGGTTCCGATCCGGCGTCGATGCGGCGTGACCACTGCGGCATCCACCAATTCGCCCGTCCCGCCAGCTGCATGGCAGCCGGCACCAGCAACGCGCGGACCAACGTGGCGTCCAGAAGGACGGTCAGCGCCAGGCCGGTCCCCAGCAGCCTGAGCGAGGTGACGCGGGACATGGCCAGTGCACTCATCGTCGCGACGACCACCAAGGAGGAGGCGCTGATCACACGTCCGGTACGGGCCATTCCGTAGACGATCGAGGAGCGGCTGTCCCCCGTTGAGGCGTACCGCTCCTTGATGCGCGCCAGCAGGAACACCTCGTAGTCCACGGACAGGCCGAGGGCGATGCACACCATCAACAGAAGCATGCTGATTTCGAGTTGCCCGGTGACCGTGTAGCCGCCCATTCCCACGCGCCCATCCTGAAAGAGAGGAACCAGGCAGCCGACGCCGGCGCTCAGGCTGAGGACGGCCAGGGCAACCGTCTTGCATGAGACGAACAGCCCCCCTGTGAAGGACATGACCACCAGCAGCGCGCTCGACCCGGCCATCAGAGCAGCGATAGAAACCCTGCTGGTGAGCTCCCTCTTCGTGTCCGCCACCCGGGCGGCGGTTCCTCCGATCATCCGCGGCGCGAAGGCGGGGACGGCACGGACCTTGTCCAGCAGGCGCTCGGATGCCGGAGGTTGCGTACCTGCGGGCATTCGGACGTTCACGAGCAACGCCCCCTCGCCAGCGAGCCGCTGATGTGCTGGATGCGGCGGGGTGATGCGGCTGCCGCCACGATAGGAGCCGGTGACCGCGTCCACCCCGGCCACGTTGGTGAGCGTCGACACCTTCCGGGCGTAGTGGTCCACCTCTGTGGTCACCCTCGCGGCCCGGGGATCGGCCACACTCAGCACGACGGACAGCCTGTCCCCGGAAGCGTCCGGAAACTCCCTGTGCACGCGCTCACCGGTCTGTCGTACCTGCGTGGACTCGGGCAGGACGCGTTCGTCGGCGATGCCGAACTGGGCTCTGCTCAGAGGCATCGCACAGAACAGCAGGAGCACTGCCGCCGACGCACCGAGCAGAACGGGGCGCCGCGTGGCAGCGTTTCCCACCCAGGCCCACGCCCTGCTGTATCCGGGTACGGCCGGGACCCCATCCCGCGTGTCCGGACCCTTCGTCTTCGGGAGCCGCAGCATCCGGCGCACCCGATCCGACAGACGCCGGTCGAGCCGCGCCGCATGAGGCAAGGCGAATCGCAGCAGCACGGGAAAGATGAGGACCGCGGTCAGTGCGGCGAACGCCACCACAGCGATGCCGCCGGCGGCCAGTGAACGCAGGAACGGCACCGGAAAGACCAGCAGTGCCGCCAGACAGGCGACGACCGTGGCGGCGGAGAACAGCACGGCGCGCCCGGCCAATCGCACCGCGGTGGCGACCGCCTCCCCTACCGCTTCCCCCCGTGCCATTTCCTCACGGCAGCGCATCGTGATCAGCAGGCCGTAGTCCACGGAAAGACCGAACCCCAGGGCCGCCGTCACATTCACGGCGAACACGGAAACGGGCATGACCCATGTCAGCGCGTGCAGCACGGTCAGCGTCGCTGCGACGGAGACGACCCCGATCGCCATGGGCAACAGGGCCAGGGCGACGGAGCGCAGGGCCAGCATCAGGATGAGCAGCACGAAAGGCGCGGCCGCGAGCTCCGCAGCGCGTAGGTCCTCCCGGCTCAGCCGGACCGCTTCCGCACTGCTCCACACGGGACCGGCCGCGGCCACGGTGATGTCCCCGTGCCGTCCGACGAGATCCGGGACGATTCGCTGCGCCATGTCGACGGCTTGGGCTCCCCTTCCACTCAGCTCGACACCGATCAGCGCGTCCCGCTCATCGGCGGACAGCAAAGCGGGGCTCGCCGTGTCCCAGTAGCTCCACACCCGTGCCACCCCCGGCTGCCCGGCCACGGAATCGGCAAGTGCGCGGCCCACGTCGGCCGCTTCACCGCCCGCCATGGACGTGTGGCCCGACACCAGAAAGACCAGATCGGCGGAGGGCTCGTCGAATTCCTGCTCAATCACCTGACCGGCCCGGTCCGCCTCCGTCCCGGTGGCGGTGAACCCCGACGGAGTCAAACGAGCGAAACAGCCGACCACCACAGGAAACAGGGCCAGCCCCAGCACTGCGACCAGCGCGATGACCCTCCACGGATTTCCAGGAATCCACTTCGCCGCGAGCACGGGGGAACACCTCCGGAAAGTCACACAGGGATAGGGTGGACGGGCCTGTCATATCGTCGACGCACCCTCCGCATTTTCGAATCCTCCGCAAGGAACGCCATGAGCACATCTACCGCATCCGCCGCCACAAAAGCGGGAGAACAGCGCTACACCATCTCTGTCGCTCGTGACGAAAATACGATCCGCGAAGCCCAGAAACTCCGCTACCGGGTCTTCAACGAGGAACTCAGGTCCCCCTATCACGCGGAACAGGGCCGCGAGGTGGACGGATACGACCGGTACTGCGACCACCTCGTCGCGCGCCGCGCCGATACCGGCGAGATCGTGGGCACATACCGCCTCCTGCCACCCGAGGGTGCGGCGCGGGCCGGCGACCTGAGCTCAGCAGCCCTGTTCGACCTGGGTCCGCACCACGCCCTGAGGCCCTCGCTCGTGGAACTCACGCGGGTGTGCGTTCACCCGGACCATCGCACCGGTCCTGTGATCGCCATGCTGTGGGCGGGAACGATCCGGTACATGACGCGCGGCCGCCATGCCTGGCTCTCAGGGCGCATGACCTTCCCCCTGTTCGATGGCGGCGCCCTGGCCGGGGCCTGCTGGGACCACGTGGTGGCCGGCGGTCACATCGCCCCCGACCGCTACCACGTACGCCCTCGCACCCACTGGGAGCCCCCGGCCGGCGACCGCCGCCCTGGACTTCCGGTACCTCCCAAACTCCGCGGATTCCTGCTCGCCGGCACGTGGGTGTGCAGTGAGTTCGCCTACGATCCCCACCACGACGAGGTCAGTCTCTACCTCCTGCTGTCTCTTGAGAACACCGATCCGCACCGCCGGAAGTTCCTCCTGTCACTGGGGGAACGCCTGGCCTCCTGACGACCCTCCGGGACCTCGCCGTTCGGACCGGCGCCGCAGTGTGATGCGGTAGAGCGTCGAGGCCTGGCGCATGAAGACGATCTCACTGGCCCGCAAATAGGTGCGGTACCGCAGGTAGGCGTCGGCGCCGACGAGCAGCTCCGCCTCCTTGCGGGCCCGGAACAGCCGGGAGGACCAGCCGCGTAGGGTGCGGGCGTAGTCCGCGCCGTCCTCACGCAGCCTGCTGATCGTGAAGTACGGCTCGCAGGCGGTGGCGATCTCCGACAAACACGGCAGCCCTGAGCCGGGGAAGATTTCGCGTGCGAAGAAGTCGGGAACCGACGTGTCGTGTGCGGCGTGGTCGGTGAGCGCGATGGTCTGGAGGCTGAGCCGGCCGAGCGGCGGCAGCCATCCGGCGCAGCGCGCGAAGAAGGCGCGGTAGGCCCCGATCCGCTCGTCGCGGGACATGTCCTGATGGGTGAAGTGCTCGAACGCGCCGATCGAGACGATACCGTCGTACGGCTCTGCCGGCTCGTGGTCACGCCAGTCCTGGACTTCGACGTCCGCTCCGGACAGCCCGAGCGAGCGGACGTGGGCGTACTGGTCGGCGCTGAGGGTGAGGCCGAAGGCCTGCCGGACACCCACCTCCTCGGTGGCCGTCCTCAGCAGGCTGCCCCAGCCGCAGCCGATGTCCAGCAGCCGGCCGCCCGCCGTGACGCCCGCCTGCTCGAGGTGGTACCGCAGCTTGGCGTGCTGCGCCTTCGCCAGCAGGTCCGTGTTCCCGGGCGGGCCCGTGATGCCGTCCCACAGGGCGCAGGAGTACGTCAGGCCGGGGTCGAGCCACAGGGCATAGAACTCCTTGCCGATGTCGTAGTGGGCCTGAATGTCCGCAGCAGTGGCACCGGTGCGGGTGCGTGGGCCGGTCCGGGTGTTCACGGGCCGCCTCTCTCGTCGTACGAGGTGGATGAGTCCGCACGAGGGATCAGGGCAGCGGGGGCTGCCGCCCTCATCCGGTCGAACAGCCGACTGGAGCGTTCGGCCCTGGTCCGCAGGTCGTCGAGATGGCGGCCGATGCGGTCGAGGGCGTGCTCGCCAGCGGGGCCGAGACCCGAGCGGGTCGTCACTCCCAGGGCACGCAGCAGTGGTTGCAGCACGTGGCGCCGGTGGATGTCGAGGTCATAGATGCCGAAAGCGGCGATGCGCATGGCGCGCTGTCGGTACCCGGCGATGGTGGTACTCGGCCACTCGAAGGAGCAGATGACGTCGGCGAGGGCGCAGACCGCGCCGTCGGGGTCCAGTTCCAACGCGGCGGTGTACACGTCGCGATAGAAGATCATGTGGAGGTTCTCGTCGGCGGCGATCCGTGCCGTCAGCTGACGGGCCACCGGATCGGCGCAGGCCATTCCGGTGTTGCGGTGAGCCTCGCGGGTGGCCAGTTCCTGGACGGTGACGTAGGCCAGGCCGTGCAGCAGAGATGCGTGGCCGCTGGTATAGCCGGTGGACACGTGCCGCATGCGCTGGCGTTCCAGGGCCACGGGGTCCACGGCACGGCGGGCGTGCAGGTAGCCTCGCAGCGCGTGGGCGTGGCGGTCCTCCTCGGCCGTCCAGCGGTGCACCCAGGAGCCCCACGCGCCGTCACGGCCGAACTGGGTGGCGATCTCGAAGTGGTAGCTCGGCAGGTTGTCCTCGGTGAGCAGGTTGACGGTCAGCGCGTCCGCCACGACCTCCGGGAGGCCGGACTGGTCGGCCTCCCACGGGGTTCCGTCGAGCGGACCGTCGAAGTCGGAGGCTCGGCTCCAGGGGACGTAGGCGTGGGGGAACCACTCCGTCGCGGTCGCCAGGTGGCGGTCCAGAAGCCTCGCCACGGTCGGCTCCAGCTCCACCAGGTGATCGAGAGGGAGAGGCATCACGCGGGCTCCTGATACGTCGGCCGATGTCAGGGGCACTGGAACACGAGAGCCGCGTTCTGGCCGCCGAAACCGAAGGAATTGGAGAGCACCGTCTCCAGCCGGGCGGGCCGCGGAACCTTGGCGACGACGTCGAGGTCGATCTCCGGGTCCATCCGGTCGAGGTTGGCGGTGGGTGGGATGAGCTGATGGTGCAGGGAGAGCACCGAGCAGGCGGCTTCCACCGCCCCGGCGCCGCCGAGCAGATGCCCCAGGACGCCCTTGGCCGCGGTCACGGGAGGCGGGGTGTCGAAGACCCGGCGCAGTGCCGTGGCTTCCGCGATGTCGTTCATCCGCGTGGCGCTGCCATGGGCGTTGACATGGTCCACGTCGCGCGCGGCGAGTCCGGCGCCGTTCAGCGCCGCGTTCATGGCCAGGACCGCGCCGTCGCCTTCGGGGTGGGGAGCCGTCGGGTTGTGGGCGTCCCCCGAGAAGCCGTAGCCGGTGAGCCGGGCGTACTCCCGGGCCCGCCGGGCCCGGGCGTGCTCGGTCCTTTCGAGGACGAGGACGCCGGCGCCCTCGGACAGGACGAAGCCGTCGCGTTCGGAGTCGAAGGGACGGGACGCTCCGGCCGGGTCGTGCATGCGCGTGGACAGTGCGCCCATGCGCCAGAAGAGCGCCGATCCCAGTCGGTTGCAGCCGGAGTCGGCCCCGCCGGCCACGGCGATGTCGCACGCGCCGGACTGGATCAACAGGCTCGCGATGCCGATGGCGCTGGCACCGGACGCGCAGGCGGTGGTGATGCCCAGGGTGGGGCCCAGCGCCCCGAGCATGGTTCCGACCTCGCCGGCGGCCATGTTCGGCAGGCTGCGGGGCAGGGTCGTGGGCGACAGCGCCAGGAGGCGGCCCTTCTCCAGGATCTGGCAGGCCTTGATGGTGGTGTCGTGACTCGATCCCCCGGTACCGATCACCACGGCGACCCGGCTGCCGTCCCACAGCGCGCAGTCCAGCCCGGCGTCGGCGACGGCTTCCTTGGCCGCTGCGTGCGCGAAGCGGATGAACCGGTCGGTGCGCCAGGCCAGGCCGGGTTCCAGGGCGGCCGCGAGGTCGTCATCGTCCACCCGGCAGGAGATCGTCACCGGCAGCCCGTCCATCGCCGGGTCGTGGGCGGCGGTGGGGACGCCGCCGCAGAGGCGGCCCCAGGTGGCGCCGACACCGACGCCGGCGGGCGTGACCATTCCCAGCCCGGTGACGGCCACCGCGTGGCGGTTCACGCGTCGGTCTTCGCTGCGGTTCCGGTCGTGCGCAGCACCTGGTCCACGGCCGCGACCGCCTCGGCGAGGGTGGTGTCTAGGGTCATCTGCTCCAGGAGGCTTTCCTGGACATCGATTCCGGTCTGCTCTTCGATCACCACGATCAATTCCATGACGGCAATCGAATCGAGCTCCAGATCCGAAAACCTGACGGACTCGTCCACCTTCGTAGGATCGATCTGAAAATGCGACCGAAGGAGATCCTTCAGCCGCTCCTCAGTGAATTCCTCGACGATCCGAGAAGCCATGAAAACCCACCCGCTACTTTCGACAACCCTCTCCGGTATTTCCGGTGAGGACGCGCATCACTCCTACCACGCCCGCCACCCCTCGCAGAATCCCTTTCTAAAACGAAGAGGGCAGCGTTCATTCGTATGCAGCAATGCGCCGGGTGCGGGCGTCGCGCGCGGGATCGCGGTGACGGAAGGCCGCGACGGCGATGGTGCGACCGGTGCCGGCGTCGCTGATGGCGAGGTCGCTCTTCTGATGAGCCGGATCGTCGGGATCGTGCGAGGTGCTCAGGGCGAGGGCAAGGGTGGCGTCCAGGTCGGCGTTGCCGAAGTAGCAGATACGGGCGTCGAGGAGGGTGCGGTCGAGGAAAGCGCGGTCGCTGCCGCCTGAGGCCCGCCACTGGTGGAGCTGGGCGCGCTCCGCGATGGGGAAGAACGCGGCGAAGTAGAGCAGGCCGACGCCGTTGACGTCGCGGACGACGTCGACGGGGTGTTCCAGCACGAGGTCGGGGGCCGAGCGGGTCCAGTGGGAGCGCTCGGGGTCGGGAAAGGCGCCGAGGTCGCGGGCGCGTGCACACAGGTCGCGAGGGCTGTCCGCATCGGGCAGGTGTGCGGGGGTGAAACCGATCGGGGCCGTGCGCACGAGCGCGACGTTGCTGCGGGGATCGGAGCGCGCGACCCACACATTGAGGTTCTCGACGTACAGGCAGTCCGGGCGCGGCCGGCCGTACGGCTCGTCCGCATCAAAGGGCAGCGGCGCCTGTCTCTCTCCGGCGATCCGACGGATCCGGTGCACCGTCACCACGGACAGGCGACCACTGTGGAAGACCCGGGATTCGACCTCGACGCGTTCACCGAAGGTCAGATCGCGAGGGCGGAAGCGGGAACCGGAAGTGAGGCGGTAGTAGTAGAACGCAAGGTAGGACGGCAGGCCCCGTGCGTCACGGGCGTTGAACACGTCCAGGCCGCACACCATGCTGACGGTCTGCCACGTCCAGTCGCCCACGCACGCCACCAGGTTTTGCAGGGGACCGCACATCCCGGGCTGCACGACCACCGTCCGGCGCACCGAGGCCGGGCCGGTCCGTTCCACATGGCAGAAAGGCAGAACGACATCCGGAGGAGCCAGCACATCACTCACCACAATCCTCGTTCCAGCCCCGACGGCCCGGGGACGCCGAGGGATGGCGTCCCAGCCTGCGACAACGAAGCTCGTCCCTGTGCTCGTCCATGTCCACATCACTCGCCGCCAAATGGACGATCACGGCCTGCGCCCCTACAGAGGGGCGCTGCTCGCACGGTCGGCCACGTACCGCTCCACGAGCGACCGGAAGCCCGGGTCCGGGTGCAGCCCGAGCGTGGCGGCGCGGTGATGGTCGAACGCGGCGGGCCAGGATCCGACGATCGCCTCGACGGCGGGATCCGGGGCGAAGGTCACGAGGCCCACCGCGTCGTCCCCCGCCATGTCCCGGAGCGTGGTGAGCATCTCGGCGACGGTGACGCTCAAGGCGGGCAGGTTGACGGGGGCCAGGCCGTTCAGCCGACCGCGACCAGTGCCGCGCTCAGCCTGGGCGAGGCGCAGCAGGCCCTGGACGGTGCCGTGGGGTGAGGCCAGTGCCACCCGCGTGGCGGGGTCGACCGGGCAGGTGGCCGACCGGCCCGCGAGGGGCTCGCGGACGATGGCGGACAGGAAGCCGGACGCGGCGGCGTTGGGCGGGCCGGGGCGCACGGCGACGGTCATCAGGCGGGCCACGCGTCCGTCGACATAGCCGCGGCGCGTGTAGTCGGCGATGAGGTGTTCGCAGACGAGTTTCTGGGTGCCGTAGCTGGAGCGCGGGCTGGGTACCGTCGCTTCGCTGACCACCGGCGGCAGGGGTGCGGCCGGGTCGGAGCCGTAAACGGCGAGGCTACTGCTGAACACCAGCCTCGCCACCGGCCCGCCGGCCGCCTGCTGGGTGCGGGCGGCGTCCAGCAGGGCGCGGGTGGTGTCCACGTTGGCGTGCATCCCCAGCTCGAAGTCGGCTTCGCACTGGGCGGACACGGCGGCCGCGAGGTGGAAGACGGCGTCGACCGGGCGGACGAAGAGCTCGTCGAGACGATCGGTGAGGTCCCCCTGCACGCATTCCACGAGCGGGTCGGCCAGGGCCGGGGCACTGGGGTGGGCCGCGCGGTCGGCGAGCAGCAGGCTCGTGATCGGCCGGCCATCGAAGGCGCGCGCGTGGAGCAGGGCCCGGGTGAGGAGGCCGCCCAGGAATCCGGACGCACCGGTGATGAGGATCCGCACCCGTCCACTCCTCTCCGTTCTCTCAGGCCGAGTTGGCAACCCGGCCGGTCACGGCCGGGCGGCCAGGTGCAGCGGCATCCCGTCGATGAGGCGGGTGGCACCCACGCGGACGGCGGCCAGCAGCCAGGCGGCGCCGGACCGGGGATCCGGTTCCAGCTCGGGGCCGGTCAGCTCCAGATAGAGGGTATGGACCGGGATGTCGCCGCGGGCGGCCTCGTCCAGGAACTTGTGTGCGGCGGCCAGAACCTCCCCGGGAACGCCGCCGTC
Organism: Streptomyces sp. NPDC015171; assembly: GCF_043079545.1. NCBI lineage: Bacteria > Bacillati > Actinomycetota > Actinomycetes > Kitasatosporales > Streptomycetaceae > Streptomyces > Streptomyces sp. NPDC015171. Next base: position 321,342 of record NZ_JBIBUO010000012.1, read on the forward strand.
CGCCGCAGCCTCGACACCGGCTGCCAAGGCCTGCGGCAGGGCAAGGGCGGCGGTGCGCTCGGCGGGCGACAACCGGATGTTGCGGCTGGAGAGCGCCAGCCCGTCGGCCTCCCGTACCGTCGGGACGCCAACGACCTCGACGGGGACGTCCAGGTCGAACACCATGCGCCGGAACAGGGCCAGTTGCTGGACATCCTTCTCGCCGAGGAACACCACGTCGGGGCGGACCAGGTTGGTCATCTTCAGCATCACGGTCAGCACGCCGTCGAAGTACCCCGGCCTCCCCTCGGCCTCCAGGTGCTCGCCCCGCTCCCCTGCCACCACACGCACCAGGGGACCGTCGTCGCGGTACACCTCGGACGTGTCCGGCACGTAGAGCAGGTCGACTCCATGGGCCCGGCACAACGCGGTGTCCGCGTCCGGCGTGGACGGATAGATCGCCGGGTCCTCGTACTGCAGCGGGTTGACGTAGGCCGTCACCACCACGTGAGCACAACGCGCCCGGGCAGCCCGGATCAACTCCGCGTGGCCGGCGTGCAGGGCCCCCATCGTGATCACCAGACCCATCGAGCCCTCAAGCGCCGCCCGGGCCCGTAACAGCCCTGCCCTCTCCCCGGTCACGAGCATCCGACTGCTCACCCCTCGTAGGCTCGAAGGTCCCCTGGCCCTGCGAACTACCCGGCCCGGCACACCCCACAAACCCTCCACTTGTGTGGCGGTCAGCCCCACATGCCGACGTTCTTCTTCTCCGCTGCCTGGTAGTTGTCAACCGCCGCCCCGAGGGCCTGCTGAGTGGCGTTGATGATCTCGCGCAGTTCCTGCGTCGCCGAGTTCCATTCCTCTTGCACTCCCTGCCAGGACTGCACGGACTCGCCCTCGTAGCTGCCGGCGAGCTTCTGGATGAGGGTCTGCATGTCGTCGAGCTCGGTCTGCAGCCTGCCGACTGTGCCCCGTACGTCGGACTGGGTCGATTGCAGCTGCGCGAAGGTGACTCGGGTGGTCATCGGTTCCCTGTTCTTCTCGTGGACGGGTGCGTGTGTGTCAGCCGAGGCGGCCGGCGATGCCGGAGCCGGCGGACTCCCCTTCCTGCTCCTGCCTGCTGTACGTCACACCCGCGGCCTTGAGGTTCTCGGCGACGGTCTTGAGCGATCCCTGGATCTTCTGCCCGTTCGCATGAATGCGCTCGGCCAGACCGTTGAACGCCTTGGCAGCGTCGCCTTGCCACTGGCTTGCAATTCCCGACACTGAACGGTGCAGATGGGCGTACATGCCCTCGATGTTCTGCGCGGACTGGTCCACTTTCTGCGCGCCCGCCGACAGCTCCTCGGCGGAAAGTGCGTATTCGGGCATGCCGTCATCCTTCTGTCCGAGCGGTCACGACAAGGCACAGGAGGTCCTGCACGGGCCCCCGAGCCCTGACACCCTCAGGCGCCATACCGACCCTAATGCGATGGAAACCACACAGACGACCACCATCACCTGTTCAGCGGCAAACCAATATCTTCGCCCGAACTCCGGCGCGTACACCGCTGGGAAAGGCCTGCCGCCGATTTCGAGCGGATCACCGTGCACAACCTGCGCCATGGACCGCATCCTCACCCGAGCCGGGAGTGCGGGGCAGGGGTACAGCCATGCGGGGCGCCCGCGCGCTTCTATCCCGCCGGACGGCTCTGCGACGACCACCGGCCTCCCACGGGTTCCCGCTCCCGCCCCATCCCTGCCGTCCCGGCCGACACGTACCAAGATCCGGACCATTTCCGGACCAGCACCCTCCAGATGGCTGCGCAAACGACCGTTTCAACAGGTCAGCGTGGGTGCAGCTGCTGTACCACCAGGAGACGAAGAATCTCCTGGTGTCGTACTCACCGAAGAAGCTGGGATTCTTCTAGACGCGTGCGAAAAGGCGCCTGACCTGGATTTCTCCCCGTCAGGCGCCTTTCGCTCAGCCCGCTCTCGCTCTCGGCCGAACCCGGCTCGCGCGGGCCCAACGGTCCGATGACCTAGAGCGTGTCTCTTTGGGGGGCTCATCAGTTGATCGGATGTGCCTGTCCGGTTAGTGATCACTGATGCGATGTGGGATCGGATCGAGCCGCTGATGCCGGCCGATCCGGTCCGCGGACGGCGGTGGGCCGACCACCGCCGCACGCTCGAGGCCATCGCTTGGAAGTACCGCACCAACTCGCCCTGGCGGGACCTCCCCGAGGAACTCGGCTCGTTCCAGACCGCCCACAAGCGGCTGATCAGATGGGCCGTCGACGGCACGTGGGAGAAGATCTTTGCCGCCGTCCTCGCGGCAGCGGATGCCGTCGACGACATCGGCTGGACCGTGTCGGTCGACTCCACCGTTGTTCGGGCCCACCAGCACGCCGCCGGAGCACTCAAAAGGGGGCCGAAGGCCGCAACGAGCCGGCCGACCATGCACTCGGACGCTCCCGTGGCGGGCTGAGCACCAAGATCCACCTGGCTGCAGACGGCTATGCACGACCCCTGGCTCTGGCCATCACCGCAGGCCAGGCCGGTGACGCCCCTGCCTTCGAGACAGTCATGGCCCGCATCAGGGTGCCGAGAACCGGCCTCGGCCGGCCCCGGACCCGTCCGACCATGGTCCTGGCCGACCGCGCTTACTCATCCCGCGCCATCCGCGGTCACCTGCGCCGCCGGCAGATCCGCGCGGTCATCCCGCAGCCGTCGGACCAGATCGGCCATCGCCTGCGGCGGGGCCGCCAAGGTGGGCGCCCGCCCGGCTTCGATGCGGATGCCTACAAGCAGCGCAACACCGTCGAACGGTGCATCAACCGCCTCAAACAGTGGCGCGGCCTGGCCGCCCGAACCGACAAACTCGCGATTGCCTACCAGGCCGCACTCCACCTCGCCGCCATCCTCATCTGGGCACGGCGCTGACCAAAGAGACAGAACCTAGCGGACCTTGCAGGAGAGCAAGCCTGGAGCGGTGAACAACGGCTTGCACTGCTTCGGCTTTCGCGCCGACCACGCACTCGACAGCGAGGGGGAACTTGCTGACTCGCAAGGCGTTCGAACTGGTGATGCCCGGGCGTAACGGGGAGGCTAGCGAGGTGCCGCGAGTACGTCCCGGAGTATGTTCTCGAGGGTGACACGGCCCAGCGCGCGCCTCAGGGTGCCCTCGATGCCCTCGTAGATGCCCTGCATCGCCGGCTGGATGCCGTAGCCCACCACGCATCCCTGGTCCGGTGCGGCGCGGTGCATCGCGAACAGCGGGCCGGGTTCCACTGCCTCGTACACGTCGAGCAGGGTCATCGAACCCAGCTCGCGCGCCAGCGACCAGCCCGCGCCCACACCCCTCCGGGACTCCACGAGCCCGGCCCTGCGCAGCTCGCCGAGCAGCCGCCTGATCACCACGGGGTTGGTGTTCGCGCTGGTCGCGATCTGCTCGGAGGTGGCGACCTCGTGACCCTGGCGCTGGTAGAGACCGATCCAGGCCAGCGCGTGGGCGGCAAGGGTCAGCCTGCTGTTGGCACTCATGAACTGAACCCCTCCTCTCGGCCGCAACGCTTTATGTTACGACAGCCCAGTCGTAACAGAGATAGTTGCAACCAAAGGTCGTAACAATTAACGTTACGACTGTCGGGCACGGGTCAATCAACGAGGTGGGAAGAATGAGCAAGCCACTCACGGGCAAGGTCGCCCTGGTCACCGGGGGGTCGCGCGGACTGGGAGCCGCGACCGTACGACTGCTGGCCGAGCAGGGCGCCGACGTCGCCTTCACCTATGTCAGCTCCGAGAAGCAGGCGCAGGCCGTCGCCGACGACGTGCGGCTCAAGGGAGCGAAGGCCATCGCCTTCCAGTCCGACCAGGCAGACATGAGTCAGGCGCCGGCACTGATCGACGACGTGGTCGCGCACTTCGGCGGCCTGGACATCCTCGTCAACAACGCGGCGATCTCGGTGGAGCAAGGCCGCACGGTCGACGACCCGGACGCCGACACCGCCGCACTGGACCGGATGCACGCCACCAACTATCTCGGCGTGATCGCCGTCATCCGGGCCGCCTCCCGAGTGCTGCGCGCGGGCGG
>NZ_JBIBUO010000013.1:0-284627 GCF_043079545.1 Streptomyces sp. NPDC015171
TCGATCGTGGTGAAGGTCTTGGACGCGACGATGAACAGGGTCTCCGCCGGATCCAGGTCCCGGGTCGCCTCATGCAGGTCGGCGCCGTCCACGTTGGAGACGAAGCGGACCGTGAGGTCGCGGTCGGTGAAGCTGCGCAGCACCTCGTAGGCCATCGCGGGGCCGAGGTCGGAGCCGCCGATACCGATGTTGACGACGTTGCGGATCCGCTTGCCGGTGTGGCCGGTCCACTCGCCCGAGCGGACCCGCTCGGCGAAACCGGCCATCTTGTCGAGCACGGCGTGCACCTTGGGCACGACGTTCTCGCCGTCGACCTCGACCACCGTGTCCCGCGCCGCGCGCAGCGCGGTGTGCAGCACGGCCCGGTCCTCGGTGACGTTGATCTTCTCACCGCGGAACATCGCGTCCCGCAGGCCGAAGACGTCCGTCGCCGCGGCCAGCTCGCGCAGCAGGCGCAGCGTCCCATCGGTGATCAGGTGCTTGCTGTAGTCGATGTACAGGTCGCCGACCTGGAGCGTGTACCCGGTGCCGCGTGCGGGGTCGGCGGTGAACAGATCCCTCAGACGGGTGTCAGCCAGCTCCTCCTTGTGCCGGGCGAGAGCGGTCCATTCGGGCGTCTGGTTGAGCCTGGTACGGCCGTCTGCGTTCATTTCCGACTTCAGCCTTCTTTCGGTACCTGTCCCGCTGCCGTTCCCAACCTAATTGATCAGGATGCGGGAGGAGCGGTCGTGACGCTGTCCTCGTGGGCAACACCGGATACGTCGGGCTTGCGCGCCGGTATCAACGAGGTGACCGCGAGGGCGAAGAGGGCGGCGGCCAGCAGGGCGGGCGCGTTGAGGCCGCAGAGCCGTGCCGTGGCGCCGCCCAGGAGGGCACCGAGCGGGGCACCGGACGTCGACGCGGTACGGAAGGCGGAGGCGACGCGGCCCAGCATGGACTCGGGGGCGCGCTGCTGCATCAGCGTGACCTGGTTGACGTTCCAGACCATGTTCATCGCGCCGAGCAGCAGCATGCCGGCGACTAGGGCGGCCAACTGCCGTACGCAGCCCATGAGCAGCAGCGATCCGGTCTGGACCGCGCCGCCGAGCAGCAGGGCCCCCACTCTTCCGGTGCGGCGCGCGATCCGCTGGGCGACGAAGCCCCCGGCGAGGCTGCCGGCCGAGTAGGCCGTCATCGCGGCCACGTATCCGGCGTTGCCCGCGTCGAGCCATCGGGTGACGTGCAGGACCAGCGTGGCGATCAGGGCGCCCATACCGATGTTGCACAGCAGCGTGGCCGTACAGACCGCGCGCAGCGCCCGGTCGCGCCACAGGACGCGCAGGCCCTCGCCGATCTCCGCGCGCAGCGTGCCGCCGGCCGGGCGCGGCTCCCGCTCGGGCGGCCGGGTCCGCAGGGACGCCACCAGCGCGGCGGCCACCAGATAGGTCCCGGCGTCGGCCGCGAACGGCATGAACGCGCCGGCCGTCAGCAGCAGCGGCACGAAGGGGCCCGCGAGCAGCCCGCCCGCCAGTTGCTGACCGGTCATCAGCCGGGCGTTCGCACTGCCCAGGGCCTCCCGCTTCACCAGGGAGGGCAGCAGGGCCGTGGAGGCGTTGTCGAAGAGCGTCTGAAGGGTGGTGAGCGCGAAGGCGAGGGCGAGCAGCAGCGGGATCGAGGAGTGTCCCAGGCCCACGACGAGGGCGAACCCGGCGACGAGCAGGCCCCGTACCGTGTCCACGGCCCACATCGCGCGCCGCTGGTCCACCCGGTCGGCCACGGCCCCGCCGAACAGCCCGAACAGCAGCCACGGCACATAGCCGCATGCGGTGACGGAGGGCGACGGCGAGCGGCTCGTCGGTGAGCCGCACGGCCAGCAGGGGCAGCGCGGCCGTACGCAACGCGTCTCCGAAGCGGGAGATCACCGCGGCCGTCCACAGCCGCCCGAACCCCCCGCGCCACGCGGGTGCTGCACCCACGCTCACCGCCTCGACCGTCGCCACGCGTCCCCCTCACGATTCGTCGATGCACAAACCGTAAAGGGCACCACTGACAACGGGCTGTCCGCGGCGGTGCGGAAGAGCTCCGGCCGGGCGCCCGCGGGCGCCCGGCCGGTGACATCTCTAGATCTCGCCCCGCAGTTTGGCGAGCGCCTCGGCGAGGATCGCCTCGCCGTCCGCGTCGCTGCGCCGCTCCCGGACGTACGCCAGGTGCGTCTTGTACGGCTCGGTGCGCGGCGGGTCCGGCGGGTTGTCCCGGTCCTGGCCGGCAGGGAAGCCGCAGCGCGGGCAGTCCCAGGTATCGGGAACCTGCGCGTCGCTGGCGAAGCTCGGCTGCGTCTCATGCCCGTTGGAGCACCAGAAGGAGATGCGCAGACGCGGCGCGGACTCGCCGCGCTCGGCCTCGCCCATCGGCCCCGCCCCGACCCGGCTTCCTCGGATCGCGTTGCCACTTGCCACGGTCGTAACTCCCTGCGTAATGGTGCCGCGAAGCGAGTCGGCGTTTCGTTTCGCTGCGAGCGCCTCAGTCTACGTAAGGCCCAACGCGCGTCCAGTGATTGGAGTTACCGGCCCCCACACCCAGACGCAAGCCCCATGATAGGCCGCGCTCAGGAGCACGTACCGAACATGGGGCTTTACGTGGGGAATATGCGGAATATGCGGGTTGTACGCCCGGTTTCGCTCTTCGCGCGTCAGCTCTGTGTCAGCTGTTGGTCTTCATCACGATGCCGAGCACGATGATGGACGCGAACCACAGCAGGCCGATCACGATCGTGATCCGGTCGAGGTTGCGCTCGGCGACCGAAGAACCGCCGACGGAGGACTGCATGCCGCCACCGAACATGTCGGAGAGGCCGCCGCCCTTCCCCTTGTGCATCAGCACCAGCAGCATCAGCAGCAGGCTGAAGACGATCAGGGCGATCGAGAACCCCAAAACCACGGCTGGACCAACTTCCTCGGATTCGGATGGACGACGGGGGCACAGCGCGTCGGCTGCGCCCCCGCAAGAGTACGACGTATCGCCGCTACCGCCTACTCACGGCGTCGGTCACTGATCGCGGAAGCGCACGATCTTGACGAACTCGTCGGCGTCCAGCGAGGCACCGCCGACCAGGGCGCCGTCGATGTCGGACTTCGCCATGATCTCGGCGACGTTGCCGGACTTCACGGAGCCGCCGTACTGGATGCGGACCTTGTCGGCGACGTCCTGGGAGTACAGCTCGGCGATCTTGCCACGGATGGCGGCGCAGACCTCCTGGGCGTCGTCGGCGCCGCAGACCTTGCCGGTGCCGATGGCCCACACGGGCTCGTAGGCGATCACGATCGTCTCGGCCTGCTCGGCGGGCAGGTCCTTCAGACCGCCCTCGACCTGGGCGAGGGTGTGGGAGACGTGGTTGCCCGCCTCGCGGACGTCCAGCTCCTCGCCGACGCACAGGATCGGGGTGAGACCGTGCTTGTAGGCGGCCTTCACCTTGGCGTTGACGATCTCGTCGGTCTCGTGGTGGTACTGCCGGCGCTCGGAGTGGCCGATCGCCACGTACGTGCACTTCAGCTTGGCCAGCATCGGGCCCGAGATCTCGCCGGTGTAGGCGCCGGAGTCATGCGCCGAGACGTCCTGGGCGCCGTACTTGATCTTGAGCTTGTCGCCGTCGACCAGGGTCTGCACGGAGCGCAGGTCGGTGAAGGGCGGCAGGACCGCGACCTCGACGGCGTCGTAGTCCTTGTCGGACAGGGCGAAGGCGAGCTTCTGGACGTGCGCGATGGCCTCGAGGTGGTTGAGGTTCATCTTCCAGTTGCCCGCCATCAGCGGCGTGCGGGTGCTCAAGGGTCAGTCCTCCAGTGCGGCGAGGCCGGGGAGCGTCTTGCCCTCGAGGTATTCGAGGGAGGCGCCGCCACCGGTCGAGATGTGGCCGAAGGCGTTCTCGTCGAAGCCGAGCAGACGCACGGCCGCGGCGGAGTCACCGCCGCCCACGACAGTGAAGCCCGGCGAGTCCAGCAGGGCCTGCGCGACGGCCTTGGTGCCGTTCGCGTAGTCGGGGTGTTCGAAGACGCCCATGGGACCGTTCCAGAAGACGGTCTCGGCGTCGGCGAGCTTCGAGGCGTAGAGCTCGCGGGTCTCGGGGCCGATGTCCAGACCCTCCTGGTCGGCCGGGATGGCGTCCGCGGCGACGACGGTGGGGTGGGCCGGGGCCTTGGTCTTCAGGTCCGGGAACTCCGGCGAGACGAGGACGTCGACGGGGAGCACCAGCTCCACGCCGTTCTTCTCGGCGCGCTCCATGTACTCCTTGACGACCGGGATCTGGTCCTCCTGCAGGAGGGAGATGCCGACCTCGTGGCCCTTGGCCTTGAGGAAGGTGTACGCCATGCCGCCGCCGATGAGCAGACGGTCGGCCTTGCCGAGCAGCTGGTCGATGACGGCGAGCTTGTCGGAGACCTTGGCGCCGCCGAGCGCGACGACGTAGGGGCGCTTGACGTCCTCGGTGAGCTTCTTCAGGACGCCGACCTCGGTGGCGATGAGGTCGCCCGCGGCGTGCGGAAGGCGCGCCGGGAGGTCGAAGACCGAGGCGTGCTTGCGGTGCACGGCACCGAAGCCGTCGCCCACGTAGACGTCTGCCAAAGCGGCGAGGGCGTCGGCGAACGCGCCGCGCTCCGCGTCGTCCTTGCTCGTCTCACCCGCGTTGAACCGGAGGTTCTCCAGCAGCGTGACCTCGCCGTTCGCCAGATCGGCGACGGTGGCCTTCGCGCTGTCACCGATCGTGTCGGTGGCGAACGAGACGTTCTTGCCCAGGATCTCGCCGAGCCGCTCCGCGACCGGGGCGAGGGAGAACTGCGGGTCCGGGGCGCCCTTGGGACGGCCCAGGTGGGAGGCGACGATCACCTTGGCACCCGCATCGGCGAGCTTGGCGATGGTCGGGGCAACAGCACGGATACGACCATCGTCGGTGATGGTGGTGCCGTCCAGCGGGACGTTGAGGTCGGCGCGGACGAAGACCCGCTTGCCTTCGACACCGTCCTGGATGAGTTCGTCGATCGTCTTCATGAATGGGGCTCCCGAGGGCTGATGGTGCTCCGTGATCGTAGTCATCGCTGTTCTGCACGCGAGGCAGGGCCCGGGCAGCGCGTCCCTGCGCTGCCCGGGCCCTGCCTCACTTCAAGATCGTGCTTCGACGATCAGAGCTGGCCGCCGACGAAGACCGTGAGGTCCACGAGGCGGTTGGAGTAGCCCCACTCGTTGTCGTACCAGCCGAGGATCTTCACCGAGTTGCCCTCCTGGACCATGGTCAGGGAGGAGTCGAAGGTGCAGGAGGCCGGGTCGCCGACGATGTCCGAGGAGACGATCTCGTCCTCGGTGTAGGTCAGGTAGCCCTTGAGGTCGCCGTCCTCGGAGGCCTTCTTGAACGCGGCGTTGACCTCGTCCTTGGTGACCTCGCGCTGGAGCTGCACGACGAGGTCGGTGGCGGAGCCGGTGGGAACCGGGACGCGCATGGCGATGCCGTCCAGCTTGCCCTTGAGCTGCGGGAGCACCAGCGCGGTGGCCTTCGCGGCACCGGTGGTGGTCGGGATGATGTTCTCGGCGGCGGCCCGGGCGCGGCGCAGGTCCTTGTGCGGGAAGTCCAGGATGCGCTGGTCGTTGGTGTACGCGTGCACCGTCGTCATCAGGCCGCGGACGATGCCGAAGTTCTCGTCCAGGACCTTCGCCATCGGCGCCACACAGTTGGTGGTGCAGGAGGCGTTGGAGATGACGTGGTCCTTCGCCGGGTCGTACTTGTCCTGGTTGACGCCCATCACGATGGTGATGTCCTCGTCCTTGGCCGGAGCCGAGATGAGGACCTTCTTGGCGCCGCCGGCGAGGTGCTTGGCCGCGTCCTCGCGCTTGGTGAAGATGCCGGTCGACTCGATGACGATGTCGACGCCCAGCTCGCCCCACGGGATGTCGGCCGGGTTGCGCTCGGACAGCACCTTGATGGTGTGGCCGTCGACGGTGATGGTGTCGGCGGTGTGGGTGACCTCCTGCTTGAGGCGACCCAGGATCGTGTCGTACTTGAGCAGGTGTGCGGTGGTCGCGGTGTCACCGAGGTCGTTGACAGCCACAATCTCGATGTCTGCACCCTGCTCCAGCAGCGCGCGGAAGTAGTTACGCCCGATGCGGCCGAAGCCGTTGATGCCTACGCGGATCGTCACGAACCGATCTCCTCGTTGGTACGCCGGCCATGCGGTGCCGGCGAGCTCTGTTTGGGATGTCCCCGACCACCACCGACCCTACCTCTCCGAGGCCCCCGAGGTGACATCGAGATGCCCCATACACGGGCAGGCGTTCCGTACCAGTCAGTAGGGGTACGGACCGCCCCGGATCGGCGGTGGATTCATCCGTATTTGTCATCGAATGCCGGGCACTTTTAACGCTGAATTCACTCGTTCGTGAGCGGGTCGGCTCACTTGATCAGCGGCCCCTTCGCGCACCGTTGAGAGGGGGCCGCGCTCACCTGTCGAGCGCGGTGAACGCCTTCCTCAACAGGGCCGCCCGGTCGGCCGCCGAGGGCACCTGTTCGAGGCCGAAGCCGAGCAGCACGGTGTCGTCCGTGGTGACCGCTCCATAGGTCTGGAACAGGGTCCCGGTGCGCGTCCAGTCCTTCAGTACCGCCGGGCTGCCCGCGGGCGGACCGGCCGCCTTCCAGGCGCCGAGTGACGACTCGAAGCCCTCGGTCTCCCGCGCCGCGCCGCCGGCCACCAGCGAGGCGTCGTCGGCGAGTACGCCGTGCCCGCCGCTTCCGGGGTCGGTGACATAGCTGATCGAGACCTCGACGGACTTCCCGGCATACGCGCTCAGGTCGAAGCGCACCTGCTGCCAGCCGGCGGAGCTGCCGGTGAGGCTGTTCCAGGAACCGGTGGTGCCGGTCGCGGTGCAGGCGTTGCCCGACAGCGTCAGGTAGTGCTTCAGCCAGGGGTGCTCGCCGATCAGGAACCCGGCCCCGCACTCGGCCGGCACGGCCGTCCGCGTGGCTCCCCCGGCCTCCGGCAGGGTCGTCCAGTCGTCGGCGCCCACGGTGTGCGCCTCGACCACCGCGTGGTCGTAGCCGGGCTCGGTGTCCCACAGCAGCCGGGTGCTCAGCTCCGGCTTGTCGGCCGCGGCGATACCGGTGAGGTCGATGGTGCGGGTGAGGCGCTTGTAGGCGTCGTCGGTGTGCACGGCGGCGGCCATCGAGGTGCCCGCGTACGGCCCGTAGGGGTTGACGGTCCCGGCGAACGCTCCCGCGCCCGCGCTCTTGAACTGCGGATACGTGGCGGCCGGCAGCTCGTCGGAGGTGGTGCCGTAGGTACCCGCCTTGTCGAGCGGGTTGGCGGGCGCGTCGCCGAGGGCGCCGGTGAAGCCGGCGAGCGCGCCGGAGCCGGTGAATCCGGTGGCCCCCTTGGTCGACGTACGGCTGTAGGCGCCGAGGTAGTACTGGCTGAAGTCGTCCGACAGGGTGCCGTCGCCGAGGTCGACGCTGCCGCCGGCCAGCTCGCCGGCCTCGATCAGCCGTCCGCCCTCGTTGAGGTAGGAGCGCAGCTGGAGCTGGGTGGCGTTGCCGGGGCCGTTCGCGCCGGAGTAGTGGACGACCGTGCGGAAGTGCCCGAGCACACCGAGCGCGTCGGGGGCGCCCTGGGCGGCCGTGTCCCAGACGAGGGCCCGGTGCCCGGCCGCCTTCACCGCGTCCGCGTACGCCCGTGCCTGTGCGGCGGCCGTGCCCTCCTCGGCGACCACGAGGGTGTCCGCCGCCGGCCGCTCGGCGACGGTGTAGGTGAAGTGGCTGCTGGAGACCTTCTTCCCGCTCCTGGTCTCGCCGGTGAACCACACCTCGACCTTGTCGCCCGGCTCGCCGTCCTGCACCGCGGCCCGGTACTCGTCGAAGTAGAGGTCGTCCTCGCCGCCGTAGGTCCGGCCGCCCTTCCAGTGCTTCAGCGCCTGGTCGAGCGTACGGCCGCCGTTGACCCGGTACTTCAGCTCCTTGTCCCGGATCGCCTTGCGGACGACGACCGAGACCTCCTGGTCAGCGCCCCGGGAGTACGACGTGCCGAACGCGGCCGGGGTGAAATCGGCGGCGCCCAGGCCGACCGAGGAGACCGGCTTGTCGGGGTGCGCCGCGGTCTCGGCGACGGAGAGCGCGAACGGGACGTTCTTGGCGAACTCCTGCTGGATCAGCTTCTCGTCATCGGGGAAGCTGAAGACCGACCGGCAGTCCTGGCTCTTCCAGGCGTCGTCCGGGTCGAGGTCCGACGCGGTCTCGCAGGTCGACATCTCCGGGGTGAACATCGCCATCCCGTTGACGTTCGACGCATGCCCGTCCGCCTCGCCGTTGGTGGTGTACAGCTCCGAGGAGACCTGCGAGCGGTAGCCGGGGATCGCCGGGTTGTCGGGCGTGCCGGCCAGCGCCTTGTAGAGGACGTCGTCGGGAGTCGGCGTGGCCACCTGCCAGCCGACGCCGTAGAGGAGGAGTTCGGCCGCCGAGTGGTAGTTGATGCCGTAGGCGAAGCCGACGCGCCGCTCGAAGTCGGCCAGGGCCTTCGTCTCGGGCTCGGAGGCGGGGCTCGCGCCGCGGTAGGTCTCGCTGGTGGGATTGGGGGACGAACCCTCGTCGTCGTAGCCCCACTTGTAGGGGAAGTTCCGGTTGAGGTCGACGCCGTCGCCCGTGCTGATGACGCCGTCGCCGTTGACGTCCCGCAGGTTCTTGCGCCACAGGCGGGTGCCGGCATTCCGGAACGTGTAGTCGTAGCCGTCGGGGTTGGCCGAGAGCACGAACCACAGCTCGGTCGAGTCGACGATCTTCTTGACGCGCCGGTCGGTCTTGTAGTGGTCCAGGTAGTAGTGCAGCAGCCGCCGGGTCATCTCCGGCGTGATCCATTCGCGCGCGTGCTGGTTGGACATGTACAGCACGGACGGCTTGGAGCCGTCCTTCGACGTCTTCGCGTTCCTGGTCAGCTTGAGCGCAAGGATGTCCTGGCCGTCGAGGGTCTTGCCGATCGACTCGACCTTGGTGACGCCGGGGTTGGCCCGGGCGGTACGGAGGATCTCCTCCTGGAGGCCGCCGCTTCCGCTGTACGGGCGGAACACGCCCTGGCCGGCGTCCTCCACCCGGGCCTCCGCCTTGGCCGTGAGGGTGCGCTCGGCAAGAGGGACGCCCTGCTTGCGCAGCTGCGCCGCCTGCTGGTCGGTGAGGTAGACCTCGACCTGGTTCCTGCCGCGCGCGGTCTCCTGCTCGCCGAGCTCATGGCCGTCCTGGCCGGCCTTGAGGAGCAGGGGAATCTGCTTCGGGGTGACCTCGGCACGGTAGACCTTGACCTCGGAGCCGTCGCCCGCGGACGACCTCGCCGGAGTCGCGACATGTGCCTGGGCTGTGGGTGCGAGGCTCGCTCCGCCGATCAGAAGCGCGCCGACAGCGAGGATCGATCTCGCTCTGTGTCTCATGAACCCCCCTGGAGGTGGTCCGCCACAGCGGCGAACAGGCTGCCAGGCTCATGTCACTCGATGATCGAGTCAAGGGCGCCTCACAGCCAGGCAAACACGCGTGGTACGGCTGCGGAAGTCCGGTGCCGACGGGACCAAGTTGCCGTCGGCACCGGAGAGTTGACCGGGAAGGTCAGCCGGCCAGGTTGTCGGCCAGGTCCTCGGAGAGGTTCGCCTCCGTACCCGGGATGCCCAGGTCGGAGGCCCGCTTGTCGGCCATCGCCAGCAGACGGCGGATACGGCCGGCGACCGCGTCCTTCGTCAGCGGCGGGTCGGCGAGCGCGCCCAGCTCCTCCAGGGAGGCCTGCTTGTGCTCCATCCGCAGCCGGCCGGCCGCGGCGAGGTGCTCGGGCACCTCCTCGCCCAGGATCTCCAGGGCGCGCTGGACGCGAGCACCGGCGGCCACCGCGGCACGGGCCGAGCGGCGCAGATTGGCGTCGTCGAAGTTGGCCAGCCGGTTGGCCGTGGCGCGCACCTCGCGGCGCATCCGGCGCTCCTCCCAGGCCAGCACGGACTCGTGCGCACCGAGCCGGGTGAGCAGGGCGCCGATCGCGTCACCGTCGCGGACGACCACCCGGTCCACCCCGCGCACCTCGCGGGCCTTCGCGGCGATCGACAGTCTGCGGGCCGCGCCGACCAGCGCGAGTGCCGCCTCCGGACCCGGGCAGGTCACCTCCAGGGAGGAGGAGCGGCCGGGCTCGGTCAGCGAGCCGTGCGCCAGGAAGGCACCGCGCCAGGCCGCCTCCGCGTCACAGGTGGCACCGGAGACCACCTGCGGGGGCAGGCCGCGGATCGGACGGCCCCGGCCGTCCACGAGACCCGTCTGCCGGGCCAGCTGGTCGCCGCCCGCGACGACCCGCACGACATACCGCGACCCGCGGCGCAGACCGCCGGGTGCCATCACGATCAGCTCGGAGCTGTGGCCGAAGATCTCCAGAATGTCCCGCTTGAGCCGGCGTGCCGCCATCGCGGTGTCCAGCTCCGCCTCGATCACAATGCGCCCGCTCACCAGGTGGAGGCCGCCGGCGAACCGCAGAATGGCGGAGACCTCCGCCTTCCTGCAGCAGGTCCGGGTGACGGGGAGCCGGGAGATCTCGTCCTTCACCGCTGCCGTCATCGCCATGGGCCGATCCTTCCATGCATCCGAAAAATACGGTCGTACGCGGCGGCCAACAGCTCCGGATCGTGCCGGGGTGATCCGTCGGTCCGGGCCACGGGCGCCAGCTCGACCGCGGCTCCCAGCCGCTTCGCGGCCTCGGTGAGCGAGTCGCGGTCGGGCACGGCTGCGTCGTCGGCCAGCACCACGTCCAGGGCGAGTTTAGGGGCGTGTCGCCCCAAAACCTCCAAATGACGCTGCGGGGAGAAGCCCTCGGTTTCTCCCGGTTGCGGCTCGAGGTTCAAGGAGAGCACCCGGCGGGCCTTGGTCTGGGTCAGCGCGTCCAGCAGTTCGGGGACGAGCAGATGCGGAATCACCGAGGAGAACCAGGAGCCGGGGCCGAGCACCACCCAGTCCGCGTCCAGGACCGCCGCCACCGCCTCGGGGACGGCGGGCGGGTCGTTGGGCACGAGATGCACCGACTGCACCTCACCGGGTGTCAGGGCGACGGTCGCCTGCCCGCGCACCGTGTCCACCTCGTCCGGGCGCTCCGGATCATGCCCCTTGACCAGGGCCTGCAGCTCCAGCGGCACGGCGGACATGGGCAGCACGCGGCCGTGTGCGCCCAGCAGTTTGCCGACCAGGTCCAGGGCCTGCACATGGTCGCCGAGCTGCTCCCACAGGGCGACGATGAGCACGTTGCCGACCGCGTGCTCGTGCAGATCGCCCTTGGACTGGAAGCGGTGCTGGATGACACGGGCCCAGGTCTGGCCCCACTCGTCGTCGCCGCACAGCGCGGCCAGCGCCTTGCGCAGGTCGCCGGGCGGCAGCACGCCCAGCTCGTCCCGGAGCCGGCCGCTGGAGCCGCCGTCGTCGGCCACGGTGACGACGGCGGTGAGATCGCCGGTGATCCGGCGCAGCGCGGCGAGCGACGCGGACAGGCCCATGCCGCCGCCGAGCGCGACCACCTTGGGCTGGGCGCCACGCCGGCGGGGCCTGCCCCCGCGGACCTCGGCCGGACGGCCGGCGCGCGCGTCCGGCACCATCCGGCGCAGCCTGCTCAGCCGCGGTGTACGTTCCGTCATTCCCGTCCCATGTCCCGGTGTACGACCACCGTCTCCACACCCTCGGCCGCGAGGCGCGCGGCGAGCTTCTCCGACATCGCGACCGAGCGGTGCTTGCCGCCGGTACAGCCGATGGCGATGGTCACATACCGCTTGCCCTCACGCCGGTACCCGGTCGCGATCAGCCGCAGCAGCTCGGCGTACCGGTCGAGGAACTCCTTGGCGCCCGGCTGGTTGAAGACGTACGCGGACACCTCGTCGTTGAGGCCGGTGTAGGGGCGCAGCTCCGGGACCCAGTGCGGGTTGGGCAGGAACCGCATGTCCGCGACGAGGTCGGCGTCGACCGGCAGGCCGTACTTGAAGCCGAAGGACATCACGGTGGCCCGCAGCTCGGGCTCCTCGTCGCCGGCGAACTGGGCGTCCATCTTGGCGCGCAGCTCGTGCACGTTGAGGCTGGAGGTGTCGATCACCAGGTCGGCGTCGCCACGCAGCTCGCGCAGCAGCTCCCGCTCGGCGGCGATGCCGTCCACGATGCGTCCGTCGCCCTGGAGCGGGTGCGGGCGGCGCACCGACTCGAAGCGGCGGACCAGGGCCTCGTCGGAGGACTCGAGGAAGACGATCCGCCGGGTGACGCCCCGGGTGTCCAGATCGGCGAGGGAATCGCGCAGGTTGTCGAAGAAGCGCCGGCCGCGCACGTCCACGACGACCGCGATCCGCGCCACGTTGCCCTGGGAGCGGGCGCCCAGCTCGACCATGGTGGGGATGAGGGCGGGCGGCAGGTTGTCCACGACGAACCAGCCGAGGTCCTCCAGACACTTCGCGGCCGTGGACCGGCCGGCTCCGGACATGCCGGAGATGATCACCAGCTCGGGGATGGCCACCTCCGCGGCCCCGGCTGTCTCGCTGCCCGTACTCACCTGTGCTCCGTCGTCCTGGCCCGTGTCCTGGGCGGTGTCCGCGTCCTGGCGGACCGCATCGTCGCCCGTGTCGCTGTGCGTCTGATCTCGCGGTGTCGTGGGCTGTGCCTCGTGCTCGCTCATGTCTCCTGCCCCCGTCGTTCGTCCAAGGTGCCCGCGGTCACGGGCTCCCCCGAGGAACCCCCCGTCGTGACGGGTTCCTCGTCCTCAATGATCTCTCCGGTCGCCGTGTTCACGGCGGGTGCGGCCGGGACCGCCCGGGCGAGGGCCACGGCGATGGTCTCGGCCGTCTTCCGGCCTATCCCTGGCACCTCCTGGATCTGTTCGATTGTGGCGGACCGCAGCTTCTTCACCGAGCCGAAATGCTTGATGAGCGCCTGTTTGCGGGTCTCGCCGAGGCCGGGGACCTCGTCCAGCGGGCCGGAGCGGAAGCGCTTGGCGCGCTTGGCGCGCTGATAGGTGATCGCGAAGCGGTGGGCCTCGTCACGGACGCGCTGGAGCAGGTAGAGGCCCTCGCTGCTGCGGGGCAGGACCACCGGGTCGTCGTCGCCGGGCACCCAGACCTCCTCCAGGCGCTTGGCGAGGCCGCAGACGGCGATGTCGTCGATGCCCAGCTCGTCCAGGGCCCGGCGGGCGGCCGCGACCTGCGGCTGACCGCCGTCGACCACGACCAGCTGGGGCGGGTAGGCGAACTTCCTGGGGCGGCCGTCGTCGTCCTTGAGGGCGTCGGTGATCACGTCCGTCCCGGTCAGCGCGCCGTCGCCGTCGCCGAGGGCGTCCTCGGCACCGGAGCCGTCGGACCACTCCCCCGTCCGCTCCTTCTCGGCGAGGTAGCGCTTGAAGCGGCGAGTGATCACCTCGTGCATGGAGCGGACGTCGTCCTGGCCGGCGAAGCCCTTGATCTGGAAGCGGCGGTACTCGCCCTTGCGCTGCAGCCCGTCCTCGAAGACGACCATGGAGGCCACCACGTCGTCGCCCTGGAGATGCGAGATGTCGTAGCACTCGATCCGCAGCGGGGCGCTGTCCAGGTCGAGGGCCTCGGCGATCTCCTCCAGCGCACGCGAGCGCGTGGTCAGGTCGGAGGCTCGCTTGGTCTTGTGCAGCGCGAGGGCCTGCTGGGCGTTGCGCTGCACGGTCTCCATGAGCGCCTTCTTGTCGCCGCGCTGCGGGATGCGCAGCGACACGTTCGACCCGCGGCGGCCGGTCAGCCAGTCCTGGGCCGGCTCGACCGGTTCGGGCAGGGCCGGGACCAGCACCTCCTTGGGGACCGCGTCCCCGCTCTCCTCCCCGTACAGCTGCTGCAGGGCGTGCTCGACCAGGGCACCCGTGGTGACCTCCTCGACCTTGTCCGTCACCCAGCCGCGCTGGCCGCGGACCCGGCCGCCGCGCACATGGAAGATCTGCACAGCCGCCTCCAGTTCGTCCTCGGCGACGGCGATGAGGTCGGCGTCGGTCGCGTCGGCGAGGACGACCGCGTTCTTCTCCATGGCCTTCTTCAGGGCCTCGATGTCGTCGCGCAGGCGGGCCGCCCGCTCGTACTCCATCTCCTCCGCCGCCTCCATCATCTGCTTCTCCAGGCGGCGGAGGTAGGTGCCGGTCCGGCCGGCCATGAAGTCGCAGAACTCCTCGGCCAGATCCCGGTGGTCCTCGGGGGTGATCCGGCCGACACAGGGCGCGGAGCACTTGCCGATGTAGCCGAGCAGGCAGGGGCGGCCGGTGCGGGCGGCGTTCTTGAAGACGCCGGCCGAGCAGGTGCGTACCGGGAACACCCGCAGCAGCAGGTCGACGGTGTCCCGGATGGCCCACGCGTGCCCGTACGGCCCGAAGTAGCGCACGCCCTTCTTCTTGTGACCGCGCATCACCTGGACCCGCGGAAACTGCTCGTTCATCGTGACCGCGAGGTAGGGGTAGCTCTTGTCGTCGCGGTACTTGACGTTGAACCGGGGGTCGTACTCCTTGATCCAGGAGTACTCCAGCTGCAGCGCCTCGACCTCCGTGGACACGACGGTCCACTCCACGGACGCGGCGGTGGTCACCATCGTCCGGGTGCGCGGGTGCAGGTTCGCCAGGTCCTGGAAGTAGTTCGCCAGGCGCTGGCGCAGGCTCTTCGCCTTTCCGACGTAGATCACCCGGCGGTGCTCGTCACGGAACCTGTACACCCCCGGAGTGTCCGGGATGTCTCCCGGCCTGGGGCGGTAGCTGGAGGGGTCGGCCATGTCTCACACCCTACTGGCGAGCACCGACACCGCGTCGGGCCTGTGGACAACGCCCGCTCCTGTACGGAGGCCGCCGTGGGCCGACCGCGTGCCGTGCGCCCCGCCGGCCGCTCAGCCCTCGCCCGGCCGCCGGCCGGCTCCGCCTCCGGGCGACCGTTCAGGGGCGTCGGTGCGCCCGGCGGGAGGCGTTCCAGCACGGACGGAACGGGCCGGTCGCACGCCCGGTCCCCTCGCACCACGGATCAGGATCTTACTCATGTTCTTACTTCTCCTCGGTGGTACGGGGGGCGGCCGTCCGGGGGTCTCGGTGTGCCCGGCGGACGTATCCCGGCGATGACGGCCGCCTGCCGCGCCGTGCCGGGGACGCTTCGCCCGCCGCCTCCCTTCCCCGGCGAGGTCCGGGGCCGGGGCCGCCGCGGTCCCTGCCGGCCCCGTCCGCCGCCCGCGGAACGACGAGGTCCGGCCAGTCGTCCGGAACGGCCGGGTCCGAGGTGTTGTCGGGTTCTGGTCAACACGCTTCAATGCGGGGGAACTCGGGGCCGTGCGCGGATGCGCACGGGCGCGGCGTGCCCTGTCACGGGCGCCCGCGGCGTCCACGGGGTGGCCCCGCACACCCGCACGAGCGGTCTGACCAGCCGTAGTGACACCTCACAGAAAGGCCCCTCGGCATGCGGCATGCCACAGAGCACGCGGACGTTCCCACCGCGGAACTGGACACGGCCCTGCGGGGCGGCCCCTTCCATGTGGCGCTGCGCGCCGCGATCGCCGCACGTGGACTGCCGCTCCAGCGCGTGCAGCACCATCTGTCACGCCACGGGGTCAAGGTGGGCGTCACCAGCCTGAGTTACTGGCAACAGGGCGCTCGCCGCCCGCAGCGCCCGGAGTCGCTGCGGGCCGTGCGGGCGCTGGAGGAGATCCTCCAGCTGCCGGACGAGTCACTGATCCGGCTGCTCGCCGAGTCCGCCGAGCCCACGCAGGCCGGCCGCGCCGCGGCCCGCTCCTACCGCTCCCTGGTCGAGGCATCGGGCGTCCTCGACCGGCTCACCGCCGACCTCGGCTGGTCCCTGGACGGCGGGCTGCAGACCCTGGGCCACCATGAATGCGTGCGGATCGGCGCCCGGCGGGAGCTGGTGAGCCGCGAGGCCCACCACATCGTGCGGGCCCATCGCGACGGCGTCGACCGCTTCGTCGCCGTCCACCACGGGGACCTGGGCTGCGACCCCAGCCGTATCACCGTGCGTGCCCTGGAGAACTGCCGCACCGGACGCCTCCGCTGGGACCAGGAGACCGGCGTCCTGGTGGCCGAGCTGCTCTTCGGCACCCGGCTGCGCTCGGGCGACACCTTCCTCTTCCGGTACGGCATCGAGGACGGCACCGCCGGGACGTCCCGCGAATATCTCCACCGGTTCGGCTACCCCGGCGGCCAGTACGCGCTCCAGGTGCGCTTCGACACGGACGCCCTGCCCATGCGCTGCCACCGCTTCGCCCAGCACTCGGCGGCTGCTCCGCGCAGCGGCCGGCAGGAGTTGTCCGTGACCGGCCCGCACCACTGCACCCACGTGGTCGAGCCGCGGATCCGGCCGGGCATCGTGGGTATCGCCTGGGACTGGGAGTGAGCGCCCTCTCACCCCGCGCTCGCCGGGCCGCGGCCCGGGCCCTGCGGCTGTTCCGGTCGGTCTGCCGTCCGGTCAGTCCGCCGGACCGGCGACGATCCTGCCGTTCGCGGCCTTCACCGCCAGCTCGGTCAGGGGCACGGTGGCCGGCGACTGGACCACCTTGCCTGTCACGGCGTCGAACTCACTGCCGTGGCAGGGGCAGATCAGGGTCGTCCCCTGCAGCTTGTTGATGGGGCACCCGGCGTGCGTACAGATCGTGCTGTACGCCTTCAGCGTGCCGTTCCGGTCACGGCTGACCACCACGTTGTGATCCCGGTAGAGCGTGGCCCCGCCCTTCTCGACCTCGTTCTCGGCACCGAGGTCGACGGGTGCGGTCGGGGCAGCCGCGGCCGACCCGCTTCCGCCCGGGGCTGAGCACGCGGCCAGGCCGAGCCCGGCGACCGGGGCCGCGGCGGCCCCTCGAAGGACGGTACGGCGGGTCGCGGAGGAGCGCGCGGGCATCTGGGTCTCCACTGGTCAAGGGGTGTGCACGGCGACGATACCGGGGCAGAGAGACCCGTCTCGCCGCGGGGCGGGGGAGGAGTCCGGGCGGCATCCGGCCGAGACGCTCGGGAGCGTGGAGGGGCGTGGAAGGGCTCGGTGCGGCTTGGAGGGGCTTCGAGGCGCTCGGTTGCGGGCTTGGAGGGCTGGAGGGGTCGGCGGGGCGTCCGTAAACGCTTACGTAAGCGTTTACGCGTAGGTGGGGTATGCGATAGCGTCCGTCCGCCGGAAGACGTCCGAGGAGTTCCGGTCGGCCGGGCGGAACGGTTGGCCTGATCGGCCGGACCGGCGGTGAATGCGGCCGGTCTCCGTTCATCGGCTCGCCGGTCGTCACCGCTCGTCGGCTGCTCGACTCAGGGAAGGGAGCGCGATGGCCACCATGGCGGATGTCGCGCGGAGCGCCGGAGTCTCCGTGGCGACCGTCTCCCACGTACTCAATGGCACCCGCCCCGTGCTCCCCCGCACACGCCAGGCCGTGCTCGACGCCGTCGACGCCCTCGGCTACACCCCCAACACGCTGGCCCGCTCCCTGGTGACCGCACGCACCCGCTCCATCGGCCTCGCGGTGTCGGCCATCAGCAACCCCTACTTCACGGAGATCCTCCAGGGCGTCGAGGCCGCAGCCCTGGAAGCCGGCTACAGCCTGCTCATCGCCGATCCGCACGACGACCCCCGGCACGAGCACAAGGTCGTGCGGCTCCTCCATGAGCGCCGGGTGGACGGCATGATCGTCGCCCCGTCCGCCGACCCCCGCGACCTCGTCGGCTATCTGCGTCGCCACGCGGTACCCACCGTGTTCCTGGACCGGCTCATCGACGCGCACCTGGCGGAGGGCCTCACGCCGGACGACCGTGCGGGGGGATCGCCGGCACGACCGGCCCACGGGGCCACGCGTGCCGCCGTCGCCGCTCCCCCGAGCGCGCCCTGCTTCGACCAGGTCTGTGCCGACAGCACCGCGCCGACGGCCCTGCTCGTCACCCACCTCGCGGGGCTGGGACACCGCCGGATCGGCCTGATCGCCGGTCTGCCCGGCCTCAGCACCACCGGTGAGCGCGTGGCCGGCTACCGGGAGGGCCTCGCAGCCGCCGGCCTGGGATTCGACGAACGTCTCCTCGTGTCCGGCAACTCCGAGTCCGCGGGTGCCGAGCAGGCCACGGCTGCCCTGCTGGGCCTGCCCGATCCGCCCACGGCACTCGTCACCGCCAACAACGCGATGACCATCGGCACCCTGCGCGCGCTGCGCCGGCACGGCCGGTCCGTGCCGGACGACATCGCCCTGTGCTGCTTCGACGACTTCGACTGGGCCGACCTGTTCTCGCCCCGCCTGACCGCCATCGCCCAGCCCAGCCGGGACATGGGCGCCCGGGCCGTCCAGGTACTCCTGGACCGGCTGGCCGAGCCCGGGCGCCCGGCCCGGACGGTCCGACTGCCCTGCGCTTTCGTCCATCGCACGTCGTGCGGCTGCCCGGAGGAACCGGGCCGCGCCGGAGCGGCCGGGCACACCGCATCATCCACGCTGTCCGAGAAGGGAACCGACTCGTGATCGTCGTCGCCGGTGAGGCACTGATCGACCTGGTACCGCAGGGCACCGGTGCCCTGGCCGGCCTGAAGCCGGCGCTCGGCGGCGGCCCGTACAACACCGCCGTGGCCCTCGGCCGGCTCGGCTCCCGCACCGCGTTCTGCTCCCGGACGTCGGGCGACGCCTTCGGCGAGGCCCTGCTCGACGGGCTGCGCGGCGCCGGGGTCGACGTCTCGGGCGTACAGCGGGGGCCCGAGCCGACGACCCTCGCCGTGGCCACGATCGACGCCGCCGGCTCGGCCGCCTACTCCTTCTATGTGGACGGCACCGCCGACCGACTGTTCAGCGCACCCGCCGCGCTCCCCTCCGGTACGCGCGCGGTGTCCTTCGGCACCTGCTCGCTCGTCCTGGAACCAGGAGCGAGCGCCTACGAGGAGCTGATGCGCACCGCTGCCGGGCAGGGGCTGTTCACCGCGCTCGACCCCAACATCCGGGCGGGACTGATTCCGGACGCGGATGCCTACCGGGCGCGTTTCAAGAGCTGGCTGCCCTCGGTGACGCTGCTGAAGCTGTCCACGGAGGACGCGGCCTGGCTCGGCGGCAGCCCGCGCGAGTGGCTGGCCGCGGGGCCGGCGGCCGTGGTGATCACGCGGGGCGGCGACGGTCTGACCGTGTTCACCCGGGACGGCGGAGAGCATTCCGTGCCCGGTGAGAAGGTCGACGTCGTGGACACCATCGGCGCCGGTGACACGGTGAACGCGGCCCTGCTGCACGGACTGGCCGCCCGGGACGCGCTGTCCGCGGAAGCGCTCGCCGCCCTCGGGACAGAGGGCTGGACACGGCTGCTGCTCTTCGCGGCACGGGCGGCGGCGATCACCTGCTCCCGGGCGGGGGCCGAGCCGCCCTACGCGGCGGAGCTGGATGACCCGTCCGCGCTCTGAGTGGTCTGTCTTCCCTGTGCTGTTGACAAGGTACTGCCGGGCCTGCGGTGTGCGGGGACCTGGCGGACCGCTGGACCGGGCCGGCTGATGATGGAACGAGCGGCGCCCCGCGGGGAGTTCCCGCGGGGCGCCGAATTCTTGCTGCGATGTCAGACGGGCCGGAGGGCGTGCCGTGCCGCCCTCCGGGGGCTGTCTCAGGCCGTGCGGGCCCGCGTGGTCTTCTTCGCGGGCGTCGCCTTCTTCGTGGCTGCGGCGGCCTTCTTCGCGGCCGCGGCCGTCTTCTTGGTGGCCGTGGCGGCCTTCTTGGTCGCGGTGTTGTTGGCCTTGGCCGTCACCGTCTTCTTCGTCGGCGACTTCGCCGCGGCCGTCTTCCGCGCCGTGGTGCCGCGCCGTGCCTTCACCGGCTCGGCGTCGCTGACGCGGTCGGCGCCGAGGATCTCCCGCAGGAACTTGCCCGTGTGGCTCGTCGAAACCCCGGCGACCTCCTCCGGCGTGCCCTCGGCGACCACCAGGCCACCGCCGGCGCCGCCCTCCGGACCCATGTCCACGATCCAGTCGGCGGTCTTGATCACGTCGAGGTTGTGCTCGATGACGATGACCGAGTTGCCCTTGTCGACCAGTCCGCCGAGGACCTTGAGCAGCTTGCTGATGTCCTCGAAGTGCAGACCGGTGGTCGGCTCGTCCAGGACGTAGACCGTACGTCCGGTGGATCGCTTCTGCAGTTCGCTGGCGAGCTTGACGCGCTGCGCCTCGCCACCGGAGAGGGTGGTGGCGGACTGACCGAGACGGACATAGCCGAGGCCGACGTCGTTCAGCGTCTTCAGGTGCCTGGAGATCGCCGGGACCGCCTCGAAGAAGTGCATGGCCTCCTCGATCGGCATGTTCAGCACCTCGGCGATGGACTTGCCCTTGTAGTGGACCTCCAGGGTCTCCCGGTTGTACCGGGCGCCGTGGCAGACCTCGCACGGGACGTAGACGTCCGGGAGGAAGTTCATCTCGATCTTGATCGTGCCGTCGCCCGCGCAGTTCTCGCAGCGACCGCCCTTGACGTTGAAGGAGAAGCGGCCGGGCAGGTAGCCCCGGACCTTCGCCTCGGTGGTCTCGGCGAACAGCTTGCGGATGTGGTCGAAGACACCGGTGTACGTCGCCGGGTTGGACCGCGGGGTGCGGCCGATCGGCGACTGGTCGACGTGCACGACCTTGTCCACCAGGTCGTCGCCGTCCACGCGCGTGTGGCGTCCGGGGACGTTCCGCGCGCCGTTCAGCTCGCGGGCCAGGTGCGTGTACAGGATGTCGTTGACCAGGGTCGACTTGCCGGAGCCGGAGACGCCTGTGACGGCCGTGAACACACCCAGCGGGAAGGACACGTCGATGTCCTGCAGGTTGTTCTCGCGGGCGCCGTGCACGGTGAGCTGGCGGGACGGGTCCCGGGGGCGCCGGATGTCCGGCAGCGGGATCGCCCGTCGGCCCGAGAGGTACGCGCCGGTCTGCGACTCGGTGTTGGCCAGCAGCTCCTTCAGGGAGCCGCTGTGCACGACCTTGCCGCCGTGCTCGCCGGCACCGGGGCCGATGTCGACGACCCAGTCGGCGACCTTGATGGTGTCCTCGTCGTGCTCGACGACGATGAGCGTGTTGCCCATGTCGCGCAGGCGGATCAGGGTCTCGATCAGACGGTGGTTGTCCCGCTGGTGCAGACCGATGGACGGCTCGTCCAGGACGTACAGGACGCCGACGAGGCCGGAGCCGATCTGGGTGGCCAGGCGGATGCGCTGGGCCTCTCCGCCGGAGAGGGTGCCGGCCGCGCGGTTCAGCGAGAGGTAGTCGAGGCCGACGTCGACCAGGAAGCGCAGCCGCTCGTTGACCTCCTTCAGGACCCGCTCGGCGATCTTCTTGTCGCGGTCGTTCAGCTTCAGTTCGCCCAGGAAGTCCGCGCAGTCGCTGATCGACATCGCGGCGACCTCGGCGATCGACTTCTCCATGATCGTGACCGCGAGGACGATCGGCTTCAGGCGCGTGCCCTCGCAGGAGGGGCAGGGCACCTCGCGCATGTAGCCCTCGAAGCGCTCGCGGCTGGCGTCGCTCTCGGCCTCGCTGTGCCGGCGCTTGACGAAGGGCACCGCGCCCTCGAAGGGGGTGGTGTAGACGCGCTCGCGGCCGTACCGGTTGCGGTAGCGCACCTCGATCTGGGTCTTGTGGCCCTGGAGCAGGGCCTTCCTGGCCCGCTGCGGCAGGCCCGCGAAGGGGATGTCCGTACGGAAGCCGAGGGCGTCCGCGAGGGCACCGATGAGCCGGCCGAAGTAGTCCTTAGTGTGCCCGTGCGACCAGGGGTGGATGGCGCCCTCGTCCAGGGACTTGTCCTCGTCCGGGACGATCAGTTCCGGGTCGACCTCCATGCGCGTGCCGATGCCGGTGCACTCGGGGCAGGCGCCGAAGGGAGAGTTGAAGGAGAAGGAACGGGGCTCCAGCTCCTCGAAGGACAGGTCGTCGTACGGGCAGTACAGGTGCTCCGAGTACATGCGCTCGCGCTCGGGGTCGTCCTCGGGGAGATCCACGAAGTCGAGCACGACCATGCCGCCGGACAGGCCGAGGGCGGTCTCCACGGAGTCGGTGAGCCGGCGCTTGGCGGAGTCCTTCACCGTGAGGCGGTCGATGACCACCTCGATGGTGTGCTTCTCCTGCTTCTTCAGCGTGGGCGGCTCGGACAGCTGGATGGTCTCGCCGTCCACTCGCGCGCGGGAGTAGCCCTTGGTCTGGAGGTCCGCGAAGAGATCGACGAACTCACCCTTGCGCTCGCGCACCAGCGGGGACAGCACCTGGAAGCGGCTTCCCTCCGGCAGCTCCAGCACCCTGTCCACGATGGCCTGGGGCGACTGGCGCGAGATCGGGCGGCCGCACTGGGGGCAGTGCGGCTTGCCGATCCGCGCGAAGAGCAGACGCAGGTAGTCGTAGACCTCGGTGATCGTGCCGACCGTCGAGCGGGGGTTGCGCGAGGTCGACTTCTGGTCGATCGAGACGGCCGGGGAAAGGCCCTCGATGAAGTCGACGTCGGGCTTGTCCATCTGGCCGAGGAACTGCCGCGCGTACGAGGAGAGCGACTCCACGTAACGGCGCTGCCCCTCGGCGAAGATCGTGTCGAAGGCCAGGGAGGACTTGCCCGACCCGGACAGGCCCGTGAAGACGATGAGCGAGTCACGAGGCAGGTCGAGCGAGACATTTTTGAGGTTGTGCTCGCGCGCGCCACGGACGATGAGACGGTCGGCCACGCCGGTCCGCACCTTTCTTGAGAGAAGTCACAGAGGCAGGCCCCTGTGCTTCTTCAGACTAGGGGGAGCCACTGACAACGCCGGTCGGATTGCCCGGTTGCATAACAACCCCCGGCTCTCCAGCATGCCCGACTCCGCTCCCGACGATATAGCACGTGCATTCGATTTGCGGACGCGGTCCATCGCCTTCACCCGAAGGTGTGACGGGACTAGGGTCGGCGCCATGATGGATCACGCTCATGACCTGGCCTGTGTACGTGAAGCGACCGATCGGCTCCTCACCGCGGTCGCCAAAATGGACAACGCTTCGCTGGCCGAGCCGTCACGGCTTCCGGGCTGGAGCCGCGGGCACGTCCTCGCTCACCTCGCCCGGAACGCGGACGCGCTCGTGAACGTCCTCCAGGGCCGTCCCATGTACGCGAGCGCCGAGGTACGCGACTCCGACATCGACCGCGACGCCCCACGGCCCCTGGAGGCCCAGGTCGCCGACGTCCGGGAGAGCGCGGCCGGCTTCCAGGCGGCCGGGGACGCGCCTGCGGACTGGACGCGCACGGTGGAGCTGCGCAACGGGGTCACCGACTCCGCGTCCCGGGTGCCGTTCCGCCGGTGGGCGGAGGTCGAGCTGCACCACGTCGATCTCGGGGCCGGGTACGAGCTGGAGGATCTCCCGGCGGAGTTCGTGGAGCGGGAGACCGCCTTCCTCGCGGACCGGTTCTCCGGGCACCCCGACGTCCCGGCGACCCGTCTCACCGACGGCACGCGCGCGTGGAGCACCGGACGGGCGGCCGAAGAGCCCGAGGTCACGGTCACCGGGCGACCGGCGGACCTGCTGGGCTGGCTCGCCGGACGCCGGGACGGGGCGGCGCTGGAGGTGCGCGGCGGGGCACTGCCGAAACTGCCTCCGCTGTAGGACGGCGACCGTCCGCGGGCTCGCCGCTGCGGCCGTACACCAGGGCTCCCCGGCGATAGGCTGGCCGTCATGACGTACTCCGGAGAGGTCAAGGTCGGCGGGCCTGCGGATGTCCACGAGCTGAAAGACCTGATGATCACCAAGATCGCGGTCGGCCCGATGGACAACAACGCCTATCTGCTGCGCTGCCGGGCCACCGACGAGCAGCTCCTGATCGACGCCGCGAGCGAGGCGGAGACGCTCGTCGCCATGATCGGTGACGACGGCATCGCGTCCGTCGTCACCACACATCAGCACGGCGACCACTGGCAGGCGCTCGGCGAGGTCGTCGCGGCCACGGGCGCGCGTACGTACGCCGGCCGCGACGACGCCGCCGACATCCCGGTGCCCACCGACGTCCTCGTCGACGACGGCGATGTCATCAGGGTGGGCCAGGTGGAGCTCACCGCGCGCCATCTGGTCGGGCACACGCCCGGGTCGATCGCGCTGGTCTACGACGACCCGCACGGCCACCCGCACGTCTTCACCGGCGACTGCCTGTTCCCGGGCGGCGTCGGCAACACGCGCAAGGACCCGAAGGCGTTCGCCAGCCTGATCCACGACGTGGAGACGAAGATCTTCGACGTGCTGCCGGACGAGACGTGGGTCTACCCGGGACACGGCGACGACACCACGCTGGGCGCCGAACGGCCGCATCTGCCGGAGTGGCACGCGCGCGGGTGGTGAGCGGACTCCCGGGGGCTCGGGGAGCGTGCGTACGGCCTCGTACGCACGCCGGGGAGTGCCGTTCGGACTACCGCGCCTCGCGGCAAGCACACCGGCGCTGAGCAAGCATCGTGCGCCGGAGCACGCGTCGTACGTGCGCTCCTCGCACGCGCGTTGCGCACGCGCCGGGCGCGCACCACAACGCCCGCCCGGCCCGTACCACCTTCGTGCGCGCCCCGTGTGAATCCTTCGCACGCATCGAGCCCCCGTGCGCACTCCCGGAGAACGGGCGCCCGCAGTCAACTGGTAGGAGCCCCGCACAGGATGACGGCTCCTGCGCGGTAGGGGCCGCCGGTCTCCAACCCCGCCCTCGGCCGGCGGCCCAGGCTGCGGGCACGCGCGCGTGGCCTGCGAACGACCGTGTTCACACGGCCGCAACACCCGTTCCCAGCATGCGGACAGCGACCGCTGTGACCTGGACAGACGCGGCGTTCACTGCCACTCTCCCGCCATGCACCCTGCCCCTCGCGCCCTGCGCCGCGCGGTCACCGCCGCCACCGTAGCCCTGCTCGCCACCGCTGTCGGCTGCGCTCCGCAGCCAGAGGAGAAGGCCTCGACCGGCCCCTCCGGGTCGGCCGCGAAGAGCTGCGCCAAGGGCCGACTCGCCACCGAGACGTCCGGGAAGCTGACGATCGCGACGGACGAACCGGCGTACGAGCCCTGGTTCAAGGACGGCAAGCCCGCCGACGGCAAGGGCTTCGAGTCGGCGGTCGCCTATGCCGTGGCCAAGCAGCTGGGGTACGAGAAGAGCGCGGTCGTCTGGCAGAGCGTGCCGTTCAACAAGGCGTTCGCGCCGGGGGCGAAGACCTTCGACTTCGACATCAACCAGGTGTCGATCAGTGCCGAGCGCAAGAAGGCCGTGGACTTCTCCTCCGGCTACTACGACGTGCGCCAGGCGGTCATCGCGCTGAAGGGCGGCAAGGCCGCTGGGGCAACGAGCATCGCGGATCTGAAGAAGCTGAAGCTGGGCGCCCAGGTGGGCACCACGAGCCTCGACTACATCACCGACGTCGTGAAGCCCTCCCAGGACCCGGCCGTCTACGCCAAGAACGACCAGGCCAAGTCCGCGCTGAAGAACGGTCAGGTCGACGCCGTCGTCACCGACCTGCCGACCGCCTTCTACATCACCGCGGCCGAGGTGACGAACGCGAAGATCGTCGGCCAGTTCGAGAACCAGGGCGGCACGCCCGAGCAGTTCGGGCTCGTACTGGACAAGGGCAGCGCGCTGACCCCCTGCGTGACCGGTGCCGTCGACGCCCTGCGCAAGGACGGCACGCTGGCCCGGATCGAGAAGCAGTGGCTCTCGGACGCCGTCGACGCCCCGGTGCTCAAGTGACCCTCACCAAGGGCGACTCGGCCCCGGAGGGGGCGGAGGACCCGAATGCCGGGACCGGCGGCCCCGGTGTCCCGGGCGACGGCTACGTGCCCTCCGAGCGGCGGCTGGCGCGCGAACGCTTCAAGCGCGCGCGGGCCCGCCGCGCCACGGCCGTCGCCGCCCTGTCGACCCTCGCCACGGCGGCTGTGCTCTACCTCGTCGTCGTCGGCGCACCGGGCTGGCCGCGCACCAAGGAGACGTTCTTCAGCGCGCACTACGCGCGCGAGGCGTTCCCGAAGGTCCTCGAAGGGCTGTGGCTGAACATCCGTCTGCTGCTGGTCTGTGGTGCGGCCGTCCTGGTCCTCGGCATGCTGATCGCCGTCGCGCGGACCCTGCGCGGGCCGGTCTTCTTCCCGCTGCGGGTGCTGGCGGCGGCGTACACCGACTTCTTCCGCGGCCTGCCGCTGATCATCAACCTGATGATCGTGGTCCTGGGCGTGCCGGCGCTGCGGCTGCAGGGGGTGACGGTCGATCCGGTACTGCTCGGCGGCACGGCGCTGACGCTGACGTACTCGGCGTACGTGGCCGAGGTGTTCCGGGCCGGCATCGAGTCCGTCCACCCCTCGCAGCGCGCGGCGGCACGCTCGCTGGGCCTCACCAACCGGCAGGCCCTGCGGTACGTCGTCCTGCCGCAGGCGGTGCGCCGCCAGGTGCCGCCGCTGCTCAACGACCTGGTGTCGCTGCAGAAGGACACCGGTCTGGTGTCCATCGGAGGCGCGGTGGACGCCGTACGCGCGGCCGACATCATCGTGGGCCGCAGTCTGAACTACACGCCGTACATCGTCGCGGGGCTGGTGTTCGTGGCGCTGACCATCCCGATGACCCGGTTCACCGACTGGGTGACGGCACGGATGGACCGGCAGCGGGCCCAGGGCGGGTCCCTGTGAGGGGCTGGGGAGGATCTCTGTGAGCACGTCCGAGAGCACGCCCGCGGGCGACGGACCCGTCCTGCGGATGGAGTCCGTGCGCAAGACCTTCGGCGGGTCGGTCGTCCTGCGGGACGTCGACCTGGAGCTGGCGCCGCACACCGTGACCGCGCTGATCGGCGCCTCCGGCTCGGGCAAGTCCACGCTGCTGCGCTGCGCCAATCTCCTGGAGGAGATCGACGACGGCGCGATCTGGCTGGACGGCGAGGAGATCACCGATCCACGCGTGGACCAGGACGCCGTCCGGCGCCGGATCGGCGTCGTCTTCCAGGCGTACAACCTCTTCCCGCACATGACCGTGCTCGACAACATCACCCTGGCGCCGCGCCGGGTGCACGGCGTCTCCCGCGCGGAGGCCGAGGAGCGGGCCGGGCAGCTGCTGGAGCGCCTCGGACTGGCCGACAAGGCGGACGCGTACCCGGACCGGCTCAGCGGCGGTCAGCAGCAGCGCGTGGCGATCGTACGGGCGCTGGCGGTACGGCCCCGGCTGCTGCTGCTGGACGAGATCACGGCCGCGCTCGACCCCGAACTGGTCGGCGAGGTGCTGGAGGTCGTCCGCGGCCTGAAGGACGAGGGAATGACCATGGTGCTGGCGACGCACGAGATGGGTTTCGCGCGCGACGTCGCCGACCAGGTGTGCTTCCTGGACGGCGGGGTGGTGCTGGAGCGCGGCACCGCCGAGCAGGTCTTCGGTGACCCGCGGCAGGAGCGCACCCGGCGTTTCTTGCGCCGGATCGTGGAGGCGGGCCGGCTGTAGTCCCGCGCGAGGGACTACGCGTCCGCCTGCGCCGCCCCGGCCAGGGCCGCGACCCGCTCCACCCCGAACACGTAGCCCTGCACGCCGCAGCCGGCGATCACGCCGTCGGCGCGCAGCGACACGTACGAGTGGTGCCGGAACGCCTCACGCCGGTGGATGTTGGAGATGTGCACCTCCAGCACGGGCAGGCCGTCGCAGGTGTTGAGCGCGTCCAGAATCGCAACCGACGTGTGCGAGTAGGCGCCGGGGTTGATCACGATCCCGCAGTGGTTCAGCCGCGCCTCGTGGATCCAGTCCACCAGCTCACCCTCGTGGTTGGACTGCCGGAAGTCCACCGTCCCCCCGTGCACGGCTGCCGCCTTGGCGCACAGCGCCTCCACGTCGGCCAGTGTGTCCTTGCCGTAGATCTCGGGCTGGCGCTGGCCGAGCAGGTTCAGGTTGGGCCCGTTGAGGATCATGATCGGGGCGTTGGCCAGGGTGCGGGACACGGTTCCTCCGTTCCGTTCGGGGCGGCGCGTGGACGACCGCTGCTCGCCCCCGGTCTATCACGCCGGCCGGGACCGGCAGCGGGCCGTGCGCGCCGGTCGCCACGGGCGTGCACTCCGGTCCCGTGATCACCTCCGCACGCCCCCGTAACTACCGATCACTGTGGGTAGTTGACCCGACATGCACGATGTACAGACTGTAAGCACGCCGTCCATGCCGCGGCTCGCCGCCGCCTCACTCGCCGGGACAGCGATCGAGTTCTACGACTTCTTCGTCTACGGCACCGCGGCGGCTCTGGTTCTGGGGCCGCTGTTCTTCCCGGCGTTCTCGCCGGTCGCCGGGACGCTGGCGGCGTTCGGGACGTTCGGGGTGGGGTTCGTGGCCCGGCCGCTGGGCTCGATGCTGTTCGGGCACATCGGGGACCGGCGCGGACGGCGGCCGGTGCTCGTCGGCTCGCTGCTGCTCACCGGTGCCTCCACCGTCGCGGTCGGCTGTGTGCCGTCGTACCAGTCCATCGGCGTCGCAGCACCTGTGCTGCTCCTCGTCCTGCGCTTCCTCCAGGGGCTGGGGGTCGGCGGGGAGTGGGGCGGGGCGGTGCTGCTGACCGCCGAACACGCTCCCGCCGGGCGACGCGCCCTGTGGTCGAGCTTCCCGCAGGTGGGCCCGGCCTTCGGCTTCATCCTGGCCAACGGGATGATGCTCGTGCTGTCCGTGACGCTGTCCGACGCGGAGTTCGCGCGGTGGGGCTGGCGGGTGCCGTTCTGGGCGGCCGGCGTGCTGGCACTCGCCGGCCTGTGGCTGCGCTCGTCCCTCACGGAGAGCCCCAGGTTCCTGGAGATCGACGACCACGCGCGCGTGCCCCTCGTCGAGGTCGTACGGCACCACGCACGGCTGGTACTGCTGACGGCCGGCGCGCTCGCCGTCGGATACGCGGTGTTCTACGCGGTGACGACCTGGTCGCTGGCGTATGCGACAGAACGGCTCGGCGTGAGCCGTACGGTCATGCTGGTCTGCATCATGGGCGCGGTGGTCGTGCAGGGCGCGCTGACACCGCTGGTGGCGTTCCTCGGGGACCGGGTCGGGCGCCGGCCGATGTGCCTGACGGGGTGCGTCGCCTGCACCCTGTGGATGTTCCCGATGGTCGCACTGCTGGCGACCGGTGAACCGCTGCTGATGTTCCTCGCCATCCTGGGCGCCCTGCTCGCCTTCGTCACCATGTTCTCGGTGATCGCCGCCTATCTGCCGGAACTGTACGAGCCCCGGGTGCGCTGCACCGGCGCCGCCGTGGGCTACAACCTGGGCGGGGTCCTCGGCGGCGCCCTCACCCCGATCGTGGCCACGACGCTCGCCGAGCATGGCGGGCGGGTCCCGTGGGGCGTGGGAGCGTATCTGACCGGGATCGCGCTGATCAGCCTGGTGTGTTTCGCGCTGCTACCGGAGACGCGGCCCGTGCCCGCCGCGGCGGCGGAGCCGGTCACGGGCTGACCGGACGCGCGGAGGCGTACCGGGCGTTCCGCGGGCCGCCGGCTACGGGTTGATCGCCAGTTCCAGGTAGGCCGCGAACAGCACCAGGTGGACGCCGCCCTGCAAGGGCGTGGCCCGGCCCGGTACCACTGTCAGGGAGCTGACCACCACGGTCAGCGCGAGCAGCAGCATGTGGGTGGAGCCGAGGCCGAGGACGAGCGGCCCGGCCAGCCAGATGGAGGCGAGGGCCACGGCCGGGATGGTCAGGCCGATGCTGGCCATCGCGGACCCGAGCGCGAGGTTGAGGCTGGTCTGCACCCGGTCTCGGCGGGCGGAACGCAGTGCGGCGATGGTCTCGGGCAGCAGGACCAGCAGAGCGATGATCACACCCACCACCGCGTGCGGCAGGCCCGCCGCCGACACACCCGACTCGATGGTGGGCGACACACCCTTGGCCAGGCCGACCACGCCCACCAGCGCCAGGCCGAGCAGGCCGAGGCTGGTCCATGCGGTGCGCGCGGACGGGGGTTCGGCGTGGGTGTCGGCGGTGATGACGTCACCCTGTCTGGTGATGGGCAGGAAGTAGTCGCGGTGGCGCACCGTCTGGGTGGCCACGAAAAGCCCGTAGAGGATCAGTGAGGAGACCGCGGCGAAGGTCAGCTGTACGGAGGAGAACTCGGGTCCGGGCTTGCTGGTGGTGAAAGTCGGCAGCACCAGGCTGAGCGTTGCCAGAGTCGCCACGGTCGCCAGTGCCGCGCCGGTGCCCTCCGGGTTGAAGACCGCGGTGCCGTGTCGCAGGGAGGCGACGAGCAGGCAGATCCCGACGATGCCGTTGCAGGTGATCATCACGGCGGCGAAGACGGTGTCTCTGGCCAGGGTGGAACTCTTGTCGCCGCCGTCGGCCATGAGGGTGACGATCAGGGCCACCTCGATGATCGTGACGGCGATGGCGAGCACCAGGGAACCGAAGGGCTCGCCGACTCGGTGGGCGATCACCTCGGCGTGGTGCACCGCCGCGAGGACGGCGCCCGCGAGAACGACGGTCACCAGGCCCACGACGGGGCCGGGCAGGTCCCGGCCCCAGGTGAAGACCAGGAGGACGACCGCGAGCACCGGCACGAGGATCGTCCATTGACGGGTGAGCGACCGGAGCCGAGTGATCATGCGGCGATGGTCGCAGAGGCCTACAGGATTCGCATTCTGTTCTTTTCGGATACCTCTCATCCTTTCCGGTGCGGGGCCCGGTGCCGGTGGGACCGGGCCTCCGCTTCGCGACGAGACCCCGCCGAGGGCTGCCGAGCCCCCGACGAGTCCTCCATGGGGGGCTGTCGAGCCCCGGCTGACGGGCTATGCGGGTTCGTGGGTCTCCACGACGGCGCGGTCAGACATCGGCGTTGTCCTTCCGGCCGCCTTCGCCGCCGGCGTGCGCCGCCTCGACGGCCGCCTGCTTCCTGGAGGCCAGCAGGCTCGTGACCGTGGTGACGGCGAGGACGGCGCAGATCACGCCGAGCGAGACCGGGATGCTGATCTCGGGCACGTGGACACCGGACTCGTGCAGGGCGTGCAGCACCAGCTTGACGCCGATGAAGCCGAGAATGATCGACAGACCGTACGAGAGGTGGACCAGCTTTCTGAGCAGTCCGCCGATGAGGAAGTACAGCTGGCGCAGACCCATCAGGGCGAAGGCGTTGGCGGTGAAGACGATGTACGGGTCCTGGGTCAGTCCGAAGATCGCGGGGATCGAGTCCAGGGCGAACAGCACGTCCGTGGTGCCGATGGCCAGCATCACGACCAGCATCGGGGTCATGACGCGCTTGCCGTTCTCCTGGATCCACAGCTTGGTGCCGTGGTACCGGTCGGCCACGCCGAACTTGCGCTCCACGGCCTTCAGGAGCTTGTTCTCCTCGTACTCCTCGTCGTCCTGGTCCGCGCGGGCCTCCTGGATGAGCTTCCAGGCGGTCCAGATCAGGAAGGCGCCGAAGAGGTAGAACACCCAGGAGAAGCTGGCGAGGATCGCGGCACCGGCGGCGATGAAGACGGCCCGCAGGACCAGGGCTATGAGGACACCGACGAGCAGGACGCGCTGCTGGTACTGGGTGGGCACCGCGAACTTCGCCATGATCAGGACGAAGACGAAGAGGTTGTCGACGCTCAGCGACTTCTCGGTGATGAAGCCCGCGAAGAACTCGCCGGCCGGCTGTCCGCCGCCGAAGACGAGGAGCCCGAGGCCGAAGAGGCCGGCCAGGGTGATCCAGACGACCGTCCAGATACCCGCTTCCTTGATCGACACCTCATGCGGCTTGCGACCGATGAAGAAGTCGACCGCGATCAGGGCCGCGAGACCCACGATGGTGAGGACCCAAAGGGTCATTGAGACTTCCACTGCACCTCCGGCATTACGTAACGGCAAACATCAGCGTTGTCGCTGCCGGAGGTCTCTTCCACCCGCGATGGGCCGACGCCCCGGAACCCGAAACGGTCCGTACTGACGGGTGCGCCGCAGTCAGGGAGTACTCCCCTCCGTACGGAAGACAGTACCTCAATCGCCAAAGTAAGGTAAAGTGACAAGTAAAGAAAATCCCAAATTACCAGGTCAGAGCTGCTTTACTATCGCTTGGTACGAGCTGTGGCCACCGCAGTGAGCACCTGTTGCAGGACCTGGCTGCCGCTCGGGACGAGGGAGGGTTCGAACGTCCAGGCGTGGCCGACCCACGGATCGGCAAGGTGGTCGTCGGGCAACGGGGTGAGTCGCAGCAGCGAACGCCACAGCGGATCGAGCAAGGGACCGTAGGCCGCCGCGTCCTCGCGGTCGGCGACCAGCAGGAGGTGCACGCCTACGGCCGGACCCTCGTCGGCGAGATAGCGGAGCCGGGTCACCGACCGGTCGTCGAACCCGTGCGGGAAGTCGTTCACGATCAGGAGCTGCCGCGCGGTGTCGACATCGGCCGGCAGCGACTCCGCCGCGCCGCCGCGCACCGCCATCTGCACCAGATCGACCCGCTGGGTGAGCCTCTCCAGGATGTGCGAGACCCCGGCCGCCCCGGCGGCGGGCGGCGCCGCGAGCACACCCGCCCGGGTGAGCGGCAGCAGCGCCTGGGTGCCGGCCCCGGCCGGGTCGGCGACCTGCACCGCGAACGCCCCGGGCGGATGGACGGCGAGGAGCCGTGCCGCGAGAGCGACCGCCGCGTCCATGGCCAGTCGGCGCAGCTGGGCCGAGTCCGGTGCCCAGTCGTCGGCAGTCGCGGTCGGGCCGCTGTCGATCCAGAGGCCCCGTTCCAGCGGCAGTTTCACCAGAAGGGGGATGCTCAGCGGGGCGCTTTCGGGGAGGTGGAGATCGCCCAGCCGCAGGGCCATGGGCGGCTCGGCGGGGACGCGGTAGGCGTGCCAGGCGGGGTTGTCCCAACGGGCATATGCGGGCGGGAGCGCGGGCTCGACCACCTCGGCCTCGGCCGTGAGCTGGGCGAGGTCGCGCTCGAAGGCCGCGCGCGCCTGGGCCGCCAGCTGGGTCCGGCGGGCCTGGGCCGCCTCGCGGGCGGCGTCGCCCCTCGTGCCGAGCCGCTCACGAGGGTCGGCGAGGGCCCGGTCCAGCTCCTGCTCCATGCGGGAGTCGGCGAATTCGACGGCACGGCGGTAGGCCGCGGTGGTGCGGGCCAGGTCCTCGAACATGCCCCAGACCTGGTTGTACAGCCGCTCCTGCATCGACCAGCCCACGGCGTCTCCGGCTACGGGCGGAGCGGGCTGCCCGTCGGCGGCCGAGGGGGCTTGCGGCGCGGATGGTGGCGGAGCGCTGTGGGACCGGCGGCGGTGCGTGTAGTCGACCGGCCCGCCGGGGCGCCGGGGATCGGCACCGTCGTGGCCGTCAGAGCTTGGCGAATCCAACGGGCGTGCCGGATCCTCCGGACCGGAGGCAGCCGCATCTTGAGGAGAGGGCGAGGTCTGAAAGGGAGAAGCGGGCGAGGTCTGAGACGGAGGAGGCGTCTGCGGAGCGGAGCAGGGCTGGGGTGCGGACGCGGTGCGCGGGGCGGGGTCGGTCGACGGTGCG
The DNA here is from genome assembly GCF_043079545.1 of Streptomyces sp. NPDC015171. Classification (NCBI taxonomy): domain Bacteria; kingdom Bacillati; phylum Actinomycetota; class Actinomycetes; order Kitasatosporales; family Streptomycetaceae; genus Streptomyces; species Streptomyces sp. NPDC015171. Next base: position 33,357 of record NZ_JBIBUO010000013.1, read on the forward strand.
GAGTCGGTCGACCGTGCGGAGCCGGTCAGCGATGCGGAGTCGGTCGACGGTGCGGGTATCGCGCGGGACGGGCGGAGCGTTGCCGCCTGGTCGATGGCTGTCGCGAGGTCCTCCGCGTCGTGCAGCCCTTGATCGGCGAAGAGAACGGCCAGACCGCCCGCATGGCCCTGGCCCAGTGCGCGTACCTTCCAGGCGCCTTGCCTGCGGTACAACTCCAGGGCGATCACGGCCGCCTCGGCGTCCAGGCCGGTGAGGGTGAAGCCGGCGAGTTCGGTGCCGTCAGGGCCGTTCACCGCGGTGTGCGGGGCCGGGGCGGCACCGAAGCGGAGCGGGCCCGACGAACCGGTGGGCAGGGCGAGATACACGCTGACACGGTGCACGGCTTCGGGCACGGCGGTCAGGTCGACGGTCAGGCGGTGCTCGGCGGCGGCCTGCCGGGGCGCCTCCACGCCGGGGAGGGAGGGGGCGCCGGGGTGGCTCACCCACTCGCGGCCGTGCACCGTGCCGTGCTCGTCGCCGAGCGTGGCTCCGGCGAGGACCGGCACTCCGGCCGAGATCCGGATCTCCAGCCGGACCTGGGTCAGCGGGAGGTTCTGCCCCCGTACGAGCTCAGCCGCCATCGCCGTCGGCCCCCCTGTGTCGTTCTTCGTGCGTAGCGCGCCCGGCGAGCCGTCGGTCCGGCCGGTTCCGGCGGCGCGGCAAGCGCGCCTGCCAGAGGTGCGGGAAGACCGCCTTCTAGAGGTGCGGCAGAATCGCCGGCATCAGGTCCTGGAAGGTGCGGCCGTTGGCCGGGGCGCCGATGGCGGTCATCGTCCAGCCGGAGCCCGCCCGGTGCACCTTGGCCATGATCTGCGCCGTGTACTCGCCGCCGCCGGCCAGGGTGTAGCGGGCAAGCTCCTGGCCCGTGGTCTCGTCCACGAGCCGGCAGAACGCGTTCTGGACCTCGTGGAAGGTCTGGCCGGTGAAGGAGTTCACCGTGAAGACGATCTGGTCGATGTGGACCGGGACGCGCTGCAGGTCCACCAGGATCGCCTCGTCGTCCCCGCCCTGGCCGACGCCGCCGACGAGGTTGTCACCGGTGTGGCGCACGGAACCGTCGTCGCTCACGAGGTGACGGAAGAAGACGACGTCCTCGGGGTTGCCGCCGGCGAAGAGCACCGCCGAGGCGTCCAGGTCGATCTCGCGGGTGCGCGAGCCGAACAGGCCGCGCCGCTTCGCCGCCTGCCAGCCGAGGCCCATACGGACCGCGGTCAGGGTGGCACCGTCCTTCTTCTCCAGACTGATGGCCTGACCCTTGGACAAGTTGACGGACACGGCTGAATCCCCTCTCGACAATCCCCTGTTGCCGCGCCGAGCTGTGTGCTGTGCACTGCGCGGTTGTCCAGAACCCTACGCAGGGCCACTGACAGTGCCGACCCCGGCTCGCGCTTTGTGTCGGTGTTGCAACACTTGGCGCATATGCCGAGGTCGGCGACGCGGCGGCGGCTCAGGCGAGGCCGGCCTCCCGCATCTGGCGCAGTTCCTTCTTCATCTCGGAGACCTCGTCGCGCAGCCGGGCCGCGATCTCGAACTGCAGCTCAGCGGCGGCGGCGCGCATGCGCTCGGTCATCTCCTCGATCTGCCCCGCCAGTTCGGCCGCCGGACGATCCGTGGGCACCGTCGCGCCCTTGGCCGCCTTGCCGGCCTTCGCGCCCTTGCCCGCCTTGCCGCCGAGCGACGGGACAGGGGCCTTCGCGGCCTTGCCGTCCTTCGACTTGCGGAACCCGGAGCCGAGGAGCTGTTCGGTGTCGACCTCTTCGCGGGCGATCCGCGCGACGATGTCGTTGATCTTCTTCCGCAGGGGCTGCGGGTCGATACCGTTCGCCTTGTTGTAGGCGACCTGCTTCTCCCGGCGGCGATTGGTCTCCTCGATGGCCTTCTCCATCGCCGGGGTGATCTTGTCCGCGTACATATGGACCTGGCCGGAGACGTTGCGCGCCGCACGGCCGATGGTCTGGATCAGCGAGGTGCCCGAGCGGAGGAAGCCCTCCTTGTCGGCGTCGAGGATCGCCACCAGGGACACCTCGGGCAGGTCCAGTCCCTCCCGGAGGAGGTTGATGCCGACCAGGACGTCGTACTCGCCGGCGCGCAGCTCGCGCAGCAGCTCGACGCGGCGCAGGGTGTCGACATCGCTGTGCAGATAGCGCACCTGGATGCCCATTTCCAGGAAGTAGTCGGTGAGGTCCTCGGCCATCTTCTTGGTCAGCGTGGTCACCAGGACGCGCTCGTCCTTCTCGGTCCGCTTGCGGATCTCGTGCACCAGGTCGTCGATCTGGCCCTCGGTGGGCTTGACCACGACCTCCGGGTCGATCAGGCCGGTCGGGCGGATGATCTGCTCGACGACGCCGTCCCCGCGCGACAGCTCATAGGTGCCAGGGGTGGCCGACAGGTAGACGGTCTGCCCGATGCGCTCCTGGAACTCCTCCCACTTCAGGGGGCGGTTGTCCAGGGCGGAAGGCAGACGGAAACCGTGGTCGACGAGAGTGCGCTTGCGGGAGGCGTCGCCTTCGTACATCGCGCCGATCTGCGGGACCGTGACGTGCGACTCGTCGATGACGAGCAGGAAGTCGTCCGGGAAGTAGTCCAGCAGAGTGTTGGGCGGGGAGCCGGGCAGACGGCCGTCGAAGTGCATCGAGTAGTTCTCCACGCCGGAGCAGGTGCCGATCTGGCGGAGCATCTCGATGTCGTACGTGGTGCGCATGCGCAGGCGCTGGGCCTCCAGGAGCTTGCCCTGCTTCTCCAGCTCCGCCAGGCGCTCCCCCAGCTCCTTCTCGATGTCGTTGACGGCCCGCTCCATGCGCTCGGGGCCGGCGACGTAGTGGGAGGCGGGGAAGACGTACAGCTGCTGGTCGTCGCTGATGATCTCGCCGGTGATCGGATGGAGCGTCGACAGCGCCTCGATCTCGTCGCCGAACATCTCGATGCGGACGGCCAGCTCCTCGTAGACCGGGAAGATCTCGATGGTGTCGCCGCGGACCCGGAAGGTGCCACGGGTGAAGGCCATGTCGTTACGCGTGTACTGGATGTCGACGAAGCGGCGCAGCAGCTCGTCCCGGTCGATCTCGTCACCGACTCTGAGCGGGACCATGCGGTCCACGTACTCCTGGGGGGTGCCGAGGCCGTAGATGCAGGACACCGAGGCGACGACGATGACGTCGCGGCGGGTGAGCAGCGAGTTGGTGGCCGAGTGGCGCAGCCGTTCGACCTCCTCGTTGATCGAGGAGTCCTTCTCGATGTAGGTGTCCGACTGCGGGACGTAGGCCTCGGGCTGGTAGTAGTCGTAGTACGAGACGAAGTACTCGACCGCGTTGTTCGGCAACAGCTCGCGGAACTCGTTGGCCAGCTGGGCGGCCAGGGTTTTGTTCGGCGCCATCACGAGCGTCGGGCGCTGGAGTTTCTCGATCATCCACGCGGTGGTGGCGGACTTGCCGGTGCCGGTCGCGCCCAGGAGGACGACATCCTTCTCACCGGCCTCGATGCGCTTGGCCAGGTCGGCGATGGCCGTCGGCTGGTCGCCGCTGGGCTGGTAGGGACTGACGACCTCGAAGGGCGCCACCGTGCGTTCGATGTGGGAAACGGGCCGCATGTCATCCACCGTACGACCCCGCACTGACAACGGGCCCGGATCAGCGATTCTGCGGGGTGCGGGAACGGTGGTGCTCAGGCCGACGGGCCGCGCGAATCCCCTGGTGGGGGGCGGGGCGGCGGTCCGCGTGGGAGGCGACGGCGGTGGCCGGTACGCCCGGCTTGCGCTCGACGGGTGTCCAGTCGGGGCGGCCCGCGACCATCAGCGGGTCGAAGATCACGACGGCGCCCGCGAGGAGCAGGAAGGCGAGCGGACCGATCAGCATGGGCGTGAGCAGGGACGCTCCGGGCCCGGTCCCGCCGGTGTGGGAGACGCCGTCGAGGTGGACGCCGAGGGCGGCCATCCCGGTGTAGTGCATGCCGCTGACCGCGAGCCCCATGACGAGGCTCGCGCCCATGCTCCACAGGAAGCCTCGCACCTGCCCGGCCGCCCACAGCGCGGTGATGGCGGCGACGACCGCTATGACGACGGAGGCGGCGACGGTGAGCGTGTCGTAGGTGAACCGGCCGTGGAAGCGGACGCCCGCCATGCCGAGGTAGTGCATGGAGGCGATACCGAGGCCGGTGATCGTGCCGCCGGTGAAGAGCGGGGTCCCGGTGGCACCGCGGTAGCCGACGATGAAGATGCCGACGCCGACCATGACGACGGCGACCCCGAGACTCGCGTAGGTCATCGGCTGGTCGTAGTGGATCGTCGTCTCCTCGATGGTGAAGCCCATCATGGCGACGAAGTGCATGGTCCATATGCCGGAGCCGATCGCCGCCGCGCCGAGGGCCAGCCAGGCAGGTCGCCGGGAGTGCGTGACCAGCAGAGACCGTGAGGTGCAGCGCAGGCCGAGGGCGCCGCCGAGGCAGGCCATCAGATAGGCCGCCAACGGGGTGACGGCCCCGTAACTGAATCCGTCGACCGTGCCTTGCATGCGCGGCTGCCCTTCCGCCCTCTTGCGTCCCGGAATACTTGAATATGCCCCCGTCCCAGGACCGCGCGGGCGGTCAGGGTTGTCGCAGAGAGTATGACCCCCACCGGAATGGTCGAACGATTTTCCGGCAAAGAAACACGGCCTTGCCTCAGTTGTGCGGCACCGGTGAGCGGCCTTGGGTGCCGCCATTCAATCTGTGGCCATCGTGCGCCCGAGTGTCGTTGACCCTCTGCTGTCAGTCTGGAGCTGTCGGTATTCGCTCGTCGCGAGGAGTACGCATGTACGCGCGCGTAGTCGCCACCGCGGTCGCCGCGGCCCTGGGGACGGTGACGGTTCTGCTGAGCCCCATCTCCGATGCCCGGGCCAGAGAGGACGGCGTGCCCACGGTGATCGCCCACCGGGGCGCATCCGCCTACGCGCCCGAGAACACGCTGGCCTCCATCGACAAGGCCGCCGCGCTGGGCTTCTCCTGGGTCGAGAACGACGTCCAGCGCACCAAGGACGGCGAGCTGGTCGTCCTGCACGACGACAGCCTGCAGCGCACCACGAACGTCGAGGACGTCTTTCCGGACCGGGCTCCGTGGAAGGTACGCGACTTCACCGCCGCCGAGATCGCCCGGCTGGACGCGGGCAGCTGGTTCTCCCCCGCCTACGCGGGCGCGCGCGTGCCGACGCTCCAGCAGTACATGCGCCGGGTCGATCACAACCACGAGAACCTGCTCCTGGAGGTCAAGAACCCGGAGCTGTATCCCGGCATCGAGCAGCAGACGCTGAAGCTGCTCGGCGACGAGGGGTGGCTGGACGAGGGGCATCGGGGGCGGCTGGTCGTGCAGAGCTTCAGTGCCGACAGCGTGCGGACCGTCCACGAGCTGAAGCCCGCGATCACCACCGCCTACCTCGGTACGCCCACCGTGGCGCAACTGCCCGGGTTCGCTCGCTTCACGGATCTGGTCAATCCCTCGCACGCATCGCTGACCAGGGATTACACCGGCGCGGCGCACGCCCTCGACGGGCCGCACGGCCGACCGCTTGAGGTGTTCACCTGGACGGTGGACGACGCGGCCACCACCCGCAGGGTCGCCGGTTACGGAGTCGACGGGATCATCACCAACAAGCCCGACGTGGTGCGGGCGGCACTGGGTGCGCACTGAGCCGGGCGGGCGTTGTCAGTGGCGGGTCGTACCGTGGGCGCATGGACAGCCATGGGCAGGATGGGCAGCGCGTCGAGTGGGCCGTGATCGGCACGGACATCGGCCCGCTGATGCTGGCGGCGACCAGCGACGGCCTGGTCAACGTCGTCTTCCACGCCTCGGACGCGGTGCGCGACCGGGCTCTGGAGCGGCTGGCAGCCCGGCTGGGCGGCCAGCCCGTGGAGGATCCGCGGTCGCCGCTGCTGGCGGAGGCGATACGTCAGGTGCGGGCGTACTTCGCTGGCGAGCGGCACGACTTCGACCTGCCGCTGGACTGGTCGCTGATCTCCGGGTTCAACCGGCAGGTCCTGCGGGAGCTGGCCTCCGGTGTGCCGTACGGCGCCGTGGTGGGGTACGGCGACCTGGCGGGGCGAGTCGGACAACCCGGAGGGGCACAGGCGGTCGGTGCGGCGATGGGCGCCAATCCGCTTCCGGTGGTGGTGCCGTGCCACCGGGTGGTGGAGAGCGGTGGCGGCATCGGCGGTTTCGGTGGCGGCCTGGAGACCAAGCGGAAGCTGCTCGCCCTGGAGGGTGTGCTGCCCGAGCCGCTGTTCTGACCGGTTCCAAGCGCGGCTAGTCGGCGTAGTGCCGGGCTTCGAAGACGTTGCCGTCGGGGTCGCGGAAGTAGAAGCTGCGGGTGGCGTCGCCGCGGGCACCGGACAGGCCGTGGTCGATGCCCGACACGGGGACGCCGTGTTCGTCCAGGCGGGCGCGCAGGGCGTCGAAGGCGTCGGCCGGCAGGGACAGGCAGACGTGGTTGACGGGGTGGCCGGCGCTGTCGGCGGAGCCGGGCAGCATCCTCATCCGTTCGACGAAGGTGTACGGGGCGAGGTCGAGGATGGTCTCCTCGTTGACGCGCACGGAGGGGAAGGACACCGTCCCCTCCGTGAACTCGGCGACTCCGAGCGGCTCCAGGCCGACGGCCGTCTCGTAGAAGGCGGCCGCGGCGACGGGGTCGGCCACCCACAGGACGACGTGGTCGAGGCGCATGGTGTTGTTCCTCATACGACCCAGGCTGGTGGCCCGGCCCACAGGCCACAAGCGTTTATCCATGGCCGGCGCCCGCCAGAGATGAGAAAGGACCGACGGACAGGAGACGGGCACATGGTGCTGGTGGTGTCGGAGGAAGTCCGCGAGGCGATCGACGCGCGGCGGCCGGTGGTGGCCCTGGAGTCCACGATCATCGCGCACGGCCTGCCCCGGCCGCGCAATCTGCAGGTGGCGCTGGAGCTGGAGGAAGTGGTGCGGCGGGAGGGCGCCGTGCCGGCGACCGTCGCCGTGCTCGACGGCCGGCCGCGGGTGGGTCTGGACAAGGAGCAGCTGGAGCGGGTCGCGAACGAGGACGGCATCCGCAAGCTGGGCCACCGTGACCTGCCGCTCGCCGTGGCGGCGGGGGCGAGCGGAGCGACCACGGTATCGGCGACGGCGCAGCTGGCCGCGCTGGCCGGGGTCCGGGTGTTCGCCACCGGCGGCCTGGGCGGGGTGCACCGGGAGTGGACGGTGACGCAGGACGAGTCCGCCGACCTGGGGCTGCTGGCACGCACCCGGATCACGGTGGTGTGCGCGGGCGTGAAGTCGATCCTGGACGTGCCGGCGACGCTGCAGCGGCTGGAGACGCTGGGCGTGGCCGTCGCGGGGTACGGCACGGACCGCTTCCCGGGCTTCTACCTGGCGGACTCGGGGCATCCGGTCGACTGGACGCTGGACACTCCGGACCAGATCGCCGCCGTCATGCGCGCCCAGGAGGCGCTGGACGCGCCGGAGTCGGCGCTGATCGTCGCCCAGCCCGTGGCACAGGCGGACCAACTCGATCCCGAGCTGCACGCGCGCGTACTCGCCGACGCGCTGCGCGCCTGCGCGGATCAGGGGGTCACCGGGCAGGCGGTGACCCCGTTCCTGCTGGACTACCTGGTCCGGCACACCGACGGTGCCTCGCTGAGCGCCAACCTGGCGGCGGTGCGCGGAAACGTACGGCTGGCGGCGCGGATCGCCACGGCGTGGACCAGGGGGTGACCGCCGGCCGGAACGGAGCACTGCTGGTCGTCGGGGACGTGGTCACGGATGTGGTCGCCCGGCACCGGGGGCCGCTCGCGGCCGGCACCGACACGGCTGCCGTGATCCGGACGCTGCCCGGCGGGGCGGGGGCCAATGTGGCCTGCTGGGCCGCTCACACGGGCTGCTCGGACGTACGGCTGCTGGGGCGGGTCGGCGCGGACGCCGCCGCGTGGCACGAGCGGGAGCTGGTCGCGGCCGGGGTGCGGCCCAGGCTTGTGCTGGACCGGGAGGCGGCCACCGGAACGGTGATCTGTCTCGTCGACACGGGCGCGGCGGGCGAGCGGACGTTTCTGACGGAAAGCGGCGCGTCATTGCGGCTCGGCCCCGCGGACTGGTCGGACGCTCTGCTCGACGGGGTGGGCCGGCTGCATCTGTCGGGCTATCTGTTGTTCACGGAGTCGAGCCGCGCACTAGCCGGGACGGCGCTCGCGGCGGCACGCGCGCGTGGTGTGCCGGTCAGCCTGGATCCCGCGTCCGCCGGTTTCCTGGTGGAGCTGGGGGTGAGCCGATTCCTGGCGTTCGCGGAGGGCGTGGATGTGCTGCTGCCCAGCCGGGACGAGGCATGTCTGCTGACCGGGCTGGCGGATCCGGCGGACGCGGCGGCCAAGCTGAGCCGGCACGTGCCGCTGGTGGTGGCCAAGGCGGGTGCGGAGGGGGCGCTGGTGGCCCGTACCGGCGCCGCGCCGGTCCGCGTACCGGCCGTGCCGGCGGCACCCCGCGACACCACGGGCGCGGGTGACGCCTTCACCGGCGGCTTCCTCGCCGCCCTGCTCGCGGGCGCGGCCCCGGAGGAGGCGGCGGCACGAGGCTGCCGGGCGGGCGCGGAGGCGGTGGGCCGGGTCGGCGCCAGACCACCGCACCGGGGCGAGGGGAGTCAGGGCGACCGGAACGACGGGCATCAGGGCGAACACCGAAAGCCGGACTAGGCGCGCGGAACGCGGTAAGCCGGTTGCCGGCGCTCAGCTGGGCTCCGGCAGCCGGCCGACGCCGACGGAAAGGATCCGGCGCCTTCGGGCTCCCGACGTCGTCTCGGCTACTCCTTGCGACCCCACGCCGAGATCATCGGTGCGGTGGCCAGGTCCATGGAACCGGCCTCCACATGTGCCAGGTGCTCGTCGATCTCCGCATCGGTGGCCAGGCCGGCGGAGACGAGCCGGTCACGGATCTGACGGACCGTCGCGGCCTCCAGAGCGGTACAGGCGGGTGAGGCCATGGGGAAGTACGCGTGGGCCTCCACACCATGCAGTCCGGCCTCCCGGAGCAGCCGCGGGAGCTTGCGGCCGTAGGAGAGGTCGGCGCCGCGCTCGGCGAGCAGTCTGCGGAAGCCTTGGCGCAGCCGGTTGGTGAGCCGCTCCTCGGGGCCGTGCTCGTCGGGACAGGTCAGGGGCTGAAGGGCGGGGTCCGCGTCCTCGACCAGCAGCCGTCCACCCGGCCGCAGAGACTTGATCATGGAACGCAAGGCCCGTTCGCGGTCGGGCACATGGACGAGGACCAGCCGGGCGTGGACCAGGTCGAAGCCCTCCCCCGGCGGCTCCTCGGCGCCCACGTCGTGGACGCGGACCTCCACCGGCGGGCGGGCCGCGGGGGTTAGACGCGAGGCGTCGATGTCGGTGGCGACGACCTGCCCGGCCGGCCCCACCTTCCCGGCGAGCCAGGAGACCACGGAGGTGCCGCCGGCCCCTGCTTCCCAGCAGCGCCAGCCCGGTCCGACACCGAGACCTTCGAGGTGCCGGAAGGTCGTGGGGTCGAAGAGGGAGGCGAAGGCGTCGAAACGTTCACCCGCCTCGTTCTGCCGGTTGTCCAGGAGGTACCCGTCGGATTGCGTCATGCTCCCGATCATTCCAGTCGCCCGACTTGTCCGGTTCGCCCACTCCTTCCTCCACAGGCGGGAACCAAGCGGAACTCCCCGTTCCCACAGGCTTGCCCGCGCTTTGCCCGAGGCTGGCAGACTTGCCGGGCAAAGGCACGGAAGCGTTGCACGGAGATCCACACGAGGAGATCCAGATGTCCATGGCAGGGAATCTGCGAAAGGTCACGGGGCTGGGCAGGGTCGGCGGCCTGCGCAAAGTGGCGCGGCTCGCACGGCGCCGGCCTCGCGTGGACCTGAGCCACCCCGCCAGGTCACCGCTGGGCTCGTCGGTGGTGAACTGCGTGATGTACCAGGACGGTGTGCGGGTGCCCGCGTGTACCGACCTGGTGGATGCCGTACGGATGGTGCGCAAGACCGGCGAGGGCTTCGTCTGGCTCGGGCTGCACGAGCCGACGGACCGGGAGTTCGCGGGCATCGCCGAGCTGTTCGACCTGCATCCGCTGGCGGTGGAGGACGCGGTCGAGGCGCATCAGCGGCCGAAGCTGGAGCACTACGGGGACACACTCTTCGCGGTGTTCAAGACCGTCTGCTACGTGGAGCACGAGCAGCTGACGGCGACCAGCGAGGTGGTGGACACCGGCGAGATCATGGTGTTCGTCGGCGAGGACTTCGTGGTCACGGTGCGGCATGGCCGGCACGGCTCGCTGGGCCCGCTGCGCGAGGATCTGGAGGCACATCCGTACCAGCTCTCCAAGGGGCCGGCCGCGGTGTTGCACGCGATCGCCGACCATGTGGTCGACGACTATCTGAACGTCACGGACGCGGTGCAGGCCGACATCGACCAGGTCGAGACGGACGTCTTCTCGGAGGACGGCGCGCGCCTCGATCCGGGCCGCATCTACCAGATGAAGCGTGAACTGCTGGAACTGAAGCGGGCAGTGGTGCCGTTGGGCCGTCCGGTGGAGGATCTGGCCACCCGGCCGATACGGGTCATCGCCCCGGAGATACAGGCCTATTTCCGGGATGTGCTCGACCATCTGATCCGGGCGAAGGACCAGATCGCCGCGTTCGACGAACTGCTCAACTCCATCCTGCAGGCACATCTCGCGCAGGTGACCGTCGCACAGAACTCGGACATGCGGAAGATCACGGCCTGGGCCGCGGTGATCGCCGTGCCGACGATGGTGTGCGGGGTGTACGGCATGAACTTCGAGCACATGCCGGAGCTGCACTGGCGGTTCGGATATCCGCTGATCATGGCCGTGATGGCGGGAGCGTGTCTGGTCCTGTACCGGGGCTTTCGGCGCAACGGCTGGCTCTGAGAGCGGCGGAGCCGCGGGACGGCTGGAAGGGCTCCGGACAAACAGCACCGCTGCCAGTCCCCCCGTCCCGCCAGTCCGCCAGTCCGCCAGTCCGCCAGTCCGCCAGTCCGTCAGTCCGTCAGTCCGTCAGTCCGTCAGTCCGTCAGTCCGTCAGTCCGTCAGTCGATGATCACGCAGACGTCGCCGTCCTGAACGGCGGGCGGGACGGGCCAGCTGTCCGGGCGCTGTGTCGGCTCAGCCGTTCCAGGCGGGGTGGCGCGGGTCGTCGGCGCGCACCAGCACGTCCGCCGTCCCGGCCGGGTCGGTCTCGGCCTCGTAGCGTTCGAAGGCGGGGAGGGTCCAGTGATCGGCCTCGGGGGTACGGCGGCGCAGGGCGCCCGGGGAGAGGAGGAGGTGCACGGTCAGGTCGAAGGGAAACCAGTGACGCAGCAGGAGGGGGCCGTGGAGCAACAGGATCCCGCCGGGCGGGAGTTGGGCGTAGGAGCTGCGGGTTGCCCGGTCCGTGGCCGGATCCCACAGATCGGGCAGGACACGCCCGCTGCCTCCGGGGTCGAGCGGCCCGAAGACCTCGCGCCACAGGGCGCCCGTGTCGAACCATCCGCCGTAGTACGACTCGGCGTCCCGCCGCCCGTGTTCCAGCCGCAGCGAGGCGGGGCGCAGGAAGCCCTCGGTGCCGATCACGAGCGAGGGGCGGCCACGCACCCTCAGTGCCTCGCCGACGCGCGCGGCGAGGTCTCCCGGGCGGGCGGCCGGAGCCCCGTCGAAGCCGGCGCGCTGCCAGGCCCCGCCGTCGGCCGGTGCCGCACCGGCCAGCCGGTCGGCGAGCCGCTCGGCCAACCGGTCCCAGGTGATCGCTTCGAGTCGCACAGGGCCCATGATGCCGGGTGGTCCGGGAGAGCGGCGCCCGGGCCGGCGCGAAGACACGGTGACGCGGAGGGCCGGCGTCAAGGCCGGCGCGGGTCGGTCGTGCCAGGCAGGAACGTCGGCGGGCCCGATCGTTCCGGTCGGCATCGATGGAGTGGTCAGGCGCGGGGGCCGGCGGCGTGGCGGGCCGCGAGCAGGGCGGGGAGGTGGGTTTCGCTCCAGGCGCGGGCCGCGTCGAGAAGGGGGATCAGGGTGCGGCCCAGCGGGGTGAGGGCGTAGTCGACCCGGGGCGGGTTCTCTTCGTACGCGGTGCGGGTCACCAGGCCGTCGCGCTCCATCGCGCGCAGGGTTTCGCTGAGCACCTTGGGTGTGACGGCCTTGAGCGGGACGCGGAGTTCACCGAAGCGGCGCGGGCCGTCCTGGAGGCAGCGGATCACCATGCCGGACCACTTGTCACCGACCCGGAAGGGCATCACGGAGGACGGACAGAGGGGGTGGAACATGTCGGGATCGAGAGGTGCGGCCCGGTCGCGGTCCGTCGCTTCGGTCATCCGTCGAGGGTAGCGCCGGTTCCGTTGCGGTAACCGGGGGCCCGGCACCTAACGTCCCGATCCGACGCGAACAGCAGCGCAGGGCTTGGAGGTTGGGGATGGGTGCAATCGTGGTCTTCGGTGCGGGGGGCCGGGCGGGGCGGGCGGTGACGGCCGAGGCACGCGCGCGCGGGTACGCGGTGACGGCCGTGGTGCGGGATCCGGCTCGGTATCCGGATCTTCGGGCGGAGTGTGTCACGGTCGTGCGGGGTGACGTCACCGATGCCGGGTCGGTGACGGCGACCGCCGCCGGGCACGTCGGGGCCGTGCACGCGGTCTCGCCGTTCAGCGGGCCGGAGCAGGGCTTCGACACGCTGGATCCCCGGTTCTTCGTGAAGGCGGCCGACGCACTGCTCGACGGGCTCGCCGCGGCCGGAGTGGGACGGCTCGTGGCGGTGGGCCTGGGGGCGAATCTGCTCGGTGCGGACGGGCGGCCGGTGATGGACGACCCGCTCGCGTTCCCGCGGGAGATCCGGCCGTTCGCGTTGGCGCACACCGCCGGGCTGAACCGGCTGCGCGAACGCGGGGGCGGTCCCGTCGACTGGGCGATGCTCACGCCCGCCGGCCACTTGGACCACGGCGGCGCCCGGACGGGGCGGTACCGCGTCGGTGGGGAGCAGCTGCCCGCCGGCAGCCGCGAGCCATGGCTGTCGTACGCGGATCTCGCGGTGGCGACGGTGGACGAGATCGAGAAACCGGTGCGGCATCGTACGCGGGTGTCGGTGTTCAACTTCCTTGAGCGATAAGGACGGTCGCGGCGAACGACAGGAAAAGACGAGGGGTGGAAGGAGTACAAGGACGTGGCGCCGGAGCGCCGGGAGCGGTGAGGGCGGGGATGGGAGGCGTGGGCGGTGACGGGGAAAGTACCGTGTATGGCGCTTCCCTCGACTCCCCACTCCCCCGGTCGGCTTGTCGTGGTCCAGCCGCTGAAGCGCAAGCGGTGTGCCGGCTGCCGGCGCGGTCCGCTGTCGATGCTGGTGCTGGAGGACGGCGCACCGCGGTGCCTGGACTGTGCCGACCTCGGGCACCTGGTGTTTCTGCCGCGCGGCGACACGGCCCTGACCCGCAGGGCGCGGGAAGAGAGCACGCTCTCGGTGGTGGTGGTGCGGTTCAACCGGCGCAAGAGCCGCTACGAGCGCCAGGGCGTGCTCGTGGAGGAGCCCGCGCTGGCCAGGGCCGAGGCCCGCTGTCTGGCGGACGCGGAGGCACGGCGCCGGCGTCGGACGCGGGACGCGCAGCGCAGGGCGGCGGAGGACGAGCGGTTCGCGGCGGCGTTCGCGGCCGAGATTCTCCGGCTGTTTCCCGGTTGCCCGGCCGAACGGTCCCGGGCGATCGCCGCCCATGCGTCGGTGCGGGGCAGCGGACGGGTCGGGCGCAGCGCGGCCGGGCGGGCGCTGACCGAGGGCGCGGTGATCTCGGCGGTCGTGGCGGGCGTACGGCATGTGGACACGCCCTACGACGAGCTGCTGATGAGCGGGGTGTCGCGGTATGAGGCCCGGCGCAGGATCGCACCGGCCGTGGAGAGCGTGCTGCGGGCGTGGCAAGGGGCCGGAGAGGACACGGGCTGAGGGCCCGGAGGCGACATCTACGGAATCGGGGGGGGTGGAGATGATCGACGGGCCGTTCTTCGTGCTGGTCGTGGTGGGGATCCCTGGGACCGGGCTGGTGGCCGGTGTCTTCTACGGGTTCTCGGCCTTCGTGATCCGGGGGCTCGCGGCGTTGCCGTCCGCGCAGGGGGTCGCGGCCGATGAACGCGATCAGTGTGGCCGCGGTGCGGGTGGCAGGGCGCGGGCCGGCCGCGCCTTGGGGAATACCTTGCAGAAAGCGCTGTCCGCCACTCTGCGCGCCTGTCGGCGGAGACGTATCGTGGCCGAAAGAGTGCCGCCCGAATACGCACAGCCCTTCGTACACCCGGTGCCTCCGGTGCCCGTACGCGAGGAGACGCCATGGCCGATCCCAAGGGGTTCATGCACACGCCGCGCCAGGAGTGGCCGCGGCGGCCCGTCGAGCAGCGGGTGCGGGACTGGGACGAGGTGTACGTCCCGGGTGCGCTGCTGCCCATCATCAGCAAGCAGGCCGATCGCTGTATGGACTGCGGTATCCCGTTCTGCCATCAGGCCTGCCCGCTGGGCAATCTCATCCCCGAGTGGAACGACCTGGTGTCGCGGGAGGACTGGCGGGCCGCGAGCGACCGGCTGCACGCCACCAACAACTTTCCCGAGTTCACCGGCCGGTTGTGCCCGGCGCCGTGCGAGGCGGGGTGTGTGCTGGCGATCAACCAGCCGGCCGTCACCATCAAGAACGTCGAGTGCGCGATCGCCGACCGGGCGTGGGAGGAAGGCTTCACCCCGCCCTGCCCGCCCGAGCGGCTCTCCGGGAAGACGGTCGCCGTCGTCGGCTCCGGGCCGACCGGGCTCGCCGCTGCACAGCAGCTGACCCGGGCCGGGCACACGGTCGCGGTGTACGAGAAGGACGACCGGATCGGGGGGCTGATGCGTTACGGCATCCCCGAGTTCAAGATGGAGAAGCGGCACCTGGAGCGCCGTATCGAGCAGATGCGGGCCGAGGGGACGAAGTTCCGTACGTCGACGACGGTCGGCCGGGATGTCGCGGCGGACGAGCTGCGGACCCGGTACGACGCGGTGGTGATCGCGACGGGTGCCACGGCGTGGCGGGAACTTCCGGTGCCGGGCCGGGCGTTGAACGGGATACACCAGGCGATGGAGTATCTGCCGCTGTCCAATCGGGTGTGCGAGGGGGATCTGGAGGTATCGCCGCTGTCGGCCGCGGGCAAGCATGTGGTGATCGTCGGCGGCGGGGACACCGGGGCGGACTGCCTGGGGACCGCGGTGCGCGAGGGGGCCGCGTCCGTGTCCCAGCTGGACATCTACGCGCTGCCGGGTACGGAGCGCGACGAAGACGCCGAGCCGTGGCCTACGTACCCGAAGATCTACCGGCTGTCGGCCGCGCACGAGGAGGCGCGGGATCTGCGTACGGCACCGGCGGCGGACGCGGACGCGCGGCTCTTCGCGGCGTCCACGCTCCACTTCATCGGGGACGAGAGGGGGTCTGTACGGTCACTGCATCTCGTGGAGGTCGACGAGCGGCGGGCTCCGGTGCCGGACACCGGGCGGACGCTCCCCGCCGATCTGGTGCTGCTCGCACTCGGCTTCTCCGGGCCCGACCAGGAGGACGGACTGATCGAGCAGCTGGGGCTGGCGCTGCAGCCGCGCGGCACGATCTCCCGGGACGAGGGCTTCGCGACCAACGTCCCCGGGGTGTTCGCCGCCGGGGACGCGGCGCGCGGGCAGTCGCTCATCGTGTGGGCGATAGCGGAGGGGCGGGCGGTCGCGGCGGCCGTCGACCACTATCTGACGGGAAGTTCCCAGCTCCCAGCGCCGATCGTGCCCAGCGACCGGCCGATGGTGGTCTGAGCGGCCTGAGGCGGCCGGAGGCGGCCTGAGCGGGTCCACCGCGCCGTCGCGGCAGCACCGTGGCGCGGCCGTGGCGGCCTCGTGGCGCGGCCGTGGCGGCCTCGTGGCGCGGCCGTGGCGTCGCCGGCGCTGCACCGTGGCGTCGCGACCGAGGTCCGATGCGAGGGGGGTGTAGGTGTCAGCCGGTGCGCTCATCCGTACCCGCGACCTTCCCCGTGGCCAGGGCCACGCGGTTCCACGTGTTGATCGCGAGGATCAGGGAGAGGACGTGGGCGAGTTCCTCCTCCTCGAAGTGGGCGGCGGCCTCGGCGTAGACGGTGTCGGGGACACCGCCGTCGGCGACCAGCGTCACCGCCTCCGTCAGGGCGAGGGCGGCCTGTTCCTTGGGGGTGAAGAAGTGCCGGGCCTCGCGCCAGACGGCGACCATGTGGAGCCGGTCCTCGTTCTCGCCGGCCTTGCGGGCGTCGTTGGTGTGCATGTGCAGGCAGTAGGCGCAGTGGTTGAGATGGGAGGCGCGGATCTGGATCAGTTCGACCAGGGACGGGGCGAGGCCCTGTCGGGCGGCGGCGTCGAAGCCGATGATCGCGCGGAAGACCTTCGGCGCGGCCTTCGCGAAGTCCAGACGGGTACGGGCGGCCTCGGCGATGGCGATCCCGGTGGCGGGGTCCATGACGGTGGTGGCAGTGGTGTCGGTGGTGGCAGCGGTGTCGGTGGTGGCGGTGTCAGTGGCGGTGGTGAGGGCGGCAGCGGGGGTGTTGGTCGTCGTCATGTGCATCAATCTATGGGTCGGAAAGACCGGCTGTAGGGTGCACTTTCATGGAGGAATCGTGGGTCAATTCCGCGGAGCGGATCGGTGCCGATCTGCATCTGGAGCTGTCCGGACCGGGCAGCCGGCGGGCGGCGCTGACGAGGGCGCTGCGGGACGCCGTGCGCGGCGGCCGGCTCGCGCCGGGCACCCGGCTGCCGCCGTACCGGTCGCTCGCAGCGGATCTGGGCGTGGCCCGCAACACGGTGGCCGACGCCTACGCGGAGCTGGTCGCGGAGGGTTGGCTGACCGCCCGGCAGGGCTCGGGGACCCGGGTCGCCGAGCGGGCCGAACCGCTGCGGCCCGCCCTGCGGACGCCCGTGCGGGCCCCTGTGTCCGCGCACGGGCCGCGGCACGATCTGAGGCAGGGTTCGCCGGACGCGTCGGCCTTTCCGCGCGCGGCCTGGGCGGCCTCGTACCGCCGGGCGTTGCAGGCGGCGCCGAACGAGGCGTTCGGGCCCGGAGATCCGGCTGGGCGCCGGGAGCTGCGGGAGACGCTGACGGAGTACCTGGCTCGTGCGCGCGGGGTGCGTACCGAGCCGGACCGCATCGTGATCTGCTCGGGCTTCGCGCACGCGCTGCGGCTGCTTTTCGGCCGGGGCACGCAGAAGGGGCCGGCTGTCGGCGGGGTGCTGCGCGGTCCGCTCGCCGTGGAGGGGTACGGCCTGGGCTTTCACCGGGAGCTGCTCGCGGCGGCCGGGGTGCGCACCGTGCCGCTGCCGCTGGACGAACACGGCGCACAGGTGGCGGCGCTCGGGCGGGAGCGGGCGGTGCTGCTGACACCGGCGCACCAGTTCCCGACCGGAGGTCCGCTGCACGCGGAGCGCCGGACCGCGGTGATCGACTGGGCACGCGCGCGCGGGGCGGTGGTGCTGGAGGACGACTACGACGGCGAGTTCCGGTACGACCGGCGCCCCGTCGGAGCGCTGCAGGGTCTGGACCCGGATCAGGTGATCCACATCGGGTCGGTGAGCAAGAGCCTGTCGCCGGCGCTGCGGCTGGGGTGGATGGTCCTGCCGCGGCGCTATGTGGAGCCGGTGCTGGCGGCGAAGGGCGAGCGGGAGGCGTGGGCGAGCGTTCTGGACCAGCTGGCTCTGGCGGACTTCGTCGGCTGTGGATCGTACGACCGTCATGTGCGGCGTATGCGGCAGCAGTACCGGCGCCGGCGTGACCGGCTCGTCGCGGCGCTGGCCGTGCACGCGCCGCATGTCGAGGTGACGGGCATCGCGGCCGGGCTGCACGCCGTGTTGCGGCTGCCGCCCGGCACCGAGCGGTCGGCCCTGAAGGCCGCGGCCTGGCAGGGCATCGCGCTCGACGGTCTGGCCGCGTTCCGGCATCCGCAGAGCCCGACTGCGGCAGGTGACGGCCTGGTGGTGGGGTATGCGGCGGCGGCCGAGCACGCCTATGGGGCGGCGCTCGACGCGCTGTGCGGGGTGCTGCCGCCGGAGTGAGCGGGGTACCGGCACGCCGAACTGCTTGACGGGCCGGTACGGGTTCGGTTCGGTTCGGTTCGGTTCGGTGGGGATACGGTGCCGAGCCCGATGGCGGTCGGGTTCAGCCCTGTCATGCGGCACTGCGTAAGCGCCGGACACGACCGGACACGATGGGTACTCAAGTCATAGACAAGCCATAGAACAAGTCATGTTCACAAGGGGGAAGTTGAGATAAAAGAAAACAAAAGCCGTCGCGGGGCCGCCAGTCGGGCCGCAGGACCGTTCAGGACAGCAGGAAGTCGGCCACCCCCGCCTTGGCGCCCTCGATGAAGGCGGTCATCTCGTCCATGGTGTAGATCAGCGCCGGCCCGTCCGGGTCGGTCGACTGGCGCACCGCGATCCGGCCGTCGGCCAGCTTCATCGCCTCCAGGCAGTTTCCGCCGTTGCCGCCGCTCCAGGGCTTGTGCCACCCCTCGCTGCCCAGCTCCCGCGCGGGCATACCGTTGTAGACCCGTCCGCGCGGCTTGATGCGATCCATTCACAGCTCCTTGCGGAGATCCCGGAGGATCTCCTTCGTGCGTTGTGCCGTCGCGGCCTGCGCCGCCATGCGGTCCATGACCTCGAGGTGGGTCGCCACCTCGGTGCGCGCGTCCAGGTAGACGGCGCCGGTCAGGTACTCGCTGTAGACCATGTCCGGCAGTTCTGACATGGCAAATCGGAACAGCACGAAGGGCCCGTACGTCCCCGGGTGCGGCCCGTTGGCGAACGGGGCGACCTGGAGCGTCACATGGGGCAGCTTCGTGGCCTCAAGCAACTTGTCGATCTGCGCGCGCATCACCTCCGGGCCGCCGACCGTGCGGCGCAGGGCGGTCTCGTCCATCACCGCCCAGAAACGCGGGGCGTCGGGACGGGTGAGCAGGTCCTGGCGTTGCATGCGCAGCGCGACGTGCCGCTCGATGTCGTCCGGGCTCGTCTGGCCGATGGCACCGGATTTGAGCACCCCACGCGCGTAGTCCTCGGTCTGGAGCAGGCCGGGGACGAAGTGCGGTTCGTAGGAGCGGATCAGGCCGGCGGCACCCTCCAGGCTGACGTACATGGAGAACCAGCCGGGCAGGATGTCGTGGAACCGCTGCCACCAGCCCGGCCTGTTCGCCTCCTCGGCCAGCTGGACGAAGACCTCGGCCTCGTCGTCGGGAACGCCGTAGGCCTTCAGCAGTAGTTGCAGGTAGGGGATTTTGAGGGCGACCTCGGCCATCTCCATGCGGCGGACGGTTGCGGGGGCGACGCGGAGGACACGGGCGGCCTCCTCGCGCTTCAGTCCGGCGCGTTCCCGCAGGTCCAGCAGGCGCCTGCCGAGGACCACCTGGCCCACGGTCGGCGCGGACCGCGGCTCGCTCACGCTGCCACCTCCACCGACAAGCCTCACCGAAAGTTTCCTGACAGCCCTGCGGCGCCATTCGAAGATTCATTCGAAGACCGGTTCGGATCTCCGACGACTCCAATTGGCGCCGCGCGAGGTGCTGTTGCGAGCAGTGTGCCACGCCCCCTCACCGAGTCACACAGCACTCTGCATTTTTCAGAGTGACTCTTGCCAAGTGTCCGTGGCGGGGAGATAGTGGCAGGCGTGATTCCGTCCGCGCCCTTAGGAACAGATGCCGCCGCAGACCGTTCCGGTCTCGGCGCCGATGGGGGTTCCCCCGCTCGAGCGAGTTCGAGAGTGGGCGAGGGAGCATCCCTCCACCGGGGCGCTGCCGAGCGCACCTTCCGCTTCGTGCTGGCCGCACATCCGGGTTCCGTCGCCCAGGCGAGACGCCTGGCGCACGCCCGGCTGTCCGGCTGGTCGGTGTGCGCGGACACCTGCGACAACGCGGCCCTGGTCATATCCGAGCTGGTCACCAATGCGATCGTGCACACCGCGAGCAGCCGGGTCGTGTGCGAACTGCATGACCACGACGACACGGTACGCATAGCCGTCCGTGACGAGGGCTGTGCTCCTGGCGAGCCCCACCCGTCTCCGCAGCGACCCGACGAGGAGCACGGGAGGGGGTTGCTTCTCGTCGACGCGCTGTGCCGGGCCTGGGGTACTCAGGAGCACGGCCCTGGACTGCTGGTCTGGGCCGACTTGCCGCACGGGACGGACGCCGCCCGGGACCTCGCCGAGCCGTGCAACGACCTGGGCTGGGGCGCACGCCCCAAGCCGGGCCGTCCGGACGACTCCGGCGAGGACCAGTCGGCCGAGGGGAGCCGGCGGGGACCGGCGCGGCGCGGTCAGGGGGAGCCGCCCGAGCCGTTCCCGAACGGGGCGGCGGGGCAGCCGCGGCACCCGGCGCTCCCGGAGCAGCCCCGGCGTTCGGACCTCCCGGAGCAGCCCGGACGTTCAGCGCTCCCGGAGCGATCCGGACATCCGACGCTCCCGGAGCGATCCGGACATCCGCCGCTCCCGGAGCAGCCCAGGCGCACGGCGCTCCCGGAGCAGCACGGGCACGGCGCGCATGCGGAGCGGCACCAGCACACCGCACATCCGGAACAGCACAGGTACACCGCGGCTCCGGAACACCGTCGGCATCCGGCTCCGGAGCAGCGCCCGTACCGCGCTTCGGAGCGGCATCTTCGTGGGGAGCGTCCGTGACCGGCATCGGTGGCGGCGCCGGACGGCCCGGCGGCACCGGCGCGGCCCAGGAGCACAGCATCGGCCTGAACACCCTGGTACGTCTGCAGCGTCGGCGGCCGGTCCCTGATCCGGGCCACCGGCTGGCGCTTCCGGACGGCATGACGGCTCCGCTCGGCTGTGACGCGGTGGCCGTGCCCGATCGCCTCGGTCCGCTGGTCCTGCCCCGGCTGCCGCGGGTGGGATGCGTGTACGCCGACGGTTCGCACTGGTGGTGGATCGTTCCGTCCGACTCCGACTACGCCCTGCCCTGGCCGTCACCGGCGCATTACGCGGCCGGCGCGCTGGTCACCGGCCCCGCCCGGCTGATCCATCGCCCGGAGGGCACGGCTCCGTACACCCCGCCGATCCCGCTGTACCTGGCCCTGTGCCGGGTGACGGGGACGGCTCCGGACTGGTCGCGGGCCGTGTCGGCGTAGCGGCTTCCGGTACGGGTGGGGCGCCGCCCGCGCCCCTCGTCCGCCGTAGCCCCCACTCGCGTAGCCCCCTGTCGCAAACTGTGCTCCCTTCGCGCCCCTCGTGCGTCGTCTCGCGCCCTGCCGGGTTTCCGTCCCGGCCGCGATAGTGGCCGTTCCGTCGGGATCCGGGAGGTCACGGTGAGAAAGAGGCGGGAGGCGGCCGAACCCCTGGTGTCGGCGTCGGAGCGGCTGCTGTTCGGCGGGCCGCTGCGCTACGACATGGGGTGGAACCGGCACGCCGACGCCTTCCTTGCGCTGAGCTTCCGGTCGATGATGGTCCGGCTTCCCGGCATGCTGGCGTCCAGTCTGCGGCTGGCCCGGCAGGCCGACGCGCGGGCCGCGCGGGTGGTGCTGGCCGCCGAGGTGGGCCGGGGCGCGGCACAGGCGGTGAGCCTGCTGGCCGTGAACAACGCGCTCGGCAAGCTGCTCACCGGCCCGGACATCGAACAGCGGCTGCGCTCGGCCGGCCCCGCCCTGCTCGTGATGGCCGTCGTGACGCTGGTCGCCGCGCTGCTGCGGGCCGCGTCCGTCTACGCCACCGGACGCCTCGAACCCAAGGTGGAGCGGGTGGCGACCGAGCTGTACCTGGAGCGGGCCGCCGACGTCGAGCTGGCCGCGATCGAGGACCACGCCTTCCACAAGCTGCTGGACACGGCTCAGTACGGTGCCCGGTCCGCCCGGCACATGATCGGCTACAGCGCCCGGGTGATCAACGCGATGATCTCGCTGGTCGCCGCCGCGGGGGTGCTCACCGTGCTGCATCCGGCGCTGCTGCCCCTGCTGATCACCATGACCCTGCCCAGCGCCTGGAGCGCGCTGACCAACGCCCGGCGCCGCTACGAGTCCTTCCACACCTGGGTCCAGCACGCCCGGGCCGGCCAGCTGATCAGCGGCCTGCTCACCGAGCCGGCCGCCGCGCCCGAGATCAGGGTGCACGGGGTGGGCCCGTTCCTGCTGCGCCATTTCCGTTCCATGTCGGAGACCGCGGAGGCGGAGCAGGCCCGGCTGTCCCGGCTGGCCGCCAGGACCGGTCTGATCGCGGCGTCCTGGACGGGACTCGCGACACTCGCCACGTACGCGACGCTGGGCGGGCTGCTGCTGGCCGGGGCGATGGCCCTGGCGGTGGCCGGTACGGCGGTGATCGCGATCCGCACGGGTGCGGCGAGTCTGGACACGCTGGTGCTGGAGATCAACCAGCTGCACGAGGAGGCCCTCTTCGTGGGGGATCTGCAACGGCTGTACGTCGCGGCGGCCGAGCGGGCCATCCCGGTGGGCGGGGAGCCGTTGCCGGAGGACCCGAAGGAGATCCGCTTCGAGAACGTCACCTTCAGCTATCCGCACGACCCGCACGACTCGCACGACTCGCACGACTCGCACCCGGGCGGGGCGTACCCGCATGACACCCACTCGAATGACACCCACTCGGGCGACACACTCCAGGGTGACACTCGCCTGGGTGACGCGGACTCAGGCGACGTCCGCTCGGGTGACATGCGGACCGCGGACGCCCCTGTCCCCCGCGCTCCCCGCCCCGCCCTCGACGACGTGACCCTGGCCCTCCCCCTCGGCCGGATCATCGCACTCGTCGGCGAGAACGGTTCGGGCAAGACCACGCTGGTCAAGCTGCTCGCGGGGCTGTACACGCCGGACCGGGGCCGGATCCTGTGGGACGACGTCGATGCCGCGCGGGCCGACCGGCGGCTGCTCGCCGAGCGGATCGCGATGGTGGCCCAGGACTTCAAGCGCTGGCCGTTCACCGCCCGGGTGAATGTGGCCGTGGGCCGCTCCGCCGCGCCGATGACCGAGGAGCGCCTGGCCGCCTCGATCGCGGAGGCGGGGGCCGAGGAGGTGGTCGCGGATCTGCCGCGCGGTCTGGACACCCTGCTGGCCCGGAACTTCAGCGGCGGGCACGAGCTGTCCGGCGGCCAGTGGCAGCGGCTCGGCATCGCCCGGGCCGCCTACCGGCGCGGCAACATCCTGATCGTGGACGAGCCGACGGCGGCGCTGGACGCGCGGGCCGAGCTGGAGGTGTTCGAGAAGATCCGGGCGCTGGCGCGCGGCGGGCAGACGGTCGTCCTCATCACGCACCGGCTGGCCTCGGTCCGCCATGCCGACCTGGTGCACGTGCTGGAGCACGGGCGCCTCGTGGAGTCCGGCACCCCCGAGGAACTGCTGGCCAGAGGCGGTGTCTACGCCGAGCTGTACACGCTCCAGGCGCGGCAGTTCACGGCGAAGGGACCGGGACTTGCACCGGAATCGGAGCCGGAACCGCCGGCGCCGCGGAAGGTGCCCGCTCCCAAACCGGCCTGAGCCGACCCACCCGCCCGACCCACCCGCCCCGACCCACCCGCCCCGGCGCTCACGTCAGCGTCGGAGCGGATTCACTCGACGGCGGTGCCCACGCGGACGATCACCAGGAACGTGTCCGTCGCGAGATCCATGACGACCTCGGCGGGCAGACCCTCCTGCCGCCGCGCGTGCGCGAACTCCTCGGCGGGCCAGGATCCTCGCGGTCCCCCGGCGGGAAAGCGCTCGAGCACCGTTCGCCCGTTCACCATCTCGCACCTCCAGAAAGCGTCGTACTGATGTGAGTTAACGCCCTGGAGAGGGGAAACGGCTCGCTCAGTGACGCGACTGAGACATTGCCGGCACCGGGTCGGCGCGGACCGTAAGGATCCGTTCACTTTGTGACACGAACCGCACCTTCCGTGTCCGTATGCGCACACAGCGCGTCCATGCTCGTACGTGCGTCAGTCCGTTCATTTCATGTCACTGGTCGTGCCGTCCTGGAGGTCCCGCGCGCCTCGATGCCGAAGCGTCTCAGTAGTCGTATCAGTAGTCGTACTCGTCGTGGAGGCGGAGCCGGTCGCTGCCGACGGGGCTGCGGCCGAGGGCGGTCAGGTCCAGCAGGGCGGCGGTGGTGCCCAGACCGTCCAGCCCGTCGTCGTACACCGAGTAGGTGTGGAAGACCTGGTCGCGGTCGCGCAGGAAGCAGCTGAGGCCCGGGCGCTCGACCGGGTCCCCGCACGAGTCGACGGTGGCCTCGAAATCGCGGTTGAAGTCGCTCTCCGACGAGGAGTACCAGGGCACCGCCCAGCCCATGCGTGCCTTGAACGGCAGGATCCGGGTGAACGGCGCCCGGGAGACGGCTGCGAAGGCGGTGTTCCGGGCGCGCAGGTGGGCGAGGTGGCCGACCTGGTCGAGGAAGGCGGCGCAGCACGGGCAGCCGGTCTCCCACTCGGGCGCGAACATGAAGTGGTGGACGACGAGCTGGGCCCTGCCCTCGAAGAGGTCGAGCAGGGTGGCCTTGCCGTCGCCGCCCTCAAAGACGTACTCCGGGTCGACCTCGACCATGGGCAGCCGCCTCCGCTCGGCGCCCAGGACCTCGCGCGCTCGTCTGACCGCCTCCTCCTTGCGCAGCAACTCCTCGCGCGCCGCGCACCACTGCTCGCGCGAGACGATCTCCGGAAGCGACATGGGCCCTCCTGTCCGACGGTCGGTTCGGAATGGTGACCGCCGGTGGACGCGGAACTCATCGCCGGATAGGGAGAAATTTCCAGCCAGTCTCAGCGGGTCGTATCGGGCCTGTCGGGTCCGTGGGGACTGGCGGGCCCGTGGGGACTGTCGGGCCCCTGGGGCCTGAGGGGCCCGTGGGACCTGAGGGGCCCACCGAGACCGCTGGAGCCACCGAGGACGCCGGATCCACCCGGGATGCCAGATCGAACCGGAGGTCCGGCCGGGTCGGCTGGAACGCGCAGCGCCCTGCCGGTTCAGGTGTCGTACTCCTGGACGCGCCGCCCGTGGTCGCGAGCGGTCAGTGCGGGGAGCCGGTCCGTCAACTGCCTTACGGTCTCCCGCACATCGAGGGTGAGGTGTTCGCGGTCCCGCATCAGCACGCGGCCGTCGACGATCGTGGTGCGGACGTCGGCGGCGCGGGCGCTGTGCACCAGGGTGGCCGCGAGGTCGTGGACCGGCTGGGTGTGCGGGCCGGTGAGGTCGACCAGGATGATGTCGGCACGCCGGCCGGGCGCGAGCGTGCCCACCCGGTCACCGAGCCCGACCGCGCGGGCGCTCTGCACCGTGGCGTGGTGCAGGGCCTGGCGTGAGGTCAGCCAGCGCGGGTCGCCCTCGGCGGACTTCTGGATCAGGGAGGTCAGGGTCATCGCCTCCCACACGTCGAGGGAGTTGTTGGAGGCGGCGCCGTCCGTGGCGAGGCCGACAGGGACCCCGGCCTCGCGCAGGGCCCGTACCGGGGTGGTCGTCGGCCAGGCGAACCTCAGGTAGCCGCGGGGCGCGGTGGCCACCGCCGTACGGCCGCCCGTGCGCGCCAGCAACGGCAGGTCCCGCTCCAGGATGCCGGTGCCGTGGGCGATGAGCAGGTCGGTGTCGAGGAGCCCGGTGCGGTCCAGCACCTCGATCGGGGTGAGACCGTGCCGGGCGAGGCTGGTCTCGGTCTGGTCCCGGTTCTCGGCGGCGTGGATGTGGACGGGCAGGCCGTGTTCGCGGGCGAGTTCGGCGGTGGCGGTGAGGTCGGCGTCGGTGACGGTGTAGGGGGCGTGCGGGGCGAGGGCGGTGGTGATGCGGCCGTCGGCGGCGCCGCGCTGCCGGAGTGCGAACTCCGCTGACGCCTGACGTCCTTGAGGCCCCTGGCCGGAGAAGTAGGCGGCGCCGAGATGGGCGCGCAGCCCGCACTCGGCGACGACGGCGGCGACCGTGTCCATGTGGAAGTAGTGGTCGGCGAAGCAGGTCACGCCGCCCCGGATCATCTCGGCGCAGGCAAGCCGCGCCCCCAACTCCACGTCCCGCGCGGTGAGGTTGGTCTCGACGGGCCAGACGACGTCGTTGAACCACTCCTCGATCGGCAGATCCTCGGCGAGTCCGCGCAGGGCCACCATCGGTGCGTGCGTGTGGCAGTTGATCAGTCCGGGCAGCGCGACCTGTCCGTGCGCCTCGATCCGCGTCACGGCCGGCACGTCGTACGCGGCGGCGGCCGTGGTGACCGCGTCGATCACCCGGTCGCGGACGATGATCGCGGCGTCCTGGCGAAATCCGATCCCCCCGGCGCCCCCACGCTCCCCCTGCTCGCCGTACTGCCCCTGCTCCCCCTGCTCCCCCTCCCCCTGCTCCTCGTGGATCAGGACCGTGCAGCCGGTGATGACCAGATCGGCCGGACGGGCGGGAGGGACGGGAGGGACGGCGCTCACGGGCCCGGCGGCACTCATGAGCCCAACGTACGGCCCTCTCGTACCGCGATGCGGGCCGAACCCGCATCCGGCCGGCACGAGCCGACCGCGCGACCGAGCGACCGAGCGGCCGAAAGCACGCATACGACTACGCGACGCACCTACCCGGCGGACTACCCGCCGGACCTACGCGGCAGCCGGCAGCGGTACCCGCACTCCCCGCCGCTCCAGCTCCCGCACCGCGTCCCGCAGCTGGCGGACGTGCCGGGGGGTGAGGCGGCCGGTGTCGTCGAGGTGCACCGCGCAGGCCGTGGTGGTGTCGACAAGTCGTTCCAGCACCTCGGCGACGGCGTCCGTGCCCTCGGTGTGCCGGGCGAGGGCGGGCAGTTCGGCGGCGGCGAGCGCGATGGCGGTGCGGGCCTCGGCGAGGGTGCGGTAGGCCTCCCGGCGCAGCGCCCACCGCTCGGCGCGGTCGCCGGACTCGCCGAGGACGTGCAGGAGGTAGACGTGCGCGGCGCTGCCGGCCGCCGTGAGCCGGGACCGTACCCCGCCGCCCCGCTCCCCCGGCATCGGCAGATGGCCGACGACCAGCACCAGCGCGCAGGCCAGCAGGGTCTCGCCGATCCGGCTGACCGAGGCCTGCGGCTCGCCGCCGACCATGACCAGGGCCAGGACGAGGACGGTGACGACGGCGGTGAGCGCCGCGAAGTGCCGGGCGGCGACCGGTATGGCGGCGCCGCACACCGCCACCAGTGCGATCAGCCCGGCCGGGCGGGGCAGCAGCGCGGCGAACCCGGCGAACACCAGGGCGCCGAGCACGGTACCGGCGGCCCGGCACAGCACCCGCGAGGCGAGCGGACCGAGGTCGGGCTTGACGAGGAAGACGGCGGTCGCGGGCAGCCAGTACCAGTGCGCGTGCTGCCCGTACCAGCGGCTGTGGTGCAGGGCCTGGGCGATGGCGGCACTGGCGCCGAAGCAGAGGGCCACGCGCAGCCCGTACTCGCGTCCGCCGGCGTCGATGGCGGCCCGCAGCGCCCGCCGGACACCGCGGCGCCGGCCGAGCAGTCCGCGCTGGGTGCCCTCGCCCCGGTCGAAGGCCTCGGCGGCGCGCAGCAGGGCATCGTCCAGGGCGCGCAGGGCGGGTGCGGAGCGGTGCGGCGCGGGCAGTGGTCCGGTGCCGGTGTCGTCCCGGACGGCGGCGGCGAGCCGCCGGAGCCCCGCGGCGGCCCGCGCCGGCACGGGCTCGGCCGCCCAGTACAGGGCGGTCGCGGCCTCGGCGAGGGGCAGGGCCGCGGCGAACCGCGCGTGCAGCCGGCGTTCGGCGGCGGAGCCGGTGTAGGGCCGTAGCCGGGGTCCGGCGAGGGCGTCCTGGGCATGGTCGAGCGCGGCGGTGAGCGCGGCCCGCCGGGCCGTGGCGCTCGTTCCGCCCACCGCGTCGACGAGCGCGGCGATCGCGTCGTACACATCGGCGACCGCTGCCCGCTCCCCGTCGAACCGGAAGTCCCCGGCCAGCGAACCCGGGGTGGGCAGGGCGAGCCGCAGCATCAGCAGCCAGCCGGTGCCGGCCAGGAAGGCCAGGGCCCGCTGCCAGCCGCTCTCGGCCGCCGGCATACCGGCGCCGATCGCCGCGGCGACGAGCAGCTGGGTGCCGGCGGCGGAGGCGACGGGCCCGACCGCGCTGATCCCGCCGGCGACCAGCCCCAGCGCGGTGAGCGCCAGGGTCAGCGGTACGGCGGCCAGCCCCTGTCCGGCGTACGTGCCCATGAGCAGCCCCAGCGCACCGGCCAGCGCGGGCGCCCCGAGCCGGTGCACGGAGGCCCGCCGGCTGCCGGGGCGGTCGTTGATACCGGCGAGCATCGCGCCGATCGCGGCGAGCACCCCGAGGGCCGGCCGCCCGGCGAGCACGGCGGCGAGCAGCAGCGGCCCGGCGGCCAGCGCGCCCCGGCAGACCGCGCTCCAGGGCACGGGGCCGCGCTGGGCACGGAAGGCATGGGCGAGCCAGAGGGGTACGGCGGGCCGGGACACGGGGCTCCTGTTGCATACGAGGGCGGGGGTGGGCCTTCGGACGACGGTGGACGGTGGAGGTGTGGCTCCACGGTAGATCGTGTTCCGTGAACGAATCGGACGTTTATGTTTCGGTGAGGTGAAACTTGACCGGGTCATCACCCTTCTTTATGAACGCAAGCACCACATCACCCCTGCGAAACAATCCCAATGGGGGTATCACACCTACGAACGCAATACTGATCTCATACCGCAGAACGCAACGCCGACGCCGACGCGCCGCTACGAACGCAACGCCCTGTCGATGATGTCCCCGGCTTCGGCCACGGCGGCGGCGAGGGCGCCGGGCTCGGCCCGCAGCGCACCCAGGACGGCGTCGATCCCGCGCAGCCCGGCCCGCTCCAGCAGCCGCTTCTCGTTCGTCACCCACTCCCCGCGGGCGGCGAGTACGGCGTGCGCGGCCTGGGCGGCGGCGGTGGCGAGGGCACCGGCGGTCTCCGTGAGGCGGCCCTGCGGGGCATGGTTGGCCTCGGCGTAGGAGAGGGTGGCGCGGGCGGTGCCGGACCAGCGGCCGGAGGCGGTGCGGCGCAGCAGCGGCGGATACCCGGCCGGGCGCGGGAGTTCGCCCCGCAGTACGCGGTTGAGTGCCAGTTCGGCGACGACCAGGTAGCTGGGGATCCCGGCCAGGTGGAACAGGAGCGGCTCCACCCGGAAGCGGCCCGCCTCCGCCTCGGCCAGCTCGTGCGCGACGACGTCCAGGTCCCGGTAGTGCACATCGACCCGGCGTCCATCGACGGTCAGCCAGGCGCCTCCGTTGAAGACGCCGCCGCCCCAGCCGCCGATGTCGGAGACCTCGCCCGGCCAGCCGAGGGCCCGCAGGTCGTCCGGTTCGAAGGGACCGCGGTAGTAGACGGCCAGGTCCCAGTCGCTGTCCGGGCGGTGGGTGTCCGTGGCCCGGGAACCGCCGAGGGCCACGGCCCGGACGGCGGGGAGGGCGGCCAGCCGGTCGGCGGTGGCGGCGAGGAACTCTGCGTCGGAAAGGTCGGGCATGCCCTCAGCCTGACGCAGCCGCACCGTGGTCCGCACGGGAAATTCGGATGCGGTCGGGGCCGGTGAGGCCGGATCATCGGAAAGCCGTTCGCCGCCCTCCGCCCGGTGCACCAGAGCGTTGTCGCCAGGCGTACGAGGGCTGTCCGCCGACCCCGCAGGAGCCGCTTCCATGATCCAGCGCGTCACCGTCCCCGCTCTCTTCCCTCCGCCCACCTACTCCCATGCCTCCGTCGTCGAGGCCGGCACGAAGATCGCGTTCCTCGCCGGGTCGGTGCCGCTGAGCGCCGACGGCGAGCTGGTGGGACCGGGGGATCCGGTACGCCAGGCCGAGCAGGTCATCGCCAATCTGCGCGAGCAACTGCGGGCCATCGGCAGCGACTTGGAACATGTGCTGGCGACCGAGGTGTACGTGGTCGCCGACGAGCCCGGGACGCTGTCCGCGGTATGGGAGGTCGTGGAGTCCTCGGGCCTGAGCACAGGGCCGCACTCCTCCACACTGCTCGGCGTCGCCTGCCTCGGCTACACCGGCCAGCTGGTGGAGATCACGGCCACGGCGGCGGTGCCGGAGCGGACAGCCGGCGAACACTGACGGACTCGGCGAGGAGCCAGGGCCCAGCCCGGGGCCCCGTCGCCTCGGCAAGAAGCCAAAGGCCCGGGCTCCGGGGCTCGGGGCCCGAGCCCCGGAGCCCTGTCGCCTCGGCGAGCACCGCGAACTGTACGAGTCCATCGCCTCCGGCGACCCCGCCGCGCACGCGCACGCGCCCTCGGCCGCGTCCGTGCCGGCTACCGCTCGACGGTACGGCACCTGTTCGGCGAGGACGCCGAAGCGGACTGACCGGTGTGATGCCGGCTCGATGCCGACGCGTCACGGCAGCCCGGCCGCCTCCGCCGCCGTACGCAGCACCTCGCGCAGCATCCCGGGGGTGAGGCGCCCGGTGAAGGTGTTGCGCTGGCTGACGTGGAAGCAGCCGAAGAGGTCCACCCCGTCCGACCCATCCGGGCCAGCCGCCCCCTCCACCCCATCCGGCCCGGCCGCCCCCTCCGCCCTGGCTGACCCACCTGCCCCGGCCAGCCCGTCAGGTCCGTCCAGCGTGACCCTGGTGCCGTGGGCGAAGGCCGGGCGGGGGCGGGGCACGGTCCAGCCGGCCTCCGCGAACGCCGGCAGCGCGGCCTGCCAGCCGAAGGCGCCGAGCACGACGGCGGCCTTCAGCCTCGGCCGGAGCAGGGTCAGCTCCTCGACCAGCCAGGACCGGCAGGTGTCCCGTTCCGCCGGAGTCGGCTTGTTGTCGGGCGGAGCGCAGTGGACGGGTGCCGTGATCCGCACGCCGTACAGCTCCAGACCGTCGTCCGCGCTGACGGAAGTGGGCTGCGAGGCGAGCCCCACGTCGTAGAGCGCCTGGTACAGCACGTCTCCTGAGCGGTCGCCGGTGAACATACGGCCCGTGCGGTTGCCGCCGTGCGCGGCCGGGGCCAGCCCGATGACCACCAGCCGCGCGTCGGCCGGGCCGAAGCCGGGCACCGGCCGCCCCCAGTACGTCCAGTCGGCGAACGCGGCCCGCTTCGTACGGGCCACCTCCTCACGCCAGGCGACAAGACGGGGACAGGCCCGGCACTCTGCGACGCGCAGGTCGAGCCGACCGAGCCGGTCTAGCCCATTGAGCCGATCAAGCCGTTCGGGCGCACTGCTGTCGTCCATACCGCCACCGTATGCCCGTGCCGTCCGCCGCCGGGCAGCCCCCAGCGCCCGCAGCCCCAGCACCCCGCGCCCGCAGTCCCCCGGTCCCCCCGCAGTCCCCCGTGCCCGCAGTCCCCCGGCCCCTACGACCGGCCCCACCCCCGCCCCCCGGCGCCATAAAACGCTTCCGGCTCGGCGGGCCCTGGGCGTTAAGGTCGTGGCATGGCTTCCGAGGATGCGGACGAGAACGTGGACCGTGGGACCAGCGAGGAATCCGGCGCCGGAACCGGCGTCCCGGACGGAACGGCTTCCACCCCCGCCCCCGCCGATCCGCCGCTCGACCCCAAGACCATCGCCGTGATGGCCGCCGCCGGGCCCGCCGCCGGCGAGCGGGTCCGTATCGACAGCTGGATCTGGGCCGTCCGTCTGATCAAGTCCCGCTCCCTGGGTGCCACCGCCTGCCGGGGCGGACACGTACATGTGAACGGCACACGGGTGAAGCCCGTCTACTCCGTGCGCGTAGGCGACGAGGTACGGCTTCGGCACGACGGCCGCGAGCGGATCGTGATCGTCAAGCATCTGATCCGCAAGCGGGTCGGAGCGCCCGTGGCCGCCCTCTGCTACATCGACAATTCCCCTCCGCCTCCGCCTCGTGAGGCCGTCGGCCCCGTCGGCGTCCGCGACCGCGGCACCGGTCGGCCCACCAAGCGGGAGCGCCGCGAACTGGACCGCCTCCGCGGCCTCACCCAGGGCGCCCCCAGAGGCTTCGCCGGCCTGGCCGACCTGGGGGGCCTGGGCGGCCCCGGCGGAACCACCGGCTCTGGTGGGCGTGGCGGACGCGGGGGCTCGGGCGGACGCGATGGCTCCGGCGGGCCGGGCGGACGCGATGAATCCGGCGGCTCGGGGGGACACGGCCGCTCCGACGGACAGGGCGGCCGCCCGCGCGGGCGGTGAGCCGGCGCCCCGCTACGCCCTGCGTCGCGCGGGAGCCACCCCTTTATGTCCTTTATGGAGCTTTATGGAGGGTTGAGGGTCACCCGTCTGTGCGGCGTCGCGTCGGCCCCGGCCTCTGCCGGTGTCACGCCGCCGCCACTGCCCGCACCCACATCCCGTCCGGTGTCAGATACGCGTCCACCTCAAGGCCCGCCTCCGTCAGCGCCGACTCGAACTCCTCCTTCGTCAAGGGCCTGGCCAGGAACGTCTGGGTCCAGGCAGCGTCCGGGAAGTCGTACTCGGCGCGCACCGAGTTCACACCGTTGCCGGCCGGCTCCACCGAGGCGATCCGCACGGTGAAGCCGCTCGGGTCGACCCGCTCTCTGGGCACGTTGGTGTGGTAGTCGGCGCCCTCCCGCTGGATGAGCACGCAACCGCCCTCCGCCACATGCCGGGCGCAGGTCCGCAGCATGCCCGCGCGCACCTCCTCGTCGCCGGTGTGCACCAGGAACGACGCGAGCATCACCACGTCGAACTTCTCGCCCAGGTCGAGGTCCTCGATGGCGGCGCATATCGTGCGCGCCCCGCGGACCCGGGCCAGCATGGCGGCGGACTCGTCCACCGCCGTGACCGTGAAGCCGCGTTCCAGCAGCGGATGGGTCATCCGGCCCACCCCGCTGCCCAGCTCCAGGATGTGTGCCCCGGCCGGCACCGCCTCGGCGATGATGTCCGGCTCGTCGCCCACCGGCAGCCGGGTGTACAGCTCGACCGCACAGCCGTCCGGGGTGATCGCGCCCGGCCCCGTGCCCTCGTACCCCTCACGCATCTCGATCCTCATGCCCGGACAACGCCCCGCTCCCGCACGCCCGTTCCCGTCCTCCCCCAGTTCACTCGTTCGAGTCATTCAGCGGGGAACGGGAACCATCCGTGGCCGATGTACCAGTGACCGCCCGCCCGCAGATGGTCTCCGACGGCCCGCTCCACGGAGGTGCGCCGGGGTAGTCCGGCCACCGGCAGATCCGGGTCTCCGAAGACGAACTGCACGGGCACGGTGTCGGCCGGCTCGCCGTCCGCGCGGGCGATCCGGAAGCGTTCCTGGAAGCGGACGATGTTGGACCCGGCGGGCAGATAGCGCCTCAACTGCGGGTCCAGCAACCAGGAGTGGCAGAGCGCCTGCGCAGGGCGCTCCTCGGGGAAGTGCCGGGCGAAGAACTCACGTGCCAGCGCCAGGGAGTTGTCGCAGGCGGACGGGGTCAGCGGTCCGCGGAAGTCGGCGATGTGCAGGTTCAGGCAGGGCGCCGAGGGTGCCGCGTCCAGTCCGGCCGCCGTCATCATCGACGCCGTGTGCCGCCCGAGCCGTGCCCGTTCGAACTGGAGCCGTCCCAGCTGGTACAGCTCACCGCGGAAGTGCCGGACCAGCCAGCGCGGCGCCTGCACCCCGGCTCTGCCGTACCGTCTGCGGTGCCCCGTGATGTGCCGGCCGAGGTCGGCCAGGGTGCGCCGGGAGATCTCGTCCGGGATGCCGCGCGCCCGGTGGTACGCCCGGGTGCGCGGAAGCGCGGCGACGAACACGTACACCGGGAAGAGGTCGGCCAGGTCGGCCGGCGCCGAGGCGAACAGGTCGTCGAGCGCGGGCGTGCGGCCGATGTCCGCCGGCTCGCGGAGCAGCTCCTCGACGCACTCCGTCAGGAGTCCTCGTGCGTCCGCGTCCCCGGTCAGTCTGCGTGACCGTGCGACGAGTTCGTTGATGTCCTCATGCGGCACGGCCAGGTCGAGGAGCAGTTCGGGCAGGTCGTCGGCGTCGGGCAGCACGGGCGGTCCCCCTTCCGGCCTCGACGGACGGGATCACCGCGCGCGCCTGGTCGAGCGCCCCTGGACACGCGTCCGCGTCGGCCCGCCGGGCGGTGCCGCTCGCCGTCCCATCGAGTGTTGATGCACGTCGTCCCCGAGAGTACGTTGCCAGCAGGAGTGGTGATCCGATGCGTACGGGCAGTGAGCCGGCGACCGCGCGCAGTGCACTGCGGGCGCGGTTGTGGCTGAGCGTGTGGGGCCTGGTCTGGGCGATCTTCGGTACGGCGGTGTTCGCGCTGGTCGGCCGGCCCGGCTGGGCGGCGGCCTGCGGGGTGCTGTGGCTGCTGGCCACCGTCGACATGGCCGTGATCCTCCGGCACATCCACCAGGGCCCGCACTACCAGCCGGGCCGGGACATACCGCCGTACCGGCCACCGGAGAGCGGACCTCCGTATCCTGGGCCTCCGCATCCGGGACCGCCGTATCCAAGGACGCCGCATCCGGGACCGCCCTATCCGGGACGGTCGTATCCGGGACGGTCGTATCCCTGGCCGCCGAGGCACCGTCATCCGTGACCTGCGCCGCGCGCATCCACCGCCCGGCTCGCCCACCCTCGCCCCGGCCCCGGCCTCAGCCGGCGCCGCGCCGCCCTGGCCGCCGCCGGCGCAGAGGCCCCCGCTCAGTCGTCGAAGCGGGCCGACTTCAGATACTCCGGGTTGGGGTCGAGCGCCGCCGCCAGCCGGAAATGGCGCATGGCCTGGTCGGGACGGCCCTGGCGTTCATAGGTGCGGGCCAGGGCGAAGTGCGCGAACGCGTTGTCCGGCTCACGCTCCAGCACGATGGTGAACTCCAGCTCCGCGGGCCGCAGTTGCGCGGCCGCGAAGAAGGCACGCGCACGCAGCAGCCGGGCGGCGGTGTTCTCGGGGTGCGCGGCGATGACTCCGTCGAGCAGCTTCACCGCGCCCCGCGGGTCCCGCGCGTTGAGCAGGTGCTCGGCGGCACGGAAGTCGATGACGTGCGTCTCCGGGGTACGTCCGGTGGAACCGCTGGTCTCGGGCACAGCTGAGTCCTTCCCTTGCTGCACGGCTTCAACGCCCCCGGACGGACGGCTATTCCGCGCCCGGCCGGCTCTGCCGCGCCCGGTGCACCAGGTCGTCCCACACCTCGGCGACGCGCTGCCTCAGCGCGTCCAGGGGTACGTCGTTGTCGATCAGGATGTCCGCGATCTCCCGGCGCTGCTCGCGGGTCGCCTGCGCGGCCATCCGCGCGCGTGCGTCCTCCTCGCTCATCCCGCGCCGCCCTACCAGCCGGTCGAGCTGGGTCTCGGGGCTCGCGTCCACGACGACCACGACGTCGTAGAGGGGTGCGAGAGCGTTCTCCGTCAGCAGGGGCACGTCATGGACCACCACGGCGTCCTCGGCGGCGGCGCTCTCCAACTCGCGGGAGCGGGCGCCCACCAGGGGATGCACGATCGAGTTGAGGACGGCGAGCTTGTCGGGGTCGGCGAAGACGATCGAGCCGAGCCGGGGCCGGTCCAGGCTGCCGTCCGCGGCGAGGATGTCCGTTCCGAAGGCGTCGACCACCGCCGCGAGGCCCGCGGTGCCGGGGGCCACCACCTCGCGCGCGATGCGGTCCGCGTCGATCAGCACGGCCCCGTGCTCCACGAGCAGCCGGGACACCTCGCTCTTGCCGGCTCCGATCCCGCCGGTCAGGCCCACTGTCAGCATGAGCGGAAGCTTAGGCCCTCCCCCTGACCGCCTGTGGACAGCCCTCTGCCGGCTCCGGCCGGCCCGGTGCCGGGGCTAGCCCTCGCCCTCGCGCTCCGCCAGGAAGCGCTCGAACTCCAGCCCGATCTCGTCGGCCGACGGGATCTCCACGGGCTCGGCCAGCATGTTGCCCCGGGTCTCGGCGCCCGCCGCCGCGTCGTACTGGTGCTCGAGGCCCTGGACGAGTGCGGTCAGCTCCTCGTCGCCCTCCTGGATCTGCCGGTCGATCTCGGTCTGGGTGCGGTGCGCGTCCGTGCGCAGCGCGTGCGCCACACCGGGCAGCACCAGGCCGGTGGCGGCCGTGATGGCCTCCAGGACGGTCAGGGCCGCGTCGGGGTACGCGGAACGTGCGATGTAGTGCGGGACGTGCGCGGCGACGCCCAGGATGTCGTGCCCCGCCTCCATGAGGCGGTACTCGACCAGCGCCTCCGCGCTGCCGGGCACCTGCGCCTCGTCGAAGGGGCTGCGGTGACCGGGGACGAGGTCGGTGCGGTTGCCGTGCGGGGTCAGGCCCACCGGGCGGGTGTGCGGGACGCCCATCGGGATGCCGTGGAAGTTCACGGACAGGCGCACGCCGAGCCGTTCCACGATCTGCCGCACCGCCGCCGCGAACCGCTCCCACTCCACGTCCGGTTCGGGGCCGGACAGCAGGAGGAACGGGGCACCGGTGGCGTCCTGGACGAGATGGACCTCGATGGCCGGGACGTCGTACTCGGTCCAGCGGTCCCGCTTGAAGGTCAGCAGGGGCCGGCGGGCCCGGTAGTCCACGAGCCGGTCATGGTCGAATCTGGCCACGACCTGGTGGGGCAGTGAGTCGAGCAGCCGGTCGACGATCTGGTCGCCCGTCTCGCCCGCGTCGATGTATCCGTCGAAGTGGTAGAGCATGACAAGGCCGGCCGACTCCTGGGCGAGCGCCATATCGACAACGGCGAGGCCCTTCGGCTCCCATGCGTACAAACCCTGCGGATCAAGCACTGTGACCGCCCCTCCTCGTGTTCCTCATCGACAACGCGCCCTCGGACAGGGGAATTCCCGCGACACGCCGCTGATCTGCGATCTCGTGCGGGACTCCTTGACGCCCCGTCAGCTGGTCCGTACCTTCACGAGCATCGGTGTTCATACTGACGTTCATTGTTCATGTATGAGAAAAGGTCTGCACCGTGATCAGACGTCCGTACGACAGTCCGTACGGCAGTCCGTACGACAGGAGAGCATCCATGCGCATCCGCACATCGCTCGTGCCCCTGTTCGCCATGCCCCTCGCCGCCGGCGGCCTGCTCCTGACCGCCACCGGCCCGGCCTCGGCCGCCACCACCATCGAGGTGACGACCGCGGCCCAGCTGAAGACCGCCCTCGGCGCCGCCGAGCCGGGCGACACGATCCACCTGGCGGACGGCACCTACACCGGCAACTTCAAGACGACCACGCCGGCCACGGCGTCCGCCCGCATCACGCTCACCGGCTCCGTCAAGGCCGTACTGACGGCCGGCGGCGGTTACGGGCTCCACCTGAACGGCGCCTCCTACTGGACGGTCAGCGGTGTGACCGTGACCGGCGGCCAGAAGGGCATCATGATCGACACGGCCAAGGGGGTCGTGGTCGACGGCGTCACCGTGCACGACCTGGACATGGAGGGCGTGCACTTCCGCAACTCCAGCACCGACGGCGTGATCAAGAACTCGAAGATCTACGACACCGGGCACGACGGCCGCGGCATGGGCGAGGGCGTCTATGTGGGGACCGCGAACACGCTGTCCGACAAGAGCGACCGTGTCCAGATACTCGACAACACGATCGGCCCGGGCGTCGGCGGCGAGAACGTCGACATCAAGGAGGGCACGACCGGCGCGCGGATCATCGGCAACACCTTCGACGGCGGCGGCCTGACCGGCGCCAACTACGACGACTCCTGGGTCGATGTGAAGGGCAACGGCGTCCTCGTCCAGGACAACACCGGCAAGAGCACCACCAACGACGGCTACCAGACCCACACCCAGCAGTCCGGCTGGGGCTGCGGCACGGTGTTCAAGGGCAACAAGTCGGCGCTGGCGGGCGCGACCGGCGCGACCCAGCTGGCGATCAACGTCACCAACAGCATCTCCGGCTGCAAGACGACGGTCTACAGCAGCAACACGGTGTCGGGCGGCAAGGGCCTGACGAACATCCCGGTGACTTCCTGACCGGTGACTTCCTGACCGGGGACGGGGCGATCATCCGACGGGCCGAGGATCACCTGACGGGCCAGGGACCACCTGGCGGGCCGGGGACGGGCGTCCCTTGAGCAGGACGACCGGCACCCCCGCACACGTCTGAGGGGCCGCACCTCGAAAGGTGCGGCCCCTCAGCCTGCTATCGGCTATGCCTCAGCGGCAGGCGTTCAGCTCTGGCCGCCGGCCAGCTTCTCGCGGAGCGCGGCAAGCGCCTCGTCCGAAGCCAGGGCACCGGAGGTGTCCGCACCCTCGGAGGAGTACGAACCGCCGCCACCCGAAGCGGCCGGAGCGGCAGCCTCGCCACCCTCGGCAGCAGCGGCAGCGTCGGCCTCGCGGCTCTTGATGACCTGCTGCTGGTGCTGCTCGAAGCGGGTCTGCGCCTCGGCGTACTGGCGCTCCCACTCCTCGCGCTGCTTCTCGTAGCCCTCGAGCCAGTCGTTGGTCTCGGGGTCGAAGCCCTCGGGGTAAATGTAGTTGCCCTGGTCGTCGTAGGACGCGGCCATGCCGTACAGGGTCGGGTCGAACTCGACCGAGGCCGGGTCGGCACCGAAGGACTCGTTGGCCTGCTTCAGCGAGAGGCTGATGCGGCGGCGCTCGAGGTCGATGTCGATGACCTTGACGAAGATCTCGTCGTTGACCTGGACGACCTGCTCCGGGATCTCCACGTGGCGCTCGGCCAGCTCGGAGATGTGGACCAGACCCTCGATGCCCTCGTCCACGCGGACGAACGCACCGAACGGAACCAGCTTCGTGACCTTACCGGGCACGACCTGGCCGATCTGGTGGGTGCGGGCGAACTGCTGCCACGGGTCTTCCTGGGTCGCCTTCAGCGACAGGGAGACGCGCTCGCGGTCCATGTCGACGTCGAGGACCTCGACGGTGACTTCCTGGCCGACCTCGACAACCTCGGACGGGTGGTCGATGTGCTTCCAGGAAAGCTCGGAGACGTGGACCAGACCGTCGACGCCACCCAGGTCCACGAAGGCACCGAAGTTGACGATCGAGGAGACCACACCGGAACGGACCTGACCCTTCTGGAGGGTCGTGAGGAACGTCTGGCGGACCTCGGACTGGGTCTGCTCCAGCCAGGCACGGCGGGACAGGACCACGTTGTTGCGGTTCTTGTCCAGCTCGATGATCTTGGCCTCGAGCTCCTTGCCCACGTAGGGCTGGAGGTCGCGAACACGGCGCATCTCGACCAGGGAGGCCGGGAGGAAGCCGCGGAGGCCGATGTCGAGGATGAGACCACCCTTGACGACCTCGATGACGGTACCGGT
This sequence comes from Streptomyces sp. NPDC015171, assembly GCF_043079545.1. NCBI lineage: Bacteria > Bacillati > Actinomycetota > Actinomycetes > Kitasatosporales > Streptomycetaceae > Streptomyces > Streptomyces sp. NPDC015171. The sequence continues at coordinate 72,419 of NZ_JBIBUO010000013.1, forward strand.
GACGATCCCGTCCTCTTCCTTGATCTTCTCGATGGTGCCCCAGGCACGCTCGTACTGGGCGCGCTTCTTCGAGAGGATCAGGCGGCCTTCCTTGTCCTCCTTCTGGAGAACAAGGGCTTCGATCTCGTCACCGACGGCGACGACCTCGTTGGGGTCGACGTCGTGCTTGATCGAGAGCTCACGGCTCGGGATAACGCCTTCGGTCTTGTAACCGATGTCGAGCAGGACCTCGTCCCGGTCGACCTTCACGATGACGCCGTCGACGATGTCGCCGTCGTTGAAGTACTTGATCGTCTCGTCGATCGCGGCGAGGAAGGCTTCCTCGTTACCGATGTCGTTGACCGCTACCTGCGGGGTGGTGGCGGTGGTCTCGGTGCTGCTCGTCATGTGGGAAAGGGCTCCGGTACGGACATTGAAGTCGTAGGTACTGCTTACGCCGGGAGCCCGTTTCGCTCTGAAGAAGCCGGACAGCCAAGGAAGCGCCTCACCAGGAACTGGTGATGACGCCTCGACAACCGAGGGGACATACAACAGATGCGAGCGCAGCCTGCTACGTCTGAGGTGCGCAGGCCCGCAGCGCAACTTGTAGCATACGGGGGCAGCCGGACAGGGTCAATGCGCGAAGGCGCCCACCCGGGGCGGATCGCCGCATAACCGGCAGAAGATTCACTCCAACAGGCCACGCAGACCCAGGGGATCCCTCTGTTCGGACCCCCGTCGGGTTGGACGGAAGAGTACGACGAGGGAGCCGATCATCCAAGAGCCGGAAGCGTACGACCCGGAAGGGTCGGCGGAACACGAGCCCGAGGCCACCCGGCGTGACGCGGACGTCACGGAGAGCGCGCGGGCGAACCGCGGCTGGTGGGACCGCAACGCGGACGAGTACCAGACCGATCACGGCACGTTCCTCGGCGACGACCGCTTCGTCTGGGGCCCGGAGGGCCTGGACGAGGTGGAGGCCGAGCTGCTCGGGCCGCCGGAGGACCTGAAGGGCAGGGACGTCCTGGAGATCGGCGCGGGCGCGGCGCAGTGCGCGCGCTGGCTGGCCGCCCAGGGCGCGCGCCCGGTGGCCCTCGACCTCTCGCACCGCCAGCTGCAGCACGCGCTGCGGATCGGCGGATCGTTCCCGCTGGTCTGTGCCGACGCCGGTGCGCTGCCCTTCGCCGACGGCTCCTTCGACCTGGCGTGCTCCGCGTACGGGGCGCTGCCGTTCATTGCCGACCCGCGGCTGGTGCTGCGCGAGGTGCGCCGGGTGCTGCGGCCGGGCGGCCGGTTCGTGTTCTCGGTGACGCATCCGATCCGCTGGGCGTTCCCGGACGAGCCGGGCCCCGAGGGCCTCACGGTGTCCGCCTCCTACTTCGACCGCACGCCCTATGTGGAGCAGGACGAGCGGGGCCGCGCGGTCTACGTGGAGCACCACCGGACCATCGGCGACCGGGTGCGTGACATCGCGGCGTCCGGTTTCCGCCTGGTGGACCTGGTGGAGCCGGAGTGGCCGGCCTGGAACACCTCGGAGTGGGGCGGCTGGTCGCCGCTGCGCGGGAACCTGCTCCCCGGCACGGCGATCTTCGTCTGCGGGAGGGACTGAATCCCGCCGCCCCGGTCCTGCATTCCCTCATTCCCTACGCGCGCCTGCGCGCGCGTAGAAGAGCTTGAAGACCGCGCGTAGAAGACTGAAAGACAGAGAAGACGCGGGTCCGGACCCTGCCGGCCCCCACGCGCGCGTGGGGGCCGGCGGCCGTCGTACGACACTGGGGGCGTGATCCGTTACGACGCCCTGGACGCGCTGCCCGTGCGCTCCGCGCTGCCCGCACTGTCCGACGCCCTTGAGGGTGACGGCGCGGCCGTCCTCGTGGCGCCGCCCGGCACCGGCAAGACGACGCTGGTGCCGCTCGTGCTAGCGGGGCTGGTCGGGGGCGGCCCCGCACGGCGCGTCGTGGTGGCGGAGCCGCGGCGGATCGCGGCGCGGGCGGCGGCCCGGCGCATGGCGTGGCTGCTGGGCGAGCAGCCCGGCCGGAGCGTCGGCTTCACGGTGCGCGGCGAGCGGGTCGTGGGCCCGCACACGCGCGTGGAGGTCGTGACGACCGGTGTGCTGCTCCAGCGGCTCCAGCGCGACCAGGAGCTGTCCGGTGTGGACGCCGTCGTGCTCGACGAGGTCCACGAGCGGCATCTGGACGCCGACACGGTGGCCGCGTTCCTGTGGGACGTCCGGCAGGCGCTGCGGCCCGAGCTGCGGCTGGTGGCGGCATCGGCGACCACGGACGCCGAGGGGTGGGCGCGGCTCCTCGGCGGTGCGCCGGTGGTCGAGGCGGCGGGTGTGGCGCACCCGGTGGAGGCGGTGTGGGCCCCGCCGGCGCGTCCGGTGCGGCCGCCGCACGGGATGCGGGTGGATCCGGCACTGCTGGCCCATGTGGCGTCCGTGGTGCGGCGGGCGCTGGCCGAGCGGGACGGGGACGTGCTGTGCTTCCTGCCCGGTGTCGGCGAGATCGCGCGCGTGGCGGGTCTGCTGGGGGAGCTGGGCGATGTCGATGTGCTCCAGGTGCACGGGCGGGCGGCTGCCGCGGTGCAGGAAGCGGTGCTGACGGCCGGGGAGCGGCGCCGGGTGGTGCTGGCGACGGCCGTGGCGGAGTCCTCGCTGACCGTGCCCGGGGTGCGGGTGGTGGTCGACTCCGGTCTCGCGCGGGAGCCGCGGGTGGATCACGCGCGCGGGCTGAGCGGGCTGACGACCGTACGGGCGTCGCGGGCGGCCGGGCGGCAGCGGGCGGGGCGGGCCGGGCGTGAGGCGCCGGGCGCGGTGTACCGGTGCTGGGCGGAGGCCGAGAACGGCCGGCTGCCGGCTTTCCCGGCGCCGGAGATCAAGGTGGCCGATCTGACCGCGTTCGCCCTTCAGGCGGCCTGCTGGGGCGATCCGGACGCCTCGGGTCTCGCACTGCTCGATCCGCCGCCGGCCGGGGCGATGGCGGCGGCGCGCTCCGCGCTGACGGCGGTGGGAGCGGTGGACCCGGCCGGGCGGGTCACGGACGCCGGTGTGCGGCTCGGGCGGCTGGGGGTGCACCCCCGGCTGGGGCGGGCCTTGCTGGACACGTCCGGTGCGGGTGCCCCGGTGGTCGCTCTGCTGTCCGAAGAGGTGCCGCGCGACTACGGGGACGATCTCGCCGGTGCGTTGCGGCGTGCCCGGCGCGGGGGTGACGCGTACGCGGGGCGGTGGGCCGTGGAAGTGCGACGGCTGCGGACCGTCTCGACGGAGCTTTCCGGCCCGCCCGGCCATGACCGCCGACGAGTGGACGTCCAGGCCGGCCCGGGCGCCGATGACGACAGGCTCACCGGTCTCGTGGCCGCCCTCGCCTTCCCCGAGCGGGTCGCCAGACTCGACGGCGGGTCCTACCTCATGCTCTCCGGGACCCGGGCCGAGCTGCCCGAGGGGTCGGCGCTGCGCGGGGCGCCCTGGATCGTCGTCGCCGTCGCCGACCGGCCCGGCGGGAAGGGACACGCGCGCGTGCGGCTCGGGGCCGCCGTGCCGGAGGACGTGGCGCTCACCGCGGCCGGGGCACTGCTGGCGGAGCGGGACGAGGTGCACTGGGCCGACGGGGAGGTCGTGGCCCGGCATGTCGAACGGCTGGGGGCGGTCGAGCTCGCCGTACGGCCGCTGAAGAACCCCGATCCGGCCCTCGTCCGCGGTGCCCTCCTCGACGGGCTGCGGCAGGACGGTCCGGGGCTGCTGCGCTGGTCGCCCGACGCGGAGACGCTGCGGCAGCGGCTGGCGTTCCTGCGCGCGCACCTCGGGGAGCCCTGGCCCGACGTGTCGGACGCGGCGCTCCACGCGCGCGTGGACGAGTGGCTGGAGCCGGAGCTGGGCAGGGCCCGGCGGCGGGCCGATCTCGCCCGGATCGACGCCGGGCAGGCGCTGGCGCGGCTGCTGCCCTGGGCGAGCGGGGAGGCGGTCCGGCTGGAGGAGCTGGCGCCGCAGCGGATCACCGTGCCGAGCGGGTCCAGGATCCGGATCGACTACCGGGACCCCGAGCGGCCGGTCCTCGCCGTCAAGCTGCAGGAGATGTTCGGGCTGCGGGAGACACCGGCCGTCGCGGGCGTGCCGCTGCTCGTGCATCTGCTCTCCCCCGCCGGGCGGCCCGCCGCGGTCACGGCCGACCTCGCCTCCTTCTGGAGGGACGGCTACCGGGCCGTCCGGGCGGAGCTGCGCGGCCGGTATCCCAAGCATCCGTGGCCCGAGGACCCGGCGACCGCCGAGCCCACGCGGCACACCAACGCCCGCCTCAGGCGCTGACCGCCTCCGGTTCCTCCGTCGATGCGGGCAAGGGGCGTCCGGGGCGGCGGGTGCGGGCCTCCAGCCAGAGGGAGAGGGCGAGGAGCAGCAGGCCGAGGGTGAGGGAGCCCCAGGGGACGTACGAGGTGAGTGCCAGGACGAGGGTGCGGTTCTTCTTGACCAGGGCGACGGTGTGCTCGATGTAGTCCTCGCGCATCTTCACGTGCCCGGCGAAGGCGGTGACCTTGGCGCGTCCGCCGAGCAGGGTGCCGCCGCGCAGTTCCTCCTGGTGGATCTCCTCGCCGTAGACGGGCGCCCCGGTGACGGGTTCGACCCAGAACTTGCGGACCGTGGAGTACCAGCGGGTCGTTCCGGTCCTGGCGACCGTCTCCGGTGTGATGCCCTGGACGGGCATCGTCTTCGGCATGGGGACCTTGGTCCACGGGATGGTCTGCTCGAAGTAGTAGACGGTCAGGCCGCGGAAGGTCCGGGTGCCCTTGTAGTGGATGGGGCTGGTGGTGCGGGTCTGCGCGTCGAAGTACTCGTAGTCCCGTTTCTGGGTCAGGAAGGGCCACTTGAACTCGATGCCCTCGCGTTCGACCGGGTCGCCGTCGACCATCTCGCCGGTGGCGTGCACGGGATCCTGGCTGTGGGCGTCGAAGATGTACCGTTCGGGCACCTTGGAGACCATCTTGCCGTCGGGGCCCTGTACGTAGGACAGGCTGTCCCAGACCACGACCGGCCGGCCGGCCGTCTTCTCGATCCTCTTCGCGGCGTCCGCGTCGCCCTTGAGGGTCTGCACGATGGTGACCTCGGGGACCTTCTTGGCGCGCATGGTCCCGTAGTCGAGGAGGGTGGCGTCCTTGGCCTCCAGGACCATGTCCTGGTACTGGTTCGCGGGGATCCGGGCCAGGCGCGGGAAGGCGTACCAGCGCAGCAGCGGGGACAGCGCCGCGCAGAACACGGCGCAGGCGAGCAGGAACAGGCTTGCCTTGCGGCGCATTCCGGCCTCCCTTCCGGACGGGCGCGGCTACGGGTGCGAGGGCACCGTCGTCAGCAGCGGCTTGGGGGACGTCCGGCCCGACGGCGTGCCCAGCGCGCTGATCGTGAGGACCAGGGCGAGCGCGAGGACGAGACCGGTCGCGGCGGCGAACAGAGCGCGCATGCGGGGCCTCCCGGCGGACGGTCGGTGTCCTGACCGAATCCTGATGGGTCGTCAGGTCCGGGCACCGTAGCAACGGGCGGGCGAGATGAGAACAGCGGTGCACGCACGAACGAGGGCGCCCTTCCCGCCGGAGCGGGAGGGGCGCCCTGTCGCGAGGTCCGGGCCGGGGCCTCAGGAGGAGGCGGACGGGCTCCCGGAGGGGCTCTCCGACGGGGTGGCGGCGGCCTCGACCTTCAGCTCCACCGTGAGCGTCGCGCCGCCGGTGGTGGTGATACGCAGCAGGAAGGTGCCCGTGGTGTCGTCCGCGTACAGCTTCGGCAGAGTGAGCAGGCCCTTGGCGTCCGTCTTGAGGTCGGTGAGGGTCCGTACGGGCTTGCCGTCGGCGTCCTTGAAGGAGGGGCCCTTGTCGTTCTCCGTGGCGTCGGTGGCGGACTTGACCAGGGTGGCGGTGGCCGCGACCTGGTCGGCGGCGGCGCCCTTGTACGTCGCCTTCACCTGGACCTGGTCGGCGAACTCGCCGCCGGGGGTGCAGGTCAGCGGGGCGTCGCCGACACGGGCCAGGGCGTCGGCGGTGCGTGCGGTGACGGTGGCCGTGTAGTCGACGCCCTTGACCGTGCGGCCCACGACGGCCGCGGTGACCTTGAAGTCACCGGCCTTCTCGCCGGCCTGGAGCTCGGGGGCGAGCGCGACTCCCTTGGCGTCGGTGGCGACCGTGGCCACGGTCTCGCCGCCGGCGAAGGCGGCGTCGGTGTCGCCGGTGATGCTGAACCGGACCCGCACCTTGGCGACGGACTTGCCGGACTTGGTCTCCGCGCGGGTGGCGATGCGCTCGGTGAAGGCGTCGCCGGCCCTGGCCGTGAGCTTCTGGGTGCCCGCGTCCTCCAGGTGGTCCACCAGGTCGGTCTGGGTCGGGGGCGTCGGCGGGACCGGCGGCTTGGGCGGCTTCGGGGGCTTCGGCGGCTTGGGGTGGGGCGTCTCGTTGCCGCCGCCGGGCTTGTCGGGCCTGTCGGGCTTGCCGGGCTTGCCGGGCTTGCCGGGCTTCTGGGGCGGCGTGGTCCGCGGCGGGCTCGGGTGCGTGGTGGGGCCGGAGCCGGTGTCGCTGCGGTGCTCGGGCACGTCGCCGGAGCCGTCGGGGACGGAGTGGGTGCCCTTGCGGTAGTACTCCATCCAGTTCAGGACCAGGTTGAGGTAGTCCTGCGAGTTGTTGTAGCTGAGGATCGCGCGGTGCAGCCCGTCCTGGGTGCCCATGTCCCAGTCGTTGCGGCACAGGTAGTGGCCCGCGGCGAGCGCGGCGTCGTAGATGTTGTTGGGGTCCTTCGCGCCGTCCCCGTTGCCGTCCCGGCCGGCCCAGGCCCAGGTGGACGGGATGAACTGCATGGGGCCGACGGCCTGGTCGTAGGTGCTGTTGCCGTCGTACGCGCCGTTGTCGGTGTCCGGGATGAGCGCGAAGCCGTTGCCGTCGAGCTGCGGACCCAGGATCGGGTGCAGGGTGGTGCCGTTGGCGTCCACCTGTCCGCCGCGGGCCTGCCCCGACTCGACGTTGCCGATGGCGGCGAGCAGTTGCCAGGGGAGGTTGCAGCCGGGCTTGGCGGAGCCCAGTGCGGCCTCGGCCTTCTTGTAGGCGTCGAGGACCGTCGCGGGGACGCCGGCCTCGCCGCCGCCCCGGGAGACGGGGGTGCCGACGCTCGGCGAGGGGCTGGGCGCGGGGCTGTTCAGCGGCGGCAGATCCGTGTAGTACGGCGAGTTGCCCGTGGCGTTGCCGTCGGCGGATCCGCCCGGTGCGGGGGCCGCGGAGCCGGCCGTCGCCTGTCTGCCCTGGTCGTCGCCGGTCGCTCCCGGAGCCTGGGACGCGGAGAGAGCCGCGACCGCCGCCGCGGCCACGGCGGTGGTCGCCGCCCCCTTGCGCAGCCGCCTGCCGATATGCGCCGCCATTGAGTGAACCCTCCCGTGGACGCCCGCGCGTCCGTCTCCGTCTGCCTGCCTCGCTCTGGTGTGACGGTCGAGCCGGTGCTCTGGTTGCCCCTGTGCCGTCTTTCCATCCGTGCGACGTGTGTACGACCGTGCGCACGGCATGGTGACGCAGGTGACCCTACGACAACTTGCTGTGAGCGGGCACCCGTTCGCGCCCGGATTTCACCGGTTGGCCAACTGTCGTTGCCGCGCGGGCCGCACAGGGCGGTCGCGCATACTGGACGGGCCTGATCAGCCGTGCCGGAGCCGGGACCGGCGAACGTTCCGGGGGTTCTGTTGCCGTTCACACTCAGCCACGCGGCCGCCGTGCTGCCCGCGGTCCGCAGGGACGGCAGCGGCCGGGGCCGGCTGGTTCCCACGGTGCTGGTCGCCGGTTCCTTCGCGCCCGACATGCCCTACTACACGGCCGGTGTCCTGCCCGGCGGCATGGAGTTCGGCACGGTCACGCACGCGTTCACCGGGGTCGTCACGGTCGATGTGCTCATCGCCTGGGCCCTTGCGGGGCTGTGGCTGCTGGTCCGGGAGCCGTTGCTCGCGCTGCTGCCGCGGGCCCGGCAGCGCCGGCCCGCCGCCCTGCTGCGCTGCGGTGCGCCACGCGCGCGCGTGCGAGCCGCTTCGGTGGGGTGGTGGTACGGCTCGGCCGTGCTCGGCGCGCTCACCCATGTGGTCTGGGACGCGTTCACGCATCACGACCGGTGGGGTACGCGGCTGATTCCGGCCATCGGGCGGGACCGCCCGGCGGGGATACCGCTGTTCACCTGGTTGCAGTACGGGTCGTCCGCCGCGGGTGCCGCGCTGATCGCGGTGTTCGTCGTACGAGCGCTGCGGCGGGCGCCGGACGGGGCACCCGCGGGGGTGCCGGTGCTGTCCGCGCGGGACCGGTGGTGGGCGCTGGCGGTGCTCGGCGGCTGTGCGCTGGCCGGGGCTGCGCAGCGGACGGCGCGGTGGTGGGAGCGGCGGGACGCGGCCGCCGGCCTGTGGGAACTGGTGCCCACCCTGTGCTTCGGCGTGGGCGCGGGCCTGCTGCTGGGGCTGTTGTCGTACGCCGTCGGGGTCAGGGCCTGGCGTCCGGCGGCTCGTCCTGGGGAGTCTGGGGGTCCTGAGGGTCCTGGGGGCCCTGGGGATCCCGCCGAGGCGGTCGGTGCGGGCCGGGGGCGCCGGGCCGCTCGGTGAGGGACGCGACGAAGACCGTGAGGGTCTGCCGGGGGCGCGTTCTCGGGATCAGGGCGAGGGTCAGGGCCAGGTAGCCACGGGCCAGGTCGGTCCACTGGCGCCAGTCGGGCCGGGCGGCCGGGCGGCCCGCGAGCCTGCGCCGCAGGTCCTTGACGGCTCGGCGGACGGTCGTGGCCGGGTCGGCCGGGATGCGGGCGGTGCTTGCGTCGGCCGCGAGGGCCGGGACCGGCGCGGCGGGCACTGCCTGCGTCGAGGCGGTGGGCGCCCAGACACCGGTGAGCGCCTCGGGCGTCCGGCGGTGAAGCATGCGTATACCCATGCCCGCAGTGTTGCGGCTGCGGGGGGTGCGGGGCGTTTTGGCGGGGGCCACGAGAGTGACGGCCCTCCGGGCGTCGGCCGAACGGTCCGGGCCGCTGTCCGGTGCGGGGAGCGGGCGAACGTGGTGGGACGCCGGGGGCGGCGCCTTGGGGTCGCGCTGCGGTGGTCGACGCCGGGGGTGGCACCTTGGGGGCACGCTGCGGTGGTCGACGCCGGGGGTGGCACCTTGGGGGCACGCTGCGGTGGTCGATCCCGGGGGTGGCACCTTGGGGGCACGCTGCGGTGGTCGATCCCGGGGCGGCCCGGTCTCCGGTGCAGGTGAGGGCGGGCGGACCTGCCGGGACGAGGGGCGGCGCCTCGGGGGCCCGCCACCAGACGGAGCCCCGTGGCCCGAGGCGGACGGGGGCCCGTCGCCCGAGGCGGATGGAGCCCCGTGGCCCGAGGCGGACGGAGACTCGTCGCCCGAGGTGACTGGAACCGTCGGTCCGGGCGCGGAGGGGCGGTGGCGGGCCGGAAGAGGGGGCGTTGCCCGGAGGGCGGCGCCCTGCCGGGCGCTCTCGTTGCGGCAGCGCCCCCGCGCCGGACGCTAGTGGGCCGCCGACTCCCAGTCCGGGCCCACGCCCACCGAGACGTCCAGCGGGGCCCGCAGGTGGACCGCGCCGGCCATTTCGCGGCGGACGAGCTCCTCCGCCGCCGCCCGCTCGCCGGGGGCGATCTCCAGGACGATTTCGTCGTGGACCTGCAGGAGCATGCGGGACTTGAGCTCCGCCGCCCGCAGCGCGCCGTCCACCTTGAGCATGGCGATCTTCACGATGTCCGCAGCCGTGCCCTGGATGGGCGCGTTGAGGGCCATCCGCTCGGCGGCCTCCCGGCGCTGGCGGTTGTCGCTGTTGAGGTCCGGCAGGTACCGGCGGCGGCCGAAAAGGGTCGCCGTGTAGCCCGTGGCGCGCGCCTCGTCGACGGCGCGGCGCAGATAGTCCCGGACCCCGCCGAAGCGCTCGAAGTACGCGTCCATCAGGGCACGGGCCTCGCCCGCCTCGATGTTCAGCTGCTGGGAGAGGCCGAACGCGGACAGCCCGTAGGCGAGGCCGTACGACATCGCCTTGATCTTGCGGCGCATCTCCGCGTCCACCGCGCCGGGCTCGACGCCGAACACCTGGGAGGCGGCCGTCGTGTGCAGGTCCTCGCCCGAGGTGAACGCCTGGATCAGGCCCGCGTCCTCGGACAGGTGGGCCATCACGCGCAGTTCGATCTGGCTGTAGTCCGCCGTCATCAGCGACTCGAAGCCCTCGCCGACCACGAAGCCCCGGCGGATCGCCCGGCCCTCGTCGGTGCGGACCGGGATGTTCTGGAGGTTGGGGTCCGTGGAGGACAGCCGGCCGGTCGCGGCCACCGTCTGGTTGAAGGTGGTGTGGATACGGCCGTCGCCCGCGACGGTCTTGATCAGACCCTCGACGGTGACCCGGAGCTTCGCCTGCTCGCGGTGGCGGAGCATGATCACCGGCAGCTCGTTGTCGGTCTGGGTGGCGAGCCAGGCCAGCGCGTCGGCGTCGGTGGTGTAGCCGGTCTTGGTCTTCTTCGTCTTGGGCAGGGCCAGCTCGCCGAAGAGAACCTCCTGGAGCTGCTTGGGCGAGCCCAGGTTGAACTCGTGGCCGGCCGCCGCGTGCGCCTCCTTCACGGCCTGCTGCACGGCACCGGCGAACATCTGCTCCATCGCTTCGAGGTGCGCCCGGTCGGCCGCGATGCCGTGCCGCTCCATGCGGGCGAGCAGCGCCGAGGTAGGCAGCTCCATGTCGCGCAGCAGGTCGGCGGCGCCGACCTCCTGGAGGCGGTCCTCGAAGGCCTCGCCCAGGTCCAGGACCGCGCGGGCCTTGACCATCAGGGACTCGGCCTCGGCGCCGTCGTCCGCGCCGAAGGCCAGCTGGCCGTCGGCAGCGGCGGCGGGGGCCAGCTCGCGGTGCAGGTACTCGAGGGACAGCGCGTCCAGGTCGAAGGAGCGACGGCCGGGCTTGACCAGGTAGGCGGCGAGCGCGGTGTCCATCGCGACGCCCTCGACGCTCCAGCCGTGCTCGGCGAAGACGCGCATGGCGCCCTTGGCGTTGTGGAAGACCTTGGGACGTTCCGCGTCGGCGAGCCAGGCCCCGAACGCGTTCTCGTCGGCCTCGTCCAGCTCGGACGGGTCGAACCAGGCCGCCGCTCCCCCGTCCGCCGCGAGGGCGACCTCGGCGACCGAGCCGGCGCCGAGCGCCCAGGTGTCGACGGTGGCGACGCCCAGGGTCCCGGTGCCGTGCTCGGCGAGCCAGGGGATCAGCTCGCCGGAGCGCAGGATCGTGCCGTCGATCTCGACGCCCTCGGCGGGGGCCGGTGCGCCCTCGGCCTCCTCCGTGCCCGGGTCGACGGCGAAGAGACGCTCGCGCAGGGACGGGTTGCGGATCTCCAGGGTGTCCAGGACCATCGCGACGGACTTGCGGTCGTACGGGATCCGCTCCAGGTCGGCGACCGTCCTCGACAGCTCGACCGCGCGCTCCAGCTCGGTGAGGACGCGGTTGAGCTTGACCGACTCCAGGTGGTCGCGGAGGTTCTGGCCCGCCTTGCCCTTGACCTCGTCGACCCGCTCGACCAGCTCGGCGAAGGAGCCGAACTGGTTGATCCACTTCGCCGCCGTCTTCTCGCCGACGCCGGGGATGCCGGGGAGGTTGTCGGACGGGTCGCCGCGCAGGGCCGCGAAGTCCGGGTACTGGGCCGGGGTCAAGCCGTACTTCTCGAACACCTTCTCCGGAGTGAACCGGGTCAGCTCCGAGACGCCCTTCGTCGGATACAGCACCGTGACGTTCTCGGTGATCAGCTGGAAGGAGTCGCGGTCGCCGGTGACGATCAGCACCTCGAAGCCCGCGGCCTCGGCCTGGGTGGCGAGGGTGGCGATGACGTCGTCCGCCTCGAAGCCGTCCACCGCGAAGCGCGGTGCGTGCATCGCGTCGAGCAGCTCGCCGATCAGCTCGACCTGGCCCTTGAACTCGTCAGGGCTCTTGGAGCGGTTCGCCTTGTACTCGGTGAAGCGCTCGGAGCGCCAGGTCTTGCGGGAGACGTCGAACGCCACCGCGAAGTGCGTGGGCGCCTCGTCACGCAGGGTGTTGGCCAGCATCGACGCGAAGCCGTAGATCGCGTTCGTCGGCTGGCCGGTCGCGGTCGTGAAGTTCTCCGCGGGCAGCGCGAAGAACGCACGGTAGGCCAGCGAGTGCCCGTCCATGAGCATCAGCCGGGGACGGGTGCCGGCGGGGGTCTTGTCGGTCTGCTTCGATGCTGTCTCTGCCACGTCCCCGATCCTGCCACGCCGCACTGACAGCGCGGGCCGCACACCGTCGACGGATGTGACCCCCGCCACAGCGATCGCGGGCCGCCGGAAGCGGCGGCGGCCGTGTCAGTGCGGCGTGGGAGTATCGGCGTCGTACTTCTCACACGTGGTCGAAGGGGAGCGTGCGATGGCGACGAAGCCGCCCAAGGGTGATCCGGTGCAGGACGCGCCGCAGGTCGCGGAGCCGAAGCACGCGGCGGCGGGGCTGCCGGCCATCGGGCACACGCTGCGCATCGCCCAGCAGCAGATGGGTGTGAAGCGCACCGCGCTGACGCTGCTGCGCGTGAACCAGAAGAACGGCTTCGACTGCCCGGGCTGTGCCTGGCCGGAGCCGGACCACCGGCACGCGGCGGAGTTCTGCGAGAACGGCGCCAAGGCCGTGGCCGAGGAGGCCACCCTGCGCCGGGTCACGCCCGAGTTCTTCGCCGCGCACCCCGTCGCCGACCTGTCCGGCCGCAGCGGCTACTGGCTGGGCCAGCAGGGCCGGCTCACCCACCCCATGTACCTCCCCGAGGGCGGCACGCACTACGAGCCGGTCTCCTGGGAGCGCGCCTTCGGGATCGTCGCCGAGGAGATCGCCGCCCTCGGCTCCCCGGACGAGGCCGTCTTCTACACCTCGGGCCGCACCAGCAACGAGGCCGCGTTCCTGTACCAGCTCTTCGCGCGCGAACTGGGCACGAACAACCTGCCGGACTGCTCGAACATGTGCCACGAGTCGTCCGGCTCGGCGCTCAGCGAGACCATCGGGATCGGCAAGGGCAGCGTCCTGCTGGAGGACCTGTACCAGGCCGACCTGATCGTCGTCGCCGGGCAGAACCCGGGCACGAACCATCCGCGGATGCTCTCCGCCCTGGAGCGGGCCAAGGCGAACGGCGCGCGGATCATCAGCGTCAACCCGCTGCCCGAGGCGGGCCTGGAGCGCTTCAAGAACCCGCAGACCCCGCAGGGCATGCTCAAGGGCGCCGCGCTGACCGATCTGTTCCTGCAGATCCGCATCGGCGGCGACCAGGCCCTGTTCCGGCTCCTCAACAAGCTCGTGCTGGAGACCGAGGGCGCGGTCGACGAGGAGTTCGTGCGCGAGCACACGCACGGCTTCGAGGAGTTCGCCGAGGCCGCGCGCGGCGCCGACTGGGCGCAGACGCTGGCCGCGACCGGGCTCACCCGCGAGGAGATCGAGGAGGCCCTGGGCATGGTCCTCGCCTCGAAGCGGACGATCGTCTGCTGGGCCATGGGCCTCACCCAGCACAAGCACGCCGTCCCGACCATCCGCGAGGTGGTCAACTTCCTGCTGCTGCGCGGCAACATCGGCCGCCCGGGTGCGGGCGTGTGCCCGGTGCGCGGGCACAGCAACGTGCAGGGCGACCGCACCATGGGCATCTTCGAGCGGCCCGCTCCGGCCTTCCTCGACGCCCTGGAGAAGGAGTTCGGGTTCGCGCCGCCGCGCGAGCACGGTTTCGATGTCGTCCGGGCCATCCGTGCGCTGCGCGACGGCGAGGCGAAGGTCTTCTTCGCCATGGGCGGCAACTTCGTCTCCGCCTCGCCCGACACGGAGGTCACCGAGGCAGCGATGCGCCGCGCGCGGCTGACCGTGCATGTGTCGACCAAACTGAACCGCTCGCACGTGGTCACGGGCGCGCGTGCGCTGATCCTGCCGACCCTGGGCCGGACCGAGCGTGATCTGCAGGACAGCGGCGAGCAGTTCGTGACCGTGGAGGACTCCATGGGCATGGTGCACGCCTCGCGCGGGCGGCTGCGGCCCGCGAGCCCGCAGCTCAGGTCCGAGCCGGCCATCATCTGCGGGCTCGCGCGCCGGGTGCTGGGCGAGCGCAGCGTCGTGCCGTGGGAGGAGTTCGCGAAGGACTACGCGGCCGTCCGGGACCGCATCGCGCGCGTGATCCCCGGTTTCGAGGACTTCAACACGCGTGTGGCCCGGCCCGGCGGGTTCACGCTGCCGCACGCCCCGCGTGACGAGCGCCGCTTCCCGACCGCCACGGGCAAGGCGAACTTCACGGCGGCGCCGGTGGAGTACCCGGCGCTGCCGGAGGGCCGGCTGCTGCTGCAGACCCTGCGCTCGCACGACCAGTACAACACCACGATCTACGGCCTCGACGACCGCTACCGGGGCATCAAGGCCGGGCGCCGGGTGGTGCTGGTGCACCCCGAGGACGCCCGGGCCCTCCAGGTCGCCGAGGGTGCGTACGTCGACCTGGTGAGCGAGTGGCAGGACGGCGTGGAGCGGCGGGCGCCCGGCTTCCGGGTCGTGCTGTATCCGACGGCGCGGGGCTGTGCGGCGGCGTACTACCCCGAGACGAACGTGCTGGTGCCGCTGGACGCCACCGCCGACACCAGCAACACCCCGGCCAGCAAGTCCGTCGTCGTACGCCTCGAAGGGCGTGCCGCGGACCGTCTGGAACAATCGGCGACCGACTGAGCGTTTGCTCAGCGACCAGACAGGTGACGACGAACGGAGCCGGGCCCATGGGCGAGCAGCAGCGAGTGAAGTTCCCGCAGGAGGTCATCGACGAGTACGCGGCGCTCGGCGTGGACCTGCCCGCCCTGTTCTCGGCCGGGCATCTGGGCACGCGCATGGGTGTGCAGATCCTGGAGGCCGCGGCCGACAAGGTCGTCGGGACCATGCCGGTGGAGGGCAACACCCAGCCGTACGGGCTGCTGCACGGCGGCGCCTCCGCGGTGCTGGCGGAGACCCTGGGCTCGGTCGGCGCCATGATGCACGGCGGCATCTCCAAGGTCGCGGTCGGTGTGGACCTGAACTGCACGCATCACCGCGGGGTCCGCTCGGGCCTGGTGACGGGCGTGGCCACGCCGGTGCACCGGGGCCGGTCGACGGCGACGTACGAGATCGTGATCACCGACGAGGAGGGCCACCGGGTCTGCAGTGCCCGGCTGACCTGCCTGCTGCGCGACGCGCGCCCCGGCGACGCGGTGTCGGCGGGGCCCGCCGCGGGCTGAGCACGTCCGGGGGCGGTGTCCGCGCGCCGGGCCCGTCCCGCGCGCGGGGAGCGCCCGATCCGGCCGCGCCGGAGCGTTGCCCCGCGCCGCGCCTCCCTTTAGCTTCACCCTCATGGGACAGCCTCACCCCGTGGGACGGCGCCAAGGCCCCCGGCCGGGGGCCGGATTCCTGGCACTCGGGCTCGCGGTGCCGGTCCTGTTGTGCGCGGCGGCCTGCGGCGGCTCCGCACGCTCTCCGGCCTCCGCCCCCGCTCCCCCTGCCCCGCACCGCACACCCGCTTCCACCGCCACCGCCACCACCCCCGCCTCCGAAGCCGACCTGTGCACCCTGCTCGTCGTCCACTGGGCCCGCGAGGCGCTCGACGGCGGCACCTACGGGGACTACCAGTCGATGGGCCTGTCCCACGGCCAGTACCAGATCCTGCGGGACGCCGTGGACGCCGGACGGGTCGTCAGACGGCGTCAAGGAGCCGTTGCCGCAGATGGGTTGATGAAGCGTCGGATACGCGGCGCCTGCGTCGACCGCTATCGCCACGGAACCCCGAGCGAAGGCCCCTGGACATGAGCGGCGTCGGCCCGCCGGAGCCCGGCGAGGGCACCTGGGCACGGGACGGCCGGCACCCGGAGGGCCCGCGGCCGGCCGCTGGAGCGCGCGCCGCCCTGGCCGCCCGGTACGCCCGCCACCGGCGAGCCGCCCTCGCCCTGCTCGCCGCCGCCGTCCTCCTGGGAGGCGGCGGCATTCTCTACGCGACCAGGCCGCCGCAACCGCCACCGCGCGCCGAACGCCCGCGCGCGCAGACGCCGTTGCCCGTCCAAGTGGCGGACATGACCTACCTCGACAGCCGGGCCGCCCCGGCGAGCGCCCCGCCGCGCAGCTTCGGCTTCACCGTCCTACTGAGCGTGACATCGGGTCCACCGGTCACCGTGACCCAGGTGACCCAGCCGTACGCGGGGCTCTCACTGGCCACGGAACCGCAAGTTCCGTTCAAGACAAAGTCTGGTTCGGCCCGCAAGATCACGATAACGATGCACGTGACGAAATGCGGAAAAGCCCCCAGGAACGCCAGCCTCCCTTTCCTGGACGTAACTCTGCGTAATGTGCGCGCAATACAGACGCAGAGCTTCATCCTCGGCCGGCGCTATGCACAGGACCTCTCACACGCCCTGGAAGTCGCCTGCAGCAACAGGTCCCAGTCATTACCAAAACAGTCGAGACACCTGGAATGATCATGGCAGATCCTGCGGATTCTCAGAATGTGGACAGCGCGAATCCACCTGAATTCCGCCTTCCTGCCCACCGGACACCGCTCTGCATTACGTCGTGTCATAACAAGAGAGTCACAGCCTCGGTCAGACACTCCTCCACGTTCCCCACACACGCTTAGAGTCACGGCCAGTCACCGCGCCTCCGGATTCTCCTTTCAGCGCGGCGCGCGACTCGATCGCTTCCATGGGGGGGCGGTTGTGCCTGGGGAAAGGACTGATCGTGCGTCAACGTTCGCTTATCGCCATCACCGCCGCGCTGGCGGCGGGAGCGCTCACCCTCACCGCCTGCGGTTCGCGCGACAGCGGCGACAAGGGCTCGGACTCCGGCAGTGGTGGCGGCGGCAGCACCGTCGTCATCGGTGTCGACGCTCCGCTGACCGGCGACCTGTCCGCCATGGGCCTCGGTATCAAGAACTCGGCGGACCTCGCCGTCCGCAACGCCAACAAGCAGAAGCTCGTCAAGGGCGTCACGTTCAAGGTCGAGTCCCTCGACGACCAGGCCCAGCCGTCCGCCGGCCAGCAGAACGCCTCCAAGTTCGTCTCGGAGCAGGAGGTCCTCGGTGTCGTCGGCCCGCTGAACTCCTCGGTCGCGGAGTCGATGCAGAAGGTCTTCGACGACGCCAAACTGGTCCAGGTCTCGCCGGCCAACACCGGCCCGGGCCTCACCCAGGGCCCGGACTGGCAGAACAAGAAGGTCCGCGGCTACAAGTCGTACTTCCGCACCGCGACCACGGACGCCATCCAGGGTCCGTTCGCCGCCCAGTACGTCTACAACACGGCCAAGAAGAAGAAGGTCTTCGTCATCGACGACAAGAAGACCTACGGATCCGGCCTCGCCGCGACCTTCACCGAGGAGTTCAAGAAGCTCGGCGGCAAGGTGGTCGGCACCGAGCACATCAACCCCGACGCCAAGGACTTCTCCGCGGTCGCCACCAAGGTGAAGAACTCGGGTGCCGAGGTCGTCTACTACGGCGGCGAGTACCCGCAGGCCGGCCCGCTCAGCAAGCAGATCAAGGCCTCCGGCGCCAAGATCCCGCTCGTCGGCGGCGACGGCATCAAGGACGACACCTTCATGAACCTGGCCGGCGCCGAGGCCACGGGCGACCTCGCCACCTCGGTCGGCGCCCCGGTCGAGGACCTCCCCTCCGCCAAGCAGTTCGTCGCCGACTACAAGGCCGCGGGCTACAAGGACGAGTACTCGGCCTACGGCGGCTACGCCTACGACTCCGCCTGGGCGGTCATCGAGGCCGTGAAGAAGGTCGTCGACGCCAACGGCGGCAAGCTCCCCTCCGACGCCCGCGCGAAGATCACCGAGGCCATGCAGGGCGTGTCCTTCGACGGTGTGACCGGCAAGGTCTCCTTCGACGAGTTCGGTGACGCGACCAACAAGCAGCTCACCGTGTACGCCGTGAAGAACGGTGCCTGGGTTCCCGTCAAGTCCGGTACCTACACCGGCTGATCCACGCCTGACCCACTCAAGAGCCGCGCGGGGCGCTGTTCCACTGGCGCCCCGCGCGCACTCGCATCCGGCCACATCCCTCGCACTTTCCGAACGCTCGGAGGACATGCGGTGAACGAACTGCCGCAGCAGCTGGTCAACGGCCTGCTACTAGGATCCATGTACGGGCTGGTCGCCATCGGCTACACAATGGTCTACGGCATTGTCCAGCTCATCAACTTCGCCCACGGCGAGATCTTCATGACGGGCGCGTTCGGCGCTCTCACCGTCTGGCTCTGGCTTCCCGGCGGCACCACCATGTGGATCGCGCTGCCACTGATGATCATCGGCGCGATCGTCGTCGCGGTCGCCATCGCCGTCGGGGCGGAACGGTTCGCCTACCGGCCCCTGCGTACCGCACCCCGGCTCGCGCCCCTGATCACCGCCATCGGCCTCTCCCTCGCGCTGCAGCAGGCGGTGTGGGCCTGGTACCCGGAGGCCAAGTCCGCGCGTACCTTCCCGCAGATCTCCGGCGGCCCCTTCGAGATCGGCAGCGTCACCATCCAGACCGGTGACATATTCCTGGTCTCCGCGGCCCCGCTCAGCATGGCGATCCTCGCCTACTTCGTGATGAAGACCCGTACCGGCCGCGGTATGCAGGCCACCGCGCAGGACCCGGACACCGCCAAGCTGATGGGCGTCAACACCGACCGCATCATCGTGATCGCGTTCGCGCTCGGCGCCGCGTTCGCCGCGGTCGGGGCCGTCGCCTACGGCCTGAAGTACGGCGAGATCAACTTCCGCATGGGCTTCATCCTCGGTCTGAAGGCGTTCACCGCGGCCGTCCTCGGCGGCATCGGCAACATCTACGGCGCCATGATCGGCGGCGTGGTCCTCGGTGTGGCCGAGACCCTGGCCACCGCTTACATCTCCGACATCCCGGGCATGGACAAGTTCGGCAGCCAGTCCTGGGCCGATGTCTGGGCCTTCGTACTCCTCATCCTCGTACTGCTGTTCAGGCCACAGGGTCTGCTCGGCGAGCGCGTCGCGGACAGGGCGTGAGACCGATGACCACAGAGACCACCGCAGCCGGGACCCCCGGCGCCCGCAACCAGGACGCCCTGTCCGGCCTGCTCCCGCTCCCCGAGAAGGCCGCCCGCGCCCTCGCCCTCGGCGGCAGCGCGCTCACCATCGTCTCCACCTTCCTCGCCTGGACGTGGACCGACGAGTTCCCCGGTGACCTCACCGTCTACGGCTACCCCGGCGGGCTGCAGGTCCTCGTCCTCATCGGCGCGCTCCTCGCCACCGTGTTCGCGCTGGCCTCCTACGGCGTCCGGGGTCTCGGCTGGCTGGTGCCCGCCGGCCCCGACGCGGCCCTGAAGTTCGCCACCCTGGCCACCTTCGCCACCAGCTGGTACACGGTCATCGCGATCAGCGCCGACCTCGGCGGGGTCGTCAACCTCGAAGTGGGCGGCTATCTGGTCGCCGTCGGCAGCCTCGCCGCGCTGGCCGGTGCGCTCGCCCTGCCCTTCCGGCGGCCCGAGCCCGACCCGGCCGACCCCGACGACACCGGCTGGGACAAGTTCAAGCAGGACGCGGCGTACAAGTGGGAGACGACCAAGGCCGTCTTCGCCGCCGGTTCGCCCCGGCCCGTGCGCACGCTGCCGTCGTACGCCGAGATCCTGATCATCGTCGCGGTCCTCGCGCTCGGCCTGGTCGTCTTCACCTACGGCATCGGCACCGAGTACGACGAGCAGTTCATCGGCTTCCTGATCACCGCGGGCTTCGGTTTCGCGGCGCTCAACAAGGCCGGACTGATCGCCCACGCCTCGCAGATCACCTCCCGGCACCAGAACATCACCACCTGCGGCGCCTTCGCCGCGGCGGCGCTGTTCCCCTTCACCCAGACCAACGACCAGTACGCGACCCTCGGCGTCTACATCCTGATCTTCGCCACCGTCGCCCTCGGCCTGAACATCGTCGTCGGCCTCGCGGGCCTGCTCGACCTCGGTTACGTCGCCTTCCTCGGCGTCGGCGCCTACGCGGCGGCCCTGGTCTCCGGCTCCCCCAGCTCGCCGTTCCACGTGCACTTCCCGTTCTGGGCCGCGGTCCTGGTCGGTGCCGCCGCCTCGCTGGTCTTCGGCGTCCTGATCGGCGCCCCGACGCTCCGGCTGCGCGGCGACTACCTCGCCATCGTCACCCTCGGCTTCGGTGAGATCTTCCGCATCACGGCGAACAACCTCGACGGCACCTCCGGGCCCGACATCACCAACGGCTCCAACGGCATCTCCTCGATCCCGAACCTCGACGTCCTCGGCTTCGACTTCGGTGCCCAGCACGACATGGGCGGCTTCACCATCGGCCGGTTCGCCAACTACTTCTTCCTGATGCTGATCATCACCGCGGTCGTGGTGCTGGTCTTCCGCCGCAGCGGCAACTCCCGCATCGGGCGTGCCTGGGTGGCCATCCGCGAGGACGAGACCGCGGCGCTCGCCATGGGCATCAACGGGTTCCGGGTCAAGCTCATCGCCTTCGCCGTCGGCGCCTCGCTCGCCGGTCTCGCGGGCACGGTCCAGGCCCACGTCACCTACACGGTGACGCCCGAGCAGTACCTGTTCGCCGGCCCCATCCCGCCCAACTCGGCCTTCCTGCTCGCCGCGGTCGTACTCGGCGGCATGGGCACCATCAGCGGTCCGCTGATCGGCGCGTCCCTGCTCTTCCTGATCCCGAACAAGCTCCAGTTCCTGGGCAACTACCAGCTCTTCGCCTTCGGTATCGCGCTGATCCTGCTGATGCGCTTCCGCCCCGAGGGCCTCATCCCGAACCGGCGCCGCCAGCTCGAATTCCACGAAGAGGCGGAAGCACCCACCCTCCTGACGAAGGCGGGGGCCTGACCACCATGACCACCGACACCACCACGAAGGACACCGCCGCCGACGCTCCGGCGCCCGGCGAGACCGTCCTCGACGCCCGCGGTGTGACCATGCGCTTCGGCGGCCTGACCGCCGTACGCGGGGTCGACCTCACCGTGAACGCCGGCGAGATCGTCGGCTTGATCGGCCCCAACGGCGCCGGCAAGACGACCTTCTTCAACTGCCTGACCGGGCTGTACGTGCCCACCGAGGGCGAGGTCCGGTACAAGGGCAACGTCCTGCCGCCCAAGTCGTTCAAGGTCACCGCGGCCGGTATCGCGCGCACCTTCCAGAACATCCGGCTGTTCGCCAACATGACCGTTCTGGAGAACGTGCTGGTCGGCCGGCACACCCGCACCAAGGAGGGCTTCTGGTCCGCCGTGCTGCGCGGTCCCGGCTTCCACCGGGCCGAGAAGACCTCCCGGGACCGGGCCATGGAGCTGCTGCGGTTCGTGGGCCTCGACCACAAGTCCGAGCACCTCGCCCGCAACCTGCCCTACGGCGAGCAGCGCAAGCTGGAGATCGCGCGTGCCCTGGCCAGCGAGCCCGGACTGCTGCTGCTCGACGAGCCGACGGCCGGCATGAACCCGCAGGAGACCCGGGCCACCGAGGAACTGGTCTTCGCCATCCGGGACATGGGCATCGCCGTCCTCGTCATCGAGCACGACATGCGCTTCATCTTCAACCTGTGCGACCGCGTGGCCGTCCTCGTGCAGGGCGAGAAGCTGATCGAGGGCGACAGCGCGACCGTCCAGGGCGACGAGCGCGTGGTCGCGGCCTATCTCGGCGAGCCCTTCGAGAACGCGCCCGGCGCCGAGGAGGTGGCCGAGGTGGAGGCCGCCGAGGCACAGGCCGAGGCGCAGGCCGAGACCCCGACGGATGCCGCGCCCGGCAAGGAGAACGACCGATGACCGCACTGCTCGAAGTAGAGGACCTGCGGGTCGCCTACGGCAAGATCGAGGCCGTCAAGGGCATCTCGTTCAAGGTCGAGGCCGGTCAGGTGGTCACCCTCATCGGCACCAACGGCGCCGGCAAGACCACCACCCTGCGCACGCTGTCCGGGCTGCTGAAGCCGGTCGGCGGGCAGATCAAGTTCAACGGCAGATCGCTGAAGAAGGTCCCGCCGCACCAGGTGGTCGCGCTGGGCCTCGCCCACTCCCCCGAGGGGCGGCACATCTTCCCGCGCATGAGCATCGAGGACAACCTGCGCCTCGGCGCCTTCCTGCGCAACGACAAGCCGGGCATCGAGCGGGACATCCAGCGCGCCTACGACCTCTTCCCCATCCTCGGGGAGCGGCGCAAGCAGGCCGCCGGCACCCTCTCGGGCGGTGAGCAGCAGATGCTGGCGATGGGCAGGGCGCTGATGTCCCAGCCGAAGCTGCTGATGCTGGACGAGCCCTCGATGGGCCTGTCGCCGATCATGATGCAGAAGATCATGGCGACGATCGCCGAGCTGAAGGCCCAGGGCACCACGATCCTGCTGGTCGAGCAGAACGCCCAGGCGGCGCTCTCCCTCGCCGACCAGGGTCATGTGATGGAGGTCGGCTCCGTCGTCCTGTCCGGCACCGGCCAGGACCTGCTGCACGACGAGTCGGTCCGCAAGGCCTACCTCGGCGAGGACTGACCGGGGACCACGACGAGGCCCGCGCCCCCTTCTCCGGGGCGCGGGCCTCGTCGTACGCACAGTGCGTACGGTGTGCGCGGGGCGGGCGGGCTCAGCCCTTCTTCGCGCCCTTCTTCTCCGCGTTGTCCGCGATGACGGCCTCGGCGACCTGCTGCATCGACATGCGGCGGTCCATGGAGGTCTTCTGGATCCAGCGGAAGGCGGCCGGCTCGGTCAGGCCGTACTCCGTCTGCAGGATGGACTTCGCGCGGTCGACCAGCTTGCGGGTCTCCAGCCGCTGGCTGAGGTCGGCGACCTCCTGCTCCAGCTGCTTCAGCTCGGTGAAGCGGGAGACGGCCATCTCGATCGCCGGGACGACATCGCTCTTGCTGAACGGCTTGACCAGGTAGGCCATGGCGCCGGCGTCCCGGGCCCGCTCGACCAGGTCGCGCTGCGAGAAGGCGGTGAGCATCAGGACCGGCGCGATGGACTCCTCGGCGATCTTCTCGGCCGCGGAGATGCCGTCCAGCTTGGGCATCTTCACGTCCAGGATGACCAGGTCCGGCTTGTGCTCGCGGGCCAGCTCGACGGCCTGCTCCCCGTCCCCGGCCTCGCCGACGACGGAGTAGCCCTCCTCCTCCAGCATCTCCTTCAGGTCGAGCCGGATCAGGGCCTCGTCCTCGGCGATGACGACACGGGTCGTCAGCGGAGGCACGTGCGACTTGTCGTCGTCGGGCGCGTCTACGGGCTGGGGCGACTCGGCGGTCACAGGGGCTCCTCGTTCAGGGCAGGGTACTGCTGACAAGAGCCTACCTAGCTACGGTATGGTGGACGCGCGGAGGGTCGGGGGAAACCTTGGATTCTGCGAGCCCCGGTAGCCCAATTGGCAGCAGGCAACGGATTCAAAACCCGTACAGTGTCGGTTCGAGTCCGACCCGGGGCACTTTTCCTTGGATTCCAAGGTCAGCATTTAGCAGGGCCCCTCCAGCTGAGGGGCCCTTCGTCGTTCACCCGGCGCCGTCGTTCACCTGGGGCTGTCGTTCACCTGGGACTGTCGTCCTCGCCGATGTGGTGGACCCGGACCATGTTGGTCGAGCCGGAGACACCGGGCGGGGAGCCCGCCGTGATCACCACGACATCGCCCTTCGCGCAGCGACCGTACTTCAGCAGCAGTTCGTCCACCTGGTCGACCATGGCGTCGGTGGAGTCCACGTGCGGACCGAGGAAGGTCTCCGCGCCCCAGGTGAGGCTGAGCTGGGAGCGGGTGGCCTGCTCCGGCGTGAAGGCGAGCAGCGGGATCGGCGAGCGGTAGCGGGAGAGCCTGCGGGCGGTGTCTCCGGACTGGGTGAACGCCACCAGGAACTTCGCGCCCAGGAAGTCGCCCATCTCGGCGGCGGCCCGGGCGACCGCGCCGCCCTGGGTGCGCGGCTTGCTCTGCTCGGTCAGCGGCGGCAGGCCCTTGGCCAGCATGTCCTCCTCCGCGGCGGCGACGATCTTCGCCATGGTGCGCACGGTCTCGACCGGGTACTTGCCGACGCTGGTCTCGCCGGAGAGCATCACCGCGTCCGTGCCGTCCAGGACGGCGTTGGCGACGTCGGAGGCCTCGGCGCGGGTGGGCCGGGAGTTCTCGATCATCGAGTCGAGCATCTGGGTGGCCACGATCACCGGTTTGGCGTTGCGCCTGGCCAGCTTGACGGCGCGCTTCTGCACGATCGGCACCTGTTCGAGCGGCATCTCGACGCCCAGGTCGCCGCGCGCCACCATCAGGCCGTCGAAGGCGGCCACGATGCCGTCGAGGTTCTCCACCGCCTGCGGCTTCTCGATCTTGGCGATCACCGGGAGGCGGCGGCCCTCCTCGGCCATGATCCGGTGCACGTCCGCCGCGTCCTCGCCGCTGCGCACGAAGGAGAGGGCGATCACGTCGCAGCCGGCGCGCAGCGCCCAGCGCAGATCGTCCTCGTCCTTCTCGGAGAGGGCGGGCACGGAGACGGCGACCCCGGGGAGGTTCAGGCCCTTGTGGTCGGAGATGACACCGCCCTCGACCACCCGGGTACGGACGCGGGGGCCGTCGACGGCGGTGACCTCCAGGCAGACCTTGCCGTCGTCGACGAGGACGCGCTCACCGGGAGTGACGTCGGCGGCGAGACCGGCGTAAGTGGTGCCGCACCGGTGCCGGTCGCCCTCGACGCCGTCCTCCACGGTGATGGTGAAGGTGTCGCCGCGTTCAAGGAGTACCGGGCCTTCCGCAAAACGGCCGAGGCGGATCTTCGGACCTTGAAGGTCGGCGAGGATTCCGACACTGCGGCCGGTTTCGTCGGCCGCCTTTCGCACGCGCTGACAACGCTCCTCGTGCTCGGCGTGAGTGCCGTGGCTGAGGTTGAACCGGGCGACGTCCATTCCGGCCTCGACCAGTGCCTTGATCTGGTCGTACGAGTCGGTGGCGGGCCCCAATGTACAGACGATCTTTGCTCGGCGCATGAGGCGAGCCTAGGCCCTACCCATGGGTAGAGAATTGGCCCCGTGTGACTACTCAACAGACATTGGGCGAAGGGATATTGACAAGTGTTGAATTGTGCGGCTGCTCGCTCTTATGAGCGAATTCCCTGAGGGTGCCGCGGCGTCCCGGCAGGGCCGCACCAGGGCCGCCCGGCCCGCCCCGCCGCGCGACTTCCGCTTCGGGAGCAGTAGTTCGGGGAGGAACAGGACACCAGATCGCAACCTCCTGGACCTGTTGCGACACGTCATGCTCGGGTCAGAATCTACGCGCGTTGTCGACCCGTTCGCCGAGGAGACCTGGGCATGCCGCTGAACCGCCGGAAGTTCCTGAAGAAGTCCGCCGCCACCGGAGCGGGGGTGGCGGTCGCCGGTGCGGCGGCGGCTCCCGCCGCCGAGGCGGCGGAGGGCCACCGGCCGGGGCACCATGGGAAGCGGTACTCCCTGACCGTCATGGGCACCACCGATCTGCACGGCCATGTCTTCAACTGGGACTACTTCAAGGACGCGGAGTACACCGACACGGCGGGCAACGCGATGGGCCTCGCGCGCATCTCGACGCTGGTGAACCAGGTGTGCGAGGAGAAGGGCCGCCGCAACACCCTGCTGCTGGACGCCGGTGACACCATCCAGGGCACCCCGCTGGCCTACTACTACGCCAAGGTCGACCCGATCACCGCCAAGGGCGGCCCGGTGCACCCGATGGCGCAGGCGATGAACGCGATCGGGTACGACGCGGCGGCCCTCGGCAACCACGAGTTCAACTACGGCATCGAGACCCTGCGTACGTTCGAGGACCAGCTCGACTTCCCGCTGCTCGGCGCCAACGCCGTGGACGCGAAGACGCTGCGGCCGGCCTTCCCGCCGTACTTCATGAAGACGTTCCATGTGCCGGGCGGCAGGCCGGTCAAGGTCGCCGTCCTCGGCCTGACCAACCCGGGCATCGCGATCTGGGACAAGGCCTACGTCCAGGGCAAGCTGGCGTTCCCCGGTCTGGAGGAGCAGGCCGCCAAGTGGGTGCCGAAGCTGCGGTCGATGGGCGCGGACGTGGTCGTCGTCTCGGCGCACTCGGGTGCCTCGGGCACCTCGTCGTACGGCGACCAGGTGCCGTACGTGGAGAACGCGGCCGCCAATGTCGCCAGGCAGGTGCCGGGCATCGACGCGATCCTGGTCGGCCACGCGCACGTGGAGATCCCGGAGCTGAAGGTCGTCAACGAGAAGACGGGCCGGACCGTCGTGCTCTCCGAGCCGCTGTGCTATGCCGAGCGGCTCACCCTGTTCGACATCGAGCTGGTGTTCGCCAAGGGCTGTTGGGAGGTCGAGTCGGTCTCCGCCTCCCTGCGCAACTCCAACACCGTCGCCGACGACCCGCGGATCACCCGGCTGCTGAAGGACGAGCACAAGAAGGTCGTCGCGTACGTCAACCAGGTCGTGGGCCGGGCGACCGAGACCCTGACCACCGTCGAAGCCCGCTACAAGGACGCCCCGATCATCGACCTGATCACCAAGGTCCAGGAGGACGTGGTCAAGGCCGCGCTCGCGGGCACCGAGTACGCCTCGCTGCCGGTGATCGCCCAGGCCTCGCCGTTCTCCCGGACCTCCGCGATCCCGGCCGGCGATGTCACCATCCGGGACCTGTCGGGCCTGTACGTGTACGACAACACGCTGGTCGCCAAGTTGCTGACGGGCGCTCAGATGCGCGCCTACCTGGAGTACTCGGCGGAGTACTACGTCCAGACGGCCCCCGACGCGGCGGTCGACGTGGACAAGCTGACCAACGCGAACAACCGGCCGGACTACAACTACGACTACGTCTCGGGCCTGGCCTACGACATCGACATCGCCCAGCCCGCCGGGTCGCGGATCAAGAACCTCACCTTCAAGGGTGCCGCGCTGGACGACGCCCAGCAGTTCGTGCTCGCCGTCAACAACTACCGGGCCAACGGCGGCGGCGCCTTCCCGCATGTCGCCACGGCCAAGGAGCTGTGGTCGGAGTCGACGGAGATCCGCACCCGGATCGCGGAGTGGGCGACCGCGAAGGGCGTGCTGGACCCGAAGGACTTCGCGTCCGTGGACTGGCGGCTCACCCGGAACGGCACGCCGGTGTTCTAGTCCGGCACGGTCTCGTCCACGGCGCCGGCGGGGTCTCCTCGCCGGCGCCGCGGCCGTGCCGGCCGGCCGCGCCGCCGGAACGCCCTCCGGTGCGGCGGCTCACCGTCCCTCGACGAGCGGGGTGAGCCGCTTCGGCCGGGCGGCGTGCGGCACCCGGGGCGTCGTCTCGTCGAGGCCGAAGGAGGTGAAGGCCGTGCGGGCCGCCTGCGGATACGGCTCCTTCCCGGTCAGCGAGTTGAGGATGGTGGCGCTGCGCCACGCCGCGAGGCCCAGGTCGGGGGCACCGACGCCGTGGGTGTGCTGCTCGGCGTTCTGGACGTGGACCGCCCCGGTGACCGAGGGGTCGAGGACGAGCCGGAACTCCTCGTCGATGCGGGGGCGTTCGCTGCTGTCGCGGCGCATGTAGGGATCGAGGCCGGCGAGGATGCGGTCGAGCGGGCGTTCCCGGTAGCCGGTGGCGAGGACGACGGCGTCGGTGGTGAGCCGGGAGCGGCTGCCCTGCTGGACGTGCTCCAGATGCAGCTCGATCTTGGTGGTGGCGATCCGGCCCGCGGTGCGGACGCGGACCCCGGGGGTGAGGACAGCCTCGGGCCAGCCGCCGTGCAGGGTGCGCCGGTACAGCTCGTCGTGGATCGCGGCGAGGGTGCCGGAGTCGATGCCCTTGTGCAGCTGCCACTGAGCGGCGACCAGGCGGTCGCGGACCGGCTCGGGCAGGGCGTGGAAGTAGCGGGTGTAGTCGGGCGTGAAGTGCTCAAGGCCCAGCTTGGAGTACTCCATCGGCGCGAACGCCTCGCTGCGGCCGATCCAGTGCAGCTTCTCCCGGCCGGCCGGGCGGTGCCGGAGCAGGTCGAGGAAGACCTCGGCGCCGGACTGGCCGGAGCCGACGACGGTGACGTGCCCGGCGGCGAGGACGGTGTCGCGGTGGTCGAGGTAGTCGGCGGCGTGCACGACGGGCACGCCGGGGGTGTCCACCAGGGGCTTGAGCGGGTCGGGCACGTACGGGACGGTGCCGATGCCGAGGGCGATGTTGCGGGTGTACGTACGGCCCAGGGCCTCGGCCTCGCCCTCGGCGTCGAGCTGGGTGAAGTCGACCTCGAACGCGTCCCGCTCGGGGTTCCAGCGGACGGCGTCGACCTGGTGGCGGAAGTGCAGCCCGGGCAGCTGGCGGGCGACCCAGCGGCAGTAGGCGTCGTACTCGGCGCGCTGGATGTGGAAGCGCTCGGCGAAGTAGAAGGGGAAGAGCCGCTCGCACGTCCTGAGGTAGTTGAGGAAGCTCCAGGGGCTGGTGGGGTCGGCGAGGGTCACCAGGTCGGCGAGGAAGGGCACTTGGATGGCGGCGCCCTCGATGAGCAGCCCGGGGTGCCAGTCGAAGCCGGGGCGCTGTTCGTAGAAGACGGCGTCGAGTTCGGCGAGCGGCTGGGCGAGGGCGGCCAGGGAGAGGTTGCAGGGGCCGATCCCGATGCCGACCAGGTCGCGCGGGGCGGCGGGCTCGTGCCGTGAGGGGTGGGTGGTCATCCGGGGGTGCTTCCTTCGACGAGTTTGAGCAGGTGCGCCAGGTCGTCCGGGCGGGTCCGGGGGTTGAGGACGGTGACCTTGAGCCACAGCCGTCCGTCGAGCCGGGCGCGGCCGAGGACGGCCCGGCCCTCGCGCAGCAGCCGGCGGCGCACGGCGGCCACGGCGGCGTCGTCGGCCCCGGCGGGCCGGAACAGGACGGTGCTGATGGCGGGCCGGTCGTACAGCTCGAAGCCGGGGTGCTCGCCGACCAGTGCGGCGAACTCGCCGGCCCGGGCGCAGACCTGGTCGACCAGGGCGCCGAGCCCGCGGCGGCCCAGCGTCCGCAGGGTGACGGCGATCTTCAGGACGTCGGCGCGGCGCGTGGTGCGCAGGGAGCGGCCGAGCAGGTCGGGGAGTCCGGCGTCGGTGTCGTCGTCGGCGTTCAGGTAGTCGGCGCGCTGGTGGAGCACGGCGAGTTCGTGGGGGCGGGCGACGGCGAGGAGGCCGGCGGCGACCGGCTGCCAGCCGAGCTTGTGCAGATCGAGGGTGACGGTCTGGGCGGCTTCGAGTCCGGCGAGCAGGTCGCGGTGCCGGTCGCTGAAGAGGAGGCCGCCGCCGTAGGCCGCGTCGATGTGCAGGCGGGCTCCGTGGGCGGCGCAGAGGCGGGCGATCTCGGGCAGCGGGTCGATGAGGCCGGCGTCGGTGGTGCCGGCGGTGGCGGCGACCAGCAGCGGTCGGGGCAGGTCGGTGAGGGCCTCGTCGAGGGCGGCCGGGTCCAGGGCGCCGTGCGGTGCCGGGATCACGACCGGGTCGGGCAGGCCGAGCAGCCAGGCGGCGCGCGGCAGCGAGTGGTGGGCGCCGGCCGAGCACACGAGGCGCACGCTGCCGCCGTGCGCCTCGCGGGCGAGCAGCAGGGCGAGCTGGTTGGACTCGGTGCCGCCGGTGGTGACGAGGGCGTCGGCGAGACCGGCCGTGCGGGCGAGGGCGCGGGTGACGGCGGTCTCCAGGGCGGAGGCGGAGGGGGCCTGGTCCCAGGAGTCCAGGGAGGGGTTGAGGACGCTCGCCGCGAGGTCGGCGGCGGTGGCCACGGCGAGCGGCGGGCAGTGCAGATGGGCCGCGCAGAGCGGGTCGGCGGGGTCCGCCGCGCCCGCGGCGAGGGCGCGCACGAGGGTGCGCAGGGCGTCCGGGTCGCCGGTGTCCGGCAGGACGTCGCCGAGGGCGCCGGCGACCCGCGCGGCCACGGCTTCCGGGCCCCCGACGGGGAGCGGGCCGCCGCGCTCGACGGAGCCGGCCGCGAGGGCGTCGAGCACGGTGCCGAGGAGGGGGCGCATGGCGTCGGGGCCTTCGGGGCCCGAGGCGAGCGGCGGCATGCTCATGGCCTCACCTCCGCTCATGGGCTCTCCTCCGGCCCCGGGGAACGCCGACGCGTCACGCCCGCGGCATCCGGCTTGTGGGTGGAGTTCCAGCTTGTACCGGAAGAGCGCCCTGTGTCCCGAAAGCCCGACGAACGAAACCCGAAAGTGTGTACTGCCGTACCGGGTGGGGCTGTTGGGGCGGGAGTGGGGTGAGGTGAGGTGGGGTGGGGTGCCGGTGTCTGCGGGGCTGACGGCCGGGGTGGGGCGGGGGTGGCGGTGGGGGCTCGTACGCCCCGGCAGGGACGCCCCGGTTGCCGGGGCGCCCCGCGTTGTCGGCTAGGCCCGGAAGGCGGCGGTGTGGTCCTGGGCCCACTGGGCGAAGGTGCGCGCCGGGGTGCCGGTGAGCCGCTCCACCGTGCCGGTGATCTCCGGGGGCACGCCCACGGTCTCCGCGAAGGTCTGCAGGAGCCGTTCCAGCATGGGCGGCGGCACGTGCGGGAACAGCTCCGGGCCCGCCTCGGCCGGGTCGACCTCGACGAACGCCAGCTTCCTGCCGAGCGCCTCGCCGAGCGCCGCGACCTGGTCGGCGTTGCTGATCGCCGCGGGGCCGGTCAGCCGGTACGCGGCACCCTCGTGCCCGTCGTCGAGCAGGACGCGCTCGGCCACGGCCGCGATGTCGTCCTCGTGGATGGGCGCGGTGAGCCCGTCCGCGAAGACGCCCCGCACGGTGTCGCCGGCGCGGATCTGCGGCGCCCACTGGAAGGCGTTGGTGGCGAAGGCGTTGGGGCGCAGAAACGTCCAGGCGAGCCCGCTGTCGCGGATCTGCCGCTCCACGGTGGCGTGCATGACGTGGATGGGGTGGGTCTCGTCGGCGCCCTCCGCGACGATGCCGCTGGAGAGCAGGACGACGTGCCGCACCCCGTGCGCGCGGGCCGCTTCGAGCAGCGGGGCGGTGCCGGCCTGCGCGTACAGGAAGAGCTTCGTCGCCCCGGCGAACAGCGCCGCGGGGTCCTCCGGCCGGAACCGGACCACCTCGGCCCGCCCGGGCAGCGCGGCCCGCTCGGGGTCGCGGGTCAGCGCCCGGACGGGCGTGCCCGCGGCGAGGAGACGGTCGACAAGGGCACGGCCGACGTTGCCGGTCGCTCCGGTCACTACGATCACGGTGCTGCCTCCGTTGGTGCGGTCGATCACCTGACCGCCCGAGCCTAGGAGCGGCGGCCGGTTTGCCGCATCGTCGGCAGGGACCAGCCGCGCCCTACGTCGTCCGCCCTACTCCCCCCGCTGCTCGCCGTCCCCGCGCCGGCCCTCGCGCGCCTTCAGGGCGCGGGACACGTCGTCCAGGCGGTCGGCGAGGGTGCGGCGCAGGGCCGGGGTGAGGTCGGCGTCGCGCAGGCACTCCTCACCGAGCCGCAGGTTCTCGGCGTCGACCGCGTGGGCCGGGAAGCACCAGCGGCCGGCGGCGATGGCGAGGGCGGGGCCGCGGCGGCCGGCGAGGGCGACCGCGTCCGGGTAGAAGCGCGGCACGTACTCCCGCACCAGGTCGGCCTGCTCGGCCTGCCAGAAGCCCCGCGCGGTGGCCAGGAAGAGGTAGTTGGACAGCTCGTCGCCCGCGAACATCGCCTCCCAGGCCGCGCGCTTGGCCTCCGGGTCGGGCAGGGCGGCACGGCAGAGGGCGGCGCCCTCCTGGCCGGTGGCGCTCGGGTCGCGGGCCAGCTCGGCGGCGATCGCGGCCTCGTCGGTGGCGCCGAGCACGGCGAGCCGGGCGAGGATGCGCCAGCGCAGCTCGGGGTCGAGTTCCGGGCCGCCGGGCACCGTGCCGTCGGCGAGCCAGGCGGCGATGGTCTCCGGGTGGGCGGCCACGCTGATCAGGTGCCGTACGGCGATCAGCCGCAGGCCGGGGTTGTCGCCGTCCTCGGTGCGCCGCAGCAGGTCGCGGCAGAGGGAGGTGAGGGTGGCCAGAGCGGCCGGGCGGTCCTCCGGCGCGAGGTACTGGTCGGCGAGCTGGTCGGCGGCGAAGGTGAGGACGCCCTGGGCGACGGCCAGGTCGGTCTCGTACGGCAGGTGGGCGCGGGCCGTCTCCAGATAGGCGGCGGGCGGGAGTTCGCCGTCGCGTACGGCGTCCCGGAGGGCGTTCCAGACGACCGCGCGGGTGAGCGGGTCGGGCAGCCCTGACAGGCTGGTGCGGACCGTCTCGAAGGACGCGGCGTCGAAGCGGATCTTGGCGTAGGTGAGGTCGCCGTCGTTGAGGAGCACCAGGGCGGGGCGCTTGCCGACGGGCTGCGGTGCGGTCTGCGGCACGTCCAGGGTGACGCGCTCGCGCAGCACCAGCCGGCGGCCTTCGTCGGCGACGTCGTGGTCGTACAGGCCGACGCTGAGGCGGTGCGGGCGGCTGCCCGCGTGGTCGGTGGTCAGCGCGCAGGTGCCGCCGGCGCCGGTGATCGCCGGGGTGAGCGTGTCGACGCCGGTGGTGCGCAGCCAGCTGTCGGCCCAGGCGTGCACATCGCGCTCGGTGGCCGAGGCGAGGGAGTCGATGAAGTCGGCGAGCGTGGCGTTGCCGAACCGGTGCCGCTTGAAGTGGGTGTTGATGCCGGCGAGGAAGTCCTTCTCGCCGAGCCAGACGGCCAGCTGGCGCAGCGCGGAGGCGCCCTTGGCGTAGGAGATGCCGTCGAAGTTGAGCTGGGCCGAGGCCGTGTCGTGGACGTTCTCGGGCGCGACCGGGTGGGTGGTGGGCCGCTGGTCGGCGTCGTAGCCCCATGCCTTGCGGGTGACGCCGAACTCGGTCCAGGGGGCGGTGAACCGGGTGGCCTCGGCGGTGGTCTGGTAGCCCATGTACTCGGCGAAGGACTCGTTCAGCCAGATGTCGTCCCACCACTTGAGGGTGACGAGGTCGCCGAACCACATGTGGGCCATCTCGTGCGCGATGACCATGGCGCGGGTCTGCCGCTCGGTGTCGGTGACGGCGGAGCGGTAGACGAACTCGTCACGGAAGGTGACCAGGCCCGGGTTCTCCATGGCGCCCG
This sequence comes from Streptomyces sp. NPDC015171, assembly GCF_043079545.1. NCBI lineage: Bacteria > Bacillati > Actinomycetota > Actinomycetes > Kitasatosporales > Streptomycetaceae > Streptomyces > Streptomyces sp. NPDC015171. Next base: position 105,322 of record NZ_JBIBUO010000013.1, read on the forward strand.
CGTTGAACTCGGGGACGAACGCCTGGTCGTAGGAGTCGAAGGGGTACGGCTCCTCGAACTTCTCGTGGTACCGGTCGAAGCACGCGCGCGTGACGTCGAGGATCTCGTCGGCCTCGGCGTCGAGGTGGGGCGCGAGCGAGCGGCGGCAGTGCACGCCGAAGGGCAGTCCGCGGTGCTCGGTGCGCACCGAGTGCCAGGGGCCGCCGGCGACGGCGACCAGGTAGGTGGAGATCGGCGGGGTGGGCGCGGCCCGCCAGACGCCGTCGCCGCGGTGCTCGGTGATGCCGTTGGCGAGGACGGTCCAGCCCTCGGGCGCCTTGACCGAGACGTCGAAGACGGCCTTCAGGTCGGGCTGGTCGAAGGCGGCGAAGATGCCCTGGACGTCGTCCATGAACATCTGCGAGTAGACGTACGTCTCGCCGTCGCTCGGGTCGGTGAAGCGGTGCATGCCCTCGCCGGTGCGGGAGTAGCGCATGAGCGCCTCGACGCGCAGCTCGTGCTCGCCCGGGGTGAGGTCCTTCAGCGGCAGCCGGTCCCCGCTGAGCGACTCCGGGTCGAGCGGCTGTCCGTCGAGCGTGACGCTGAGCAGCTCGGCGGGCTTCAGCTCGACGAACGTGTCCCCGGCCGACCGGGCGGTGAACCGGATCGCGGTACGGGAGGCGAAGGTCTCGTCACCGGTCGTCAGGTCGAGCTCGACCGTGTACCGGTGGACGTCGAGGAACTCTGCTCGGAGCTGCGCTTCGTCGCGCGTGAGAACGGACATGCACGCCATGCTGCCTGATGGGACCGACAGCGCACAGGGGCGGGCCGGTACACGGCTTTTGTCCCCCGTGCGCGTCCCTGGCCGGTGCCCCTGGGGTCCGCCGCCGTTTCCCCGGCCGGTCCGCCGCGTCAGCCCTCGTGCGCCGGCTGCGCGCCGTGGGTGTCCTCGGCGATCCGCTCGTGGTGCCTGATCACCTCGGCGATGATGAAGTTCAGGAACTTCTCGGCGAACGCGGGGTCGAGCTTGGCGCTCTCGGCGAGGCTGCGCAGCCGTTCGATCTGGCGGGACTCGCGGGCCGGGTCGGCGGGCGGCAGCTGGTGCAGCGCCTTGAGCCGGCCCACCTGCTGGGTGGCCTTGAACCGCTCGGCGAGCATGTGGACGACGGCCGCGTCGATGTTGTCGATGCTGTCGCGCAGCCGCTCCAGTTCCGTGCGGACCTCGGGGTCCACGGCACCTGTGCCGGTGTTGCTGGTGGTCATAAGGGTCAACCCTATGCGCTGGGCGGCCCGGCCCCTACGGGGTGTCCGCGGACTGGATCACCGGCGGATCGCCGGGGTCGGGGCACGCGGTCGCTGAAGCCGCCGGGGACGGTGCGGCCCTGCTGGGCGCGGAACCGTACGGGGGCCAGGCCCACGCGCCGGGTGAACAGCCGGGAGAAGTAGGCGGGGTCGTCGTAGCCGACGCGCCGGGCGACGGCCGCGACGGGCAGCTCCGTGGTGGCGAGGAGTTCCTTGGCGCGGCCCAGGCGGATGCCGAGCAGATAGTCCTTCGGGCTGCACCCGGCGGCCCGGCGGACCGCGCCGCGCAGTTCGGCGGTGGTCATCCGGTGCCGGGCGGCGTGGTCGGCGACGCTCATCGGTGTGCAGGCGTCCCGGGCCAGGGCCGCGAGCACCTGGTCGCCGTCGGGGGCGAGGTCGGCGCGGGCGCGGCGCAGGGCGACGAGGAGTTCGTGGACGGCGGCGCCGGTCTCCACCTCCAGCAGGGGGTTGCCGGGGCGGGCGGCACGGGCGACGCGGGCGATGACCGCGCGGGGTGCGGAGGCGTCGGAGAGCGGGACGACGGGCCGGTCGGGCTCGATGTAGCCGAGTTCGCCGTAGGCCGCAGCGGCGGGTCCGGCGAAGTCCACGAAGCCCTCGTCCCAGCCGGTGTCCGGGTCGGGCGCGTAGTGGTGGGGCACGCCGGGGGTGAGCCACAGCAGCGCGGGCGCGGTGATCGTCGTGCGGCGGCCGTCGGCGCCCCGGTACCAGCCGCGGCCCGCGCTGATCACCACGGCCACATGGTGGTCCAGGGTGCGCGGGCCGACCGTGGGCAGGGCGCCGTACTGCAGGCCGACACCGAGGCAGACCAGGCCGAGGCGGCGGTGGGCGGGGCCGGGGCTGAAGAACCGCATCCAGGTCTGGTACATCGGCGCTCCTCCCGGCGTCGGCGGACTGCCCGGACGGCGGTCCGGGCCGGTGGACCGCCCCGGGGCGGCGTCCGCGGGGCCGGCCGGCCGGGCCCGCGGACTTTTGTCCAAGCAGCGCCGATCTTCGTCCATGGCGCCGGCCGCCGGAAGGGGGTGAGGCTGGCCCGCATGAGCGAGTTCACGGTGGGGGAATCCGGCTTCCTGCTGGACGGCCGCCCGGTACGGCTGCTGTCCGGGGCGCTGCACTACTTCCGGGTGCACGAGGCCCAGTGGGGGCACCGGCTGGCCATGCTGCGGGCGATGGGCCTGAACTGCGTGGAGACGTACGTCCCGTGGAACCTGCACCAGCCGCGGCCGGGGGCCTCCCGGGACGTTCGGGCGGTCGGCCGGTTCCTCGACGCGGTCCGCGCGGCGGGCCTGTGGGCGATCGTGCGGCCCGGTCCCTACATCTGCGCCGAATGGGAGAACGGCGGGCTGCCGGCGTGGCTGACCGGCGAGACGGGCACGCGCACGCGTACCCGCGACGAGCGCTATATGACCCACGTCCGGAACTGGTTCCGCGAGCTGCTGCGGGAGATCGTGCCGCACCAGGCCGACCGCGGCGGCCCCGTGCTCATGGTCCAGGTGGAGAACGAGTACGGCAGCTACGGCAGCGACACCGGCTACCTGCGGGAGCTGGCCGCCGTGCTGCGCGCCGAGGGCGTCACGGTCCCGCTGTTCACCTCGGACGGCCCCGAGGACCACATGCTGACCGGGGGCTCGCTGCCCGGGGTGCTCGCCACGGTGAACTTCGGCTCCCACGCGCGCGGGGCCTTCGAGGCGCTGCGCCGCCACCGCCCCGGGGGCCCGCTGATGTGCATGGAGTTCTGGTGCGGCTGGTTCGACCACTGGGCGGGCGAGCACGTCGTACGGGATCCGGCCGAAACCGCCGAGGCACTGCGGGAGATCCTGGAGTGCGGGGCGTCGGTGAACCTCTACATGGCGCACGGCGGCACCGCTTTCGGCGGCTGGGCGGGCGCGAACCGGGGCGGCGCGCTGCACGAGGGCCCGCTGGAGCCGGACGTGACCTCGTACGACTACGACGCGCCGGTGGACGAGTACGGCCGCCCCACGGAGAAGTTCTGGCGCTTCCGCGAGGTGCTGTCCGCGTACCGGCAAGGCCCGCTGCCCGGCCTGCCGCCGCTGCCCGCGACGCTGGCCGCCCCGGCCGAGGCCGCGCTCACGGGCTGGGCGTCGCAGGCCGCCGTGCTGGAGGCGCTGGGCGGCGCGGAGACCGTCTCACCGGTGCCGCCCTCCTTCGAGGAACTGGGCGTCACCCGGGGCCTGGTGCGCTACACGGTGGAGGTCCCCGGCCCGCGCCCGCCGTACCCGCTGACCGTACGCGGGCTGCGGGACCTCGCGGTGGTGTACGTCGACGGCGAGCGGGCCGGGGTGCTCACCGAGGAGCAGCCCCGGCTGAAGGAGCCCGTCGCGGGCCCCGCGCGCGTGGAGCTGTGGGTGGAGTCCCTGGGGCGGGTGAACTACGGGCCGCGGCTCGGCGAGGCGAAGGGCGTCACCGGCGGCATCCTGCACGAGCGGCAGTATCTGCACGGGGTACGCGCGCGTGCCCTTGATCTGGACGCGTTCGCCGGCGGGGTGGCCGCGGTGCCGTTCGGCGCGCTGCCCGAGGAGGGGGCGCCGGGGCTGTACCGGGGCACGGTCACGGTCCGCGGGGCCGGTGACGCCCGTCTGGAGCTGCCCGGCCGGACGCGCGGCTTCGCCTGGATCAACGGGTTCGCCCTGGGCCGCTACTGGTCGGTGGGCCCCCAGCGGTCGCTGTACGTGCCCGGTCCCGTACTGCGGGAGGGCGAGAACGAGGTGTGGCTGCTGGAGCTGGAGGGGACGGAACCGGGCGCTCCGGCACCCCGCCTGTCCCCCGTGTGACCGTCCGCCCCGCCCGCCCCCGCCGCGGCCCCTGCCCGCCTACAGTGGAGAGGAGTTCCGGCGTCTTTGGGGGTGCCGAGGTGGCGAACGGCGGACCGGTCGAGCACGGCTTCCCGCACCTGGAGACGGTGCGGGCCGCCGTCACCGCGCTGTACCGGCGGCTGTCCCGCGACACCATCGAGTCGTTCTCGGCGAGCCTGGCCCCCGCCGACGTCGCCTTCTGCGACACCGACGACCTGCACCTGGGCGCGCAGCGCGTGGCCCGGGAGATCGTGCGGCACTTCCGGCTGCCGGACGCGCGGCTGATCGTCGGCTTCCGGGAGATGACCCACGCCGCCGACGTCGAACTGACGGCGGGTCCCGAGTACTTCGTCGAGCTGAACGACCGGTTCCGCACCCATCGCCGGGACATCGGGGCGGCGCTGGCGCACGAGGTGGCGCACGTCTATCTGCACCGGCTCGGCCTGGAGTTCCCCAGCACGGCGGAGAACGAGATCCTCACGGACACGGCGACGACCTACCTGGGCGCGGGCTGGCTGCTGCTGGACGCCTACCGGGAGGACGCGGTCTCGTCGCAGAAGCTCGGCTACCTCACCCCGGAGGAGTTCGGGTACGTCCTGGCCAAGCGGGCCCTGCTGTTCCATGAGGACCCGTCCGTGTGGTTCACCAGTCCGCAGGCGTACACCGCCTACGCCAAGGGGATGGACAGGGCTCGCCGGGACGGGCAGCAGCCGCCGCTGACCGGGGCCGGCTGGGCGGGCCGCCGCCGCTACGCCCATGACCGCAGGCACGCCTCCGGCGCACCGCCCACGGCCCCCTACGCCTTCGCCTCCGACCCCGCGGGCCAGCTCCGGGTCACCTTTCCCTGCCCGACCTGCCACCAGCGCGTCAGGGTGCCGGTACGGGGGCGGGTACGGGCGCGGTGCGGGTTGTGCCGGACCGTCCTGGAGTGCGACACGTAGGTCCGTCCGCACCCGTGCCCGCCGCCGCGTCCGCCGTGCCTCACGCCCCGTAGACCCGTCCCGGCGGCTCCGCCGCGGCGAGCAGTTTCCGGGCCGCCTCCCCCGCGCCGGCCGGTGTCCAGCGCGCTGCCCCGTCCGCCGTGGGGCCGGGCCGCCAGCCCTCCATGACGGTGATCCGGCCGCCCTCCGCCTCGAAGACCCGGCCGGTCACGCCCGCGCTCCCGGCCGAGCCGAGCCAGACCACGAGCGGGGAGACGTTCTCCGGTGCCATGGCGTCGAACCCGTCCCGCGGCGCCGCCATGGCCGTGGCGAAGGCGCGCTCCGTCATCCGGGTGCGGGCGGCCGGTGCCACGGCGTTGACCTGGACGCCGTAGCGCTCCAGCTCCGCCGCGGCGACGAGCGTGAGCCCGACGATCCCGGCCTTGGCGGCGCTGTAGTTGCCCTGCCCCACCGAGCCGAGCAGACCGGCTCCGCTGCTGGTGTGCACGACGCGGGCCACCGGGGTGCGCCCGGCCTTGGACTCGGCCCGCCAGTGCGCGGCGGCGTGCCGCAACGGCAGGAAGTGGCCCTTGAGGTGGACGCGGATCACGGCGTCCCAGTCGTCCTCGTCCAGGTTGACCAGCATGCGGTCGCGCAGGAAGCCGGCGTTGCTCACCAGGGTGTCGAGGCGCCCGTACGTCTCGATGGCGGTCCGTACGAGGGAGGCCGCGCCGTCGGTGGTGGCGATGTCACCGCCGTGTGCGACCGCCTCGCCGCCCGCGGCACGGATCTCCGCCACGACGGCGTCCGCCGGGCTGGGGCCACCCGGCGCCCCGTCGAGGCCGACGCCCAGGTCGTTGACGACCACCCGGGCGCCCTCGGCGGCGAAGGCGAGGGCGTGCGCGCGGCCGAGCCCGCGGCCCGCTCCGGTGACGACGACGACCCGGTCCGCGCAGATTCCGCTCATCTCAGCTCTCCTTGCCGGGGGTCGGGGCGTGAGGGACGGTGGATCCGGCGGTGGCCGCCGCGAGGAACGCGGGCCGTTCCCCGCCGCCGTGCACGTGCAGGCTCGCCCCGCTGATGTAGGCGGCGGCGTCGGAGGCGAGGAAGACGGCGGCGGCGCCGACGTCCGCGGGAAGGGCCAGCCGGGCCAGCGGGACGGTGCGGGAGACGGCGTCGACGCCGTCGGGACCGCCGTAGTGCAGGTGGGACAGCTCGGTCCGGACCATGCCGACGACGAGCGTGTTGACACGGACCTCGGGGGCCCATTCCACGGCCATGGAGGCGGCCAGGTTCGCCAGCCCCGCCTTGGCCGCGCCGTAGGCGGCCGAGCCGGGCGAGGGGCGGCCCCCGCTGACGCTGCCGACCATCACGATCGAGCCCCTGCTGCGCCTGAGGTGTTCGTGGGCGGCGAGGGACGCGGTCAGCGGGGTGATCAGGTTCAGCTCGATGACCTTGGCGTGCCGTTCGGCATCGGCGTCGGCGAGGTGCCGGTAGGGGGTGCCGCCGGCGTTGTTGACGAGTACGTCCAGCCGGGGCAGCCCGGCGAAGAAGGCTCGGACGGCGGCTGGGTCGCGCAGGTCGACCGGGGTGAACTCGACGCCGTGGAGCGGCTGTTCGGGGGGTCTGCGGGCGCAGGTCAGGACCCGGGCGCCGGCCTCGGCGAAGGCCCGTGCGATGCCCGCGCCCACCCCTCGGGTGCCTCCGGTGACCACGACGGTGCTGCCGCCGAGTGAGTTGTCCACAGGCCCTCCCGCTCGTCTGCGCCGACTGCTAGCTTCGAAGCCTCGCACCTAACAAATGTTTGGTGGAAAGGTAGCTGATGCGCCCATGGGTGTCTCCCGTTCGTCCCCGGAAAAGGGGATTTCCGTAGTCACCGTCGACTACCCGCCGGTCAACGCGCTGCCGGTGAGCGGCTGGTTCGCCCTGGCCGACGCCGTGCGCGCGGCCGGACGGGACCCGGAGACCCGGTGCGTGGTCCTGGCCGCCGAGGGGCGCGGGTTCAACGCGGGCGTGGACATCAAGGAGATACAGGCGGCCGGGCAGGAGGCCCTGATCGGCGCCAATCACGGCTGCGCCGAGGCCTTCGCCGCGGTCTACGAGTGCGAGACACCGGTCGTCGCCGCGGTGCAGGGCTTCTGCCTGGGCGGCGGGATCGGCCTGGCGGGCACCGCGGACGCGGTGGTGGCGAGCGAGGACGCGACCTTCGGGCTGCCCGAGCTCGACCGGGGCGCGCTGGGCGCCGCGACCCATCTGGCCCGGCTGGTCCCGCAGCACCTGATGCGCGCGCTGTACTACACCGGGCGCACGGCGAGCGCCGCCGAGCTGCACCGGCACGGCTCGGTCTGGCGGGTGGTGCCGCGCGCCCGACTGGCGGAGGCGGCACGGGAGCTGGCCCGCGAGATCGCCGCCAAGGACGGCCGGCTGCTGCGCATGGCCAAGGCCGCCATCAACGGCATCGACCCGGTCGACGTGCGCCGCAGCTACCGCTTCGAGCAGGGCTTCACCTTCGAGGCCAATCTGAGCGGCCTGGCCGACCGGGTCCGCGACACGTTCGGGAAGGAGGGGGTGTAGATGGGCGACAAGACGATGACCGCCGACGAGGTGGTCTCCCGGCTGTCCAGCGGGATGACCCTCGGCATCGGCGGCTGGGGCTCCCGCCGCAAGCCGATGGCCCTGGTCCGGGCGCTGCTGCGGTCCGGCGTCGGCGATCTGACGGTCGTCTCGTACGGCGGCCCGGATGTCGGCATGCTGGCCGCCGCGGGCCGGATCCGCAGACTCGTCACCGCCTTCGTCACCCTGGACTCCATCCCGCTGGAACCCCATTACCGGGCGGCGCGCGAGCGGGGCGGCCTCGCGCTGACGGAGGTCGACGAGGGGATGTTCCAGTGCGGGCTGCGCGCGGCGGCGCAGCGCCTGCCCTTCCTGCCGGTGCGGGCGGGCATCGGCTCGGACGTCATGCGGGTCAACCCGGAACTGCGCACGGTGACCTCGCCGTACGCGGACGGGGAGACGTTCGTGGCCATGCCGGCGCTGCGGCTGGACGCGGCGCTGGTGCACGTCAACCGCGCCGACCGACTGGGCAACGGCCAGTGCCTGGGCCCCGACCCCTACTTCGACGACCTGTTCTGCGAGGCGGCGGACGCGGCCTACGTCTCCTGCGAACAGATCGTGGACACGGCGGAGTTGGCCAAGTCGGCCGCACCGCAGTCGCTGCTGCTCAAGCGGCTCGCGGTGACCGGCGTGGTGGAGGCGCCGAACGGCGCGCACTTCACCTCCTGCGCACCGGAGTACGGCAGGGACGAGGAGTTCCAGCGGCACTACGCGACCACACCCTGGACCCGGTTCGCCGAGCGCTTCCTCGGCGGGGACGAGGCCGGGTACCGGGCGGCGGTCCGGGAGTGGCGGAAGGAGCAGGAGCGATGAGGGTCACCCGCGCCGAGTACTGCGTGATCGCCTGCGCCGAGGCTTGGCGCTGCGCCGGGGAGGTCCTGGCGAGCCCGATGGGCCTGATCCCCTCGCTGGGCGCGCGGCTGGCCCGGCTCACCTTCGCACCGGATCTGCTGCTGACCGACGGCGAGGCCCTGCTGGTCCGCCCGGACGGCACCCCGGAGGGCTGGCTGCCCTACCGGCAGCATCTGGAGCTGGTGGCGGGCGGCCGGCGGCACGTGATGATGGGCGCGAGCCAGCTCGACCGGTACGGCAACCAGAACATCTCCTGCGTCGGCGACTGGGCGCAGCCGCGCCGGCAGCTGCTCGGGGTGCGCGGAGCGCCGCTCAACACACTGAACAACCCGACGAGTTACTGGGTCCCCAGACACTCCCGGCGGGTGTTCGTGGAGCGGGTGGACATGGTGTGCGGGGTGGGGTACGACCGGGCGGCGGCCCTGGGCGGCACGGCCCGCTTCCACCACGTCGCCCGGGTCGTCTCGGACCTCGGCGTCCTCGACTTCGCCACACCGGACCGCTCCATGCGGCTGGTCTCGGTGCATCCGGGGGTGAGCGCGGAACAGGTCCGGGAGGCGACGGGCTTCCCGCTGGTGGTGCCGGACGAGGTGCCGTGCACCCGGGAGCCCGCCGCCGCCGAGCTGCGGCTGATCCGTGAGGTGCTGGACCCGGACGGGGTGCGCGCGCGTGAGGTGCCGGAAGGGACGGGGAGCTGATGGAGACGGCGTTCACCCGGCTGGTCGGGGTCCGGCATCCGATCGTGCAGACCGGGATGGGGTGGGTGGCCGGGCCGCGCCTGGTCTCGGCGGCGGCGAACGCCGGGGCCCTCGGCATCCTGGCCTCCGCGACGATGACGCCCGACCGGCTGCGGGACGCGATACGGGAGGTGCGGTCCCGTACCGACGCGCCGTTCGGGGTGAACCTGCGGGCCGACGCGGGCGATGCGGCCGACCGGGTGCGGATCCTGCTGGAGGAGCGGGTCCGGGTGGCCTCCTTCGCCCTGGCCCCCTCCGCCGAGCTGATCGCCGAACTGAAGGCGGCGGGGGTGGTGGTGATCCCGTCCGTCGGTGCCCGGCGGCACGCCGAGAAGGTGGCGGCCTGGGGCGCGGACGCGGTGCTCGTGCAGGGCGGTGAGGGCGGCGGGCACACCGGGGAGGTGGCGACGAGTGTGCTGCTGCCGCAGGTGGTGGACGCGGTGCGGATACCGGTCGTGGCCGCGGGCGGCTTCTTCGACGGCCGGGGCCTGGTGGCCGCGCTGGCGTACGGGGCGGCCGGGGTGGCGATGGGCACCCGGTTCCTGCTCACCTCCGACTCGACGGTGCCGGACGCGGTGAAGGCACGGTATCTGGCGGCGACGGTCCGGGACGTCACGGTGACCCGGGCGGTGGACGGCCTGCCGCACCGGATGCTGCGCACGGATCTGGTGGCGGCGCTGGAGCGGTCGGGCCGGGCGCGCGCGTTCGCGCACGCGGTACGGCGGGCGGCCGGCTTCCGGCGCCTGTCGGGGCTCACCTGGCGGCAGCTGGTCCGCGACGGCCTCGCCCTCCGGCACGGCAAGCAGTTGTCCTGGAGTCAGGTGCTGCTCGCCGCCAACACGCCGATGCTCCTCAGATCGGCGATGGTGGACGGGCGGACGGATCTGGGGGTGATGGCGGCCGGGCAGGTCGCCGGGGTGATCGACGACCTGCCCTCCTGCGCCGAGCTGGTGGAGCGGATCATGCGGGAGGCGGAGGAGGTGCTGACCGGCCTGGCGTCGCGCACAGCCGTTCGCTGACCCGGACCGCCACGGTCACAGCCGTTGGACGGGCCGCCTCGGACCGCCACGGCCGCAGCTGCCCAGGGCCCGGACCCGCCACGGCACAGCCGTCCCCCGCCCCGGACCGGGGCGCCACGGCCACGACTGCTCCATGACCCGGACCGCCATGGTCACAGCCGTTGGACGGGCCGCCCCGGACCGCCACGGTCACAGCCGTTCGACGAGCCGCTCGGACCGCCACGACCCCAGCCATTCTCCGCTGCCCCCGACCGCCACGATCACAGCCGTTCGACGGGCCGCCCCGGACCGCCACGGTCACAGCCGTTCGACGGGCCGCCCCCGACCCCCACGGTCACAGCCGTTCGATGATCGTCACATTGGCCTGGCCGCCGCCCTCGCACATGGTCTGGAGGCCGTACCGGCCGCCGGTGCGCTCCAGTTCGTGCAGCAGGGTCGTCATCAGCCGGGCGCCGGTCGCGCCGAGGGGGTGGCCGAGGGCGATCGCGCCGCCGTTGACGTTGACCTTGCCGGGGTCGGCGCCCGTCTCCTTCAGCCAGGCGAGGACGACCGGCGCGAACGCCTCGTTGATCTCCACGAGGTCGATGGCGTCGATGGTCAGGCCGGTCTTCTTCAGGGCGTGCGCGGTGGCCGGGATGGGGGCGGAGAGCATGCGGATGGGGTCCTCGCCGCGCGCGGAGAGATGGTGGACGCGGGCGCGCGGGCGCAGACCGTGGTCCCGGACCGCCCGCTCGGAGGCGATCAGCAGGGCCGCGGCCCCGTCGGAGACCTGGGAGGAGCAGGCCGCGGTGATGGTGCCGCCGTCGAGGACGGGCCGGAGCGCGGCCATCTTCTCCGGGGAGGTGTCCCGGCGCGGGCCCTCGTCCACGGAGACCTCGCCGTAGGGCACGGTCTCGCGGCCGAAGCGGCCGGTGTCGATCGCCCAGATCGCGCGCCGGTGCGAGCGCAGGGCGAACTCCTCCTGCTCCGCGCGGCTGATGCCCCACTGGGCGGCGATCATCTCGGCGCCGGTGAACTGGTTGACGGGCTGGTCGCCGTAACGGGCACGCCAGCCGGCGCTGCCGAGGAAGGGGCCGTCGGTCAGGCCGAGCGGGACGGCGGCCTGCCGGGAGGCGAAGGCGATGGGGACCTGGGACATGTTCTGCACCCCGCCCGCGACCACCAGGTCCTGGGTGCCGGAGAGCACGGCCTGCGCGGCGAAGTGCACGGCCTGCTGGGAGGAGCCGCACTGCCGGTCGACGGTCACGCCGGGCACCTCCTCGGGGAGGCCGGCGGCCAGCCAGCAGGTACGGGCGATGTCCCCGGCCTGCGGCCCCACGGTGTCCAGGCAGCCGAAGACCACGTCCTCCACGGCGGCCGGGTCGATCCCGGAGCGCTCCACCAGGGCTTTCAGCACCCCGGCGCCCAGGTCGGCCGGATGGACCGCGCTGAGCCCTCCCCCGCGCCGCCCGACAGGCGTGCGGACCGCTTCGACGATGTAGGCCTCGGCCATGGCAACTCCCTCACAGGACAGGGCTATTCGCGTACGGCGATCCCGTCCAGCACCATCGACAGGTACTGGCGGGCGATCTCCTCCGGGCTGTGCCGGCCGCCGGGCCGGTACCAGGAGGCGGCGACCCACACCGTGTCGCGGACGAACCGGTAGGTGAGCCGGACGTCCAGGTCCGCGCGGAAGGCCCGCTCGGCGACGCCGCGTTCCAGCGTGCTGAGCCAGGCCTTCTCGAACCGGCGCTGGGACTCGGCGAGGAAGGCGAACCGGTCCTGGGCGACGAGCTGTTTGCTCTCCTTCTGGTAGATCGCGACCGCCGCGCGGTGCCGGTCGATCTCCCGGAAGGACTCGGTGACCAGCGCCCGGAGCGTCTCGCGAGGGCCGAGTCCGGCGGCGAGGACGGTGTCGTAGCCGTCCCACAGCTCGTCGAGGAAGGTCCGCAGGATCTCCTCGAGCATCGACTCCTTGGAGTCGAAGTGGTAGTAGAGACTGCCCGCGAGCATCCCGGCGTGGTCGGCGATCCTGCGGACGGTGGTGGCGTTGTAGCCGTACTCGGCGAAGACCTCGGCAGCGGTGTCGAGGAGTTCTCCGCGCCGGGCCGCGGCCGCGGTCACCTGGGGCTTCTTCTTGGTCGGCACGCACCCATTGTGGTCTGCTCCGCCGTCAGGGGTGCTGGCTGCTGACGGCGACGACCTCGCCGGTCATGTAGGAGGAGTAGCCGGAGGCGAGGAAGACGATCACGTTGGCCACCTCCCAGGGCTCGGCGGAGCGCCCGAAGGCCTCACGTCCGGTCAGCTCGGCGAGCAGCCCGGCGGAGGTGACCTTCTCCAGGTGGGGGTGCAGGGCGAGGCTGGGGGCGACCGCGTTGACCCGCACGCCGTAGGCCGCGGCCTCGATCGCCGCGCACCGGGTCAGCGCCATCACACCGGCCTTGGCGGCGGCGTAGTGGGCCTGCCCGGCCTGTGCGCGCCAGCCGATGACGGAGGCGTTGTTCACGATCACTCCGCCGCCGGTCCCGCGCAGGGCGCGCAGGGCGGCCCTGGTGCAGCGGAAGGTGCCGTTCAGGGTGACGTCCAGGACGCGGGACCACTGGTCGTCCGTCATGTCGACGAGGTCCGAGGTGCCGCCGAGCCCGGCGTTGTTGACGACGATGTCCAGCCGCCCGTGCGCGGCGCGGGCCGCGTCGAACAGGGCCTGCACCTGGGCCTCGTCTGTGACGTCGCACGGTACGGCGGTGACCGCGCCGGGGAACTCCCGGCCCAGTTGAGCCTCGTGCTCCTTCAGCCGGCGCGCGTGGGCGTCGCTGATCAGGACGCGCGCGCCCTCCTCCAGGAAGCGGCGCGCGGTGGCCCCGCCGATGCCGGTGCCGGCCGCCGCGGTGATGACGGCGGTGCGCCCCTGCAGCAGTCCGTGCCCGGGGATGCAGGCCGGGCTCTCGACGCCTGTCATAGGGCCACGCTAACCTACCAAACACTTGTTAGGGAAGGCGGCGGAAGGAAGGCGGCGGCGATCGTGGACCTGAACCACTCCCCGGCCGACGAGGAGTTCCGTGCGGCGGCGCGGGCCTGGCTCGCGCGGCACGTCCCGCGCACCCCGCTGCCGTCCCTGGAGACGGCGGAGGGCTTCGCGGCGCACCGCGCGTGGGAGGCCGAACTGGCCGTGGACCGCTGGTCGGTGGTGTCCTGGCCGGAGCGTTACGGCGGGCGGGACTGCGGGCTGCTGCGCTGGCTGGTGTTCGAGGAGGAGTACTGGGCGGCGGGCGCACCGGGCCGGGTCAGCCAGAACGGCGTCAGCCTGCTCGCGCCGACGCTCTTCGCGTTCGGCACGGACGAGCAGCGCGCGCGGGTGCTGCCGCCGATGGCCACCGGCGAGGTGGTCTGGGCGCAGGCCTGGTCCGAGCCGGAGGCGGGCTCGGACCTCGCCTCGCTCACCTCCCGGGCGGTCCGCACGGACGGCGGCTGGCTCCTCAGCGGGCAGAAGACCTGGTCGTCACGGGCGGCCTTCGCGGACCGGGCCTTCGGCCTGTTCCGCAGCGATCCCGGCACGCCCAGGCCGCACCTGGGCCTCACCTACCTGATGTTCGACCTGCGCGCCCCCGGTGTCACCGTCCGCCCGATCGGCCGCCTGGACGGCAAACCGGCCTTCGCCGAGCTGTTCCTCGACGACGTGTTCGTCCCGGACGAGGACGTGATCGGCGAGCCGGGCCAGGGCTGGCGGATCGCGATGTCAGCGACGGGCGACGAACGCGGCCTCACCCTGCGCTCCCCGGGCCGCTTCCTCGCCGCGGCCGCGCGGCTGCGGGAGCTGTGGCGGGCCCAGGGCTCGCCCGCGCACGCCCGCGCCCGGGTGGCCGACGCGCTGATCGCCGCGCGCGCCTACCAGCTGTTCGCCTACTCCGCCGCCGCCCGGGTGCTGGACGGCGCCGCGCTCGGACCCGAGTCCAGCATGAACAAGCTGTTCTGGTCCGAGCTGGACCTCGACCTGCACGAGACGGCGCTCGATCTGCTCGGAGCGGACGGCGAACGGGCGGACGGCGCCTGGGCCGAGGGATACGTCTTCTCCCTCGCCGGGCCCATCTACGCCGGCACGAACGAGATCCAGCGGGACATCGTCGCCGAGCGGCTGCTCGGCCTGCCGAAGGGACGCCGCTGATGCGCTTCCTCCTCGACGCCGAGCAGCGCGCCTTCGCCGGCTCGCTGCACGCGATGCTGACCGCCGCGGACACCCCGGCGGTGATCCGGGACTGGAGCCGCGGCGACCACGCGCGCGGGCGCGCGCTGTGGTCGCGGATCGCCGGGGCCGGGGTGTTCGCTCTCGCGGTGCCCGAGGAGTACGGCGGCCTCGGGCCGCGTCCGGTGGAACTGGCGGTGGCCTTCACGGAGCTGGGGCGGCACGCGGTGCCCGGTCCGCTCGCGGAGACGGTCGGGGCGGCCGTCCTGCTCGGTGAGCCCCCGCTGGCCGAGCGCTTCCTGCCCGCCCTCGCGGCCGGGACGGACCTGGCGACGGTGGCGGCGCCCGGCGGATACGCCGTCGACGGCGACGCGGCGGCGCTGTGCCTGACCGCGGCCCCGGACGGCCTGTATCTGTCCGCGCCGGCCCCCGGCCCGGTGCACCGCTCCCTGGACCCCGCCCGGAGACTGACCAGGCCGGCGCCCGCCGGCGAGCTGCTCACCCCTGCCGCGCCGTACGAGCGGGCGCTGCTGTGGATCCGGCTGGCCACCGCCGCCCAGGCCCTGGGCCTGGGCCTGGCGCTGCTCGACCGGACCGTGGCCCATGTGCGCAGACGCACCCAGTTCGGGGCCGCCATCGGTTCCTTCCAGGCGGTCAAGCACCGCCTGGCCGACGCGAAGACCGCCCTGGAGTTCGCCCGCCCGCTGCTCTTCGGCGCCGCGGCGTCCCTCGGTCCGGCGCAGGTCGCGGCGGCCAAGCTCACGGCGTGCGAGGCGGCGTACCGCACGGCCCGCACGGCACTGCATCTGCACGGCGCGATCGGATACACCGCGGAGTACGACCTGTCCCTGTGGCTGACCAAGGCCCGGGTACTGCGCTCGGCGTGGGGCACCCCCGAGGAGTGCCGGGACTTGGTGCTCGCGGAGGGGCTCTAAGCCGCGCCCCGCGGGACAGGCCCCCCAGGACAGGCCGCGCCCCCCAGGACAGGCCGCGCCCCGCGGGACAGGCCGCGCCCCGCGGGACAGGCCCCGGGACGGGCCGCGTCCGCGGAAAGGGAAACGACGCCTGCCCAGTCGTCCGGTCGGGGACAGGCGGGCAGGCGCCGTCAGTGTTCCGTACGCCGTTGTACGGGACGTTCAGGGGGACCTGAGGGTCCTGGTGTGCGCGTCAGACCGCCAGGGCGCGGTCCGTCGGGCGGATCGGGGCCGGCAGTTCGCTGGCCCCGGTCAGGTGGCGGTCGACTCCGCGGGCGGCCGAGCGGCCCTCCGCGATCGCCCAGACGATGAGGGACTGGCCGCGGCCGGCGTCACCGGCGACGAACACACCCGGCACGTTGGTCTGGAAGTCGGCGTCGCGGGCGATGTTACCCCGTTCGTCGAGGTCCAGGCCGAACTGCTCCACCAGGCCGTTCTCCCGGTCGGTGCCGGTGAAGCCCATGGCGAGGGTGACCAGCTGGGCCGGGATCTTGCGCTCGGTGCCCGGCTTGGAGGTCAACTTGCCGTCGACGAACTCCACTTCGGCCAGGTGCAGCC
Source organism: Streptomyces sp. NPDC015171 (assembly GCF_043079545.1). Classification (NCBI taxonomy): domain Bacteria; kingdom Bacillati; phylum Actinomycetota; class Actinomycetes; order Kitasatosporales; family Streptomycetaceae; genus Streptomyces; species Streptomyces sp. NPDC015171. The sequence continues at coordinate 121,266 of NZ_JBIBUO010000013.1, forward strand.
ACTGGACGTTGCCGTCCTCGTCGCCCTCGAAGTGGCTGGTCGAGGCGGAGTAGATCCGCTCGCCGCCCTCCTCGTGGGCCGAGGTGACCTTGTAGAGGATCGGGAAGGTCGGCCAGGGCTGGTTCGTGGGGTGCCGCTCGTCGTTCGGGCGGGGCATGATCTCCAGCTGGGTGACCGAGGCCGCGCCCTGCCGGTGGGCGGTGCCCACGCAGTCCGCGCCGGTGTCACCGCCGCCGATCACGACGACGTGCTTGCCCTCGGCCGAGATCGGCGTGGTGACGTAGTCGCCCTCCTGCACCTTGTTCGCCAGGGGCAGGTACTCCATCGCCTGGTAGATGCCCGCGAGCTCACGGCCCGGCACCGGAAGGTCCCGCGCGGTGGTGGCGCCGGCGGCGATCACGATCGCGTCGTACCGCTTCTTCAGGTCGCGGGCGTTGATGTCACGGCCGACCTCGACTCCGGTACGGAAGCGGGTGCCCTCCGCGCGCATCTGCTCGATACGGCGGTTGATGTGCCGCTTCTCCATCTTGAACTCGGGGATGCCGTACCGGAGGAGTCCTCCGACGCGGTCCGCGCGCTCGTAGACGGCGACCGTGTGTCCTGCCCGGGTCAGCTGCTGGGCGGCGGCGAGACCCGCCGGGCCCGACCCGATGACCGCGACCGTCTTGCCGGACAGGCGCTCCGGGATCTGCGGGGCGACGTCCCCGGTCTCCCACGCCTTGTCGATGATCGAGACCTCGACGTTCTTGATGGTGACCGGCGGCTGGTTGATGCCGAGGACACACGCCGACTCACAGGGGGCCGGGCAGAGGCGACCGGTGAACTCCGGGAAGTTGTTGGTCGCGTGCAGGCGCTCCTGGGCGGCGGCCCAGTCCTCGCGGTAGGCGTAGTCGTTCCACTCGGGGATCAGGTTCCCCAGCGGGCAGCCGTTGTGGCAGAAGGGGATGCCGCAGTCCATGCAGCGGCTGGCCTGCTTGCTGATGATCGGCAGCAGGGAACCGGGGACGTAGACCTCGTTCCAGTCCTTGAGGCGCTCACCGACGGGACGGGTCTGGGCGACCTCGCGGCCGTGGTTCAGGAAGCCCTTCGGGTCAGCCATTGATCGCCGCCTCCATCATCTTCTCGGTGATCTCGGTCTCGGAGAGACCGGCTCGCTCGGCGGCGTCCTTGGCGGCGAGCACTGCCTTGTACGTGCTGGGGATGATCTTGCTGAACCGGGCCACTGCGGTGTCCCAGTCGGCGAGCAGCTTCTCGGCGACGGTCGAGCCGGTCTCCTCGGCGTGGCGGCGCACCACGTCGTGCAGCCACTGCTTGTCCGTGTCGTCCAGCGCCTCGACCGCACCGGCGTTGCCGGCGTTGACGTTGTCCGGGTCGAGGTCGATGACGTAGGCGATGCCGCCGGACATGCCCGCCGCGAAGTTGCGGCCGGTCGGGCCGAGGACGACCGCGTGTCCGCCGGTCATGTACTCGCAGCCGTGGTCTCCCACGCCCTCGGAGACGACCAGCGCGCCGGAGTTGCGCACGCAGAACCGCTCACCGGTACGGCCGCGCAGGAACAGCTCGCCGCCGGTGGCGCCGTAGGCGATGGTGTTGCCCGCGATGGTGGAGTACTCGGCGAGGTGGTCGGCGGCCCGGTCCGGGCGGACGGCGATCCGGCCGCCGGAGAGGCCCTTGCCGACGTAGTCGTTGGCGTCGCCCTCGAGGCGCAGGGTGACACCGCGCGGCAGGAACGCGCCGAAGGACTGGCCGGCCGAGCCGGTGAAGGTGATGTCGATGGTGTCGTCGGGCAGACCCGCGCCGCCGAACTTCTTCGTCACCTCGTGGCCGAGCATGGTGCCGACCGTGCGGTTGATGTTGCGGATGGCGACCTGGGCGCGCACCGGCTGGGCCTCGGTGGCGTCGGAGGCGGCCAGGGCGTCGGTGGCGAGCTTGATCAGCTCGTTGTCCAGCGCCTTCTCCAGGCCGTGGTCCTGGGCGACGATCCGGTGGCGGACGGCGCCGTCGGGCAGCGACGGGACGTGGAACAGCGGCGCCAGGTCCAGGCCCTGTGCCTTCCAGTGGTCCACCGCGCGCTCGACGTCCAGCACCTCGGCGTGGCCGACGGCCTCCTCGATGGAGCGGAAGCCCAGCTCCGCCAGCAGCTCGCGGACCTCCTCGGCGATGAACTGGAAGAAGTTCACGACGTACTCGGCCTTGCCGGCGAAGCGGTCGCGCAGGGTGGGGTTCTGGGTGGCGATGCCGACCGGGCAGGTGTCCAGGTGGCAGACGCGCATCATCACGCAGCCGGAGACGACGAGCGGCGCGGTCGCGAAACCGAACTCCTCGGCGCCCAGCAGGGCGGCGATGACCACGTCGCGGCCGGTCTTCAGCTGGCCGTCCGTCTGGACGACGATCCGGTCGCGCAGGCCGTTGAGCAGCAGCGTCTGCTGGGTCTCGGCGAGGCCAAGCTCCCAGGGGCCGCCCGCGTGCTTCAGCGAGGTCAGCGGGGAGGCGCCCGTACCGCCGTCGTGGCCGGAGATCAGGACGACGTCCGCGTGCGCCTTGGAGACACCCGCGGCGACCGTGCCGACGCCGACCTCCGACACCAGCTTCACGTGAATCCGCGCCTGCGGGTTCGCGTTCTTCAGGTCGTGGATCAGCTGCGCCAGGTCCTCGATGGAGTAGATGTCGTGGTGCGGCGGCGGGGAGATCAGGCCGACGCCCGGCGTCGAGTGCCGGGTCTTGGCGACCCACGGGTAGACCTTGTGGCCGGGCAGCTGGCCGCCCTCGCCGGGCTTGGCGCCCTGGGCCATCTTGATCTGGATGTCGTCCGCGTTGACCAGGTACTCGGAGGTGACGCCGAAGCGGCCGGAGGCGACCTGCTTGATGGCGCTGCGCCGCGCGGGGTCGTACAGCCGGTCCGGGTCCTCGCCGCCCTCACCGGTGTTGGACTTGCCGCCCAGCTGGTTCATGGCGATGGCGAGGGTCTCGTGCGCCTCCTTGGAGATGGAGCCGTACGACATCGCGCCCGTGGAGAAGCGCTTGACGATCTCGCTGACCGGCTCGACCTCGTCGACGGGGATCGGCTGCCGGCCGGAGTTGAAGCCGAACAGGCCGCGCAGCGTCATCAGGCGCTCGGACTGCTCGTTCACCCGGTCCGTGTACTTCTTGAAGGTGTCGTAGCGGCCGGTGCGCGTGGAGTGCTGGAGGCGGAAGACCGTCTCCGGGTCGAACAGGTGCGGCTCGCCCTCGCGGCGCCACTGGTACTCGCCGCCGATGTCCAGCGCGCGGTGCGCCGGGGCGATGCCGGAGGCCGGGTAGGCCTTGGCGTGGCGGGCGGCGACCTCGCCGGCGATGACGTCGATGCCGACGCCGCCGATCTTGGTGGCCGTGCCGTTGAAGTACTTCTCCACGAAGGCGTCGTCCAGGCCGACGGCCTCGAAGACCTGGGCCCCGCGGTAGGAGGCCACGGTGGAGATGCCCATCTTGGACATGACCTTCAGGACACCCTTGCCGAGGGCGTAGATGAGGTTGCGGATGGCCTGCTCGGCCTCGATGTCCGACAGGAAGGTGCCCGCGCGGACCAGGTCCTCGACGGACTCCATCGCCAGGTACGGGTTGACCGCGGCGGCGCCGTAGCCGATGAGCAGGGCGACGTGGTGGACCTCGCGGACGTCGCCGGCCTCGACCAGCAGGCCCACGTGGGTGCGCTGCTTGGTGCGGATGAGGTGGTGGTGAACGGCCGCGGTGAGCAGCAGCGACGGGATCGGCGCGTGCTCGGCGTCGGAGTGCCGGTCGGAGAGGACGATCAGCCGGGCGCCGTTGTCGATGGCGGCGTCGGCCTCGGCGCAGATCTCCTGGATGCGGGCGGCGAGGGCGTCACCCCCGCCGGAGACCCGGTACAGGCCCGACAGGGTCGCGGCCTTGAAGCCGGGCATGTCGCCGTCGGCGTTGATGTGGATGAGCTTGGCCAGCTCGTCGTTGTCGATGACCGGGAAGGGCAGCAGGACGGACCGGCAGGAGGCGGCGGTCGGGTCGAGCAGGTTGCCCTGCGGGCCGAGCGCGCTGCGCAGCGAGGTGACCAGTTCCTCGCGGATCGCGTCCAGCGGCGGGTTGGTGACCTGCGCGAAGAGCTGGGTGAAGTAGTCGAAGAGCAGGCGGGGGCGCTCGGAGAGGGCCGCGATCGGCGAGTCCGTGCCCATGGAGCCGATCGGCTCGGCGCCGGTGCGGGCCATCGGCGCGAGGATGACGCGCAGCTCCTCCTCGGTGTAGCCGAAGGTCTGCTGGCGGCGGGTGACCGAGGCGTGGGTGTGGACGATGTGCTCGCGCTCGGGCAGGTCGCCCAGCTCGATCTCGCCGGCCTCCAGCCACTCGGCGTACGGCTGCTCGGCGACGAGGTTCGCCTTGATCTCGTCGTCCTCGATGATGCGGTGCTCGACGGTGTCGACGAGGAACATCTTGCCGGGCTGGAGGCGGCCCTTGCGGACGACCTTGGCCGGGTCGATGTCGAGGACGCCGACCTCGGAGCCGAGGACGACGAGGCCGTCGTCGGTGACCCAGTAGCGGCCCGGGCGCAGACCGTTGCGGTCGAGTACGGCGCCGACCTGGGTGCCGTCGGTGAAACAGACGCAGGCGGGGCCGTCCCAGGGCTCCATCATCGTGGAGTGGTAGCCGTAGAAGGCGCGGCGGGCCGCGTCCATGGAGTCGTGGTTCTCCCACGCCTCCGGGATCATCATCAGCACGGAGTGCGGCAGCGAACGGCCGCCGAGGTGGAGCAGCTCCAGGACCTCGTCGAAGGAGGCGGAGTCGGAGGCGTCCGGCGTGCACACCGGGAAGACGCGCTCCAGGCTCCCGGCACCGAACAGCTCGGACGACAGCTGGGACTCGCGGGCGCGCATCCAGTTGCGGTTGCCCTGGACGGTGTTGATCTCGCCGTTGTGCGCGACGAAGCGGTACGGGTGCGCGAGCGGCCACGACGGGAAGGTGTTCGTGGAGAAGCGCGAGTGCACGAGGGCGATCGCCGAGGCGAAGCGGCGGTCGGACAGGTCCGGGAAGAAGGGCTCCAGCTGGCCGGTGGTCAGCATGCCCTTGTAGACGATCGTCCGGGCGGACAGCGAGGGGAAGTAGACCCCGGCCTCGCGCTCGGCGCGCTTGCGCAGCACGAACGCCTTGCGGTCCAGGACGATGCCCTCGGCCGCCCCGTCGGACACGAAGATCTGCCGGAAGGCCGGCATGGTGGAGCGGGCGGTGGCGCCGAGCAGCTCGGGGGCGACCGGCACCTCGCGCCAGCCGAGGACCGTCAGGCCCTCTTCGGCGGCGATCGTCTCGATACGTGAGACGGCGTCCTCGGTCCCCTCCTCCGGCAGGAAGGCGATGCCCACGGCGTACGAGCCGGCCGCGGGGAGGTCGAATTCGGCCACCTCGCGGAAGAAGGCGTCCGGCACCTGGGAGAGAAGGCCCGCACCGTCGCCGGAGTCCGGCTCGGAGCCGGTGGCGCCGCGGTGCTCCAGGTTGCGCAGCACGGTGAGTGCCTGCTCGACCAGGGTGTGGGACGCCTCGCCGGTGAGAGTGGCGACGAAACCGACGCCGCACGCGTCGTGTTCGTTGCGGGGGTCGTACATACCCTGCGCAGCAGGGCGAGCATCCATGAAAGACCAGTTCTGGCCATTCGCGGAATGCTGGGACGGCTGGCGCGGCGTACGCATCGGCTCTCCCGTCGTCGTCATGTGGCATGTGGCAGGTGCCGAGGGACGACGTTGGCCCTCTGCGTGAGATCAAAATTTCGTGCAGGTTACATGATGGAGTGGTTCTCGGGAAGTGGATACACCATTCCAGCATGCGGACGCCGCGGTCGCGGCGGAGGTGCCGCGCGAACGCGACGAGTGCCGTGGATCCGCGGCGGTCGCCGTGGGGTGACGGCGGCGGCGCCGGGGTACGGCGGGGTGCCACGCAGTGGCGGCCAACGCGTTATGGGGGGACCGTGTCGGACGAGATCGGTCGGATCGCGCCCGGTGGCCCGAAAATGTGCTTGAGGGGAGCGTCATCGCCCACCCCGGGGGTGTGCGGCAGGCGTCATTGCCCACAGCGCTTACGGCTCATGCCCGTTGATTAAGGACTCGAAACCAGCGAGTAACGGGTATTTATGCGGCCCATCGTATAGATACCGATACCACTATCCTACGGCCGTTCCGAACAGGCTGCCCAGGGCGTACGTCACACCGGCCGCCGCACCGCCGAGCGCGAGCTGCCGCAGACCGCTGAACCACCAGCTGCGCGCCGTCACCTTGGCCACGACGGCCCCGCACGCGAAGAGCCCGACGAGAGCGAGCAGGACGGCGGGCCAGAGCACGGTGGCACCGAGCAGGTACGGCAGCAGGGGCAGCAGGGCGCCGAGAGCGAACGAGCCGAACGACGACACGGCCGCGACCAGCGGCGACGGCAGATCGCCGGGGTCGATGCCCAGCTCTTCCCTGGCGTGTATCTCCAGGGCCTGCTCGGGGTCCTTCGACAGCTGCCGGGCGACCTGCCGGGCCAGCTCCGGCTCGACCCCGCGCGCCACGTACAGCGCGGCCAGCTCGTCCTCCTCGTCCTGCGGGTGCTTGCGCAGCTCGCGGCGCTCGACATCGAGTTCGGCCTCGACGAGTTCGCGCTGGGAGGCGACGGAGGTGTACTCGCCGGCCGCCATGGAGAAGGCGCCGGCGGCGAGCCCCGCGAGACCGGTGATGATGATGGTCTGCTGGCTCACGGCTCCGCCGGCCACGCCCGTCATCAGGGCGAGGTTGGAGACCAGGCCGTCCATCGCGCCGAAGACGGCGGGGCGCAGCCAGCCGCCGTTGACATCGCGGTGCGTGTGGTTGTCGCGGTGCGCCACGTGCAGCGCGGCCTCGGTTTCGATGATGGCCATGCGGACCCCCAGTAAGCTAAGCCAAAGCTAACTTTGGACAAGTTCTACTTTTTTACAACGCCAAACCTATGCCCCCTACTTCCCGTGCGCCAGCAAGGAAAGGCTGGGCTAACCTGCGATTTCCCCGCCAAGCGCTCAGATGTGCGATAGATGGCTCAGATGCCGAGCGGGTGACAGAGGCCCGCCCCAGGCTCGCCCGGCCCCCTCCCGTGGGACACATCCGCAAAGGGTCCCGTGCGACCCCGCCGAAGGAGGCCGTCCATGGCATCGATCGCCTGCACTCCCCCGGTCCCGGTACCCGGGGACGCCGCCGGACTCCGTGAGCGGGCCCGTGGGGCGCTGCTCGGCCTGGCGGTCGGCGACGCGCTCGGGGCCCCGGCGGAGAACCTCAAGCCCTCCGAGATCCGTGCCCGCTGGGGGCGGATCACCGGGTACGTGGCCGAGCGGCCCTGCGGCACGGACGACACCGAGTACGCGATCTTCTCCGGTCTGCTGCTGGCCCGGCACGGCTCGGCGCTCACTCCGGCGGACGTGGAGGCGGCCTGGCACGAGTGGATCGCCGACCGGGCCGAGGGCCCCTTCCGCGGCGCGGGCTTCAGCGAGCGCGGAACGCTGGAGAACCTGCGCCGCGGCCTCGCCGCGCCCATCTCCGCCCAGCACCGCCACGCCTGGAGCGACGGTCTGGCGATGCGGGCGGCCCCCTTCGGCGTCTTCGCCGCCGGGCGCCCCGCCGAAGCGGCCCGGCTGGTGGCGATCGACGGCTCGGTGAGCCACGAGGGCGAGGGGATCTACGGCGGCCAGGCGGTCGCGGCGGGTGTGGCGGCGGCGATGACCGGGGCCACGGTTCCGGTGGTGATCGCCGCGGCCCTCGCGGTCGTCCCGGACGACTCCTGGACGGCGCGTTCCCTGCGGCGGGCGGTGGCGGTGGCCCATCGGGGGGAGCGCGCGGTCCGCTCCGCGGTCGTCATCGGCGGCTATCCCTGGACCGACCTGGCCCCCGAGGCGGTGGCCCTCGCGTTCGGGGCGTACGCGGCGGCGGACGGCGACTTCCGGGAGGCGGTCCTGACGGCCGTCAACATGGGCCGCGACGCGGACACCACGGCGGCGGTGGCGGGCGCCCTGTCGGGCGCCACCCAGGGCCTCGCGGCGATCCCCCCGGCCTGGGCGGAGGCCATCGGCCCGGCGCGCGGCCGCTGTCTGCCGTCGATGGCCGGCCACCACGTGCTGGAGGTGGCGGACCTGCTGGTGGACGGGGCGCCCCCGCCCCGGGCCGTCCTCGCGCGGCCGACCGGAACAGCCCCGCCCGCCCTCCCCGGGCCGGCCGAAACACCCCCACCGCCCCTCCCACAACCGACCGAACCCCTCCCGCCCCTGCCGGCCCTCACACAACCGACCGAACCCCTCCCACCCCAACCGGCCCTCGCGCAGCCGACCGAACCCCTCCCACCGCAGCCGCCCCTCCCACAGCCGGCCGACCCTCTCCCGCCCCAGCCGGCCACCATCCAGCCGGCGGAGGGTCCCGGGGGCGAGGGGCGCAGCCCCTTGGTGGGGGCCGGGAATGCCGGGCAAGCGGACGGTGAGGGCAGGCCATGACAGGGCACGCGGACAGGGAGGGCGGGGAGGCCATGACAGGGGACGCGTACGGCGAGGCGCACCGCATGACGCCGGACGGCGACGACGAGGGGCACGGCAGGACCGCGGACGCGGACCGCGCGGGCCGGTCATGACGGCCCGCCGTATCGAGGGGCTGCTGCTCGGCCTCGCCGCCGGGGACGCCGCCGGCTGGCCCGCCGCCCGGCACCGGGCCGTGCGGATGCCCGAGTGGACCCGCCGGCTGACCCGGGAGCTGGACACCTTCGCCGAGCAGAACGCCACCACCACCCTGCCGGTGCCGATCGCCCTCAACCAGCCCCCCGAACCCCTCCGCCTCGGCCCCTCCGACGACGCCGAGTGGGCGGTGTTCGCCGCCGAGGCGGTGCTGCGGGCCGGCGACGACGACGTCCTCGGCGACCTCAGCCGGGCCCGCCGGATGCGCGCCGCCATCGACCTCACCTGGACCGCCGTGGCCTCCGAGGTCGCCGCCGCCGCCGACCGCGCCCCGGAGATCGAGTCCGCCGTACTGCCGCTGCGCGCCCGGATCTCCGTCCGCGCCGGCCTCGGCAACCTCGCCGCAGGGCTGCGCCCGCCGGCCACCGGCCACGACAACCCGCACTACTTCGACGACGCGGCCTGCGTGCGCGCCTGCGTCCTCGCCGTGGCCCACCCCGGCGACCCGCTGCAGGCCGCCTCGCTCGCCGAGTTCGACGCCCGCTACACCCAGGACGGCGACGGCGTGCACGGCGCGCGGGCGATGGCGGCGGCCCTCTCGCTCGCCCTCGCCGACGCGGACACGGACACCTGTGTCACCGCCGCGCTGGCCGAACTCCCCGCCGACACGGAGATCGGCCGCAACACCCGCCACGCGCTCGCCCTGGCCGAGGACAGCGAGTCCGCCTTCGCCCTGGTCCCCCTGCTGGAACACCAGATCGTCGACCACGTCTACAGCTACGGCATCGCCGCCGCCGAGACCGTCCCCGTCGCCCTCGCCCTGGCCACCGCCGCCCGGGGCCGGATCGCCGAGGCCGTACCCGCCGCCGCCTGCCTGTCCCGGGTCGCCGACTCCGCCCCGGCGCTGGCGGGCGCGCTCACCGGCGCCCTCGGCGGCGGCGCCGCCGTCCCGCGGACCTGGCGGGACGCCTGCCGCATCCTGCCCGGCTGCACCCTGCCCCGCCTCACCGGTACCGACCTGGTGGAACTCGCCGGACTCCTGGAAGCCGCACAACCGGCCCGGCCAGGAGGATGATTCGGGGCATGACGCCCAAAGGAGAAGAAAGCCGCGCGCCAGGTCCGCGCGGCCTCGCCGACCGCATCACCAGCGCCCTGGTCGGAGCGGCCGTCGGCGACGCCCTCGGCGGCCCGGTCGAGGGCTACTCCCCCGACCAGATCGCCGAGCGCCACGGCGGTCGCGTCCACGGCATCGTCGGCCCCTGGCACGGCGACGCCTGGCGGACGGCACGCCCCATCGCCCCGTACCACAAGGGCGACGGACACGTCACCGACGACACCCTGATGACCCACGCGCTGATCCGGGTCTACGACCGGGTCCGCGACCACCTGGACGCGTACGCGATCACCGACCACCTGGTCCCGGACCTGATGACCACCCCGCGCTGGATCCCGGAGCTGGAGGCCGAGGCGCTGCCGCTGCACCGCCTCTTCCTCGCCGAGAAGTGGCTGGTGGCCCGGCTGGCCTACGGTCATGCCGATCCCCGGGAAGCGGGCGTGGGCAACATCGTCAACTGCGGGGCCGCGATGTACATGGCCCCGGTCGGCCTGGTCAACGCGGCCCACCCGGCCGCCGCCTACGCCGAGGCGCTGGACATCGCCGGCGCGCACCAGTCGTCGTACGGCCGGGAGGCCGCCGGGGTCTTCGCCGCCGCGGTCGCCGCCGCCACCGCACCCGACGCGACCCCGGACACGGTGGTGGCCGCCTGCCTGGACCTGGCGAAGGACGGCACCCGCACGGCGATCGAGCAGGTCTGCGAAGTCGCCGCCCGGCACCGGGACTTCGAGTCGGCGCTCGGTCCGCTGCGCACGGCGGTGGCCCCGTACGACACCGTCGGACCGGACTACCGCGCCCCCTCGCTCGCCGCCCGCCGCCCCTCCCGGCTGCACTCCATCGAGGAACTCCCCGTCGCCCTGGGCATGCTGGTCGTCTCCGGCGGCGACTACCGGCACGCCGTGCTCGGCTCGGTCAACTACGGCCGGGACTGCGACTCGATCGCCACGATGGCCGGTGCCCTCGCGGGCGCGCTCGGCTCGCCCGTGCCCGATGAGTGGGCGAAGACGGTGGCGGACGCCAGCCGCCTGGACCTGTGGGCGCCGGCCCGTACCCTCACCGAGGTCACCTGTGAGGTCTTCGAGCGGGACGTCCGCCGCCGGCGGGCCCATGAGCAGGCCTTCTCCGCGCTCGGAGGCCGGCCGTGCTCCGACTGACCTGGGTCCAGCCGGAGGATCTGCTGGGCCACGAGCTGCGCCAGGCCCGTCTGGACGGGCGCGAGCCGTCGGCGGTCGAGGCGCGCTGGCGGGCGGCGGGCGGCCCGGACGCCCCGGAGCGCGCGGGCGCGTCCGGGCACCGGGTCTCCCGTTATCTGCGGCTGCTCGCCGAGGACCTGCTGGACGAACTCGCCGATCTGCCCAGCAGACTGGCGGACGACGAACCCACGGACCTGGCCGCGATCAAGGCGGCCTGCCCCGGCTGGCCCAAAGCGCGGACCGCCGCCCCCCTCGCCCCGGGAGCCGCCGGGAAGGCCGCCCCGGGAGCGGCAGGGGAAGCCGCCCTGGAGGCCGCCTGGCTCGGCCGGGCCATCGGCTGCCTCCTCGGCAAGCCCGTGGAGAAACTCCCGCTCGACGGCATCCGCGCGTTGGCACGGGCCGCCGGCAACTGGCCCCTGGCCGGCTACTTCACCGCGAAGGGCGTCCCGCGGGAGCTGCTCGACGCACACCCCTGGAACCGCCGCTCGGCTGCCACCTCCCTCGCCGAGAACATCGACGGCATGCCCGAGGACGACGACCTGAACTACCCGCTCCTCAACCTCCTGCTGCTCCGGCGCCACGGCCGGGACTTCACCACCGACGACGTGGCCCGGCTCTGGCTCGACGAGCTGCCGCCCGGCCGAACCTTCACCGCCGAGCGCCTGGCCTACCGCAACCTCCTGGCCGGCATCGAACCCCCGCACACGGCCCGGCACCGCAACCCGTTCCGCGAGTGGATCGGCGCCCTGATCCGCGCCGACGCGCACGGCTGGACCAACCCCGGCGACCCGGCCGCCGCAGCCGGCCAGGCACACCGCGACGCGGTCCTCACGCACACCGGCAACGGCGTCTACGCGGCGATGTTCACCGCCGCCGCCATCGCCGCCGCCGCCGGAGGGTGCGACGTCCACGCCTGTCTGCGCACCGGCCGCGCGGTGGTCCCGGCCCGCTCCCGGCTCGCGAAGGCGATCGACCACGCCATCCACCTGGCCACCGTCACCCCGGACTTCGACGACGTCGTGGACGAACTGCACGCCGTCCACGGCCCCGCCCACCACTGGGTCCACGCCCTCCCCAACACCGCCCTGATCGCCGCGGCCCTCACCCACGCCGACGGCGACTTCACCGGCTCCATCCGCCGCGCGGTGTCGGGCGGCTGGGACACCGACTCCAACGGCGCGACCGCGGGCAGCATCGCCGGCCTGCTCGCCGGCACCCCCGCGGCGCTCCCCGACCGCTGGCGGGCCCCGCTGAAGAACCGGCTCGCCACCACCGTCGCCGACTTCGACGGCACCGGCTTCGACACCCTGGCCCACCTCACCCACCTGGAGGCGACCCGCTCATGACCCATATCGCCGTCCTCGGCAGCACCAACATGGACCTCGTCGCCTATGTCGCCAAGGCCCCGCAGCGCGGGGAGACCGTGACGGGCCGGGAGTTCCACACCATCCCCGGCGGCAAGGGCTCCAACCAGGCCATCGCCGCGGCCCGCGCCGGCGCCACCGTCTCGATGATCGGCGCGGTCGGCAACGACGCCTTCGGCCTGCGGCTGCGCGACACCCTCGAACACTCCGGCGTCGACACCGACTTCCTGCGCACGGTCGAGGGCCCCTCCGGCACCGCGCACATCGTGGTGGACGACGAGGGCGGCAACGCGATCGTCGTGATCCCCGGCGCCAACGGCACCGTCGACCACCTCTCCCCCGGCGACGAGGGGGTGATCGCGACCGCGGACGCCCTGCTGCTGCAACTGGAGATCCCGCTGGCGGCGGTCGTCGCGGGCGCCGAGGCGGCCCGCCGGCACGGCGTCCGGACCGTCCTCACCCCGGCCCCGGCCCAGCCGCTGCCGCCCGAACTCCTCGCCGTCACCGACCTGCTGGTGCCGAACGAGTACGAGGCGGTCACCCTGACCGGCCGCACCGACCCCCGCGAGGCCGCGACGGCCCTGCTGGACCTGGTGCCGGAGGTCGTCGTCACCCTGGGCGCGACAGGCTGCCTGTACCTCACCCGGAACGCCGAACCGCTCGTGGTCCCCGCCCCCCGGGTGACGGCCGTGGACTCCACGGGAGCGGGCGACACCTTCGCCGGCACGCTCGCCGTGGCGCTCGCCGAGGAGAAGCCGGTGCGGGAGGCCCTGTCCTGGGCCGCCGCCGCGGCGGCGATCTCCGTCCAGCGGGCCGGGGCGTCGGCGTCGATGCCGTACCGCCCGGAGATCGACGCCCAGTTCACCGCATGAGTACGACGACGCGGACGCCCCCGGCCCTGGACGGCCTGCGGGTGCTTGACCTGGCCACCCTGTTCGCCGGACCGATGGCCGCCACGCTGCTCGGCGACTTCGGCGCGGAGGTCGTCAAGGTCGAGCATCCCCGGCGGCCCGACCCCGCCCGCGGCCACGGCCCGGCCAAGCACGGCGTCGGCCTGTGGTGGAAGGTGCTCGGCCGCAACAAACGGACCCTCACCCTCGATCTGTCCACCCGCGGCGGCCGTGCCGTCCTGCTGCGGCTCGCCGCCACCGCCGACGTGGTGATCGAGAACTTCCGGCCCGGCACCCTGGAGAAGTGGGACCTGGGCTGGCCCGAGCTGTCGGCGGCCAACCCCCGGCTGATCCTCACCCGGGTCACCGCCTTCGGCCAGTTCGGGCCGTACGCGCACCGCCCCGGCTTCGGCACCCTCGCCGAGGCGATGAGCGGCTTCGCCGCGGTCACCGGTGAACCGGGCGCACCCCCGACCCTGCCGCCCTTCGGCCTCGCCGACTCGGTCGCGGGCCTGGCGACCGCGTACGCCGTGCTGACGGCGCTGGCCGGGCGCGAGCGCACCGGCACGGGCCAGGTCGTCGACATGGCGATCATCGAACCGATCCTGTCCGTCCTCGGCCCGCACCCCACCTGGTACGACCAGCTCGGCCATGTCCAGGAACGCACCGGGAACCGCTCGGCGAACAACGCACCGCGCAACACCTACCGCACCGCCGACGGCTCCTGGGTCGCCGTCTCCACCTCCGCGCAGTCGGTCGCCGAACGGGTGCTGCGGCTGGTGGGCCGCCCCGAGCTGATCGAGGAACCGTGGTTCGCCACGGGCGCGGACCGGGCCGCCCACGCCGATGTGCTGGACGAGGCCGTCGGTTCCTGGATCGCCGCCCGCACCCGCACCGAGGTGCTCGCGGCCTTCGAGAAGGCGCAGGCCGCCGCGGCCCCCGTCCAGGACGTCCGGGACGTCCTGGCGGACCCGCAGTACCAGGCCCTGGACACGGTCACCACCGTGGCCGACCCGGAGCTGGGCCCGCTGCGCATGCAGAACGTCCTGTTCCGCCTCTCCGCCACGCCCGGCGCGATCCGCTGGGCCGGCCGCCCGCACGGAGCCGACACGGACGCCGTCCTCGCCGAACTGGGTCTCGCCCCGGCCGACATCGCGGCCCTGCGCGCGGAGGGCGCCCTGTGATCCGCCCTCCGCTCACCTGGCTCTACGTCCCCGGCGACCGCCCGCACGTCGTGGCCAAGGCGCTGGCGGCGGGCGCCGACGTGGTGGTGGTCGACCTGGAGGACGCGGTCGCCCCCGACCGCAAGGAGTACGCCCGCGCGGCCACCGCGGAACTCCTCGCCGAGCCGCAACCGCAACCGCAACGGCAACCGCAGCCGCAGCCGCAGCCGCACCAGCCGGTCGCGGTCCCGGTCCATGTCCGCGTCAACGCCCCGGACAGTCCCTGGGTCGCCGCCGACCTCGCCGCGCTGGCCGGCCTGCCGGGCCTGGCCGGGCTGCGGCTGCCGAAGGTGACGGCTCCGGAGCAGGTACGGCAGGTCGCCGTGGCCACACCGGTGCCCCTGTACGCGCTGCTGGAGTCGGCCCTCGGCATCGAGCACGCCTACCTCATCGCCACCGCCCACCCCGCTCTGCGCGGCATCGCCATCGGCGAGGCTGACCTCCGGGCCGACCTGGGGGTACGGGCCGACTCGGGCCTCGACTGGCCGCGCTCCCGGGTGATCGTCGCCGCCCGCGCGGCGGGCCTCGCCCCACCGCCGCAGTCGGTCCACCCCGACATCCGCGATCTGGACGGCCTCGCCGCGTCCTGCGCCCACGGCCGCGCCCTCGGCTTCCTGGGCCGCGCCGCGATCCACCCCCGGCAGCTCCCGGTGATCGAGCGGGCCTATCTGCCCACCCCGGCGGAGATCGAACACGCCGAGGCGATCACCGAGGCGGCGGCCGCCGAGCAGGGCGCCCAGGCCCTCCCCGACGGCCGCTTCATCGACGCGGCCGTGGTGGCGATGGCCCGGCGCACCCTCTCCCTGACACCCGGGCCCTGACCCCGCCGGCCGCCCGCCCGGACAGACCGAGGGCGCCCGGAAGATCCGGGCGCCCTCGGTGTCGTACGACCGGCGGTCAGCTCTTCTTCGCCGACTCCGCCTCGTCCTTCGCGGCCCCTTCGGAGCCCTCGGCCTTCTCCTCGGCGACGTCGGTCTTCTCCATGGAGACCTCGGTCCTGCCCTCGGCCTTGTCCTCGGCCTTGTCCTTGTCCGCTGCGTCCTCCGTCTTGCCCTGGGCCTCGGTTACGCCCTCGGCGACGGCGTCCGCGCCGGAGGCGACCGCCGCGGGTTCGACCACGGCCTCCCGGCCCGGCCGCTTCTTCGACGACACCACGATGTACACCACCGCGAGCAGGAAGACGAGCAGCGCCGTCCAGTCGTTGAGGCGCAGGCCCAGGATGTGGTGGGCGTCGTCCACCCGCATGTACTCGATCCAGCCCCGGCCCACGCAGTACGCGGCGACGTACAGGGCGAACGCCCGGCCGTGGCCCAGCTTGAAGCGGCGGTCCGCCCAGATCACCAGGAAGCCCACGCCCACGCACCACAGGGACTCGTAGAGGAAGGTCGGGTGGTAGTAGCCCGGCACCCGGCCGCCCTCGGAGGAGGTGATGTGCAGCGCCCAGGGGACATGGGTCTCGCGGCCGTACAGCTCCTGGTTGAACCAGTTGCCCCAGCGGCCGATGGCCTGCGCGAACGCGATGCCGGGGGCGACGGCGTCGGCGTACGCCGGCATCGGGACGCCCCGGCGGCGGGCGCCGATCCACGCGCCGAGCGCGCCGAGCGCGATCGCGCCCCAGATGCCCAGGCCGCCCTCCCACACCTTGAAGGCGTCCACCCAGTCACGGCCCTCGCTGAAGTACAGCTCGTAGTCCGTGATCACGTGATAGAGCCGGCCGCCGACCAGGCCGAAGGGCACGGCCCAGACGGCGATGTCGGCGACCGTGCCGGACTGCCCGCCACGGGCGATCCAGCGCTTGTTGCCGTACCAGACGGCGACGAAGACTCCGATGATGATGCAGAAGGCGTAGCCGCGCAGCGGGATGGGGCCGAGATACAGCACCCCGTGCGACGGGCTGGGGATGTAGGCAAGGTTCATGGCAGGTCCGACGCTACCGTGCCGGGCCGCGGGGACGGCAAGCAGCCCGGCTACGGGTCCATAACGGGGGCGTGGGAATCGCTCACCCGCGGGCGGCCGCCTCCACCATCTGCTTGAGCTTGGCCGGGGTCATCGACTGGTCCTGGTAGATGTTCTTGCCGCCGAGCAGCACCGTGGGCGTACCGCTGAAGCCGCCGGCCCGGAAGGCCTGGTTGGACTTGTCCACCCAGGTGTTGTGGGTGCCGTCCTCGACGCACTTGCGGAACGCGGGGGTGTCCAGGCCCTTCACCTTGCCGGCCAGCTGGATCAGCTTGGCGTTGTCGGCGAAGGCGTCGTCGGACTCCTCGGGCTGGTTCGCGAACAGCACGTCGTGGTAGTCGCGGAACTTGCCGGCGTCCTGGGCGCAGGCCGCCGCGTTCGCGGAGTGCAGCGAGCCGGTGCCGCCGAGGTTGCCGTCGATCAGCCGGACCAGGTGGTACTCGACTCTGAGCTTGCCCGCGTCGGCCAGTTCGTGCAGCGTCGGCCGGTACGCCGTCTCGAAGGCCTTGCAGGCCGGGCAGCGGAAGTCCTCCCAGACGGTGAGCGTGGACTTGGCGCCGTCCTTGCCGACCGGGATCGCGAGGCTGTCCTTGCCCTGCGCGCCCGAGGGCGCCACGGCGGGGCCTGCGCTGCTGCCCTTGTCCTTGCCGGCGTTCGCGGCGACCACGCCGATCACCGCCGCGAGGCCCAGGACGCAGACGACGCTCGCGCCCACGATCAGCGTGCGCCGTCGCTTGTCAGCGGCCTTCTGCTTCTCACGCTCGACCGCCAGCCGCTCCCGGGCGGTGCGCTTTCCGTCACGGTTCTTGTCGCTCACACCCCCAGAACGAACCGGGGAGGCGCAGCGCGCCTCCCCGGTCCCAGGTCCACCCGTTCGAGTGACCGAATCACCCGATACAGGACATCGCAGACGGTTACCGCGCTCCGCGGACGCCCTTCGCCAGCAGGCCGGCCAGCTCGCGGACCGCCGCGATGCCGGAGGCGTGGTCCGGCGCGTCCAGCATCCGCTTGACGAAGGCCGAGCCGACGATGACGCCGTCCGCGAAGCCGGCCACCTCGGCGGCCTGGGTCGCGTTGGAGACGCCGAGGCCGACGCAGACGGGCAGGCCGGTGCCGGTGCCGCGGGTGCGCTGGACCAGGTCCTGGGCCTGCGCGCCGACGGACTCACGGGTGCCGGTGACGCCCATCAGGGAGGCCGCGTAGACGAAGCCGCTGCCCGCCGCGGTGATCTCGGCGAGCCGCTCGTCCTTGCTGCTCGGCGCCACGACGAAGATCGTGCCGAGTCCGTGCTTCTCGGCGTGCTCCCGCCACAGCGCCGACTCCTGCACCGGCAGGTCGGGCAGGATGCAGCCGGCGCCGCCCGCCTCGGCCAGCTCGGCGGTGAAGCGCTCCACGCCGTAGCGGTCGATGGGGTTCCAGTACGTCATGACGAGCACCGGCTTGCCGGTGGCCCGGTATGCCTCGCGGACCGTGCGCATGACGTCCGCGATCTTCACACCGCCGCGCAGGGCGATGTCGTCGGCGGTCTGGATGACCGGGCCGTCGAGCACCGGGTCGCTGTGCGGCAGGCCGACCTCGACGACATCGGCGCCGCCGTCGAAGACGGCCTCGATCGCCTCGATGCCGCCGTCCACGGTCGGGAAGCCGGCCGGGAGGTAGGCGATGAGCGCGGCGCGGCCCTCCGCCTTGGCGCCCGCGAGGGTGTCGGTCAGCAGCTGGACGTTCCCGCTCACTTGGCGTCCCCCTCGATCTCGGCGGTGTCGGCTTCGTTGGCGGCCACCGCGGCGTCGGTGTCGTAGAGGCCGAAGTAACGGGCGGCGGTGTCCATGTCCTTGTCGCCGCGGCCGGACAGGTTGACGACGATCAGGCCGTCCCTGCCCAGCTCCTTGCCGACCTCCAGGGCGCCGGCCAGCGCGTGGGCGCTCTCGATGGCCGGGATGATGCCCTCGGTGCGGGACAGCAGGCGCAGGGCCTGCATGGCGGCGTCGTCGGTGACCGCGCGGTACTCGCCGCGGCCGGAGTCCTTCAGGTAGGAGTGCTCCGGGCCGATGCCGGGGTAGTCGAGGCCGGCCGAGATCGAGTACGGCTCGGTGATCTGGCCCTCCTCGTCCTGGAGGACGTAGGACCGGGAGCCGTGCAGGATGCCGGGCTCGCCCGCGGTGAGGGTGGCCGCGTGCTCGCCGGTCTCGATGCCGTGCCCGGCGGGCTCGCAGCCGATCAGGCGGACGCCCTCGTCGGGGATGAAGGCGTGGAAGAGGCCGATGGCGTTGGAGCCGCCGCCGACGCAGGCGACGGCCGCGTCGGGGAGGCGGCCGGCGCGCTCCAGCAGCTGGCGGCGGGCCTCGACACCGATCACCCGGTGGAAGTCGCGGACCATCGCCGGGAAGGGGTGCGGTCCCGCGACCGTGCCGAACAGGTAGTGGGTGCGGTCGACGTTGGCGACCCAGTCCCGGAACGCCTCGTTGATGGCGTCCTTGAGGGTGCGGCTGCCGGACTTCACGGCGACGACCTCGGCGCCGAGCATGCGCATCCGGGCCACGTTCAGGGCCTGGCGCTCGGTGTCGATCTCGCCCATGTAGATGGTGCAGTCGAGGCCGAACAGCGCGCACGCGGTGGCCGTCGCGACGCCGTGCTGGCCGGCGCCGGTCTCGGCGATGACCCGGGTCTTGCCCATCCGCTTGGTGAGCAGGGCCTGGCCGAGCACGTTGTTGATCTTGTGCGAGCCGGTGTGGTTGAGGTCCTCGCGCTTGAGGAACACCCGGGCGCCGCCGGCGTGTTCGGCGAACCGGGGCACCTCGGTCAGGGCGCTGGGCCGGCCGGTGTAGTTGACCAGCAGGTCGTCGAGCTCGCGGGCGAACTCGGGGTCGTGCTTGGCCTTGTCGTACTCGACGGCGACCTCGTCCACGGCGGCGACGAGGGCCTCGGGAATGAACTTGCCGCCGAAGGCACCGAAGTAGCCTTCGGGGGTGGGGACTTGACCCTGGGGGTCAGGGAAGAAGAATTCGCTGGGCATGCGGGAACCTCACGGTGAGTGTGCTGTGCTGGAACAGTCGCCGTGGGGGCAGGGCTTGTCCGCGGCTCTCAGGCCGTCCGCGGCCGGTCGCCCGCGCGGTGGTGGCCGCGCATCAGACGGAGCCCCGCGCCCCCTGAGGGGCGCGCTGCCATCGCATGCCGTTCACTTGCCCGGGTTCGTCGCCGATGACGTACCGCACCCGGCGGCCGTGGACACGCCTCGCGGGGGCGCGGCAGCCCCTCGGGCGGCAGCCGCGCGCCAGGCCGGCGTACCGGTCCACGGTCGTCATGGTGAGAGTCATCGGTGTCAAGCCTAGCCGCTGGTTCAGCCCCGGCCGTGGCGCAGTGCCGGGTGCTCGCCCGCCGCCACCAGGTCGGCCACCGCCGCCTTCGGGTCGCGGCCGGTCACCAGGGACTCGCCGACCAGCACCGCGTCGGCGCCGGCGTTGGCGTAGGCGATCAGGTCGTGCGGCCCGCGCACGCCGGACTCGGCGACCTTGACGAGGTGGTCCGGGATCTCCGGGGCGACCCGCTCGAAGGTGTTGCGGTCGACCTCCAGCGTCTTCAGGTTGCGCGCGTTGACGCCGATGATCTTGGCGCCCGCGTCCACCGCCCGGTCGACCTCGTCCTCGTCGTGCACCTCGACGAGCGGGGTGAGTCCGATGGACACCGCCCGCTCGATCAGCGACTCCAGGGCCGGCTGGTCCAGGGCGGCCACGATCAGCAGCGCGAGGTCGGCGCCGTACGCACGGGCCTCCCACAGCTGGTACGAGGTGACGATGAAGTCCTTGCGCAGCACCGGGATGTCCACGCGCGCGCGGACGGCCTCCAGGTCGGCGAGGGAGCCGCCGAAGCGGCGCTGTTCGGTGAGGACGGAGATGACGGCCGCGCCGCCCGCCTCGTAGTCCGCGGCCAGCCCGGCCGGGTCGGCGATCGCCGCCAGCGCGCCCTTGGAGGGGCTGGAGCGCTTGACCTCGCAGATCACCTTGACGCCGTCGCCCTTGAGCGCGGCCACCCCGTCCTTGGCGGCGGGTGCCTTGGCCGCGCGCTCCTTGAGCTCGTCGAGGCTGACGCGTGCCTGCCGTTCCGCCAGGTCGGCACGGACTCCGTCGATGATCTCGTCGAGCACACTCACCCGAGCGGCCCCCTTCCAGACGGTCGTTCCTTCAGGTTCTGAAAACCCGTGGTCAATGCGATGGTATCCGCAGGAGGGCCGAGGCTTCGCATCCTGTGGACGCCCGCTCTCCCTACCTGGGCATTCGCTGTTCGATCAAGGGTGGAGCCAGCCACCGAACGGCAGGTTCCGGACGATGGTGAACACCAGCAGCAGAACCCCGGCCGTCCACAGCGGCGCCGGCCCGGGAGCGATCCGCAGCGGCCGTCCGCGCGCCGCGCGCACCACCCAGACGGTCCACAGCACGGCGAAGCCCAGGCAGGCCGCCACGCCCGGCGCGTTGTCGCGCAGGGCGGCGAGGAGGTCGCCGTGGACGAGGGCGTGCACGCCGCGCAGTCCGCCGCAGCCCGGGCAGTACAGGCCCGTGAACCGGTACAGGGGGCAGACGGGGTAGTGGCCGGGTTCGTTCGGGTCGACGGCCGCGACGTACGCGAAGGCACCGGCGGCGGCGGTGAGCACGCCCGCGGGGGCGGCCAGGCGCCGCGGGACGGACGCGGGCGGCGGGACCTGGCCCGGGGCGCTCCACGGGGCCGGGGGCGGGACCGTACGGCTGTCGGCGTTCACGCGGGCATTCTGCCCCGGCGGTGCGGCCCGCGCGCGGGCGGCGGGGCCGGACGGGGAGTCGGGACGCGGCCCCGGACGGGCGAGGGGCGGCCCGCCACCCTCACCGGGTGCCGGACCGCCCCTCGCGGGAAGCCTGGTCGCTCAGCCCTCGGCGCCGACCGGCTCGCGGGTCGCGGCGGGCACGACGTGCTGCGGGGTGCGCGCCTGCTTCGGCTGGCCGAGGCCCATGGCGCGCATGATCATGCCGACCACGCCGCCGAGGACCACGATCACCATGCCGGCCCAGAAGCCGACCGGCTGGGCCA
Organism: Streptomyces sp. NPDC015171; assembly: GCF_043079545.1. Lineage (NCBI taxonomy): Bacteria > Bacillati > Actinomycetota > Actinomycetes > Kitasatosporales > Streptomycetaceae > Streptomyces > Streptomyces sp. NPDC015171. The sequence goes on from NZ_JBIBUO010000013.1 coordinate 142,711, forward strand.
TCACCATGAAGGCGCCCGAGACGCAGAAACCGATGAAGGCGATGATGACACCGGTCCACGCGGCCGGGGTGTGACCGTGGCTGCTGCCCGCCATGACTTGCTCCTCGTTGCTGGGTACGTCTCGTAGTAGGCGTCGTACGTGTCCGTACGGTTCCGGGCCGGGCCGTCGCTGTCCGAGCCGGATGCTCGCCCTCCATTGTCCCGTACGCGCACGCGTGCCGGACGCGGGGGTGGCGTCTGATTCACCACATCAGGCGCCGGTGGGATCCTCGCCCCGGTCCAGGGCCTTCCAGATCTCCTCGGGGCGCTCGGGGTCGGCCGGCCGGGCCGTGCGCCGCGGGCGGGCGGTGCCGCGCTCGTAGCGCCCGGACATCGCGGGCCACAGGCTGCCGTAGCGCAGGGCGAGCAGCCCCGCGAGCAGGATCAGCAGGCCGCCGGCGGCCGCCACGTAGGGCCAGCCGGTGTGGCTCAGCGCGTCGACCGTGGCGGAGGTGTCGCCGCTCGCCTTCGCGGCCTGGTCGTCCAGGACCGAGCTGTCGGAGGCGGCCGTGAGGGCCGCGACGGCGATGCCGGCGCCGGAGAGCGCGAGCAGCCCGGAGACGGCGAAGCGGCCGGCCCTGCGGACGGCGAAGACGGCGACGAGCGCGGCGAGGCCCACTATGGCGAGGGCCGCGGGCACGCCCGTGACGTCGCTGCCCTTGGCGGTCAGCGGGAACGCGCCGCCGGCCACCGTCGCGGTGCCCTCCGCCCAGCGCTGGCGGGTCGCGAGCAGCGCCACGGCCGCGCCGAGCGCACCGAACAGGAGGGCCACGGCGAGGCTCCGCCGGCCGGACCGGGCGGGTGCGGCGGCTTCGGAACGGGGGTGAGGTACAGCTGTCACGTACTCCACTATCGCCTGAACCCCGGGCGAACCGGCACCCGGGGTTCCCCGGAGGGGCGTGAGAAGCGCCCTATTGCGCCAGGCGGTTCGCCGTGTGCACCGCCCGCAGCACCGCCGCCGCCTTGTTGCGGCACTCCTGGTCCTCGGCGACCGGGTCGGAGTCGGCGACGATGCCGGCGCCCGCCTGGACGTAGGCCGTGCCGTCGCGGAGCAGGGCCGTGCGGATGGCGATCGCGGTGTCGGAGTCGCCGGCGAAGTCCAGGTAGCCGACGCAGCCGCCGTACAGACCGCGCCGGGAGGGCTCCAGTTCGTCGATGATCTGCATCGCGCGCGGCTTGGGGGCGCCGGACAGGGTGCCGGCCGGGAAGCAGGCGGTCAGCACGTCGAAGGCGGTGCGGCCCGGGGCCACCGTGCCGGTGACGGTGGAGACGATGTGCATCACGTGCGAGTAGCGCTCGACGGACATGAAGTCGACCACCTCGACCGAGCCGGGCCGGCAGACCCGGCCGAGGTCGTTGCGGCCGAGGTCGACCAGCATCAGGTGCTCGGCGCGCTCCTTGGGGTCGGCGAGCAGCTCCTCGGCGAGGGCCTGGTCCTCCTGCGGGGTGGCGCCGCGGTGCCGGGTGCCGGCGATGGGGTGGACCATCGCGCGCCCGTCCTCGACCTTCACCAGTGCTTCCGGTGAGGAGCCGACGACGTCGAAGCCGTCGAAGCGGAACAGGTACATGTACGGCGAGGGGTTGGTGGCCCGCAGCACCCGGTAGACGTCCAGGGCGCTGGCCGTGCACGGGGTCTCGAAGCGCTGGGAGGGCACGACCTGGAAGGCCTCGCCCGCGCGGATGCGCTCCTTGACGTCCTCGACGGCCCGCTGGAAGTCGGGGCCGCCCCACAGCGCGGTGTACGCGGGCAGTTCGGAGGGCGGCAGGTGGGCCGGGGGCTGGGCGACCGGGCGGGAGAGGTCCGCCTCCATGGCGTCGAGGCGGGCCACGGCGTCCGTGTAGGCCTCGTCGACGCCCGTGTCCAGGTCGTTGTGGTTGATCGCGTTGGCGATCAGCAGGACCGAGCCCTCCCAATGGTCCATCACCGCGAGATCGCTGGTGAGGAGCATGGTCAGCTCGGGCAGCTTCAGGTCGTCGTGCTCGCCGGGGCCGATCTTCTCCAGGCGGCGGACGATGTCGTAGCCCAGGTAGCCGACCATGCCGCCGGTGAAGGGCGGCATGCCCTCCTGGTGCGGGGTGTGCAGGGCCTGGAGGGTGGCGCGCAGGGCCGCGAGGGGGTCGCCGTCGGTGGGGACGCCGACGGGCGGGGTGCCGAGCCAGTGGGCCCGGCCGTCCCGCGCGGTGAGCGTGGCGGCGCTGCGCACCCCGACGAAGGAGTACCGGGACCAGGACCGGCCGTTCTCCGCGGACTCCAGCAGGAAGGTGCCGGGGCGCTCGGCGGCCAGCTTGCGGTAGAGCGCGACCGGGGTGTCGCCGTCGGCGAGGAGCTTGCGCGTGACGGGGATGACCCGGCGGTCGGTGGCGAGCTTGCGGAAGGTCTCTAGGTCCATGGCCGCTGACCTTACTGATCGGACGCCGCGGCGGCGGAATCCGCGTCCTCGATCAGGACGTCCTCGTCGAAACAGGTGCGTGCGCCGGTGTGGCAGGCCGCGCCCACCTGGTCGACCTTGACCAGCAGCGTGTCGGCGTCGCAGTCCAGCGCCACCGACTTCACCCACTGGAAGTGGCCGGAGGTGTCGCCCTTGACCCAGTACTCGCTGCGGCTGCGCGACCAGTAGGTGCAGCGGCCGGTGGTGAGCGTCCGGTGCAGCGCCTCGTCGTCCATCCAGCCGAGCATGAGCACCTCGCCGGTGTCGTACTGCTGGGCGATGGCGGGGACGAGCCCGTCGGCGCTGCGCTTGAGGCGCGCTGCGATCTGCGGGTCGAGGCCGCTGGGCCGGGGGCTTGGGGGCGTACTGGTCATGGCAGCCATTGTGCCGCGTGGCACCAGCAGGGCGGGACGGCGTCCGGACAGTGGCCGGTGCCTCGGGAAGCGGCCGGCCGGGGGGTGGTGGCGGGGGGACGGGTGGGCGGACCGTTTACGTGGTCGTAGGCTGACAGCATGTCGACCTTCGCCAAGCGTGAACGGCTTCTGCTCGCTGACCTCTTGGAAACCGTCGGCCCGGAGGCCGAGACCCTCTGCGAGGGCTGGCGGACCCGGGACATGGCCGCGCACGTGATCGTGCGCGAGCGCCGTCCGGACGCGGCGGGCGGCGCGCTGATCAAGCAGCTCGCCCCCCGTCTCGAACGGGTGATGGCCGAGTACACGGCGAAGCCGTACGAGGAGCTGATCCAGCTCATCCGTACCGGCCCGCCGCGCTTCTCACCCTTCCAGCTCAAGCAGATCGACGAGGCGGCCAACACCGTCGAGTTCTACGTCCACACGGAGGACGTGCGCCGTGCCCAGCCGGACTGGAGCCCGCGCGAGCTGGACCCGGTCTTCCAGGACGCGCTCTGGTCCCGCCTCGAACGCACCGCGCGGCTGATGGGCCGGGGCGTGCCGACGGGTCTGGTGCTGCGCCGCCCGGACGGCCAGACGGCGGTGGCGCACCGGGGCGCCCCGGTGGTCACGGTGACCGGTGAGCCGTCGGAGCTGCTGATGTTCGCGTTCGGCCGGCAGAACGCGGCCAAGGTGGCCGTCGACGGGGACGCGGACGCGATCGCGAAACTCAACGAGTCCAAGCAGCTGGGCATCTGAGACCGCCCGGCGCCCCGGAGAGGCCGCCCGTGATCAAGGTCGCGATGACCGGCGTGTACGTGGACGACGTGGCGACGGCGCACGCCTTCTACACGCACGTCCTCGGCTTCGAGACCCGGATCCACCGGGACCTCGGCGACGGCACGTCCTTCGTGACGGTCGGGGCGCCCGAGGGGGGCCAGCCGGACCTCCAGTTGCTGCTGGAGCCGGGCCGGGGCCCGATCTCAGAGCCCTACCGCCGGGCGCTGTACGAGGCGGGGCTGCCGTGCATCGTCTTCTCCGTGGACGACATCCGGGCCGAGTACGAACGGCTGGACGGGCTGGGGGTCCGGTTCACGCACCCTCCGCAGCGGCAGGGCCCGGTGCTGGCGGCGGTGTTCGACGACACGGTGGGCAATCTGGTGCAGCTGGTGCAGCCGGGCGGGTGAGACGGCGTCAGCCGGGCAGCTCCGCGCGGCGCAGGCCCGGCACCAGCAGGGCGACGAGCCCGCCGAGGCCGCAGACGGTCGCGCTGACGGCGTAGACCGGGCCGAGGCCCCAGGCGCCGATCGCGGCGGCGGCGAACGGCATGCTCAGCGGGGTGAGGCCGAGGCTGACCAGCCCGGAGACTGAGGTGACCCGGCCGAGGTAGGCGGGGTCGGCCTGGGTCTGCAGCAGTGCGCCGCACAACGCGCCGCTGAGCCCGGTGAGCAGGCCGACGAGCACGGCGGTGCCGACGGCGGCCGGAAGGGTCGCGACGAAGCCGAGGGCGCCGACGGCCACGGCACCGGTGGCGCACGCGCAGCCGATGACCAGGCCGGCGCGGGGCAGCCGGCCCCGGACGGCCAGCAGCAGCGAGGCGGCTCCGGCGCCGGTGCCGAACCCGGCGAGCACCCAGCCCATGCCGGAGGCACCCCAGCCGCGGTGGTCGGCGAGCAGGGCGAGACCCACGTTCAGGGGGCCGACGAAGCCCAGGTCGCCGAGGGCGATGGCGAGCATCAGGGGGGCGAGGACGCGGTGGCGGCGGATGTAGCGCAGGCCGGCCCTGAGGTCGTTCAGGGCGGTGGTCCGCGGGGCGCCGGGCGTCGGCGCCCCGTCCTCGGGCAGGTCGCGCATCCGCACGGAGATCAGCAGCGGCAGGGAGACGGCGATGAGCAGCCCGGCGAGGGCGAAGGCCGCGGACGCGCCGCCGACGGCCACGCCGAGCCCGCCGAGCGGTGCGCCGACCACGCTCGAGAAGCGGATGGCGAGCCCGCGCATGCCCTGGACCCGGGCGAGCTGGCTCTTGTCGGTGAGCCGGGCCGGGAGGGCGCCGACGGCCGGCAGGAAGACCGCGTCGACCGTGCCGAAGACGAACGCCAGCAGGGCCAGCGGCCACAGGCCGGGGCTGGTGAGGAAGAGCAGGGCGGCCACGGCGAGGACGGCCGCGCACCGCACGGCGTCGCTGCCGATGACGACTCTCCTGGGCCCCAGCCGGTCGGCGATCACTCCCCCGCCGAGCATCAGCACGGCGCGCGGCAGCGCGCTGACGGACATCACGACACCGGCCTGGGCCGGGGTCCCGGCCTGGACGGCGGCCCAGGACAGGGCGAGGTAGTAGACGCCGTCGCCGAGCATCGAAGAGGTGTACGCGGCGAGCCAGCGCAGGACGTTGGAGTCGCGGTGGGCGCGGGCGGTCGCCGGCGGTATGAGCGTGGCGGTCACGGAAGCGGGTCCTCTCAGGCGCGGAACGGGAAGCCGTACACGTGCAGCGCGACGTGCTCGCGCCCTTCGGTGTCGCCGTCGGCGGCGGCCCGGCCCAGCTCGTCGTACTTCCTGACCAGGGCGAGCAGCTCCTGCCTGAGGGCGTCCAGCTCCCCCGCGGTGAGGCGGAGCAGGGACTCGGTGTCGGGTGCGGCGGCGTTCCACTCGGGGCTCCAGGTGGAGCGCTCGTCGAGGTAGCGGCGGTACAGGTCGGCGCGCTGCTCGTGGAAGAGGCGGGTCGCCGCCAGATGGGCCGCCGCCTTGTCGGGGGCGTCCCGGAAGTCCTTGTCCCGGATGCTCACGCCCTGGGACGAGGGCTGCCACCAGCGCTCGCGCCCGTCCGCGCTCTGCGGGTCGGCCTCCTCGATCAGCCCGTGCCCGGCGAGCTTGCGCAGGTGGTAGCTGACCAGGGAGACGGCCTCGTCCACCTGGTCGGCCAGGTGCGAGGCCGTCGCCTTGTCCGCCACGCACAGGGCCCGGTACAGCTTCATCCGCAGCGGATGGGCGAGCGCCTTGAGCGTGCCCACGTCCGTGATGGAGCGGCTTCCTTCATCCGTCATGGGCACAACACTAGGTACAAAAGAAAAGTTGCACAACACATTTTGCGCAACTTCTCTTTCGCATCTGCCGGAGGCAGGCGCGGCGTCACCGCACCGGGTGCCCCGCGCCCCGCAGCGTCTCCTTGACCTCGCCGATGCGCAGGTCGCCGAAGTGGAACACCGACGCGGCCAGCACCGCGTCCGCGCCCGCCGCGACGGCCGGCGCGAAGTCGGCCAGCTTGCCGGCGCCACCGGAGGCGATCACCGGGACGGTCACGTGCTTGCGGACCGCCGCGATCATCTCCAGGTCGTAGCCGTCCTTCGTGCCGTCCGCGTCCATCGAGTTCAGCAGGATCTCGCCGGCGCCGAGGTCGGCCGCCCGGTGCGCCCACTCCACCGCGTCGATGCCGGTGCCGCGCCGGCCGCCGTGGGTGGTCACCTCGAAGGTGCCGCCGGGAGTGCGCCGGGCGTCCACCGACAGCACCAGCACCTGGCGCCCGAAGCGCTCGGCGATCTCGCGGATGAGCTCGGGGCGGGCGATCGCCGCCGTGTTGACGCCCACCTTGTCGGCGCCGGCCCGCAGCAGTCTGTCCACGTCGTCGGCCGTGCGGACGCCGCCGCCCACCGTCAGCGGGATGAACACCTGCTCGGCGGTGCGGCGCACCACGTCGTAGGTCGTCTCCCGGTTGCCCGAGGACGCGGTGATGTCCAGGAACGTCAGCTCGTCGGCGCCCTCGGTGTCGTACACCTTGGCCATCTCGACGGGGTCGCCCGCGTCGCGCAGGTTCTGGAAGTTGACGCCCTTGACGACGCGGCCGTTGTCCACGTCAAGGCAGGGGATGACCCGTACGGCCAGTGTCATGCGGACACCCCTCGGAACGCCTCCACCTCGACCTCGACGACCAGGCTGGGGTCCACGAAACCGGAGACGATGATCATCGATGAGGCGGGCCGGACGGTGTCGAACAGCGCCTTGTGGGCGCGGCCGACCTCCTCGACGTCGCGGGCATGCGTGAGGTACATGCGCGTGCGCACGACATCGTCGCGGCCGAGCCCCAGCTGCTCCAGCGCGGCCAGCGCCACGTTGAAGGAGTTGACCGCCTGCTCGTACGGGCCGCCCCCGGAGATCTGCCCGTCCACGATGGACGTGCAGCCCGAGATCAGCACCAGGCCGTTCGGCAGCTCCACCGCGCGGGAGTAGCCGAACTGCTCCTCCCAGGGAGCGCCGGTCGACACACGTCGTACGTCACTCACTCGGCCACCGCCTCCAAGGCTTCTTCCAGGGTGAACGCCTTCGCGTACAGCGCCTTCCCGACGATGGCGCCCTCGACACCGAGGGGTACCAGGTCCGCGATGGCGCGCAGGTCGTCCAGGGACGACACGCCGCCGGAGGCCACGACCGGGCGGTCCGTCGCCGCGCAGACGTTCCTCAGCAGCTCCAGGTTCGGGCCCTGCAAGGTGCCGTCCTTGGCGATGTCGGTGACGACGTAGCGCGCGCAGCCCTCCTTGTCGAGGCGCTCCAGCGTCTCGTAGAGGTCGCCGCCGTCGCGGGTCCAGCCGCGGCCGCGCAGGGTGGTGCCGCGCACGTCGAGACCGACGGCGATCTTGTCGCCGTGCTCGGCGATGACCTTGGCGACCCACTCCGGGGTCTCCAGGGCGGCGGTGCCGAGGTTCACGCGCTTGCAGCCGGTCGCCAGGGCGGCGGCGAGGGACGCGTCGTCGCGGATGCCGCCGGACAGCTCCACCTTGATGTCCATGGCCTTCGCGACCTCGGCGATCAGCGCGCGGTTGTCGCCGGTGCCGAAGGCGGCGTCCAGGTCGACCAGGTGCAGCCACTCGGCGCCGGAGCGCTGCCAGGCGAGGGCGGCCTCCAGCGGGGAGCCGTAGGAGGTCTCGGTCCCGGACTCGCCGTGCACGAGGCGGACGGCCTGGCCGTCGCGGACGTCGACGGCGGGGAGGAGTTCGAGCTTGGCCATGGTCTACAGGGTTCCGATCCAGTTGGTGAGGAGCTGGGCGCCGGCGTCGCCGGACTTCTCGGGGTGGAACTGGGTGGCCCACAGGGCACCGTTCTCCACCGCGGCCACGAACGGCTCGCCGTGCGTCGCCCAGGTGACCTTGGGGGCCTCGATCACCGGGTTGAGGGTCTCCAGGGTCCACTCGTGGACCGCGTAGGAGTGCACGAAGTAGAAGCGGGCGTCGGCGTCCAGGCCGGCGAAGAGCCGCGAGTCGGCCGGGGCGGCCACGGTGTTCCAGCCCATGTGGGGCACGACGTCGGCCTGGAGCGGCCCGACCGTGCCGGGCCACTCGTCAAGCCCCTCGGCCTCCACGCCGTGCTCGATGCCGCGGGCGAAGAGGATCTGCATGCCGACGCAGATGCCCATCACCGGGCGCCCGCCGGACAGCCTGCGGTCCACCACCCAGTCACCGCGGGCGGCGCGCAGGCCCTGCATACAGGCGGCGAAGGCACCGACACCCGGCACCAGCAGGCCGTCGGCGTTCATCGCCTTGTCGAAGTCGCGCGTTATCTCGACGTCGGCGCCCACGCGCGCGAGGGCGCGCTCGGCGGAGCGGACGTTGCCGAAGCCGTAGTCGAAGACGACGACCTTCTTGCCGCCGGTGCTCAATTCCAGACCTCCAGCCGTACGACACCCGCCACCAGGCACAGGGCCGCGCCGATGGAGAGCAGCACGATCAGGCTCGCCGGCATCTTCTGCTTGGCGAAGGAGATGATGCCGCCGACCAGGAAGAGACCGACGACGATCAGGAGGGTCGACAGACCGGTCATGGTTACAGCGCGCCCTTCGTCGACGGGAGGATGCCGGCCGCGCGCGGGTCGCGCTCGCAGGCATAGCGCAGGGCCCGGGCCAGCGCCTTGAACTGGCACTCCACGATGTGGTGCGCGTTGCGCCCGTACGGCACGTGCACGTGCAGCGCGACCTGGGCCTGGGCGACGAAGGACTCCAGGATGTGCCGGGTCATCGTCGTGTCGTACGCGCCGATCATCGGCGCCATGTTCTCGGGCTCGGTGTGCACGAGGTACGGGCGGCCGGAGAGGTCGACCGTGACCTGGGCGAGGGACTCGTCCAGCGGGACCGTGCAGTTGCCGAAGCGGTAGATGCCCACCTTGTCGCCGAGGGCCTGCTTGAAGGCGGCGCCCAGCGCGAGGGCGGTGTCCTCGATGGTGTGGTGGGAGTCGATGTGCAGGTCGCCGTCGGTCTTCACGGTCAGGTCGAACAGACCGTGCCGGCCGAGCTGGTCGAGCATGTGGTCGTAGAAGCCGACGCCGGTGGCGATGTCGGTCCTGCCGGTGCCGTCGAGGTCTATCTCGACCAGTACCGAGGTCTCCTTGGTGGTGCGCTCCACGCGCCCTACGCGGTTCATGCCTCAAGCTCCTTCTTCAGTTCCCGGACCGCGTCGAGGAACGCGTCGTTCTCCTCCGGGGTTCCCGCGGACACCCGCAGCCACCCCGGTACGCCGTTGTCCCGGACCAGGACGCCCCGGTCGAGGATCCGCTGCCAGGCCGCGTGGGCGTCGTCGAACCGGCCGAACTGCACGAAGTTGGCGTCGGACTCGGTGACCTGGCAGCCGATCGCCCGCAGCTCGGTGACCAGCCGGTCCCGCTCGGCCTTCAGCTGCTCGACGTACCCCAGCAGCGTGTCGGTGTGCTCGAGGGCCGCGAGCGCGGTCGCCTGGGTGATCGCCGACAGGTGGTAGGGCAGCCGGACGAGCTGGACGGCGTCCACGACCGCCGGGTCGGCGGCGAGATAGCCGAGGCGCAGGCCGGCCGCGCCGAACGCCTTGGACATCGTCCGGGAGACGACCAGGTGCGGGCGGCCCGCCAGCAGCGGCAGCAGCGAGTCGCCGTGGCTGAACTCGACGTACGCCTCGTCCACGACCACCATCGACGGCTTGGCCGCCTGGGCCGCCTCGTACAGCGCGACGACCGTCTCCGGCGGGACCGCGTTGCCGGTGGGGTTGTTGGGGGTGGTGATGAAGACGACGTCCGGCCGGTGCTCGGCGACGGCCCGCTCGGCGGCGGCGGGGTCGATCGCGAAGTCCTCGGTGCGCGGCCCGGAGATCCAGCCGGTGCCGGTGCCGCGCGCGATGAGCGCGTGCATCGAGTACGACGGCTCGAAGCCGAGTGCCGTACGGCCCGGACCGCCGAAGGTCTGCAGCAGCTGCTGGATGACCTCATTGGAGCCGTTGGCCGCCCACACGTTCTCGATGCCGAGCGGGTGGCCGCCGGTCCGCGTCAGGTACCCGGCCAGCTCGGTGCGCAGCTGGACCGCGTCCCGGTCCGGGTAGCGGTTCAGGTTCCGGGCGGCCTCGCGCACCCGCTCGGCGATCCGCTCGACCAGCGGCTCGGGCAGCGGGTAGGGGTTCTCGTTGGTGTTCAGCCGCACGGGGACGTCCAGCTGCGGGGCCCCGTACGGGGACATGCCGCGCAGTTCGTCGCGGAGGGGAAGCGCGTCCCAGCGGGACACGGGGTTGCCGGTCACTTGCTCGTCGGTACCTTCCAGCCGAACCTTGCCTTGATCGCCGCGCCGTGCGCGGGCAGGTCCTCCGCCTCCGCCAGCGTCACCACGTGAGGGGCGACCTCGGCGAGCGCGTCCTCGGTGTAGTCCACGATGTGGATACCGCGCAGGAAGGACTGGACGGACAGGCCCGAGGAGTGGCAGGCGCAGCCGCCGGTGGGCAGGACGTGATTGGACCCGGCCGCGTAGTCGCCGAGCGAGACGGGGGCCCAGGGGCCGATGAAGATCGCGCCCGCGTTCCTGACCCGGTCGGCCACCGCGGCGGCGTCGGCGGTCTGGATCTCCAGGTGCTCGGCGCCGTAGGCGTCGACCACCCTCAGGCCCTCCTCGACGCCGTCCACGAGGACGATCGCGGACTGCTTGCCCCCGAGCGCGGGCACGATCCGGTCGTCGATGTGCTTGGTGGCCGCCACCTGCGGCGCCAGCTCCTTCTCCACCGCGTCGGCCAGCTCGACGGAGTCGGTGACCAGGACGGCGGCGGCGAGCGGGTCGTGCTCGGCCTGGCTGATCAGGTCCGACGCGACGTGCACCGGGTCGGCGGTGGCGTCCGCGAGGACCGCGATCTCCGTCGGCCCCGCCTCGGCGTCGATGCCGATCCGGCCGGTGAAGTAGCGCTTGGCGGCGGCGACCCAGATGTTGCCGGGGCCGGTGACCATGTTCGCGGGCGGGCAGGACTCGGTGCCGTACGCGAACATCGCGACGGCGGTGGCGCCGCCGGCCGCGTACACCTCGTCCACGCCGAGCAGGGCGCAGGCGGCCAGGATCGTCGGGTGCGGCAGGCCGCCGAACTCCGCCTGGGCCGGGGAGGCGAGCGCGACGGACTCGACGCCGGCCTCCTGCGCGGGCACCACGTTCATGATCACGGAGGACGGGTAGACCGAGCGTCCGCCGGGCGCGTAGAGACCGACGCGGTCGACCGGCACCCACTTCTCCGTCACCGAGCCGCCGGGCACGACCTGGGTGGTGTGCGTCGTACGGCGCTGCGCGCGGTGGACCAGCCGGGCGCGGCGGATGGACTCCTCCAGGGCGGCGCGGACCGCCGGGTCCAGGCCGGCGAGCGCGTCGGTGAGCGCCTGGGCCGGGACACGGACGTTTTCCAGCCGTACTCCGTCGAATTTCTCGGCGAAGTCGATCAGCGCCGCGTCGCCACGATGATGCACGGCCTCGCAGATCGGACGCACCTTCTCCAGGGCGGCCTGAACGTCGAAGTCGGCTCGGGGCAGCAGGTCGCGCAGGGCGGGGCCCTCGGGAAGGGCGTCGCCGCGCAGATCGATTCGGGAAATCACAGTCCCAATTCTCTCAGACCGCCGTCGGGCACCGTCCGCGCGTATCAATGGCTGATACAGAACGTGGGCCAATGGCTGGTACATAGGGTGGCCGGAACCCGGAAGATCACCTTCACGTTTGGTGTTCCAGGGGTCACGCAGCGGGCATGAACGGCTGTACGAAAACCACTGAAAAACACTGAACCGGGAGAGATAACCGTGACCGAGGGGGCAGGCATCCGCACCGGGGACCTGCCGGACGACCTGACCGCCACCGAGGCGGGCATGTGGCAGGCCTTCCGCAACGGCAGCGTGTACGACCTGCGCAGCGGGGACGTCGCGGTGGACGATCCGCACGGCGGACATCCCTGGGGCCCCGAGCGGTCCGTACGCGCCCGCATCGTCTGCTGGCTGCTGCTGGACGGTCCGCCGGCGCTCGCCGGCCGGGTGTCCTCGCTGAAGCTGGTCGGCGTGCGGATCACCGACGGGGTGGACCTGGCGGGCGGCCAGGTCACGCCGTACGTCGAGCTGAGCGGCTGCCGCTTCGACGAGGAGGTCCGGCTGCCCGAGGCCCAGTTCACGACCCTCCGCCTGGTGGACTGCTCGGTGCCGCGCCTGGAGGCGGCCCGGGTGCACACCGAGGGCGATCTGCATCTGCCGCGCTGCCGGTTCCAGAACGGGATCCGGCTGACGGACGCGCACATCGGCACCGATCTGCTGCTCAACCAGGCGATCGCGTACCGCGACCGCGGCGGACGCTCGATCGCGGCGGACGGCATGACCGTCGGCCAGGACCTGCAGGCGGAGATGCTGGAGTCGCACGGCGAGCTGAGCCTGCGCGGCGCCAAGGTCGGCGTCTCGCTCAGCCTGCGCGGCGCGCGGCTCGCCAACCCCTACTCGCGCTACGCGCTGAACGCCCCGCAGCTGACCGTCGAACGCACCCTGTACCTGACCCCGGCCGGCGTGGGCAGCCCGCTGCTGAGCGGCACCACGCCCGCGCGCGGGACGCGCATCCAGCGGTTCGAGAGCCGGGGCGGGGTGCGCCTCGACGACGGGCGGTTCGGGGACGCCGTCGACCTGGAGCGGGCCCGGTTCGCCTTCACCGACGACCAGGAGCTGTCGCTGCGCCGGGTGCAGACACCGGAGCTGCGCTTCCTCGGGGACCGGCCGCAGCGCGGCAAGGTGGTGCTGTCCGGCGCCCGGATCGTGAACTTGGTGGACCGGGCGAGCAGCTGGCCGGAGGCGGGCAGCCTGCACATGGGCGGGTTCGCCTACGAGAACCTGGTGCCGCAGGGCCCCTTCCCGCTGACCCGGCGCCTGGACTGGGTCGCGGCGGCCACCGCCGAGTACGCCCCGGAGCCGTACGAGCGCCTCGCCGCGGTGCTGCGGGCCGCCGGGGAGGACGAGGACGCGCGCGAGGTGCTGCTGGCCAAGCAGCGCCGGCGGCGCGAGACGCTGCCGCCCGCCGCGAAGGTCTGGGGGTTCGTGCAGGACCTGACGGTGGCCTACGGCTACCGGCCGGGCCGGGCCGCGGTGTGGATGACGGTGCTGTGGGCGGCGGGCACGCTGGCGTTCGCGCACGCGGACCATCCGCCGGTGAACTCCGGCGGCCATCCGGCCTGGAGCCCGGCGCTGTTCACGCTGGACCTGCTGCTGCCGGTGATCGACCTGGGCCAGGCCGGCCAGTGGCAGCTGAGCGGCGGCTGGCAGTGGCTGGCGGCGGCGATGATCCTGCTCGGCTGGATCCTGGCGACGACGGTGGCGGCGGGCGCCTCCCGCCTGCTGCGGCGGGGCTGACGCCACCCGCCCCCGCCACATATCCCGACCATTCAGACTTTACTGTCCCTTTACTGTATGCCGTACAACCTTCCGCGACTTGTCATCACCCTCTGGCGCCGCCCCGACCTGCGGACTTTCAATGGTCGACACCATGGCTCCGCTGCCCTCGTTCATCCGCCCCCTCCGGATGACCAAACGCTTCGCGCGCCCGGCCGGCCGGCCACCGGCCGCGGACGAGGCGGTGCTCGACGCGCCCGACGAGCGCCTCTCGCCCGCGCTGGTCGCGGCCGGCCGGGGCGAGTACGCCGCCGCGGCCGGGCTGCTCGCCGCCACCCGCGCGGCGGCCGAGTGGGAGCACCGGGACCGCTACGCACGGCACCTGTCCGCCTTCGCCCGCTCGCGCCCCGAGTGGTACGAGGCGTGGCACGCCGCCGCCCCCGACGACCCCGGGGTGCTGCTGGTCGCCGCCCAGCTGGCGGTGGACCGGGTCTGGTCCTCGCCGGCCCGCGCCGAGTTGCTGCGCGAGGTGAGCCCGCTGATCACCGCCGCCGCCCGCGCCGACGACAGGGACCCGGTGCCCTGGCGGATCGCGCTCGACCACGCGCGCGGCTCACGGGCGGGCCATCGCTACTTCGGCGAGCTGTGGGAGGCGGCCGTCCGGCGTGCCCCGCACCACTACGGCTGCCATGTGGCCGCCCTGCGCTATCTGGCCGCCTCCTGGCACGGCTCCCACCACGAGTGCTTCGACTTCGCCGACCGGGCCGCGCAGGACGCCCCGGCCGACTCGCTCGTCCAGGCCCTGCCCGCCCGGGCGGCCTTCGGCTATCTGACCGACGGGTGCGGCCCCGCCGTGCCGCGCGCCCGGCTCGACGCGGCGGCCGACCGCGCGATCGCCCTGTCCACGCGCCTCCCGGCGGCCGACCCGGGACCCGCCCAGGCCCGCAACAAACTGCTGTACGTCCTGATCCGCCTGGACCGCTGGGAGGACGCCCGCACGCAGCTGCGGCTGATCGGCCCGTACGCCACGTCCTTCCCCTGGGACCGGTTCACGGACGACCCGCTCGGCCTCTTCCTGCGGCTGCGCGAACACCTGGAGACGGCGGGCGCTCGACCCGCTCCGGCGGGGCTGCTGCAGGCGCCGCCGGAGCTGCTCGGGGGCCACGGCGGACACGTTCGCGCCGCGGACCACTAGGCTGGGGCGCCGTGACCACCGTCCGTCTGCCGCTCTTTCCGCTGAACTCGGTTCTGTTCCCGGGGCTCGTGCTGCCGCTGAACGTCTTCGAGGAGCGCTATCGCGCCATGATGCGCGACCTGCTCAAGACCTCCGAGGACGAGCCGCGCCGGTTCGTGGTCGTCGCCATCCGCGACGGCTACGAGGTGGCGCCGAGCGCCCCCGGCATGCCGGATCCCACGGCGCAGCCCGACCGGGGCCCCGCCGCGGGCTTCGGCGCCGACCCGGTCAAGGCCCTCCACGCGGTGGGCTGTATCGCGGACGCGGCGACCATCCGGGAGCGGTCCGACGGCACGTTCGAGGTGCTGGCGACCGGCACGACCCGGGCGCGGCTGCTGTCCGTGGACGCGTCGGGGCCGTTCCTGACCGCGGAGCTGGAGGAGCTGGAGGAGGAGCCCGGGGACGAGGCCGGCGCGCTGGCCGAGGGCGTCCTGCGCTCCTTCCGCCAGTACCAGAAGCGCCTCGCGGGAGCCCGCGAACGCTCGCTGGCCGCCGGCACCGAGCTGCCGGACGAGCCGAGCGTGGTGTCGTACCTGGTGGCGGCTGCGATGGTGCACGACACGCCGACCAAGCAGCGGCTGCTCCAGGCCCCGGACACCGCGTCCCGCCTGCGTGACGAGCTGAAACTCCTTCGCGCCGAGACCGCCATCATCCGTAATCTGCCGTCGTTGCCCGCGTTCGAGCTGACGCGTGCGCCGACGAGCCTGAACTGAGGAAGACCGGGAAGACCGAGGCCGAGACACTCCGATGGCGAAGAAGCCGAAGAAGCAGCAGCAGGCCGGGGGTACGCCCGCCACGGTGGCCCTGACGGCGGCGGGCGTGGACTTCACGGTCCACTCCTACGACCATGATCCGTCCCACCCGTCCTACGGCGAGGAGGCCGCCCAGGCGATGGGCGTCTCCCCCGAGCGCGTCTTCAAGACCCTGGTGGCCGACGTGGACGGCGCCCTGGTGGTGGGTGTGGTGCCGGTGGCCGGTTCCCTCGACCTGAAGGCGCTGGCGGCGGCGGTGGGCGGCAAACGGGCGGCCATGGCCGACCCGGCCCTCGCCGAGCGCACCACGGGCTACGTCCGCGGCGGCATCTCCCCGCTCGGCCAGCGCAAGAAGCTCACGACGGTCCTCGACGACTCGGCCGGCGCCCACGCGACGATCTGCGTCTCGGCCGGGCGGCGGGGCCTGGAGGTGGAACTGGCCCCACAGGACCTGACCCGCCTGACGGCAGCGGTACTGGCCCCGATCGGCCGGGGCTGACCGCCCTGCTCCCCCGGCCGGCCGCGGCCGTCCGAGCCGACGACCGCCCGGCCGGCAGACAGACACGCGCAGACGACTGGGCGCACGCGGCTGCACCCCGGCGACCACCCGCCCGACGGACCCGGCAGGCGGGGCAGGCGGCAGGACGAGTTACGGCATCTGACGCGTTACGGCATCTGTGGATGCGAAGGACGCGGGAGGACGGTCCGGGCGGAGGCGGCCGAACGAGTCGGCGACTGCTCGGCCGATGGGCGCGGGCGGGTGGCCGGCCAGCCGCTACGACACCTGCGGAATCGCGGACGCGGGCAGGCGGCAGGCGGCAGGCGGCAGGCGGCAGGCGAGCGTTACGGCACCTGCGGGTACGGCAGACGCGGGAAGAAGACCGGGCGGCTGCGACCGAACCATTCGGCCACTTGTCGACCGGCGAGGCGACGGGCGGCCGGCAGCCGCAACCGGCACCTGCGAATTACGGACGCGAGCAGGCGGCCAGCCAGTGCCAAGGCACCTGCGGACGCGGGAGGACGGTCCGGGCGGAGGCGGCCGAACGAGTCGGCGACTGCTCGGCCGGCAGACGCGGCAGGCGGCAGGCAGCCGCGACCGGCACCTGGAATCACGGACGCGGGCAGGCGGCAGGCACGTGCTGAGGCGCCCGGAACCCCGGGGCGCGCCGGCGGGTGACCGGCAGGCGGTGGACGCCTGCGGAACCCCGGGGCGCGCGGGTAAGCGTGCATGCGGGCCGGCCGTGCGCCAGGGCGCGCGTCGGCGGGCGAGCAAGCGCTACTGCACCTGCGGATACGGCGGGTACTCCGGCTCCGGGTCCCGGGGGCCGAACAGCGCGGTCAGGCCGAGGTGCGCCAGCAGGCCGGCCAGCGGCCACGCCAGCAGCGCGCCCTTCGCCGAGAGCCGCAGCGGCGCCGAGAAGGTCACCCCCTTGCCCACGGCCCGCGCGTGCGCGAGCACGTCGGACTCGGGGCCCAGCCACATCCCGAGCCGCCAGGCCAGCAACGACCCCAGCAGGCCGCCGAGGCCCAGCGCCACCACGACCGGCACCCCGCCCTGGCGCCGGAGCAGGAACACCACGACCGCGCTGACCAGACCGAAGGCCAGGCCCAGCAGAGTGAACGTGCCGTCCACCCCGACCGCCTGCTCGCCCTCGGTGTCCTTGAAGTACACGACCCAGCTCTTGGCGATCTCGTCGCCCACGAGCGGCACATGCGGCGCCAGCCACCACCACAGCAGCCCCAGCAGCACCCCGCCCAGCGCCAGCGCCACCGTGATCACGGCGGCCGACCGTATCTCCGCCCTCATACCGGGACCGTCCTGTTCATAGCCACCCCCCTCGGACGCCCCGGCCGGCGGCGGAGCCTGCCGGACCTGGTGCGAGGAGTCGTCGTGCGGCGGCGGTGGCGGTGTCAGCGGTGCGGTCACCCTGACATCGTGCCAGGTCGTGCTGTGTGCCGCGTCACCGGACGGCGGCCCGGCGGTACGCCCAGGTGGCCACCGCGAGCGAGGCCACTCCGACGCCCGCGCAGACCCCCAGGTCAACGAGGACGACGGCCCAGTCCGGGTCGGCCCCGAAGGTCCGCGCGTACGCCTCCACGCCGTAGGTCGAGGGCAGCAGATCACGGGCCAGCCGGATGATCTGCGGCATCCGGTCGGCCGGCAGCACGCCCAGCAGCAGCGCCGCCGACATGCCCAGCTGCCCGAGCAGCGTGGCCAGCTCCGGCCGGGGCGCGAGCAGCCCGCAGGCGGCGCCGAGCCCGGCCAGCGCGGCCCCGGCGAGCGGGATGACGGCCACCAGGATCCACAGGTTGGTCAGCGGCAGCCCGAACAGCGCACAGCCGAAGACGGCCGTCACCAGGGTCCCCGGCACGGTGAAGGAGGCGTACGCCGCCGCCGCGCCCAGCACCACGGCCGCCGGCGGCACCGGCAGCGTGGCGTAGTGATCGAGTCCGCCGCTGGCCCGCAGCTGCCCGAAGTACTGCGACAGCAGGTTCAGCGCCACGTACGCGACGACCAGCACGGACGAGCCGGCCACCACGGACTGGGCCTCGGGGCCGCTGTCGACGACACCGCGCATCATCACGGTGATGCCGACGGACTGGAAGGTCGCCACGAACAGCAGCGGGATCCGCGCCACCCGCGCCCGGGACAGCTGTGCCCGGTAGACGGCCACCAGCGACGGCCACAGCCGCGCGGGCGGCCCGAGCTCGGCCGCGCCGGGCGCCGTCGTCTCCTGGGCGGCCCGGGCGCCGCCCGGCAGAACCTCGGCGGGTACGACACTCACGACGAGCTGCTCCTCTTCCCTACGGCAGTCGTGCAGACCCATACGCATTCCGCGGCCGGTGCGCTCACGCCTTCACCAGCCCCTGCCGGGCCGCGCCGCCCAGCGCCAGGTAGACGTCCTCCAGGCTGGGCGTGGCGAGCGTGAAGTCGTCGAGCGCGGCGAAGGCGGCCCCGCCGGTCACCGTGGCGACGACGGCGCGGGCCTCCTCGGGCACGAGCCGGAGCGTCCAGCGCCGGCCGGACTCCACGGCGCGCTCCCGCAGGACGGCCACCTCGGGCACCTCCAGCGGAGCCCGCTCCCGCCACACCAGCTCCACCCGCACCTCGCCGGAGACCTGTTCCTTCAGTCCGGCGGGGGTGTCACAGGCGATGACCCGGCCCTGGTCGAGCACGGCGACCCGGTCCAGGACCGTCTCGGCCTCCAGGACGTTGTGGGTGACCAGCACGACGGTCGCACCGCGCTCGGCCCGCCGCCGGTCCACGGCCGCCCAGACCGCGCGCCGGGCCACCGGGTCCATGCCGGTGGTCGGCTCGTCCAGCACGAGCAGCCCGCGTTCCCCGACGAGGGCGGCGGCGACGCAGGCGAGCCGCCGCTGCCCGCCGGACAGCTTCTTCAGAGGCCGCCCGGCGATCGGGGTCAGCCCCAGCTCGTCCAGGACGGCGTCGCGCTCGGCCCGCGCCTGCCGTACCTCCAGACCGCGCAGACGTCCGGTGGTCTCGGCGGCGAGGGAGACGGTCAGCTCGTCCAGGGCCGTGGACTCCTGGCCCAGGTAGGCGAGGATGCGGGCGGCCCGCTCGGGATGGCGCACGATGTCGTGGCCGAGGATCTCGACACTGCCCGTGTCCGGCCGCAGCAGCCCGGTGAGCTGGCGCACCAGCGTGGACTTGCCGGCGCCGTTCGGGCCGAGCAGCCCGAAGACCTCGCCGCGCCGCACCTCCAGCTCCACCCCGTCGGTGGCCCGCACCTCGGGGGTGCCCGGTGCGCCCCGCCGGCCCTTCACGGCCGGGTAGGTCTTGCTGAGTCCGCGCACGCGTACGACCTCGTCGTACCGAAGTGCCTGTCCCGCGCGCGTAATCACAAGGAACGAGACTACGGGGTCGGGGACCTTTGCTCGTCTTCGGGGGCGGCCCCGGGCGTTCAGTCCACGGCGGGCGCCTGCTGTTCCGCCGCCGCCGGAATGTCGAACTCCCGCCAGAACCCCGCCCGAATGGCGTAACGGTCGTGCTCGTCGATCTGGTCGTCCTTGTGCGCGAGCAGCCCGAACCGTGCCGCGTACCGCAGCAGCTCCCCGTCGATCCGGTGCGGGATGCGCGGATACATCTGCGACAGCCGCTGCAGATGGCTCTGGTCGCCGAGCCGGGACATCCAGCGGCGGGCGAAGACCTGCCCCACCTCGTACGGGTCGCCGCCCACGGTGGTGATGTCCTCCTCCCGGTCGGCCCACCGCTGCTCGGCGGTGGTGAGCTGGGCGAGCGTCGGCATGGAGGCCGCCTCGGGGGGCTCGGCGGCCACGCCGGGACGGTCCACCCAGCCCTTGTCGGAGGACCAGCGCAGGGTCGCGGTCGCCGGGTGCTGCGCGGGCTGGGCGCCGGGTGCGCGCAGGGCGGCCAGGTCCTTCGGGGTGGGGACGCCCTTGGAGACCGGGGCCCGCTCGGCGGCGCCGTTCTCCGCCGCGGCGACCTGCGGGCGCGCGGGCTGTTCGGCGGGGCGCTCGGTTCCGGTCGGCGCGGACTCGGGCAGCGGCGCGGAGAGGATCGCGGCGATCTCGGGGCGGGGGGCGGGCGGCGGGGCGCAGACGCCGGTCAGTTCCTTGGCGCGGACGGCCTGGGTGATCCAGGCGCGGTCCAGGACACGCCGCTCGTCCGCCTCGGCGACCAGATCCTCGGACTGGTTGTAGTCGCCGTCGGCGGCCTGGACGGCCCACAGGTGGACGGCGACGCCGTGCTCCTTGGCGGCCATCATGCCGGGCAGCAGATCGCCGTCGCCGGTGACCAGGACCACGTCGGAGCAGGCGCGGTTGCGGGCCAGCTCGGTCAGCTCGGCGTGCATGGCGGCGTCCACGCCCTTCTGGGCCCAGCGTCCGTCGCTGCGGGTGAGGGCGCCGAGCCGGACGGTGACCCGGGGCATCACGCGCAAGCGCCGGTGCTCCGGCTGGGGGACCCGGTCGGGGGCGCCGTCGAACCAGTAGATGCGCAGCAGGGGACGCTCGGTGTCGGATTCCGCACGATCCCGCAGGGCCTGGATCAGTGCGGCGTGATCGACGGTGATCCGGGACCGTGAGGGCTCACCCGCGAGGAGGCTGGCGGCGGCGCCCAGCAGATACCCGGCGTCCACCAGGACGATGCAGCGGTCCACGCGACTCACCCTCTTCCCGGGAGGCTTTGCTTCGGACTTCCTTCGAGTCTGCCCGACCGCGCGGGGGTTAACGGCCCGAACTCGATCTTCGGCGTGGCGTTTGCGGATCTCGTCCGCCCACCCGCCCTGTCACACACGGTAATTATCCGACATGCGCCCGATGTCAGCGTATGTGAATCTGATCCCGACCCTGGCCCCCCAGATCCCCCGCAGGAGGCAGATCGCCATGGCCAAGAACAAGAACCGCAAGGGTGGCTCGCAGAACCGCACCGCGCGGCCCGAGCAGGCGCAGGAGCACGTGCAGCGGTCGGCGTCGGAGTCCCATGATTCCCCGGTGTCGCACATACAGGGCAGCCCGTCGGATGTCGCGCGCAAGAAGCAGCAGCGCTTCGGTCACAACTAAAGGGCAGTTGAAGCCCAGGCACAGGAAGGGGCGCACCCGAGCCGGGTGCGCCCCTTCCGCCGTTTCCCGCCGCGGGTCTCAGCCGGCCAGGCAGGACGGGCCGAGCAGCACCTTCAGGTCGCCGAAGAGCGCCGGGTCGGGCTTGACCCGGTGCCGGTCCAGACGCAGGACGGTGGTCTTGCGCGGGCCCTGGAGCTTGATCCGGACCTCGCTGTCGCCCTTGTGGTGGCTGAGGATCTCGCCGAGGCGGCTGACCATGGGCGGAGTGACCCGGGTGGCGGGGATGGTGAGGACCACCGGCGCGTTGGTGCCCGCGTTGGACAGGTCGGGGACCATCAGCTCCATGGCGACGAGCCGGGGCACGTCCTCGCGCTTGTCGAGGCGTCCCTTGACGAACACCACGGCGTCCTCGACGAGTTGGGTCGACACCAGCTGGTAGGTGGCCGGGAAGAACATGCACTCGATGGAACCGGCGAGGTCCTCGACCGTGGCGATCGCCCAGGCGTTGCCCTGCTTGGTCATCTTGCGCTGCAGGCCCGAGATGATGCCGCCGATGGTGACCACCGCGCCGTCGGCGTGCTCGCCGCCGGTGAGCTGGGAGATGCCCGCGTCGGCCTTGTCGGACAGGACGTGTTCCAGGCCGAAGAGCGGGTGGTCGGAGACGTACAGACCGAGCATCTCCCGCTCCTGGGCGAGCAGATAGGTCTTCTCCCACTCGTCCTCGGTGAACTGCACGTCGAGTCCGAAGCCGGGCTCGCTGCTCTCCTCCTCGCCCATGCCGCCGAAGAGGTCGAACTGCCCCTCGGCCTCCTTGCGCTTGACCGCGACGACGTTGTCGATCATCGGCTCGTACTGCGCGGTGAGCCCCTTGCGGGTGTGCCCCAGGGTGTCGAAGGCCCCCGCCTTGATCAGCGACTCCGTGGTGCGCTTGTTGCAGGCGACCGCCTCGACCTTGTCGAGGTAGTCGGGGAAGGAGGCGTACTTGCCCTTGGCCTTGCGGCTCTTGATGATCGACTCGACCACGTTGGTGCCGACGTTGCGCACGGCTTCGAGGCCGAAGAGGATCACGTCGTCGCCCTGGGCGGCGAAGTTGTGCACCGACTCGTTCACGTTCGGCGGGAGCACCTTGATGCCCATGCGGCGGCACTCGTTGAGGTAGATCGCCGACTTGTCCTTGTCGTCCTTGACGGAGGTCAGGAGCGCGGCCATGTACTCGGCGGGGTAGTTCGCCTTGAGGTAGGCGGTCCAGTACGAGACCAGGCCGTACGCGGCCGAGTGGGCCTTGTTGAAGGCGTAGCCGGCGAACGGGACCAGCACGTCCCACAGGGCCTGGATGGCCTCGTCGCTGAAGTTCTTCTTGCGGGCGCCCTCCTGGAAGAGGACGAAGTTCTTCGCCAGTTCCTCGGGCTTCTTCTTGCCCATGACGCGGCGCAGGATGTCGGCCTCGCCGAGCGAGTAGCCCGCGATGATCTGGGCGGCCTTCTGCACCTGCTCCTGGTAGACGATGAGGCCGTAGGTGACGGCCAGCACCTCTTCGAGGGGCTCCTCCAGCTCCTTGTGGATCGGGGTGATCTCCTGGAGCTTGTTCTTGCGCAGCGCGTAGTTGGTGTGCGAGTCCATGCCCATGGGGCCCGGGCGGTACAGCGCCGACACGGCGGAGATGTCTTCGAAGTTGTCCGGCTTCATCAGCCGGAGCAGGGAGCGCATGGGGCCGCCGTCGAACTGGAAGACGCCGAGGGTGTCGCCGCGCTGGAGCAGTTCGAAGGTCGTCGGATCGTCGAGCGGGAGGCTCAGCAGATCGATGTCGACGCCCTTGTTGGACTTCACCATCTTGACGGCGTCGTCCATGATCGTGAGGTTGCGCAGGCCCAGGAAGTCCATCTTCAGCAGGCCGAGCGACTCGCAGCTCGGATAGTCCCACTGCGTGATGGTCACGCCGTCGGTGTGCCGCACCCACACCGGGACGTGCTCGGTGATGGTCTCGCTGGACATGATCACGCCGGCCGCGTGCACGCCCATCTGCCGGACCAGGCCCTCGACGCCCTTGGCGGTGTCGATGACCTTCTTCACGTCCGGCTCGTTCTCGTACATCCCGCGAATCTCGCCCGCCTCGCTGTAGCGCGGGTGCGAGGGGTCGGTGATGCCGTTCAGGTCGATGCCCTTGCCGAGGACGTCGGCCGGCATCGCCTTGGTGAGCCGGTCGCCCATGGCGTACGGATAGCCCAGCACGCGCGCGGAGTCCTTGATCGCGTTCTTGGCCTTGATCTTGCCGTACGTGCCGATCATGGCGACCTTGTCGGCGCCGTACTTGTCCGTCACGTACCGGATGACCTCGACGCGCCGGCGCTCGTCGAAGTCGATGTCGACATCGGGCATGGAGACGCGCTCGGGGTTGAGGAAGCGCTCGAAGATCAGGCCGTGCGGGATCGGGTCGAGGTCGGTGATGCCCATGGCGTAGGCGACGATCGAACCGGCCGCCGAGCCTCGGCCGGGGCCGACCGCGATGCCGTTGTTCTTGGCCCACATGATGAAGTCGGCGACCACGAGGAAGTAGCCCGGGAACCCCATCTGGATGATGACGTCCATCTCGTACTCGGCCTGCTTCTGGCGGTCCTCGGGGATGCCGCCGGGGAAGCGGCGCTCCATGCCGCGGCGGACCTCCTCCTTGAACCAGGTCACCTCGGTGTAGCCGTCGGGGATGTCGAACTTCGGCATGAGGTTCTTGGCCTCGAACATGCCGGTGGTGTCCACCATCTCGGCGACGAGGAGCGTGTTGGCGCAGCCCTCCTGCCAGGCGTCCGAGGAGTCGATGGCGTACATCTCGTCCGTGGACTTCAGGTAGTAGCCGGTGCCGTCGAACTTGAAGCGGTCGGGATCGGAGAGGTTCTTGCCGGTCTGGATGCACAGCAGGGCGTCGTGGGCACCCGCCTCGTGCGCGTACGTGTAGTGCGAGTCGTTCGTGACCAGCGGGGGGATGCCGAGCTTCTTGCCGATGTCCAGCAGGCCGTCGCGGACCCGGCGCTCGATCTCGATGCCGTGGTCCATCAGCTCCAGGAAGTACTTGTCCTTGCCGAAGATGTCCTGGTACTCGGCGGCGGCCTTCAGGGCCTCGTCGAAGTGGCCGAGGCGCAGCCGGGTCTGCACCTCGCCGGAGGGGCAGCCGGTGGAGGCGACGACGCCCTCGGACCACTGGGAGATGGTCTCCTTGTCCATCCGGGGCCACTTCTGCAGCCAGCCCTCGGCGTAGGCGTCGGAGGAGAGCCGGAAGATGTTGTGCAGGCCGGTCTTGTTCACGGCCCACATCGTCTTGTGGGTGTAACCGCCGGAACCGGAGATGTCGTCGCGCTTCTGGTGCGGCTGGCCCCAGAGGATCTTGCGCTTGTTGCGCCGGGACTCGGGGGCCACATACGCCTCGATCCCGATGATCGGGGTGATTCCGGCCTTCTTCGCGGAGTGGAAGAAGTCGTAGGCGCCGTGGAGGTTGCCGTGGTCGGACATGGCGATGTGTGTCATGCCCATCTCATTGCACGCGTTGAACATGTCCTTCAGCCGCGCGGCACCGTCCAGCAGCGAGTACTGGGTGTGGACGTGCAGGTGCGTGAAGGGCGGCTTGGACACGGGGCGGCCTCCGGAGGAAACACTCGGCGACGGGCGGACGGACAGTTCTGGGGTCAGCGTCGAAGTCTATGCCTCGGGACTGACACGCGGCGGGCACTCACGCGTACCTTCGTGCGTTGGAGACGGCAGAAACGCTGTCGTACAGGCAATGCACCAGGAGGCACCCCGCGATGTCGGTCCCCCAGCTCGACGAGGAGCAGCGCGGCGAGGAGATCCTCGCCGTATTCGACACCGCCTTCGGCCGGCTCCTGGCCGCCGACCCGGCCGCGTTCCGGGTGAAATTCCGCAAGATGGCGGCCTCGGCCTTCGCGTTCTACCGGGGCACCGCGGCCCTCTTCTACCACGACCTCGACGCGGAGAAGCGGGGCGGCCCGTACCTGGACGACCGCACCTCGCGGGTGTGGATCCACGGCGATCTGCACGCCGAGAACTTCGGCACGTACATGGACTCCAACGGCCGCCTGGTCTTCAACGTCAACGACTTCGACGAGGCGTACGTCGGCCCCTTCACCTGGGACCTCAAGCGCTTCGCCGCCTCCGTCGCGCTCATCGGGTACGCGAAGGCGCTCAGCGACGAGCAGATCACCGAGCTGGTGACGATCTACGCCGTCGCCTACCGCGAGCGCATCCGCGCCCTGGCCACGGGCGCCAAGCGGGACGAGGTGCCGCCGTTCACGCTGGACACCGCGCAGGGGCCGCTGCTGGACGCGCTGCGCGACGCCCGCTCGCTGACCCGCTTCGAGCTGCTGGACTCGATGACCGAGATCCGCGACTTCGAGCGCCGCTTCGCCCCGGGCGGCGGCTCCATCGAGCTGGACGCGGCCACCCGCTACAAGGTCCTGGCGGCCTTCGACGGCTATCTGGAGACCCTTCCGGACTCCTCGCTCGCCCGCCCGGACTCGTACCGGGTCAAGGACGTCGTGGGCCGTCGCGGCATCGGCATCGGCTCGGCGGGCCTGCCGTCGTACAACATCCTCCTGGAGGGCCACAGCGACGCCCTGGAGAACGATGTCGTGATCTACATCAAGCAGGCCCAGACCCCGGCCGTCTCCCGGCACATCACGGATCCGGCCATCGCCGGGTACTTCCAGCACGAGGGCCACCGCACGGTGATCTCCCAGCGTGCCCTGCAGGCGCACGCCGACCCGTGGCTCGGCTGGACCGAGCTGGACGGCTCGGGCCAGCTGGTCGCCGAGGTCTCGCCGTACGCCGTGGACCTGGCCTGGGGCGACATCGACGACCCGGAGGAGATCGCGGCCGTCGTCGCCGACCTGGCCCGGGCCACCGCCACGATGCACGCGGCGGCGGACGACACCTCGGGCGAGTCCCTGGTGCCGTTCTCCACCGAGCGGGCCATCGACGCGGCACTCGCGGCCGACGAGGAGGGCTTCGCGCCCCTGCTGGTGGACTTCGCGCACCGCTACGGCGCACGCGCGCGTGCCGACCACCAGATCTTCGTCGACCTGTTCCGCAACGGCCGGATTCCGGGGCTGTAACCTTCGCGGATTCACAGGCACCCTTTAGGGGTCCCTTACTCGCGTACGTGACAGACTCTTCTCTCGCTATGGACATATCCGGGATCCAGCTCAGGGCCGTGCGCGCGGCGCTGTTCACGGCCTTCGTCGTGACGCTCAGCACCGCGTCGCACGTACTGCTGTCCCGTACCCCGCTGCCGCTGGCGACCGTGGGCGCGGTCGCCGCCGGGGTGTTCGCCACGGCGTACGCGCTGGCGGGCCGCGAGCGCGGCTTCGGCCGCATCGCGGCCCTGCTGATCCCGCTGGAGCTGGCCGCCGACACGGTGTTCACCACCGGCCAGCACGCCTGCTACGGCCGGACGGGCGGCCCGGTCGCGGGTCCGCTGCGCACGGTCGGCCTCGATGTGCTGTGCGACGGCCCGGTGGGCACCCCGCTGGCCCGGATGGCCGGCGGCCCCGAGCCCGCCGGGGCCCTGCTCGCCCACACCAGCCCGGTCGCCGCCTGGCTGCTGCTCGCCGTGCACATCGGCGTGGGCCTGCTCGCCGCGGCCTGGCTGCGCCGGGGCGAGCGGGCGCTGACCCAGCTGCTGCGCGCGGTCGGCGCCACCACCTTCCGGCCGCTGCTGCTGGCGGTGGCCGTGGTCGCCGTACGGCCGCTCCCGGCCCGCCGGACCCCCCGGCCGGCGCCGGACCGCGCCACCGCCCGCGACCGGCTCCTCGTGCACTCCCTGGGACGGCGTGGACCGCCGTGCTCACCGGCCTTCGCCTGAGCACGACCCAGTCCCCCTACGTATGACGCGTACGGCATGTGCGCGCCCCACATGGAGATCACCACTATGAGCAAGCGGAACAGCCAGTCGTCGAAGACGGCGGCCCGGGAGCGGCTGCGCGAGGAGCGCGAGCGGCAGGCCAAGCGGGACAAGGCCAGGCGGCAGGTCGTCGTGGCCGCGTCGGTCGTGGCCGTACTGGCCGCGGCGGGCGGTATCGGCTACGCCGTCGTGCAGAACAACAAGCCCGCCTACTGGGAGGCCGCGAAGGACGACAAGCTCGTCAAGCCGGCCAACACCTCGGGCAAGGACGGCACGACGGTCATCCTCGGCAAGAGCAGCGCCAAGAAGACCCTCGTCATGTACGAGGACCCGCGCTGCCCGGTCTGCGCGACGTTCGAGCAGGCGGTCGGCCCGACGGTCAAGAAGGACCTCGACGCCGGCAAGTTCAAGATCAAGTACGTCGGCGCCACCTTCCTCGACAAGAACCTGACCGGTGAGGGCTCCAAGAACGCGCTCAGCGCCCTGGGTGCCGCGCTCAACGTCAGCCCCGAGGCCTTCCTCGAGTACAAGACCGCGATGTACCAGAAGAAGTGGCACCCCGTCGAGACGACCGACACGTTCAAGGACGACGCCTACCTGATCAAGATCGCCGACACGGTCCCCGCCCTGAAGGGCAACGCGGCCTTCCAGAAGGCCGTGAAGGCCGGAACCTACGACCGGTGGGCACTGGAGGAGTCCAAGATCTTCGACAAGGACGGCGTGCAGGGCACCCCGACCCTGATGATGGACGGCAAGCCGCTGACGGGCGCCGACGGCAAGAACGCCCCGATGTCCGTCGCCGAGTTCGACAAGGCGCTGGAGGCGGCCCTCAAGGGCTGAACCGACGATCCGTCGAACGGCGGGCGAACTTTTGCGGGTTCGCCCGCCTTGACGCGTACCGATCAGTAACCTGATCGTCCGTGACCAGTCGATACGGATCATCCGAGGCCCCGAGCGGCTTCGCATCCCTTTCCCCGCGCCGCCGTACGGTCGTCAAGGCCGCGGCGGCGACCGCTGTCCTGGCCGGCCCGCTGGCCGCCGCCCTGCCGGCCCGCGCCGCCACGGACACCCCCGCCTTCCTGCACGGTGTCGCCTCCGGCGACCCGCTGCCCGACGGCGTCCTGTTGTGGACCCGTGTGACCCCCGTCCCGGAGGCGATACCCGGCTCCGGGGTCGGCCCGGACACCGAGGTCAGCTGGGTCGTCGCCAAGGACAAGGCGCTGACGAACGTCGTCGCCAAGGGCTCCACCACCGCGAGCGCGGCCTCCGACCACACCGTGAAGGCGGACATCCGCGGCCTGGAACCGGCCACGGACTACTGGTTCCGCTTCTCGGCCCAGGGCGCCGACTCCCCGGTGGCACGCACCCGCACCGCGCCGGCGGCGAACGCGAACGTGTCCGGCCTGCGCTTCGGCGTGGTCTCCTGCGCCAACTGGGAGGCCGGCTACTTCTCCTCCTACCGCCACCTGGCCGCCCGGTCCGACCTGGACGCCTGGCTGCACCTCGGCGACTACATCTACGAGTACAAGTCCGGCGAGTACGGCACCCGGGGCAAGGTCGTGCGCCCGCACGCACCGGCCAACGAGATCATCACCCTCGCCGACTACCGGATCCGGCACGCCAAGTACAAGACCGACCCCGACCTCCAGGCGCTGCACCTGAAGGCACCGGTCATCGCGATCTGGGACGACCACGAGTTCGCCGACAACGCCTGGTCGGGCGGCGCGGTCAACCACACCGAGGGCGCCGAGGGCGCCTGGTCGGCCCGTCAGGCCGCCGCCAAGCAGGCCTACTTCGAGTGGATGCCGGTCCGCCCCGCGATCGCCGGCACCACCTACCGGCGGCTGCGCTTCGGCAAGCTCGTCGACCTGTCCCTGCTGGACCTGCGCTCCTTCCGCTCCCAGCAGGCCTCAACGGCCAGCGGTTCGGTGGACGACCCGGACCGCACGCTCACCGGCCGCGCCCAGCTCGACTGGCTGAAGAGCGGGCTGAAGGCCTCCGACACCAAGTGGCGGCTGGTCGGCAACTCGGTGATGATCTCGCCGTTCGTCATCGGCTCCCTCGCCGCCGACCTGTTCAAGCCGCTCGCGAAGCTGCTGGGGCTGCCGCAGGACGGCATCGGCCTCAACACCGACCAGTGGGACGGCTACACCGACGACCGCCGGGAGCTGCTGGACCACCTGCGCTCCAACGCCATCGGCAACACCGTCTTCCTGACCGGTGACATCCACATGGCGTGGGCCAACGACGTGCCGGTCGACGCGGGCACCTATCCGCTGTCGGCATCGGCGGCCACCGAGTTCGTGGTGACCTCGGTGACCTCCGACAACCTGGACGACATCGTGAAGGTGCCCGAGGGCACGGTCTCCGCGGTCGCCTCCCCGGCCATCAAGGCCGCGAACCGGCACGTCCACTGGGTGGACACCGACCGCCACGGCTATGGCGTCCTGGACATCACCGCCGATCGCGCGCAGATGGACTTCTACGTCGTGTCCGACCGCACGAACCCGAGCGCGACCTCCAGCTGGTCCCGCTCCTACCGCACCCGCAGCGGCACGCAGAAGATCGAGCGGACGTACGACCCGGTGTAACGGCCGGCTACGCGTCCAAGCTGTCGAGGAAGCCGAGCGCCACCCGCCAGGTGGCCTCGGCAGCCTCCTCGTCGTAGTCCGGCAGCTCGGGGTCGGTGTAGAGGTGCCCGGCACCGGCGTACCGGTAGATCTCCACATCGGCTCCCGCCCGGCCCATCTGGAGGTACCAGGAGCTCAGCCAGTCGTCCGGCTCGAACGCGTCCGGCTCGGCCACGTGCAGCTGCACCGGCAGGTCGTCCGCCTGGGCGTTCGGCGCGATGTCCGAGGTGCCGTGCAGGAGCAGCAGTCCGCGCGCCTTGTCGTCGCCGAGGGCGAGGGTCTGGGCGACGGAGGCGCCGAGGGAGAACCCGGCGTACACCAGCCCCCGGTCGGAGTACGGCGCCGCCGCCAGCACGGCCCGCTTGAGCAGCTCCTCCTTGCCGATCCCTTCGTTGAACTCCATGCCCTCCTCGACGGTGTCGAAGGTGTTCCCCTCGAAGAGGTCCGGCGTCCACACCTCGTGGCCGGCCGCACGCAGCCGTTCCGCGGCCGCGCGCACCGCGGGCCTGAGCCCGTAGGTCGAGTGAAAGAGCATGATGTTCATGAGGCCATGGTGCCAGCCGGGCCCCGCCCGAGCGGTACCGCCGCCTCCTCCGCGCCCGTACCCGTGCCCGGGACACGCACGCGTACTCCCGCGTGTGGTGAAACACAGGTTCAGGCCCTGCCGAAGCCGGTTACGTTCCCAGGCATGGAGACCGTACTGCGCCCCGTGATCGTGGTCGGCGGTTGCGTGGTCCTGACCGTTTTTCTGGGCTGGGCCACCGACGTGCTGCTGCGCAAGGCCGACGCGCGCCACACCGAGACCCCCCTGTGGGGCCTGCTGCGGCGAGGCCGCGTGCCGTACCAGATGGTGCTGTGCGCGGCCCTGCTCAGAGGCTCGTACGATCAGGCCGAGCTGCTCCAGGAGCACCGGACCGGCGTCGGCCGGACGCTGACCCTGGTGCTCATCGGGGCGGCGGCCTGGCTGGTGATCCGGATCGCGGCTGCCGTCGTCGAGACCACGTACAGCCGCTACGCGCGTGCCCACCACGACGCCGCCCGGGTCCGGCGGGTGCGCACCCAGGTGACGCTGATCATGCGCGTGGTGGCGGCGATCGTCGCAGTGGTCGCCGTGGCCGCGATGCTGCTGACGTTCCCGGCGATGCGCGCCGCCGGCGCCTCCCTGCTGGCCTCCGCCGGGGTCCTCGGCATCGTGGCCGGTGTCGCGGCCCAGTCCACGCTGTCGAACCTGTTCGCCGGGCTGCAGATCGCCTTCGGGGACATGGTCCGGCTCGGCGACACGGTCGTGGTGGACGGCGAGTGGGGCACGGTCGAGGAGATCACCCTGACCTTTCTGACGGTACGGACCTGGGACGAGCGCCGGATCACCATGCCGGTGTCGTATTTCACCTCCAAACCCTTCGAGAACTGGTCCCGCGGCACCCCGCAGATGACCGGGATCGTCTACTGGCACCTCGACCACAGCGCGCCCGTGGAGGCGATGCGCGAGAAGCTGCGGGACGTTCTGCGCGAGTGCCCGGCGTGGGACGGCCGCGCCTGCAGCCTGCAGGTGACCGACTCCACGCCCAACACGATCCAGGTGCGGGCGCTGGTGACGGCGAAGGACGCGGACGACATCTGGACGGTGCGGGTCGCCGTCCGGGAGCAGATGATCACCTGGCTGTCCGCCGAGCACCCCTACGCGCTGCCCCGGGTGAACACCGCGGAGGCGGCGCTCCCGCCGCACCAGCTGCCCTCCCCCGACGGCATCCCCCTCCGCAGGGCGTACGACTTTCCGCGCCCGGGCCGGAGCTGAGCCCTGCCTGAGCCGACGCCCTGCCGGGGCCGGCGCACCGGCCCTGAGCGGCCCTGACCGGCCCGGAGCCGACCGGTCGGGGCCGGGACTCAGTGGCCGCGTTCGGCACCCCCGTTCACCTGGATCACCTGCGAGGTGATGTGCCCGGCGGCGGGTGAGGCCAGCCAGTGCAGGGTCTCGGCCACGTCTCCCGGTGTGCCGGCGCGGCGGGTCGAGGTGTCGGCGATGAGCCTCTCCCGCCGGGCCTCGTCCATGGAGTCGCCGAAGAACTCGGTGTCCTCGATGTACCCGGGGGCGACCACGTTCACGGTGATTCCGTGCGGGCCGAGCTCCCGGGCCAGCTCGTGGGCGTAGGGGTGCAGTCCGGCCTTGGCCGCCGCGTAGGCGCCCGTGCCCGAGCCCCGGTAGGCGGCGATGGAGCTGATGAAGAGGACCCGGCCGCCGGGCTCGGCGAGCCGGCTCTTCAGCGCCTCGGTGAGGAGCGCCGCGGTCAGGACGTTCTGCCGGAAGTTGAGCGTCCAGTCGTGGGCGACCCGGTCGAGGGGGTCGTCGCCGGCGGCCGGCGGCTCCCGGTACCCTGCGCCGCCGGCGCTGTGCACCAGCACGTCCACGGCGCCCAGCTCCGTGGCGACGAACCGGGCCACCCCGCGGACCTGATCCGGCTCGGCGAGGTCGGCGGCGTAGCTGAGCGCCCCGGGCACCCCGGCCTTCTCCAGCACCTCCGCGCGCCGCCCCAGCAACAGCACCCGGTCCCCGCCCGCCGCGAAGGTCTGCGCCGCCGCCCGGCCGATGCCCGTCCCGCCACCACTGATCACAATGTTGCGCGTCATGATCCGAGCGTAGGAGCGAAGCGCCGGGGGCGCCGAGAGTTATCCACAGGTCGACACATTCGTATGACAATCCGGCGGCGCATGGGCGAGGCCGGTCGGCCGCGCAGGGGACGCGGCCGGCCCCGCGCGGCTCAGCGCAGGCTGCGTACGTCCAGATGGCGCAGCACCCGGTCCACGATCTCCGGATCCGCCCCGGGCTCGCTCCGCGCCGCCAGCACCTCGTGCCGCGCCGCGCTCAGCATCTCGTTCTGGATGTTGCGGATCCGCTTGACCCGCTTGACCCGCTGGTGCTGCGCCTCCCGCCGCTCCTCCTCGCCCATGTCGGGGCTGATCCGGATCCCGATGTCGAAGGCACGCCGCAGCATCTGCTCGGACAGTTCCTCGGGCAGGTCCTCCACCTGCTCGATCTCCCGCAGTCTGCGCCTGGCCGCCTTCGCCGCCCGCACCGCCAGCTCCTTCTCGAACTCCTTCTCCCGCTCGGAGTCGGCCTGCACCCCGAGCCGCTTCACCAGCCAGGGCAGGGTGAGCCCCTGGAGGACCAGCGTGACGATGATGACCCCGAAGGCGATGAAGACGATCTCGTCCCGGTCGGGGAACGGGGAGCCGTCGTCGGTCTTGAGCGGCACGGCGAGCGCCAGCGCCACCGACGCCACCCCGCGCATCCCGGACCACCACATCACGACGGTCTCCCGCCAGCTCACCGGGATCTCCTCGTCGTAGTCCCGGCGGGCGTGCAGCCGCTTGGTCAGCCAGGTCGCCGGCAGCAGCCAGACCAGCCGGACCACGACCACCACGCCCACGACGGCCGCCGCCCAGCCGAGCATCTCGCTCCACCGCCCCTGGGCCGTACGGATGGCGTTGTGCAGTTCGAGACCGATGAGCCCGAAGGCGACGCCCGTGACGAGGGTGTCGATGATGTCCCAGAAGGTGTGCCCGGCGAGCCGGGTCATCACGTCGTCGGCGTCGGTGGCGTACTCGGAGAGGAAGAGGGCCGTGGTGAGCACGGCGAGCACCCCGGAGCCGTGCAGTTTCTCCGCGAGCACATAGGAGGCGTACGGCACCAGCAGGGTCATGCCGATCTGCAGGGTCGGATCGCCCAGCAGGTCCATCAGCCTGTTCGCGCCCCAGCCGAGCACCAGACCCACGGCCACCGCGACCACGGCGGACAGCACGAGGTCGAGACCGGCCTGCCAGGGCGAGAACGAACCGCTCACGGCCGCGGCGATCGCCACGTGGTACAGCACGATGGCCGTGACGTCGTTGAAGAGCCCCTCGCCCTCCAGGATCGACACCAGGCGGCGCGGCAGCCCGAGCTGCCCGGCGACGCTGGTCGCCGCGACCGGGTCGGGCGGGGCGATCAGCGCGCCGAGCGCGACGGCGGCGGCGATCGGCAGCCCCGGCACGATCGCGTTGGCGACGAACGCCACGCACACCGTCGTCACGAACACCAGGGCGACGGCCAGCAGGAAGATCGGCCGGATGTTGGCCGCGAACTGCCGCCAGGAGGTCCGGCGGACGGCTGCGTAGAGCAGCGGCGGCAGCAGCCCCGGCAGGATCAGCTCGGGCGGGATGTCCACGTCGGGCACGAAGTCGGCCACTGCGAGGACCCCGCCGAACAGGGTCATCAGCACGGGGGCCGGCACCCCGAACCGGTCCCCCAGCGGGACGCTCACCAGGGCCCCGAGCAGCAGTACGAACAGCAGAGCCAGCTGGTCCACGGACGGCGCTCCGGGGGTCGACGATCACACGGAAGATCTCAAGTCTGCCACCGCGACCTGCGGATTCCCCGCGACCGGCGATCCGCGCCCCGCGTCCGCCCGGGGCGGGCCGCGATGGTGCCGCCAACGCCCTTCGTTTGGCCTAGGATTGACGCCCTGTCAGCGGACTCTGCCAGAGTCCATCGCGCACGTCGCCGCCCTCGGCACGCATCCGGAGGTCACCGTGGACATCGAACTCTCCGACCTGCTCGCGTCTCTGCGATCGGAGATCGAGACCGCCCGCGCCGAGGCGGACGGCAAGGACGTCCGGTTCCGGATCGACTCCATCGACCTCGAACTCCAGGTCGCCGTGGAGAAGACCAAGCAGGGCAAGGGCGGTGTGAAGTTCTGGGTGCTGTCCGGGGACGTCTCGGCCGGGTCCAAGAAGACCCGGACCCATGTGATCAAGATGCGCCTCGACGCCCAGGCCGACGACGAGAACGGGCGGCCCGGCCCCGTGCTGACCGGTGACGACGTCTCCGACCTGCTCGCCTGAGGTCGGCCATGGGGGGCGGGAACGACTACGCGTCGCGTGTCGCGGAAGTCCTGGTGCAGCAGGGCAAGGACGGCATCTACGGCTCGGGCTATCTCATCAGCAGAACGCTGGTGCTGACCGCCGGGCATCTGCTCAGGCTGCCGGCGGCCGGTGCCGGGGCGCGCACCATCAGCGTCATGCTCGGCGGCGCACCGGAGAAGCGCCCCGCCGACGTGGCGTGGTGTTCGACGACACGGGATCTGGCGCTCGTGAAACTGCGTGAGCCCGTGCCCGACGTACCACTGGTCCGCTTCGGCCGCCTGTCCTCGGGACCCGGCGGGGTGCAGGTGTCGGCCAACGGCTTCCCCCGCTTCGCCCGCCGCCCGGAGCGGTCCGGTCTTGCCGGGCGCGAGAGCTTCGCGCCCCTGGGCACGGTCCGGCTCGGCTCGAACCTGAAATCCGGCCTGCTGGACATCGCGATCACCGATGCGCCCAGCTTGCCGTCCCAGGACGACGATGTGTGGAAGGGCATGTCGGGGGCCGCCTTCTTCACCGCGGAGGGGCACTTCCTCATCGGTGTGCAGCATCAGTGGCGGCCCACCTGGGGACCGAACAGCGTCGAGGCCGAACCGATCGCCGAGGTCCTGGACGATCCCGGTTTCCAGGACGCGCTGATGGCCGACGGCATCAGGAAGAAGAAGATCACGGCCGCCCATGTCGCCCGTCCCGGCGACGACGGCCCGCTGTCCGCGGTGGTCGACCAGGACGATCTGCTCGCCGGCCTGACCGGCTTCAAGAAGAACCTCATCTCCGACCACCTGCCGTTCGTCCCTCCCGGCACGGAGCACGAGGCCGACCCCGACCGGATCATGCGGCGCATCCTGGAAGGCGCGGACGACGGTCTGCTGCTCGTCGGCACGGCCGGCACCGGCAAGACGCGCACCGGGATCGAGGTGGGCCGGCTGGCCCAGGCGGCCGGCTGGCGGGTGCTGCACGTCCGGCCCGGCGGGTCGGCGTCCCTGGTCGAGGAGATCGCGAAGGAGGTCATGGCCGACTCCCGGGACGTCCTCGTGGTGCTGGACTACCTCAACCTCTTCCTGAGCGAGAAGGAAGGCGAGTCCCAGTTCGACCTGGAGGCGGTCAAGGGCCGTCTGATCCCCGATGCGGAGAAGGCGGGCATCGGAGTGGTCTTCCTGGCGTCGGTGCGGCCGGGCTGGCTGCAGCAGCACAGGAGCCGCCTGCGGTCCTTCTTCGGGGAGGTGCACCTGCGGCAGGACGAGGAGTTCCTGCGGGCCGTCGCCGAGCGGGGCCTGCACCGGCTCGCCCCGACGGCCGTGGCCGAGCTGGGCCTGGAGCACATGCGGCGGCTGTGCGGGCGCCGCCCCATCCTCACCCTGCTCATCGCCTCCGAGGTGGAACGCCGGGTGCGGCGCGGCCTCGGCACGCCCGACATCGCGGGCATGCGCGAGGGCGGGGAGCTGGCCAAATGGCTGCACGCCCGGCTGCACGAGGACGCTCTCACCGTGCCGGCCCCCCGGTCGCCCCTCGACGGCGTCCACGCCTCGGACGACCTGGTCGCCGCCGCTGCCGCTGCCGTGGCGTGCCCGCAGCCGGAGCCCGAGGTACGGACCGCGGCCCGCGCCGCCCTGACCGGCACGCCCAGCGGCGCCGACCGAGCCGACACCGTCATCGACGCCCTGCTCGGCCTCGGGTGGCTGGAGGGCGGGAGCGGGCATCTGGAAGTGGCCCACGACATCGTCTGCGACCAGCTGACCGATTCGGTGATCCGCCCCGACGGCACCCGGGTCGACAGAACCCGCACGCACGACCTGCTGTCCGGCTGCTTCACCGAGGCCCGCACCATCGGCCGCTACACGACGAACCTCGCCCGGCTGCTCAACGACCTCGCGCCACGGCAGCGGGACGCGGAGGTCGGCGCCGCCCTGGCGGACTGGTTCGCCCAGAACGCCACCACCATCGGTGAGGTCATGCAGCGTGACCCCGACGTCGGTGGCTACGCGCTGGGCGCGATCTGCTCGGGCCCGCCGTGGGCCGTCCCCCTGGTGGAGCACTGGCACGAGATCGTCGACCCCTGGCTGGACGAGTACGGCGACACCGTCAACGCACGCCATGTCCTGCGCCGCGGTCTCAAGCACCTGCCGGCCGACGCCGCCCAGCGCCTCGTGCCCACCGCGGTCCGCTGGCTGGAGCTGCACAACCGGCGCCGCGAGGGCAGCTTCGTGCTGGACATCCTGCTCGAACGCGACGGGCTCGGTACGGCCTACCTCGCGGACGTCCTGCAGTCGACCGTGACCTGGCTGGCCGGCAACTCCTCCCTGGCCGAGGCGAGCCATCTGTTCGCCAGGATGCTGGTGCGCAGGGACCTGACCCGGCACCAGGAAGACCGGATCACGGCCGCCGCCATCCGGTGGCTCGACCACCACAGGGGCAGGCGCGAGGCCACCTATGTGCTCGCCCCTCTCCTCGAACACCCGGCTCTGCGGCTGAACGCGCGCAAGGCCGTCCGGGCCGCCGAGTCGTGGCTTGAGGAACACGGGACCGGACCGGACGCCTGCCATGTGATCGCCAAGCTGCTCTCCCGCGACGACCTCACCCCCGACCTGCGGACGACGACCTTCCGGCATGCGGGGGAATGGCTCGGCACCCACGGTCTCCCGCAGGAGGCCAGTCATGTGATCAGCAAAATGCTCACACGCGGCGACCTGGACGACGGCGAGCTGCGCGAAGCGGTGCGGACCGGGATCGCCTGGACGAAGGCGCAGCCGATCGAGTCCAACTGGACATACGTACTGGAAGCCGTGCTCAAGCGCCACGACCTGACCGAGGAGGAACGCGGGGCCGCCGTCCTGCTCGCCGACGCGTGGCTGGCGGAGCACGCCGAGGACCCGGCCGCCGACTTCTTCGTCCGCACCGTGCTCGAACGGCCCGACCTGCGGGCCGAGGAGACCCGGCGGATGGTGGCCTACGCCGATCTCTGGCTGCGGGAGCACCTGCTGGAGCCCAAGGCGGACCGCATCGTCAACTTTCTCCTCACCGACGGCCGGCTCACCGCGGACGAGCGCCGCATGGCGACGCGGTACGCCGAGCAGCGCCTCGCGGGGCGTCCGCACGACGAGGAGAACAGCTTCGCCCTGTCCGCCCTCCTGGGACAGCAGCACGACAGGAACGGTGCGGAGACCGCGGGGCATGTATCGGCCGCGCTCGACTGGCTCGACGCGCACGGGACCGCCCCGTCGGCCAGCCACGTCCTCCGTGTCCTGCTGGAGCGACAGCAGTTGACCGCCGACGTCGTGACCCGGACCGCCGCCACAGCCCTGGCATGGCTCGACCGCCACCCGTCCGACACCGGTACCAGTTTCGTCCTCTCGGCGCTGCTGTCCCGGAACGACCTGCCCGCCGAGTCCGCCCCGGCCGCTCTGTCCCGGGCGGTGGAGTGGCTGGCGCGCAACGACCGCGAGCAGTCCGCGGGCGGGGTCCTGTTCACCCTGGTGCTGCGGCGGGACCTGGACGGCGGGCAGCTGCGCACGGTCTTCGCCCACTGCCTCGGGTGGCTCGATCGCCATCCGGCCGATGTGCCGATGGCAGGCCGCATCCTCGGCAGCCTGGTGTTCCGGAGCGACCTCGAACCGGCCGAGATCGAGCAGGCCGTCGGCCGCGCGCTGCCCTGGGCGGTGGCGCACCTGGAGAATCACTGGTCGGAGCGCACGGTACGGGCCCTGGTACGCCGTGAGGAGCTGACCGCGACCGACCGGGGCGTCGTGATCGAACTCGCCACCGTCTGGGCCGACACGCACAGCGCGCACCCCATCGCGGCCAACCTCCTCGTGGAACTCCTGGGCCGGGCGGAACTCACCGACGGACAGCGGGCCCGGGTCGTCGCGGCCGGCTCCAGGTGGGCGGCGGCGCACCCCGACAACCCGAAGACCGCCGCCCTGCACGCGGCCCAGGTCAAGGCGGCCACCGCCGCCGAGGCCGCGCACTCGATCTCCGAAGCCGTTGCCCAGCTCAACCGGGGCAACGGCGAACTGCCCCCGTACGAGCTGTTCAAGGCCGTGCTCAGCCAGTCGCAGCTGGCGCAGGACGCGTTCGAGTCGGTCGCCGCCGTCGTGCTGGACTGGACGGACGCCCACCGGGACAGCCCGGACAGCGTCTGGCACCTCGGCTTCCTGCTCAGCAAGCGACGCCTCACCGGCACGTCCCTGGACCGCGCCTACGCCACGGCGGACCGCTGGCTGACCCGCCATGTCTCGACGCTCCAAGCCAGCTCCGTGCTGGCGGGCCTGCTCGACCAGGACGACCTCGGCCGGGGCCGGCTGGAGACGGCCCTGACGCACTGCGAACAGTGGCTGCGCCTGCACGCCGCCCTGAACGACGCCCACTACGTGCTCAAGAAGCTGCTCGCCCGCGACGACCTGGCGCCGGACGAGCGGCGCAGGGTGGTGGACACGGCTCTCGCCTGGCTGGAGCCGCACGGCGGCACCGAACAGGCGGCGCATCTGCTGAGTCTGCTCAACTCCTCGCCATCGCTGACGCCGAAGGACCTCATTCCGCTGGTCGAGCACTCGCTGGCCTGGGTGAGGGCCGAGCGCGGCAGCCGTGGCATCCAGTCCGTCCTGGAGCCCCTGCTCGAACGCTTCGACCTCACACCGTCCCAGCTGGAGAGCGTCGCCTCCTGCGCGCTGCGCTGGAGCGACGACAACTACGGGGAGATCAGCGCGCCCAGGCTGCTGAAGGCTGTCCTGTGCCGGACGGACATCCCCAGCCAGGTCTCGGCCGCCTCGGTCGACCTCGCCTACCGCTGGATCCGCCCCGACCCCACCACGTTCGACACCTGCTTCTTCCTCGACGCCCTGCTGCGCGTGCGCGACCTGCCGGCCGACCGGCTCGCCTCCGTGGTGACCTGGTCCTTCGACTGGCTCGGCGCACACATGCCGAAGTTCAAGTCCCGCCTGGTCCTGAGGTCCCTGCTCGCCCTGGAACGCCTCCCGGAGGAGCAGGCACGCCGGGCCGGGGAGTACGCGCTGGCCTGGCTGCGTGCTTACGAGGAGAGCTTCACCACCCCGACGAGGGGGCGGCACGGGCAGGAGATCGTCGAGCTGCTCCTCACCCGCACCGGCATGGACGAGGACACGGCCGAACAGGCCCGCTACTTCGCCACACTGCTCGAACGGGCCGCGTGAGCCGGCGCCCCGGGCCGGAACTCCTGAACGGCGCCCTGCTCACATCCGTGGCCGCCGGCCCCTACAGGGCCCGGCGCATCGCCCGGTGCGGGATGCCGGCGTCCGGGAACTCCGGTCCGTACGCCGTGTAGCCGAGCCGCTCGTAGAAACCGAGGGCCTGGGTCTGCGCGTGCAGGTCCACGGCGGTCAGGCCGCGGGCGCGGGCCGCGTCCTCGATGGCGCGCACCAGGGCGGCGCCGACGCCGAGCCCGCGTGCCGCCTCGGAGACGGCGAGCCGGCCCAGCGAACCGACCGCCGGGTCGCCGCCGGTCTTCGCGGCCGCCGCCTCGCCGTGCAGCAGCCGCCCGGTGCCCAGCGGCAGCCCGTCCTCGCGGAGCGCCAGCACGTGCACGGCCACGGCGTCGTAGGCGTCGTACTCGATGTCCTCGTCGACGCCCTGCTCCAGGACGAAGACCTCCTTGCGGACCGCGAAGCAGGCCTCGCGGTCGGCGGGGTCCTCCGCGACCCGGACGGTGCAGGGCGGGCTCATCCCCACGTCTCCTCACGGACCTGGTCGAGGGCGTTCTGGAGGTCCGCGGGGTACTCGCTCGCGAACTCCACCCAGGAGCCGTCGCCGGGGTGCTCGAAGCCGAGGCGCACGGCGTGCAGCCACTGGCGGGTCAGGTGCAGCCGCTTGGCCAGGGTCGGGTCGGCGCCGTAGGTGAGGTCGCCGACGCACGGGTGGCGGTGCGCCGACATGTGGACGCGGATCTGGTGGGTGCGGCCGGTCTCCAGCTTCACGTCGAGCAGGGAGGCGGAGCGGAAGGCCTCGATGAGGTCGTAGTGGGTCACGGAGGGCTTGCCCTCGGCCGTGACCGCCCACTTGTAGTCGTGGTTCGGGTGGCGGCCGATCGGGGCGTCGATGGTGCCGCTGGTCGGGTCGGGGTGGCCCTGGACCAGGGTGTGGTAGCGCTTGTCGACCGTGCGCTCCTTGAACTGGCGCTTGAGCGACGTGTACGCGTACTCCGACTTGGCGACCGCCATCAGGCCCGAGGTGCCGACGTCCAGACGGTGCACGATGCCCTGGCGCTCGGCGGCACCGGACGTGGAGATCCGGTATCCGGCGGCGGCGAGGCCGCCGATCACGGTCGGTCCCGACCAGCCCGGCGACGGGTGCGCGGCCACACCGACCGGCTTGACGATCACGACCACGTCATCGTCGTCGTGCACGATCTCCATGCCCTCGACCGGCTCGGCGACCACCTGCACCGGCGCGGGCGCCTGCGGCATCTCGACCTCCAGCCAGGCGCCGCCGCGCACCCGCTCGGACTTGCCGACCACCGCGCCGTCGACCTGGACCTTGCCGGCGGCGGCAAGCTCCGCCGCCTTCGTGCGGGAGAAGCCGAACATTCGGGAGATGGCGGCGTCGACGCGCTCGCCCTCCAGGCCGTCGGGCACGGGCAGGGTGCGGATCTCGGGAATCGTGCTCACCCGTCGAGTATGCCGGACGGGGCCACGGCCGCCGAACGGGCCTGTGGACAACTCCCGCGCTTCGCGCTCAGTCCTTGTGGACCGTGCCGTCGGGGTCGAGGCCGCGGAAGGAC
The DNA here is from genome assembly GCF_043079545.1 of Streptomyces sp. NPDC015171. Lineage (NCBI taxonomy): Bacteria > Bacillati > Actinomycetota > Actinomycetes > Kitasatosporales > Streptomycetaceae > Streptomyces > Streptomyces sp. NPDC015171. The sequence goes on from NZ_JBIBUO010000013.1 coordinate 183,867, forward strand.
AGCAGCACGATCAGGATGCCGCCGCACACGATCGCCGAATCGGCGAGGTTGAAGACCGCGAAGCCCTGGGGCGCGATGAAGTCCACCACCTCGCCCTCGAAGACGCCCGGCGCCCGGAAGATCCGGTCGGTGAGGTTGCCGAGCGCACCGCCGAGCAGCAGGCCGAGCGCGACCGCCCAGGGGAAGCTGTACAGCTTGCGGGCCAGCCGGATGATCACCACGATCACGGCAGCGGCGATCAGCGTGAAGATCACCGTGAAGGCCGCGCCGAACCCGAAGGCGGCACCGGGGTTGCGGATCGCGTGCAGTTCCAGCAGGTCCCCGAGGACCCGGATCGGCGCGCGGCCCTCCAGCCGCGAGACGACGAGCATCTTGCTGATCAGGTCGAGGGCGTACGCGAACGCGGCCACCGCGAACAGCACGGCGATCCGGCGCCCGCGGCCGGTCCGCTGGGCGGCCGGGGTCTGCCGCTCGTCCGTGCCGGCCTCCCCGGTCGCGGCGGAGCCGGCGGGTGCGCCGGCCGCCGCCGTCCGTTCGCCGCCGTCGTCCGGGGTGTCCGGCGTACCGATGATGCGCTCCGCCTCTGCCACGTGAGTCCCTCAACCTAGGTGCCTGACTGAGGACGAGACTACGGCACACCTCGCGAGCCCCCCATGCTCAGGAGCGGCGTTCCTGCTTCTGCTTGCACTCCACGCACAGCGTGGCCCTCGGGAAGGCCTGCATCCGGGCCTTGCCGATGGGATTGCCGCAGTTCTCGCACAGGCCGTAGGTGCCCGAGTCCAGTCGGTCCAGGGCGCGCTCGGTCTGGATCAGCATCTCGCGCGCGTTGGCGGCCAGCGCCATCTCGTGCTCGCGCGTGATGTTCTTGGTGCCGGTGTCGGCCTGGTCGTCGCCGGCGCCGTCCCCGGAGTCCCGCATCAGGCCGACGATGGACGCCTCGGAGGAGCTGATCTCCTCCCGCAGCCGCGTCATCTCGGACTCCAGCTCGGCGCGGGCCTCGGCGACCTCCTCAGGGGTCCAGGGGTCCTCACCGGGGCGTACCGCCAGCTCGGCGGGCTCGGCCGCCGCGATCCGCGCCTTCGGAACGGCGGTCTGGTCCGTCGTGGCCGTGCCAGGAGTCTTCTTCGCAACCACGGTCGTGGCTCCCGTCTGCTTGGCGGCCCGCGCCGCGCCCGCTTTCTTGGCCGTGCTCTTCCCGGCCGCCGCTTTCTCGCCCGCGGCCTTCCTGCCCTTGCCCTCGGCCTTCCCGGTGACGGTCTTCTCGGCGACGATCTTGTCTGCGGCCGTCTTCTTCGCGGCCACCGCCCTCGCGGCCGGCTTCCTGCCGGCCTCCTCCTTGCCGGCCTCCTCCTCGCCAGCCGCCGGCTTCCCGGCAGCGGCCTTCTCCGCGGCGGCCTTCTTCGCAGGGGCCTTCTTGGCGGCGGCCTTCTTGGCCGCTACGTCCTTGTGGGCCGCGTCCTTGTGCGCCGCGCCCTTGTGCGCCGCGTCCCCGTGCGCGGCCTCCTTGCCGTCCGGCTTCACGGCACGCGACTCCTCGGCGGGCGTCCTGCCGCCGGTCGCCTGCCCAGCCGTCTCGTCGGCCGTCGCGTCGACAGCCTTCTCAGCCGTCGCCTCGGCCGTCGCCTTCTCGGCGGCCGTCTTCGTCGACGTCGCATTCATGGCGGCCGTCTTGCCCGGGGCCGTCTTCTTGGTGGCAGGCCTCGCGCCGGATTTCCCGGTCGCCGGCTGCTGTACGGCGGTCTTCTTCGCCACCATGGCCGCGACCCCTTCACATATTGTGATCTTGCTCGCGAATCGTGCTGGGACGATAAATCGACTTGAGTCCCGCGGCAACGGGGCACACCGCCCGATTCGCCCGCCCGCACCCCCCGCGCCACGGGCCTGCATCCGTTGTGCCCAGCTCCCCGCCGGGTAATCCGCCGGGCCCCGCCGGCCCGAACCAGCGCGCCCGCACCCTCGCCATTCGGGTCATAAGAGCAGGTCACGCGAGATCCGCCCGCGCGCCGGGGAAAACCGGTCCGCCGCTGTCCGCGCGGCGCCGTACACTGGGCGCAGCGAGAAGCGTGGATGGGGACGAGTAGCGGCGTAGGCAGCCCAGAGCGACCCGGGGACGGTGTGAGCCCGGGGGCCGGCGCGACGTGAAGATCACCCCGGAGCCGCCGGAGGAAAGCCGCAGCCGCGAGGCCGGGGCGAGTAGAACCGGCATCGCGACCCCAATGAGGGGGCTCACCGACGTGTACGGCGCGGCGGCGGGCCAAGGAGGGTGGTACCGCGGGAGCGCGCCGCACACGGCGTAGACAGGAACGAAGGCTCTCGTCCCTCCGACGGAAGGCAGCAAGTCCGTTGGAGGATGCTCGCAGATGACAGCGCCGACGTACCGCCAGGTGCCCGCACAGGTCGACCTGCCCGCCCTTGAGCACGCCGTGCTCGACTTCTGGCGCGAGCAGAAGATCTTCGCGAAGAGCCTGGAGCAGTCCGAGGGCCGCCCGGAGTGGGTGTTCTACGAGGGCCCGCCCACCGCCAACGGCATGCCGGGCGCGCATCACATCGAGGCGCGCGTCTTCAAGGACGTCTTCCCCCGCTTCCGCACGATGCGCGGCTACCACGTGGGCCGCAAGGCCGGCTGGGACTGCCACGGCCTGCCCGTCGAGCTGGCCGTCGAGAAGGAGCTCGGCTTCTCCGGCAAGCAGGACATCGAGGCGTACGGCATCGCCGAGTTCAACGCCAAGTGCCGCGAGTCCGTGACCCGGCACACCGACGCGTTCGCCGAGCTGACGACCCGCATGGGCTACTGGGTCGACCTGGACGACGCCTACCGGACCATGGACCCCGAGTACGTGGAGTCCGTCTGGTGGTCGCTGAAGGAGATCTTCGGCAAGGGCCTGCTGGTCCAGGACCACCGCGTCGCCCCCTGGTGCCCGCGCTGCGGCACCGGCCTGTCCGACCACGAGCTGGCGCAGGGCTACGAGACGGTCGTCGACCCGTCCGTGTACGTCCGTTTCCCGCTCACCTCCGGTCCGCTCGCCGGCGAGGCCGCGCTCCTGGTGTGGACGACGACCCCCTGGACCCTGGTGTCCAACACGGCGGTCGCCGCGCACCCCGACGTCACCTACGTCGTCGCCACCGACGGCGAGGAGAAGGTCGTCGTCGCCGAGCCGCTCGTCGCCAAGGCGCTCGGCGAGGGCTGGGAGACCACGGGCCAGACCTTCACCGGCGCCGAGATGGAGCGCTGGACCTATCAACGTCCGTTCGAGCTGGTGGAGTTCCCGGAGCCGGCCCACTACGTGGTCAACGCCGACTACGTGACCACCGAGGACGGTACGGGTCTGGTCCACCAGTCCCCGGCCTTCGGTGAGGACGACCTCAAGGTCTGCCGCTCCTACGGCCTGCCCGTGGTCAACCCGGTCCGCCCGGACGGCACCTTCGAGGAGGACGTCCCGCTGGTCGGCGGCGTCTTCTTCAAGAAGGCGGACGAAAAGCTCACCGAGGACCTGAAGCAGCGCGGCCTCCTCTTCAAGCACCTGCCGTACGAACACAGCTACCCGCACTGCTGGCGCTGCCACACCGCGCTGCTCTACTACGCGCAGCCCTCCTGGTACATTCGCACGACGGCGGTCAAGGACCGCCTGATCCAGGAGAACGAGAAGACCAACTGGTTCCCGGAGACGGTCAAGCACGGCCGCTTCGGTGACTGGCTGAGCAACAACATCGACTGGGCGCTGTCCCGCAACCGCTACTGGGGCACCCCCCTGCCGATCTGGCGCTGCGAGGACGACCACCTCACCGTCGCCGGCTCCCGCGCGGAGCTGACCGAGCTGACCGGCACGGACCAGTCGGGCCTCGACCCGCACCGCCCGTACATCGACGCGGTCACCTTCGCCTGCCGTCACGACGGCTGCGGCAAGACGGCCACGCGCGTGCCGGAGGTCATCGACGCCTGGTACGACTCGGGCTCGATGCCGTTCGCGCAGTGGGGCTACCCCCACAAGAACAAGGAGCTGTTCGAGAGCCGGTACCCGGCGCAGTTCATCTCCGAGGCGATCGACCAGACGCGAGGGTGGTTCTACACCCTCATGGCGGTCGGCACCCTCGTCTTCGACAAGTCGTCGTACGAGAACGTCGTCTGCCTGGGGCACATCCTCGCCGAGGACGGCCGCAAGATGTCCAAGCACCTGGGCAACACCCTGGACCCGATCCCGCTGATGGACCGGCACGGCGCCGACGCGGTGCGCTGGTTCATGGCGGCCGGCGGTTCCCCGTGGGCGGCCCGCCGGGTCGGCCACGGCACCATCCAGGAGGTCGTCCGCAAGACGCTCCTCACCTACTGGAACACGGTCGCCTTCCAGGCGCTGTACGCCCGTACGTCGAACTGGGCGCCGTCCGCCGCCGACCCGGCCCCGGCCGAGCGCCCGGTGCTGGACCGCTGGCTGCTGTCCGAGCTGCACGCGCTGACCGACCAGGTGACCCAGGCGCTGGAGGCGTACGACACCCAGCGCGCAGGCAAGCTGCTCTCCGCGTTCGTCGACGACCTGTCGAACTGGTACGTCCGCCGCTCGCGCCGCCGCTTCTGGCAGGGCGACAAGGCCGCGCTGCGCACCCTGCACGAGGTGCTGGAGACGGTCACCAAGCTGATGGCCCCGATCACCCCGTTCATCGCCGAGCGGGTGTGGCAGGACCTGGTCGTTCCGGTCACCCCGGGCGCCCCGGAGTCCGTGCACCTGGCCGGCTGGCCGGAGGCGGACCTGTCGGCGATCGACCCGGAGCTGTCCCGGCAGATGGTCCTGGTCCGCCGGCTGGTGGAGCTGGGCCGCGCCACGCGCGCGGAGTCGGGCGTCAAGACCCGTCAGCCGCTGTCCCGTGCGCTGATCGCGGCCACCGGTTTCGAGAACCTCGACCCGGAGCTGCACGCGCAGATCACCGAGGAGCTGAACGTCGAGGGGCTGGCCTCGCTCAGCGAGGTCGGCGGCAGCCTCGTCGACACCACCGCCAAGGCCAACTTCCGGGCGCTCGGCAAGCGGTTCGGCAAGCGGGTCCAGGAAGTGGCGAAGGCCGTCGCGGGCGCCGACGCGGCCGCCCTCTCGCTCGCCCTGCGCCAGGGCACGGCCTCCGTCGAGGTCGACGGTGAGACGGTCGCCCTCGCCCCGGACGAGGTGATCATCACGGAGACGCCGCGCGAGGGCTGGTCGGTGGCCTCCGACTCCGGTGCCACGGTGGCGCTGGACCTGGAGATCACCGAGGAGCTGCGGCAGGCGGGCCTGGCCCGTGACGCGATCCGGCTGATCCAGGAGTCCCGCAAGAACAGCGGCCTGGACGTCGCCGACCGGATCGCCCTGCGCTGGACGTCCACGGACCCGGCGGTCATCGCGGGCCTCTCCGAGCACGCCGGACTGATCGCCGACGAGGTCCTCGCCACCGACTTCGCCCAGGGCGAGGCGGATGACACCTTCGGCGAGCCGTTCACGGACGAGGGTCTGTCGCTCACGTTCCGCCTGCGCAAGGCGTAGCCGCAGCACAGTCGAAGGCCCGGCCCCCGCTGCGGGGGCCGGGCCTTCGGCGTCCCGGAAAGCGACCGGCCGCGCCGGGGCGGGCCGCCCCTCCCCCCGCGTGCGCGTGCGCGGGACCGCGGTCCGCGCACACCCGCGCGGCGGAGCCGCACAGCGCATGCCCCCATGTCCGCGCATGTCCCGCGCGACGAATGGCGCCGTGGCATCGCGCGACGAACGGCCCCGCGCCCCGCGCCCCGCGCCCCGCGCGAGGATGCCCCCGCAGGAACACTCCGCGCCCCCTGAACCACCGCGCGCAACCCGCGTAAAAAGGGCGCGGCCCCGGATCGAAACCCGGGGCCACGCCCTGAACGCTGCCGACGCCTATGGCGTACTACTCACTGTGCCTGGTGCTCAGTTGTCGTCCTCGTCGATCAGGAACCCACGCATCGGCGAGGGAGCCTGGCCCATCGGGGACGGACCCTGCGGACGGACCGGAGCCATGGGCTGGGTCATCGCGGGGGTCATCTGCTGCTGACCGCCGTAGGACGGGCCGGACGGAGCGGGCGAGCCGCCCATCGTCTGGTTGCCGCCGTAGGACGGGGCGCTCGCGCCGGCCGGTGCCATGGAGGGCGCCGGGGACGGCGGCAGCGAAGCGGTGGCCGGAGTGCGCGGCGGGGCCAGCGAGTCGTCGGCCTGGGTCTCCAGCTGACGCAGCTGCGACTCCAGGTACGACTTCAGCCGCGTGCGGTACTCGCGCTCGAAGCCGCGCAGGTCCTCGACCTTGCGCTCCAGCGTGGCGCGCGCGGACTCCAGGGAGCCCATGGCGACACGGTGCTTCTCCTGCGCGTCCCGCTCCAGGGCGTCGGCCTTGGCTCGGGCGTCGCGCTCCAGACCCTCGGCGCGGCTGCGGGCCTCACCGACGATCTTGTTGGCCTCGGAACGGGCCTCGGCGATCGCCTGGTCGGCGGTCTGCTGGGCCAGCGAGAGGACTCGGGCGGCGCTGTCGCCACCGGGGCCCTGACCGGGGCCGCCCATCGGACCGCCCATGGGGCCGCCCATCGGACCACCCATCTGCTGCTGCATGGGCGGCTGACCACCCATCGGGCCCTGACCCATCGGACCCTGGCCCATCGGACCGGGACCCTGCGGGCCGCCCTGACCACCGGGACCGGCGGGCAGCTGCGGGGCACCGCTCGGCAGCTGGGGCGGGCCACCCATGGGGCCACCCATCTGCTGCTGCGGCGGGCCCGATATGCCGGCGGGCACCGGAGCGCCGGGACCTCGCATGCCCTGCTGCGGCATCCCCTGCTGCGGCATCCCCTGCTGCGGCATGCCCTGCTGAGGCATTCCCTGCTGCGGCATGCCCTGCTGCTGGTCCTGTTCCGGAGGCTTGCGCATGTTCTGCTGGTTCTGGGCAGCGGCTCGTGTCGCCGCGGCCAGCTTCGCGCGCAGGTCCTCGTTCTCGCGGAGCAGACGGGTCAGTTCGGCTTCGACCTCATCGAGGAAGGCATCGACCTCGTCCTCGTCATAGCCTTCTCGGAGGCGGACGGTCGTGAACTGCTTGTTCCGCACGTCCTCGGGGGTCAACGGCATCTCTTCACCTCAACGTAGTCATCGGCAGTCGGCAAGACCGTATCGTCCACTTTCATCTCACGAAGTTCCGCGCAATGGAGATGAGAATGTAGACGATGATCATCAGTACGAAGAAGGACAGGTCGAGCGCCACGCCCCCGAGACGCAGCGGCGGGATGAACCGCCGCAGAAGCTTCAGCGGTGGATCGGTGACAGTGTAGGTGGCCTCCAGTACGACCACCATCGCCTTGCCGGGTTGCCATGAGCGGGCGAACTGGAAGACGTAGTCCATGACGAGCCGGAAAATGAGCACGACGAGGAACACCATCAGCGCGATGTAGATCACCTGCGCGAACACGCTCATGGCTTGTGGTTCCCTCTCCCCTGTCCCATGTTCTTCCGTGCGTCGATCCGGTCGTACGTCTCAGCTCTGGTTGAAGAACCCGCCCTCTGCGATGCGGGCCTTGTCCTCCGCCGTGACATCGACGTTAGCAGGAGACAACAGGAACACCTTCTGCGTCACCCGCTCGATACTGCCGTGAAGACCAAACACCAAACCGGCCGCAAAGTCGACAAGTCGCTTCGCATCTGTGTCATCCATCTCAGTCAGATTCATGATCACCGGAGTGCCCTCGCGGAAGTGTTCCCCGATGGTACGGGCCTCGTTGTAGGTCCGGGGGTGAAGTGTGGTGATCCGGTACGGCTCTCGTTCCGACACGACCTTGGGCATGATCACCGGCGCGTTCTTCTCCAGGGACTGGCGTTCTTGTGTGATGGATGCCACGGGCGCGATGCGCGCCGGGCGTCCGGATTCCGCGGCGAGCGAAGCCGAACGGGCCACCGGTTCGCGAGGCGTGGGCGGTTGCACGATTCGCACCTCTTCGTCCCTTTGGGACTGATGCGCGCTGTGCGGCTGATGTGACGATTCATGCCGTCGGTGGTCCCGCTCGGGCTCCGGGTCGAGTTCGGGCTCGAAATCGTCGTCGGGGTCGAATCCGCGGCCGTCGTACCCATCGTCCTCCACGAGGCCGAGGTAGACCGCCATCTTGCGCATCGCGCCGGCCATGCTCTGAGTCCTCCGCTCTGTGGTGGATCGGCTGACGACTGCCAAGTGCCCGCGATCCACGTGGTCGTGTGCCCACTTCGACGGGCATTGACCATATTTTCTGCTGTGGTCCGACTTCCTGGCGACGTTACCCGAGCCTGGGGCGGACTCCGAGTACCGCAGTGCCGACGCGCACATGTGTCGCCCCGGCTGCCACGGCCTGTTCGAGGTCCGCACTCATCCCTGCCGACACCATGGTTGCAGTCGGATGGGCTCGGCGCAGGTCAGTCGACAAATCCATGAGGCGCCCGAACGCCGCCTGTTCACGCCCCGCGTATTCCCCGGTGAGCGGCGCGACGGTCATCAGTCCGTCCAGCCGAAGCCCGGGCGAGCGCGCGACGAGGCCGGCCAACTCGGCGATGCCGCCCGGGGCGACGCCACCGCGCTCCCCCCGCTCGCTCTCACCGGCGTCCAGTGCGACCTGGATCAGGCAGCCCAGCTCGCGTTCGGCGCGCACCGCCTCCTTGGAGAGGGCGGTGACGAGCCGGGAGCGGTCGATCGACTGCACGACATCGGCGTAACCGACCACGGAACGCACCTTGTTGGTCTGCAACTGGCCGACAAAGTGCCACTTGAGGGGCAGATCCGCACAAGCCGCCGCCTTGGGGGCCGCGTCCTGGTCCCGGTTCTCGGCGACGTGCCGCACGCCGAGTTCCGACAGGATCCGCACATCGCTCGCCGGGTAGGTCTTGGTGACCACGATCAGGGTCACCTCTTCCCGCTTGCGCCCGGCCGCCACGCACGCGGCGGTGATGCGCTCCTCCACCTTCGCCAGATTTGCGGCGAGTTCGGTCTTACGGTCCGTCATGCCCTATCAGTCCAGCCAGACATAGCCCGCGAGCCGCCCGGTGGTGCGGTCGCGGCGGTACGAGAAGTGATCGGCCGACTCCAGCGTGCACACCGGCGACTGCGCCCGGTCGCGCACCCCGAGCCGGTCGAGCTGCGCGTGCACGCCGGCGCTCACGTCGACCGCCGGCGTGCCCCAGCTCGTCTCAGCGTGCGCCGCCGGCTCGACGGCCGCCACCTCGGCGCGCATCTCCTGCGGCACCTCGTAGCACCGGCCGCAGACGGCCGGTCCGGTGCGGGCGACGATCCGCTCCGGTGCGGCGCCGAGTTCGATCATGGCCCGTACGGCCGCGGGGACGACCCCCCCGACCATGCCGGGCCGGCCCGCGTGGGCCGCGGCGGCCACCCCGGCGACGGGGTCGGCCAGCAGCACCGGCACGCAGTCGGCGGTCAGGACGGCCAGGGCGAGTCCGCGCCGGGTGGTGGCGATCGCGTCGACCTCCGGCACCGGCCGGTCGCCCCACGCTTCGTCGACCACGGCGACCTCGGCGCCGTGCACCTGGTTCATCCAGACGACCAGGCCCGGGTCGAGGCCGAGCGACTCGGCCGCCAGCTTGCGGTTGCCGTGCACCGCCTCGGGCGCGTCGCCGACGGCGCCGCCGAGGTTCAGCTCCTCATACGGAGCGGCGCTCACCCCGCCCCACCGATCGGTGAAGGCGAAGTGCGCGCCGCTCACGCTCTCGCGCTGTCCTATCACTTGAGGAAGTCCGGAACGTCCAGTTCCTCGGCCGCACTGTCCGCGTAGGTCCGGGGCGACGGGGTCACCGGCGGGGTGACCGGGATGTCGGCCACCGGCTCGGGCACCGGCTCCGGCTCCTCCTTCGGCTTGACGCTGCCGAGGGAGCCGAAGCTGGGCCGGCTGGGCTCGCCGGACCGGGCCGGGGCGGGCTCCTCGCGGCGGGCGGGGCCCGCGGTGGAGGCCGAACCGAGGACGTTGTCCCGGCGGGCCGGCGGCTGTCCGCCGTCGAAGCCGGCCGCGATCACGGTGACCCGGACCTCGTCGCCGAGGGCGTCGTCGATGACCGCGCCGAAGATGATGTTGGCCTCGGGGTGGGCGGCCTCGCTGACCAGCTGGGCCGCCTCGTTGATCTCGAACAGACCGAGGTCGGAGCCGCCGGAGATGGAGAGCAGCACACCCCGGGCGCCGTCGATGGACGCCTCCAGCAGGGGCGAGGAGATCGCCATCTCGGCCGCGGCCACCGCACGGTCGTCGCCGCGGGCCGAGCCGATGCCCATCAGGGCCGAACCGGCCTCGGACATGACCGACTTGACGTCGGCGAAGTCGAGGTTGATCAGACCGGGGGTGGTGATGAGGTCGGTGATGCCCTGAACACCGGAGAGCAGGACCTGGTCGGCGGACTTGAAGGCGTCCAGGACCGAGACCTGGCGGTCCGAGATGGACAGCAGCCGGTCGTTCGGGATGACGATGAGGGTGTCGACCTCTTCGCGCAGCTCGGCGATGCCGTCCTCGGCCTGGTTGGCCCGGCGCCGCCCCTCGAAGGTGAACGGCCGGGTGACCACGCCGATGGTGAGGGCGCCGAGCGAACGCGCGATGTTGGCCACGACGGGGGCGCCGCCGGTGCCGGTGCCGCCGCCTTCGCCGGCCGTCACGAAGACCATGTCGGCCCCCTTGAGGACCTCCTCGATCTCCTCGCGGTGGTCCTCGGCGGCCTTGCGGCCGACGGCCGGGTTGGCTCCGGCGCCGAGTCCGCGGGTGAGCTCGCGGCCGACGTCGAGCTTGACGTCGGCATCGCTCATCAACAGCGCCTGTGCGTCGGTGTTGATGGCGATGAACTCGACGCCCTTGAGACCGACCTCGATCATCCGGTTGATGGCATTGACACCACCGCCGCCGACACCGATGACCTTGATGACTGCGAGGTAGTTCTGCGGTGCTGCCACGTCGAAGGCCTCTCGCCTCGAATTACGTTGTCGCCGCCGCGCGGTGCCCCGCGCGGGGACGACAGATGCCGAATGGGACGGTCCGTAGCGCCGACCCGAACCCTAACCTTGAAGTTTAGGGTTACCAGTGTGTCTGTTCCCTGGAGTCTTCTGAACAGGACACTAAGTCGACAAGTGGCGCCCGTTCAACGAACACGCCGAACCTCCCGTTTTTCTTTTCACCCTATGTGATCAGCCATAGCGGTGCCCAACCAGGGTGCTGGCCTGCGCTGATGTGCGTCAACTCCCCGATGACGCAGGGGCGGTGGGAACGCTGACATCGAAGTACCGCGCCCCGGGAGCTGCTTTCATAAGTGCCGTGAGGGCTCGTGCCTTGGCGCGGCCGTTCTCGCCGCTGCCCCATGCCACCGTGCGCCCGTCGCCCAACTCCAGCGAGATGGCGTCGTAGGAGCGGACTTGGACGGTCCGGGTGGTCTGCGCCACGGCGGCGGGCAGGTCGCCGGCGACCCGGACGGCCTCGCGCACCAGCCGGTCCGAGCCGAAACGCCGGAGGCTCGCGGCGCCGGAATCCTTCCGCGAGGCGGCCAATTCCAGGGTCGGGACGCCTTTCGGCGCCTGCGGAACCGTGGCGAACCGGACACCTTCGTCATCGACTTCGACGAAGTCCCCGCCCTTTCGGACCAACAGAACCGGAGTGCGCTCACTCACTTTCAGGCCGATTCCCTGCGGCCAGGAGCGAACCACATCTACGGTGTCAATTCGGGGCAATTTCCGGCGGAGTCGGGCTTCGATGGCCTCCGTGTCGACGGAAATCATGGGCTTCCCGACGGGCACGGCCGCGGCCTCGCGGACCTGCGCGGGGGTCAGCAGCAGCGTGCCCGACACCGAGACGTGCCGGACCCGCAGCCACGCGGAGCCGTACAACGCCCAGACGGAACCGCCGCCGAGGAGCAGCACGAGAACGGCCAGGATGACGATCGTACGAAGGCGGAGCCGCCCGAGCCTGCGGGCGGACGGCGGGCCGGACGACTCCTGCTGTCGTTCACCGCGCTCGGCGGTCGTCGGTCCGGCCACGCTCATCGCCCTTTCGTCATACGGTCCTAACGGCGCGAGGCGATCGCCTCGTACACCATGCCGACGAGGAGGTCGTCGGCGTCCCGGCGGCCGAACTCGCTTGCCGCGCGGGACATCTCGTACAGCCGGTGCGGGTCGGCGAGCACGGGCAGCACGTTCTGCTGCACCCACTCGGGCGTCAGTTCCGCGTCGTCGACGAGGAGCCCGCCGCCGGCCTTGACCACCGGCTGGGCGTTCAGCCGCTGTTCGCCGTTGCCGATGGGCAGCGGGACGTAGGCGGCCGGGAGCCCGACGGCGGAGAGTTCGGCGACGGTCATCGCGCCCGCGCGGCAGAGCATCATGTCGGCCGCGGCGTACGCGAGGTCCATCCGGTCCAGGTAACTTACCGGGATGTAGGGCGGCATCCCCGGCATCTGGTGCACCTGCGGCAGTTCGTTCTTCGGGCCGACCGCGTGCAGGATCTGGATCCCGGCCTGCTGGAGCCACGGGGCGACCTGCTGGACCACCTCGTTCAGCCGCCGGGCGCCCTGGGAGCCGCCGGAGACCAGCAGCGTGGGCAGGTTCGGGTCGAGGCCGAAGCGGGCGCGGCCCTCCGGGCGGGCGGCGGCGCGGTCCAGCGTGGCGATGGAGCGGCGCAGCGGGATGCCGATGTAGCGGGCGTCACGCAGCTTGCTGTCCGGGGTGGAGACGGCGACCCGGGCCGCGTACCGCGAGCCGATCTTGTTGGCAAGGCCGGGGCGGGCGTTGGCCTCGTGGATCACGATCGGCACCCCGAGGCGCTTGGCGGCCAGGTAGGCGGGCAGGGCGACGTAGCCGCCGAAGCCGACCACGCAGTCCGCCTTGGTGCGCTCCAGGATCTGCTCCGCGGCCTTGATCGTGCCGCGCAGCCGGCCCGGGACGGTGATCAGCTCGGGTGTGGGCTTGCGGGGCAGCGGCACCGCCGGGATCAGTGCCAGCTCATAGCCGCGCTCCGGGACGAGCCGGGTCTCCAGGCCGCGCTCCGTGCCCAGGGCCGTGATCCCCACGGTCGGGTCCTGCCTGCGCAGGGCGTCCGCGAGGGCGAGCGCGGGCTCGATGTGGCCGGCGGTCCCCCCACCGGCGAGTACGACATGCACCGAAATTCACCGCTCTCCGGACGAACGCGCCGCCGAGGCACGCCGTCGCATCGTGTTCCATCTCCGAGGCCCCCGCTCGGCACCAGGACCTCCTGCCCGCTTTCTACCAAAGCGAGGTTGCCGCGTCGCAAGCGCCGCCCGCGCAGCGGGCTCGTCGCGTGCGAAGGCGATCAGCAACCCGATGGCGAACATGGTCGGCAGCAGGGCGGAACCTCCGTAGGAGAACAGCGGGAGAGGGACGCCGGCGATCGGCAGCAGGCCGAGCACCGCACCGATGTTGATCACCGCCTGGGCGGTGATCCAGGTGGTCACACCTCCCGCGGCATACCTCACGAAGGGGTCCTCCGTGCGTCCGGCCACGCGGATACCCGCATAGCCTAGAGCCGCGAACAGGGCGAGCACCGACAGCGTCCCCGCGAGGCCCAGTTCCTCACCGGTGACGGCGAAGATGAAGTCGGTGTGGGCTTCCGGGAGTTGGCCCCATTTTTCCACACTCGCGCCCAGCCCGGAGCCGAAGAGTCCGCCGGAGGCCAGGGCATAGATGCCGTGCACGGCCTGCCAGCAGTCGGCGACCCCCGTCTTGGGCTCGGTGGCTCCGATGCAGGCGAGCCGGGCCATCCGGTTGGGGCTGGTCTTGATCAGGACCACACCGATCAGGCCGGCGACCGACAGCACTCCGGCGAACAACCGAGTCGGCGCCCCCGCGAGCCACAGCAGGCCGAACAGGATCGCTGTGAGAATGATCGCGGTGCCCATGTCGCCGCCGAGCATGATCAGCCCGAGCAGCATGAAGGCGACCGGGACCAGCGGCACCAGCATGTGCTTCCACTGGGTCAGCAGCTTCCGCTCCTGTTTGCGGGCGATCAGGTCCGCCCCCCACAGCACCAGGGCGAGCTTGCCGAACTCGCTGGGCTGGATCTGGAAGGAGCCGCCGAGGGAGATCCAGTTCTGGTTGCCGTTGACCGCCATCCCTATCCCCGGCACCTGCACCAGGGCCATCAGGAAGACGGCTCCGGCCAGGATCGGGTAGGCCAGCGCCCGGTGCAGCTTCACCGGCATGCGGGAGGCGACGAACAGCAGTGCGCCGCCGATGAGCGCGGCGAGGAACTGCTTGCGGAAGAAGTACGACCCGGGCAGCGACAGCTGCAGCGCGGTGATCTGGGAGGCCGAGTAGACCATCACCAGGCCCAGCACGGTGATCAGGACGCTGCCGCCGAGGATCAGGTAGTAGGCGGTCAGCGGCCGGTCCCAGGCCTTCCGCGCCCGCAGATAGAGCCGTTGGACGGCGTTCTCGCGCGGGGGACGGCTGACGGGGGGACGGCGGGACGCCCGCTGCACGGGCGGCCTGCCACCGGTACGGCTACTGGGCATCGGCGCCTCCACTGAACGTCGACCGTCCCACGCGTCCCTCCCAAGATCCGCCCGGCGGGCGGCCGGGGTCAGGCGTCGAGTTCGCGGACCGCCGCCGCGAACGCGTCACCGCGCTGGTTGTAGTTGGTGAACATGTCCATGGAAGCGCAGGCCGGGGCCAGCAGCACCGTGTCGCCGGGCTGAGCCAGCCGCTTCGCCTCGGTCACCGCCTGGAGCATCGCCCCAGTGTCGGTCCGTTCGAGGTCGACCACGGGTACTTCCGGGGCGTGTCGCGCGAGGGCCTCGCGGATCAGGGCTCGATCGGCGCCGATCAGGACCGCGCCGCGCAGTCGCCCGGCCGACTTGGCGACCAGCTCGTCGAAGGCCGCTCCCTTCGCCAGACCGCCCGCAATCCATACGATCGGATCATATGCCGCCAACGACGCTTCCGCGGCGTGGGTGTTGGTGGCCTTGGAGTCGTCCACGTACGCGACCCCGTCGATGTCGGCGACGTGGGCGATGCGGTGGGCGTCCGGGCGGAAGGCCCGCAGACCGTCCCGTACGGCACTGGCCGGCACCCCGAAGGCGCGCGCGAGGGCCGCCGCCGCAAGGGCGTTGGCGATGTTGTGCGGGGCCGGCGGGTTGACGTCGGAGACCTCGGCCAGCTCCTGCGCGTTCTTCTGCCGGTTCTCGACGAAGGCGCGGTCGACCAGGATGCCCTCCACGACCCCGAGTTGGGAGGGGCCGGGCGTGCCCAGGGTGAAACCGACGGCTCGGCAGCCCTCTTCGACGTCGGCCTCGCGCACCAGGTCCTCGGTGGCCTTGTCCGCGACGTTGTAGACGCAGGCGACCTTGTTGCCCTCGTAGACGCGGCCCTTGTCGCGCGCGTACGCCTCCATGGAGCCGTGCCAGTCCAGGTGGTCCGGCGCGAGGTTGAGGACGGTGGCCGAGTGCGCCCGCAGGGAGGGGGCCCAGTGGAGCTGGTAGCTGGACAGCTCCACGGCGAGCACGTCGTACTGCTCCTCGCCGAGGACGGCGTCCAGCAGGGAGACGCCGATGTTGCCGACGGCGGCCGTGCGCAGGCCCGCGGCCTTCAGGATCGAGGCGAGCATCTGGACCGTGGTGGTCTTGCCGTTGGTGCCCGTCACAGCCAGCCAGGGGGCCGCGTCGGGTCCGCGCAGGCGCCAGGCCAGCTCCACATCGCCCCAGACCGGCACGCCGGCCTGGCCGGCCGCGCGGAACAGCGGCTTGTCGGGCTGCCAGCCGGGCGCGGTGACGATCAGCTCGGTGCCCTCCGGCAGGGTGGCCCCGTCGCCCAGGCGCACGGTGATGCCGAGCGCCCGGAGCTCAGCGGCCTGCTCGCGCGCGCGGGCGTCGTCGCCGTCGTTGACGACCGTGACGACGGCCCCGCGCGCGTGCAGCGTCTTCGCCGCCGGGACGCCGGAGACACCGAGCCCGGCGACGGTGACGTGCTTGCCCTGGAAGTCGAAGAGCTCCGAGGTGGAGGTCACTTGTCCGCTGCCCATCCCGCGTAGAAGAGGCCGAGGCCGACGATCACACAGATGCCCTGGATGATCCAGAACCGGACCACCACGAGGACCTCGGACCAGCCCTTGAGTTCGAAGTGGTGCTGGAGCGGTGCCATCCGGAAGACGCGCTTTCCGGTGAGCCGGAAGGAGCCGACCTGGATGACGACCGACATGGTGATGAGGACGAACAGGCCGCCCATGATGGCCACCAGCAGCTCCGTGCGGGAGAGGATGGCCAGACCGGTGAGGACACCGCCGAGCGCCAGCGAACCGGTGTCACCCATGAAGATCTTGGCGGGCGAGGTGTTCCACCACAGGAAGCCGAGGCAGGCGCCCATCAGCGCGGAGGCGACGACCGCGAGGTCCAGCGGGTCGCGCACCTCGTAGCAGGCGCCCGGGTTGGTCAGGGTGCCCGCGTTGGCGCAGGACTCCTGGAACTGCCAGACGCCGATGAAGGTGTAGGCGCCGAAGACGAGGACGGAGGCGCCGGTGGCGAGGCCGTCGAGGCCGTCGGTGAGGTTCACGCCGTTCGACATCGCGAGGATCATGAACAGCGCCCAGACCACGAACAGCACCGGGCCGATCGACCAGCCGAAGTCGGTGATGAACGACAGCTTCGTGGAGGCCGGGGTGTTGCCGCGGGCGTCGGAGAACTGGAGCGACAGTACGGCGAAGGCGATGCCGACGATCAGCTGGCCGGCCATCTTCGCCTTGGCCCGCAGACCGAGCGACCGCCGCTTGACGATCTTGATGTAGTCGTCGAGGAAGCCGACCAGGCCCATGCCGAACATCAGGCCGAGGACCAGCAGACCGGAGTAGGTCGGCGTGTAACCGGTGATGAGCTTGCTCAGGAAGTACGCGGCGATCGTCGCCAGGATGAAGGCGATACCGCCCATGGTCGGCGTACCGCGCTTGCTGGCGTGCTCGCGCGGGCCGTCGTCACGGATGTACTGGCCGTAGCCCTTGCGGGCGAGGAGCTTGATCAGCAGCGGGGTGCCGATCAGCGTCAGGAAGAGGCCAATGACTCCTGAGAACAGGATCTGCTTCATCATCGGGCGGCAACCTCACCCTCGGCACCGGCCTCGGCGAGCGTCTGGGCGACGCTTTCGAGCCCCACCGAACGGGACGCCTTCACGAGCACGACGTCCCCCGGGCGCAGCTCGCTGCGCAACAGGTCGATCGCCGCCTGTGCGTCGGACACGTGCACCGACTCCTCACCCCACGAACCCTCGTTATATGCGCCCAATTGCAGCCAGGAGGCCTCAATCCCCCCGACGGCGACGAGCTTGCTGACGTTGAGCCGGACGGCGAGCCGTCCGACGGCGTCGTGCTCGGCGAGCGCCTCGTCCCCCAGCTCGGCCATCTTGCCGAGCACCGCCCACGTGCGGCGCCCCTTGCCCATGGCCGCGAGCGCCCTGAGGGCGGCCCGCATGGACTCGGGGTTGGCGTTGTAGGCGTCGTTGACGATGGTCACGCCGTCCGGGCGCTCGGTGACCTCCATGCGCCAGCGGGAGAGGGTGCCCGCCTCGGAGAGCGCGGTGGCGATCTCAGCTGCGGACATGCCCAGCTCATGGGCGACGGCGGCCGCGGCGAGCGCGTTCGACACGTGGTGCTCACCGTACAGGCGCATGGTCACATCGCTTGCACCGGAGGGTGTGTGAAGTCTGAAGGCGGGCTGTCCGCTGTCCGTGAGTCGTACGTTCTCGGCGCGTACGTCCGCTTCGGCCGACTCTCCGAAAAGGACCACCTTCGCCTTGGTACGGGAGGCCATGGCCCGGACCAGCGGGTCGTCGGCGTTGAGGATCGCCGCGCCGCCGTCCTCGGCCGCGGGCAGCGCCTCCACCAGCTCGCCCTTGGCCTGGGCGATCTGCTCGCGGCCGCCGAACTCGCCGATGTGCGCGGTGCCGACGTTCAGGACGAGTCCGACCTTCGGCGGGGTGAGGCCGGTGAGGTAGCGGATGTGCCCGATGCCGCGGGCGCCCATCTCCAGCACGAGGAACCTGGTCTCCTCGGTGGCGGACAGGGCGGTCAGCGGCAGCCCGATCTCGTTGTTGAGCGAGCCGGGCGTGAACACCGTCGGCGCCTTGCGCTTCAGCACCTGGGCGATGAGGTCCTTGGTGCTGGTCTTGCCGGCCGAGCCGGTCAGGGCGACGAGGGTCGTGCCGAGCCGGTGTACGACGTGCCGGGCGAGGGCGCCGAGGGCGGTCTGGACGTCGTCCACCACGATGGCGGGGACGCCGACCGGCCGGGACGCCAGCACGGCCACGGCGCCGGCCTCGGTCACCGCCGTCGCGTAGTCGTGGCCGTCGACGCGCTCGCCGACGAAGGCGGCGAACAGGCTGCCCGGCACCACCTCACGGGAGTCCCGGACGACCGGTCCCGTCACCTGCGCGGACGGATCCGGTATGTCGTGTGTCTGCCCGCCGACGACTGCTGCGATCTCGGCGAGGGAGAGGGCGATCACAAGTTCATCCCTGGGTCTTCTGGATAGCTTCGCGAAGCACCTGGCGGTCGTCGAACGGACGGACCACGCCGGCGATGTCCTGGCCCTGCTCGTGGCCCTTGCCCGCGACCAGCACGGTGTCGCCGGCCTGGGCACGGCCCACGGCGGCGGCGACGGCGGCGGCCCGGTCCTCGAAGAGGAGCACCTCGCCGCGCTCGTGCGCGGGCACGGAGGCCGCGCCCTGGAGCATGGTCGCGAGGATCGCGAGGGGGTCCTCGGAGCGGGGGTTGTCGGAGGTGAGTACGGCCGTGTCGGCGAGCCGGGCCGCCGCGGCGCCCATCGGCGCGCGCTTGGTCTGGTCGCGGTCGCCGCCGCAGCCGAGGACGACGTGCAGCCGGCCCTTGGTGACCTTGCGCAGCGCCTTGAGCACCGACTCGACCGCGTCGGTCTTGTGGGCGTAGTCGACGACCGCGAGGTAGGGCTGCCCGGCGTCGACGCGCTCCAGGCGGCCCGGTACGCCCGGTACGGCGGCGACGCCGTCGGCGGCGGTCTGCGGGTCGAGGCCGGCGGCGGCGAGGGCGACGACGGCGGCGAGGGTGTTCGCCACGTTGAACGGGCCGGGCAGCGGCGACCTGGCCTGGACGCGCTCGCCGTTCGGGCCGAGGACCGTGAAGGTCGAGTCCATGGGGCCGACCTGGACGTCCTCGGCACGCCAGTCGGCGTCCGGGTGGCCCTCGGCGGAGAAGGTGACGACCGGCACGGTCGCCTCCCTCGCGAGCCGGCGGCCGTACTCGTCGTCGGCGTTGACCACGCCGAGCCTGCTGCGTTCCGGCGTGAAGAGCTGCGCCTTGGCCTGGAAGTAGTCCTCCATGCCCGAGTGGAACTCCATGTGTTCCGGGCTGAGGTTGCTGAAGACGGCGATGTCGAAGACGCAGCCGTCGACGCGCCCGAGGACCAGGGCGTGGCTGGAGACCTCCATGGCGACCGCCTCGACCCCGCGTTCGCGCATGACGGCGAAGAGGGCCTGGAGGTCGGTGGCCTCGGGGGTGGTGCGCTCGGACTTGATGCGCTCGTCGCCGATGCGCATCTCGACGGTGCCGATCAGACCGGTGGCGCGGACGGTCTTCAGGCCGCCTTCCACCAGGTAGGCGGTGGTGGTCTTGCCGGAGGTGCCGGTGATGCCGATCTGGAGCAGATCGCGGCCCGGGTGGCCGTAGACCGTGGCCGCCAGCTCGCCCATCCGCCCGCGCGGGTCGTCCACGACCAGGACCGGCAGGCCGGTGGCCGCGGCGCGCTCGGCGCCGCTCGGATCGGTGAGCACGGCGACCGCGCCGAGGCCGGCGGCCTGGGTGGCGAAGTCGGCGCCGTGCAGCCGGGCACCCGGCAGGGCCGCGTACAGGTCGCCGGGGCGGACGGCACGCGAGTCATGGGTGATCCCCGTGATCCCGGCGGAGCCGGCCGGAGCGGCGGCACCCAGCTGATCGGCCAGTTCCGCGAGGGGTGTGGCGGAGACCTGAGCCGGTCGCGGCGGTCCCGGATATGTCACGGAAGCGCCCTTCTGGGTGGTTTGGGACTGATCAGCGTGTGGCACGGCGGTGAGCGTACCGGGCGCACCCGCTCCGGAGCTAAAAAGGGGCCCGCGTGCAGCGCGGTCCGGCGGGGGCGGTGGGGGGAGGCGGGCGGGAGAGGAGCTCTCGGCCCCGTGGTTCCCGGGGTCAGGGGTGATCGTTGTCACGAGCTGGTTCCTGGTGTTTCCGTGGTGCTGATCAGGGCTTGTACGCGACGGGCAGGTTGGCGGCCTTCGCGCCGGTCGGCGGGATCTGGAGGGTCTTCAGGGCGAACTCCATCACCTGCTTGTAGATCGGGCCGCAGATCTGGCCGCCGAAGTAGCTGCCCGCTGTGGCGTTCTGGATGGCGCAGTAGACGGTGACGCGCGGTTTGTCGGCGGGGGCGAAACCGGCGAACGACGAGGTGTAGCCGTGATAGCGGCCGGTGGCCGGATCCACGCGGTTGGCCGTGCCGGTCTTGCCCGCGACCCGGTACCCCGGGATGCGGGCCTTGACGCCGGTGCCCTGCTCGTCGTCGACGACGGACTCCAGCATCTGGGCGACGCTCTTGGCGGTCTTCTCGCTGACCACCCGGCTCTGCCCGGGCTTCGGCGCCGGGGTGAAGCGCCCGTCGGCGCCCTTGGTGCCGCGCACCAGGGTCGGTTCGACGCGGACGCCGCCGTTGGCGATGGTCGAGTACACGGAGGCGGCCTGCATCGCGTTGATGGAGAAGCCCTGGCCGAAAGGGATCGTGTACTGCTGCGAGGTGGACCACTTCTGCGCCGGTGCGAGGATGCCGGGGGTCTCGCCGGGGAAGCCGAGACCGGTGTAGCCGCCGATGCCGAACTTGCGCAGGTAGGAGTAGAGGATCCGGTTGGCCTCGGCCTGGCTCTTGCCGAGTTCGCCGGTGGCCAGGATGGTGCCGATGTTGCTGGACTTGGCGAGTACGCCGTTCAGCGTGAGGTACCAGGTGTCGTGGTCGATGTCGTCCTGGAAGAGCCGGTCGCCGCGGTGCAGCCGGTTGGGGACGACGACATGGGTGAGCGGGGTGGCCGCCTTCTGCTCCAGCACGGCCGCCATCGACATCACCTTCGCCGTGGAGCCGGGCTCGTAGGCGTCCTGGACGGCCGCGTTGCCCATGGCCTCGCCGTCGGCCTGCGACAGGTCGTTCGGGTCGAAGCCGGGCGAGTTGGCCATGGCCAGGATCTGGCCGGTGCGGGTGTCCTGGACGATGACATAGCCGCGGTCCGCCTTGGACTTCCTCACCTGCTCGCTGATCGCGTTCTGCGCGGCCCACTGGATGTCGCGGTCGATGGTCAGCTCGACGTCGGAGCCGGGCACGGCCGGTGTCTCGGTGGACCCGGCCGTCGGCACCTCCCGGCCGCCGGACTGGGCGTACCGCAGCTTGCCGTCCTTCCCGGACAGCTGCTTGTTCAGCTTCTGCTCGACACCGCCGCCGCCCTGGCCGTCGGCGTTGACCCAGCCCAGTATCCCGGCGGCCAGGTCGCCGTTGGGGTACACGCGCTGGCTGCTGGGGTCCGCGAAGACGCCGGCCAGCACGTTGACGGTGGTGTGGTCGGTCTCCGCCTTGTTGGCGAGGGTGGTCTTCAGGTCCTTGATCTGCTTCCAGACCTGCGGGGTCTGGCGGACGGCGAGCCGGGCGTAGCGGGAGTTGCTGTTCGCCGGCCGCAGCTTCTTGGCGAGCGCGGCCTGGTCCTGGTCCAGGATCGGGGCGAGCAGCGCGGCGGCCTTCTCCGGGCCGTCGCCGATCTTCAGCTGTCCGGCGCCGAACATGGTCGGGTCGGCCGTGATGTCGTACGCGTCCTCGCTGACGGCGAGGGCGACGCCGTTGCGGTCGGTGATCTCGCCGCGCTCGGCGGCCAGGGTGTGCACCACATACCGATTCTGCTCGGCCCGCGCCGCGTAGGCGCTCGCGTCGACGGCCTGGACCTGGAGCAGCCGCACGACGAAGGTGAGCAGCACCAGGGTCAGGGCGAGGCCGACCAGGCGCAGCCGGGGCCGGGGGCTGCCGAGCCGGAGCGGGGGCGGGGGCATGGGCCGGGCTCCGCCGGAGCGGCGGACCGGCCGGGCGCCGGGCCCGGGCTGCCGCCGGACGGCGCCCCGCGGCCGGGGCGGCTTGGCGGGTCCGGGCACACGGCGGCGCGGCGCTTCCCTGTCGGACACTTCCGTCACCTGCCGGGGGTCGGGGTGGGAACGGACGGGGGGACGGCGGACGGCGCGGCGGCCGTGGGGGCCGTGGGGGCCGTCTGGGGCGGGACGGGCGGGGCGGAGGAGCCCACGGCGGGGGCCTGGGCCCCGGGCGCCCCCGCGGGGGCGGAGGCGGCGGGGCCGCCCGGGGCCGGGAGCAGCGCCTCGGGGGGGACCGGGCCGGAGAGGGCGGCGGACTCGGGTGCCGCGCTGGGGACGCCCTTGACGGTGCCGTCGGGGCCGAGGAAGGCGGGGTCACCGCCGGGGACCATGCCGAGTTCGCGGGCGCGGCGCTGGAGGGCGTCGGGGGCCGAGTAGGCGTCGATGTCCCGCTGCAGGGCCTGTTCCTGGTCGGTGAGGCTCTTCGTCCGCTTCTGCAGGTCGGCGAGTTGGAACGAGCCCTCGCTGAGCGCCGAGTTCAGCACCAGCAGTCCGATCAGGCCGCCGCCGAGGAGCAGGACGACGAGGAGGACGAACGGAGTGCGGGCCGCTTTGGCGCGGCCGGCCGGGAAGAGCCTGGCCAGCCGGGCGGCCCTCCCCTTCAGCGCGGGTTTCCTGCTCACTGCTCCCCCGGTGCGTGGCGGGTGCCGCTCCCCCGGCGCGCGGGGGGAACCTTCCGGCCCGTCTGGCTCACTCGACGTCCTCCCTGATGCGCAAGGCGCCCCGCAGCCTGGCCGGTGCGGCCCGGCGGTTCTCGGCGATCTCTTCCTCGGTGGGAAGTTCGGCACCACGGGTGAGCAGCTTGAGCCGCGGCTGGTAGCGCTCGGGCACGACCGGCAGCCCGGGCGGCGCCGTGGAGGTCGCCCCGGCCGCGAACACCTGCTTGACGAGCCGGTCTTCGAGCGAGTGGTACGACAGGACGGCGACGCGCCCGCCGACGTCCAGGGACTTCACGGCGGCCGGGATCGCCCGCTCCAGGACGGACAGTTCGCCGTTGACCTCGATGCGCAGCGCCTGGAAGGTGCGCTTGGCCGGGTTGCCCCCGGTGCGCTTGGCGGCCTGCGGGAGGGCGTCACGGATCAGCTCCACGAGCCGCGCGCTGTTGCTGAACGGCTCCTTCTCGCGCTCCCTGACGACCGCGGAGACGATCCGCTTGGCCTGCTTCTCCTCGCCGTACGCGCGCAGGATGCGCACGAGTTCGCCGGGCGGGTAGGTGTTGAGGACCTCGGCGGCGCTGACACCGGTCGTCTGGTCCATGCGCATGTCCAGGGGGGCGTCCTGCGCGTAGGCGAAGCCGCGGTCGGCCTCGTCCAGCTGCATGGAGGAGACCCCGAGGTCGAACAGCACGCCCTGCACGCGCGCGATGCCGAGCCGGCGCAGTACCTCGGGCAGCTCGTCGTACACGGCGTGCACGAGGGTGGCGCGGTCCCCGAACGGCGCCAGCCGCTCTCCGGACAGGCGCAGCGCCTCCTTGTCCCGGTCCAGGGCGACCAGCCGCGCGTCGGGGAACCGGGTCAGCAGCGCCTCGCTGTGTCCGCCGAGGCCGAGAGTGCAGTCGACGACCACCGCTCCGGGCTGCTCCAGGGCGGGCGCCAGCAGATCCAGGCACCGCTGGAGCATCACCGGGACGTGTCGACTCTGGCTCAAGGGGGCCTCTCAGTTCCGGCGGGCCGTACGCACCGTCGGTCCCCCGAGCCGTACGTACGCGCCGCGCGCGCGAGGAGACGGGTCCGGGCACGCGCCGGGGTCTCCGGGGGTTTCACCAGCCAGGAGAGACTCGTCTCCCGCTTTCGCGTCACTTTAGTCCACGCCGTCCCCGGGTCAATCAACCGGCCTGCGCGTCGCGTACCCCAACGCGGCGGAACACGGTTTCGCACCGGTCCACCCGTTCGGCGCAGTTTTGCCCTCCGTGTGGGGTAGCTCACAACAAGCCACGATGACGTTCTTTGTCCCCTCTCACAGCAGGCCGGAGCGGTACGTGACCAGTAACGTCGTCACCATGACGACTTCTGCAGCGGTACCCACTGGATCCGAAGGCGCCATAACCACTGGCGCCCCCGTGACCGACCGCCTCGTGGAGGCCAACCGGCACTATGCCGAGGCGTTCACGGATCCCGGCATGGACGCGCGGCCGGTCCTGCACGTCGCCGTCGTCGCGTGCATGGACGCCCGCCTCGACCTGCACAAGGCCCTCGGTCTGCAACTCGGCGACTGCCACACCATCCGCAACGCGGGCGGTGTGGTGACCGACGATGTCATCAGGTCCCTGACCATCAGCCAACGCAAGCTGGGCACCCGCAGCGTCGTGCTGATCCACCACACCGGCTGCGGCCTGGAGGCCCTCACCGAGGACTTCCGCACCGAGCTGGAGATGGAGGTCGGCCAGCGGCCCGCCTGGGCGGTGGAGTCCTTCCGGGACGTGGACCAGGACGTGCGCCAGTCGATGCAGCGGGTGCGCACCTCGCCCTTCCTGCTGCACACGGACGACGTCCGCGGCTTCGTCTTCGACGTGCGCACCGGTCTGCTGCGCGAGGTCGACCCGGCCTGACCCGGCGTACCGGCCGGCCGCCCCGAACACATCCCGCCGACCGCGCCCGGAGCGCGGTCGGAGAAGTCGTGAGACCGACATCGCGGGGGCAGTTGTCCACAGGCGAGTGACACGAATCGGTAACGGCAGCAAGAATGCGGGGTGTGGCATCACGCGGAACTATTCCCGCGTGGTGTCCGTGTTTCGGGGTGGGCCGGTTTCGCATCGAGAGCGTCGGCCCGGAAAGAACGGGCCGAGGAGGGCCGGGTGACGACCTATGACGATCGAGCGAGCCTCTCAGATCTGACCGCCACGGTGGAGCGGGTACGCGGTTCGGTGGAGGGCGTGATCGAGGGCAAGCCCGAGGTCGTACGACTCGCGCTGACCGTGCTGCTCGCCGAGGGCCACCTGCTGATCGAGGACGTCCCCGGCGTGGGCAAGACGATGCTCGCCAAGGCGCTGGCGCGGTCGATCGACTGCTCGGTGCGGCGCATCCAGTTCACGCCCGACCTGCTGCCGTCGGACATCACCGGTGTGTCCATCTGGGACCAGCAGCGCCGTGACTTCGAGTTCAAGCCGGGCGCGATCTTCGCGCAGATCGTGATCGGCGACGAGATCAACCGCGCCTCGCCCAAGACCCAGTCCGCGCTGCTGGAGTCCCTGGAGGAGCGGCAGGTCACCATCGACGGGCAGACGTACGAACTGCCCAGCCCGTTCATGGTGGTCGCCACCCAGAACCCGATCGAGATGGAAGGCACCTATCCGCTCCCGGAGGCCCAGCGCGACCGCTTCATGGCGCGTGTCTCGGTCGGCTACCCCAGCGTGGAGGCCGAGTTGCAGATGCTCGACGTCCACGGCGGGGTGAGCCCGCTGGAGGACCTCCAGCCGGTGGCGCACGCGCACGAGATCGTGAAGCTGATCGAGGCCGTGCGCGGGGTGTACGTCGCCGAGCCGGTCCGGCGGTACGCGGTCGAGCTGGTCGCCGCCACGCGCACCCACCCCGACCTCAGACTCGGCGCCTCCCCGCGCGCGACGCTGCACCTGCTGCGCGCGGCCAAGGCGTCCGCGGCCCTCTCCGGCCGGGAGTACGCGCTGCCGGACGACGTCCAGGCTCTCGCCGTCGCCGTCCTCGCCCACCGTCTGCTGCCCACCGCCCAGGCCCAGCTCAACCGCCGTACGGCCGAGCAGGTGGTGCTGGAGATCCTGCACCACACGCCGGTGCCCGCGGCCCCGGGCCAGCAGAACGGCTTCGGCACCCTCGGCCGCACCGTCCCGGCCTATCCGCAGCAGCCCCCGCGGAGTCTGTGATGTCCGCCGGGGGGGCCGGCCCGGCGGAGCCAGGCCGCGGGGAGGCGGGCGGGATCCGTACGGCCCTTGCGGGGCTCACCACCCGTGGCCGCTCCTTCCTCGCGGCCGGGATCGCCGCCGCGATCTGCTCGTTCGTGCTGGGCCAGAGCGATCTGCTGCGGGTCGGCCTGCTGCTCGCCGTGCTCCCGCTGATCTGCGCGACCGTGCTGTACCGCACGCGCTACCGGGTGGCCGCGAACCGCCGCCTCGCGCCCGCGCGCGTGCCGGCCGGCAGCGAGGCCCGGGTGCATCTGGTCATGGACAACGTCTCCCGGCTGCCCACCGGTCTGCTGATGCTCCAGGACCGGGTGCCGTACGTCCTCGGGCCGCGGCCCCGGTTCGTGCTGGACCGGGTGGAGCCGGGCGGCCGCCGCGAGGTGTCCTACCGCGTCCGCTCGGACCTCAGGGGCCGCTATCCGCTGGGCCCGCTCCAGCTGCGGCTCACGGACCCGTTCGGCATGTGCGAGCTGACCCGTTCCTTCCACGCGTACGACACCCTGACGGTCATCCCGCGCGTGGAGCCGCTGGCCCCGGTCCGCTTCGGCGGCGAGGCCCAGGGGTACGGCGACGGACGGCAGCGTTCGCTGGCCCTCGCGGGCGAGGACGACGTGATCCCGCGCGGGTACCGCTACGGCGACGACCTGCGCCGGGTGCACTGGCGGTCCACCGCGCGCTACGGCGAGCTGATGGTGCGCCGCGAGGAGCAGCCCCGGCGCTCCCGGTGCACGGTGCTCCTGGACACCCGGGGCGCGGCCTACGAGGGCGCGGGCCCGGACTCGGCCTTCGAGTGGGCCGTGTCCGGCACGGCGTCGGTGCTGGTGCACATGCTGGAACGCGGCTTCTCGGTGCGGTTGCTCACCGACGGCGGCGGGGCGGCCCCCGGCGAGGGCGCCGACGGGTTCGCGGGCACCGGTCAGGAGACGGCGGACGCGGCCGGGCTGATGATGGACACCCTCGCGGTGATCGACCACTCGGACGGCACGGGCCTGTCCCGGGCCTACGACGTGCTGCGCGGCGGCAACGAGGGACTGCTGGTCGCCTTCCTCGGCGACCTGGACGAGGAACAGGCCACGACGGTCGCGAAGATGAGCCGGCGCGGCGGCGGCGCCGTCGCCTTCGTGCTGGACCCCGACGTCTGGACGCGCGAGCCGACGGACGTGCCCCGGGCGGGCAACCGGCACACGGAGCGGCTGCGGCTGCTGCGCGAGGCGGGCTGGACGGCGCTGAGCGTGCCGCGCGGCGCCTCGCTCGACGAACTGTGGCGGCAGGCCGAGCGGGAGCGCCCCGGCCTGACCGCGATGAGCGGGGAGGCACGGGGATGAGCGGACGGGCCCGACTGGCGCTGTGCGCGGCGGCGGCCACGCTGATGACCTCGTGCGCGCTGCTGCCGCTGGTCGCCGAGCCGACCTGGCTGGTCCAGCTGATCCCGCTGCTCGCCGTGCAGACCGGGGTGGGCGCGGCGGCCCGCCGGGTGCCGCTCGGCCGGGCGCTGACCGTGGCGGCGCAGGCCGTGGTCACCCTGCTGCTGCTCACCCTGGCGTTCGCCAGGCAGCACGCCATCGCCGGGCTGGTCCCCGGCCCGGACACCTTCCGGTACTTCGCCGAGCTGCTCCGGCAGGGCGCGAACGACGTCAGCCAGTACGCGATACCGGCGCCGGTCACCGACGGCATCAAGCTGATGCTGCTCGGCGGCGTGCTGGTGATCGGGCTGCTGGTGGACCTGCTGGCGGTGACCTTGCGCAGCGCGGCCCCGGCGGGGCTGCCGCTGCTCGCGCTGTACTCGGTGGCCGCCGGCCTGTCCGGCGGGGGCGCCGACTGGCTGTGGTTCCTGGTGGCGGCGGCCGGCTATCTGATGCTGCTGCTCGCCGAGGGCCGGGAGCGGCTCGCCCAGTGGGGCCGGGTCTTCGGCGGGGCGCCCCGGTCGCCCGGCGCCCCGGAGCCGGGTGCCGTGGCCCCGGCGCGTGCCGGACGCCGGATCGGCGCGGTCGCGCTCGGCGTGGCCCTGGTGGTGCCGCTCGTCCTGCCCGCGATGCACGGCGGTCTGCTGGACCCCGCCGGCACCGGCGTGGGAGCGGGCAACGGCGACGGGGGCACGATCTCGGCGGTCAACCCGCTGGTGTCGCTGCGCGACAACCTGAACACGAACGACGACCGCCAGGTCCTGACCCTGCGGACCAGTTCGAACGACCTCTCCGACCTGTATCTGCGGATCGTCTCCCTCGACGACTTCGACGGCACCACCTGGGCACCGGCCCAGCGGCCCGTCGTCGGGGTGCCGGACAGGCTGCCCACGCCCCTCGGACTGGGCGCGGGCGTCCGGCGCGGCGAGGTGCGCACGACCGTCACGGCGGCGGACACCTACGCCCAGAACTGGCTGCCGATGCCGTACCCGCCGAGCGAGGTGCGGGTGAGCGGCCGATGGCGGTACGAGCCCGTCGGCATGTCCCTCGTCGGCGACCGCGGGCAGACCACGCGCGGCGAGACCTACCAGGTGACCAGCCTCGACGTGGAGCCGACCGCGGCGCAGCTGGCCGCCGCGCCGCAGCCGTCCGCCGCCCTGCGGCGGGAGTACACCAAGGTGCCGGCCGCGCTGCCGAAGGTGGTGGCCCGCACCGCCCGGGAGATCACGGCGGGCGCGACCAGCCATTACGACGAGGCCGTCAAGCTCCAGGACTACTTCGCGGTCACCGGGGGCTTCCAGTACGACACCTCGGTGAAGGTGGGCCGCGGCTCCGACGCCATCGCGAACTTCCTGAAGAAGAAGGAAGGCTTCTGCGTCCACTTCTCCTTCACCATGGCGGCGATGGCCCGCACCCTCGGTATCCCGGCCCGGGTCGCGGTGGGCTTCGCACCCGGCACCCCGCAGGCCGACGGCTCGGTCGCGGTGAACCAGAAGGACGCCCACGCCTGGCCCGAGCTGTACTTCGAGGGCGTGGGCTGGACCCGGTTCGAGCCGACCCCCACCCGTGGCACCACCCCGTCCTACACCCAGTCGGACACCCCCGGCACCTCGCTGCCGGACGAGGCGCTGCCGTCCAAGGGCGCCTCATCGGCGCCCTCGGCGGCGGCCTCGCCGAGTGAGAGCTGCGGCGGCGAACTGCGCAGGCTGGAGGCGTGCGGCAGCCCGTCGGCGGCCGCGCTCCCGCGGTCCGAGGACGGCGGGGCGGGCCCGGGGTGGTGGGCGCTGAGCGGGCTGGGCGTGCTGCTGGCGGTGGCCGTTCTGCTGTCGCCGCTGCTGTGGCGGCAGCGGGTGCGCGGGCGCCGGCTCGGCGGGCACGGCCGGTCCGCGCAGGGCACGGCGGCGCACACCCTGGCCGCCTGGCAGGAGCTGACGGACGCCGCCTGGGATCACGGGATCCCGCCGGACGAGTCGCTGACGCCGCGCAAGGCCGCTGACCGGATCGTGCGGCTCGGACAGCTCGATCCGGCCGCCGGGGCCGCCGTCGGCCGGGTTGCGGACGCGGTGGAGCAGGTGCTGTTCGCGGCCCGGCCGTGTCCGGCGGCGGGCGTGGCTCAGGATGTGCGCCGGGTGACCGAGGCGCTGCGCGGCACGGCGGGCAGCGGGGCGCGGCTGCGGGCGCTGTTCCTGCCGCGCTCCGGGGTCCGGGTGCTGTGGGCGGCGTCGGCCCGCTGGCAGGCGTTCAGGGACCGGGCCGCGGCGGCCCGGCCGACGCTGCGCCGGACGTCGGGGCAGCGGGGCTGACGGGACGCGTGAGGGGCGGCCACCGGATGGTGGCCGCCCCTCACGTATGTCTGCTGTGGTCCCGGCGCCGAAAGCGCGTGGTCGTCAGTGGCCCTGTTCGTCCCGGCGGCGCTGCCAGCGCTGTTCGATCCGGTCCATCATGGAGCGCTTCTGCCGTGGCTGCCGGCGCGCGGCGCCCTGCGGCTGCTCGCCCGGTTTCGGCGCCTTGCGCCAGCCGGTGACCGCGAGCACGGCGCAGCCCAGCATGACGAGGAAACCGACGACGCTGACCCAGATCAGCTGTGCGACCATTCCGGCCATGAGGAGCGCGATACCCACGAGGAAACCTGCGGCCGCCTGGTAGACCCGCCGCCGGGTGTACGTCCGCAGCCCGTTTCCCTCAAGCGCTGACGCGAACTTGGGATCTTCGGCGTACAGCGCTCGCTCCATTTGCTCGAGCATGCGCTGCTCGTGCTCCGAGAGCGGCACGGAGTCCTCCTCATCGTGCAGTCGCCGGGGCGACCCGGGGGGTCCCTTCAGGATAGGCAGGGAATCGCCCCCGTGAAACCCGCCCCTCTACGCCAATTGGCCAACCGGAGCCCGCCATGGCCGTCCGGCTCGCTGAGACTTCCATTCCCCGGCGGCCGACCCGTCATGCCGGGCCTCGTACCTCGATCATACGGCGCAAACCCCTCGATCGGGGGGCTTGTGGCGTACTCCATCTGCGGCCAAGCCGCTGATCAGCGGCTGATCCCGGTGGTGCGCCCGGTGCGCTCAGGCCTCCGCGGCACCCGTCGTCTCACCGAGCACATGCAGCTGAGTGGCCACGGAGTGGAACGCGGGCAGCTCGGCCGCCGCGGCCTCCAGCTTCAGCAGCGCGTCCAGCGCACCGGGCTCGGTGTCCACCAGGACGCCGGGCACGAGGTCGGCGAAGACGCGCACGCCGTGCACCGCGCCGACCCGCAGTCCGGCGCCCTCGACGAGCGCGGTCAGCTGCTCGGCGGTGAAGCGGCGGGGCATGGGGTCGCCGGTGCCCCAGCGGCCCTCGGGGTCCTGGAGCGCCTGCCGGGCCTCGGTGAAGTGGCCGGCGAGGGCGCGGGCGAGGACGGCTCCGCCGAGGCCGGCGGCGAGCAGGCTGAGGACGCCTTCGGGGCGCAGGGCGGCGACCACGTTGCGGACGGATCCGGCCGGGTCGTCCACGTACTCCAGGACGCCGTGGAACAGGACGGCGTCGTAGCCGGCGCGCTCGACCACGTCGAACAGGCCGTGCGCGTCGCCCTGGACGCCCTTGACCCGGTCGGCCACGCCGGCCTCGGCGGCCCGGCGCTCCAGCGCGAACAGGGCGTTGGGGCTGGGGTCGACCACGGTGACGCGGTGGCCGAGGCGGGCGAGGGGCACGGCGAAGTTGCCGCTGCCGCCCCCGGTGTCCAGGACGTCCAGTGCGTCCCGGCCGGTGGCCTTGACCCGGCGGTCGAGGGCGTCCTGCAGGATCTCCCAGACCACGGCGGTACGGAGCGAGCCGCGGGGGCGAGGGGGGTCGGACCGCAGCGACGTCGCTTCAGGGTGGTGGGCGGAGACGGGCGGGCGCATCGAGTCCGACACGGCAGTTGACTCCTCGGCAGGGTGGAACGCTTCAGGCGACCTCCACCCTATTGCCTCCACACCGCCCCTGGTCACCGCAGCGGTCGCCGGTCGCGCTGGGGGGCGAGCCCCGGTGCACGGTCATGGGGTGGAGGTCCCGCCGGACCGCCGACGGGTCCACCGGAGAGCCGGTGACCTCCCGCCGGATCGCCGGGGGGGCGCGGCGGGCGTCCGACCGGATCGCCTGCGGGTGGGCGGCGGACGTCCGGCGGGACCGCCTGCGAGTCGGCGGCGAGCGTACGACCGGACCGCCTGTGGGTCGGCAGCCGGCGGCCCGGCGTAGGGCCGGTGGGTTCGCGGCGGACGTCCGGCGGGACCGCCTGCGAGTCGGCGGCGAGCGTACGACCGGACCGCCTGTGGGTCGGCAGCCGGCGGCCCGGCGTAGGGCCGGTGGGTTCGCGGCGGACGTACGACCGGACCGCCGGCGGGTGGGCGGTCTGCGGCCCGGCGGACAGCCGGTGAAGGCGGCGGCGGACGTCCGACCGCCGCCTTCGAGTCGGCGGCGGGCATCAGACCGGACCGCATGCGGGTGGGCGGCCGGCGGCCCGGCGGAGAGCCGGTGGGGCGCGGCGGCCGGGCGGCCGAGGCCGACGGGTCGGCGGCGGGCGGCTGGTGGGCCGGCCCGGTCGGCCGTGGTCAGCTCGCGTCCGGGAGGTCGCCTCCTGTTCCCGGGGTGTCCCCCACGACCGGGCTCCGGGCGTCCCCGGCGGATGCTTCCCGGACCTCCCGGGCGGCTGTTCCCCGGGACTCCCCGGCGGCTGTGGCCGGGGTGTCCCCGGCCCCTGCGGTGTCCGGGCGCGGCTGGGGCAGGACCGGCTGGAGGACCAGCATCCGCTCCACGATGCGGAGGAACATCGCCACATCGCGTATGAGGTCGTCGGCGTCCCGTGGCCCGGCGGCCCCCTGGATGCCCGCCTCGGCGCGGGCGCGGCGCGCGGCGCCGGAGGCGAACAGGGCGCTCCACTCGGTCAGCTCCGGCGCGATCTCGGGCAGCACCTCCCAGGCGCTGCGGATACGGGCCCGGCGGCGCGGGGAGGTCTCGGGCCGGCCCCAGGCGGCGAGCACGGCGGCGGCGGTGCGCAGGGCGGCGAGATGGGCGGTGGCGTAGCGTTCGTTCGGCATGTCCAGGACAGTGGCCTCGTCCAGTCCGGCACGGGCCTGGGCGAGCAGGTCGAGGGCGGCGGGCGGGGCCGTGGCCCGGCGGAGCACGGGGTGCACGTCGGCCGCCGGGCCGGGCAGTGAGGGGGCAGGGCCAGTGGCGCGGCGCAGGCGGGCGGCGGCTGCGGACGAGTGGGCCATGACGAACCTCCTGTCGTCTGGGTGACGGCACGAATGCCGTATGTGCCCATCGTGAGGTATGCCACTGACAATCCGATCTGACCTGGGCTTTTGCGTCGATCGAAGGTTCGGGCGTATTTTTGAACTGACCAGTCAGTTCAATAGATGGGGCAGGGGGCGGGGTTGTGGACGTCACCGACCACACGGACCGCACGGACGACCCGGACGGCGCGGACCGCACGGACGGCACTGACCGCACGGACCGCACCGGCGCGACCGGCGACACGGTCGGGGCCGCGGTCAGAGCCGAGGGCTTCGGGCTCAAGGGGCCACGGGGGTGGGCCTTCCGCGATGTCACCGTGGACGCGGAGCCCGGTTCGCTGATCGCGGTCGAGGGGCCGTCCGGCTCCGGCCGCACCAGCCTGCTGCTCGCGCTCACCGGGCGGATGAAGCCCACCGAGGGCACGGCCACCGTCGGCGGGAGCGCGCTGCCCCGGCACATGGCGGCCGTGCGCCGCGTCAGCGCGGTGGCCAACGTCTCCGGGGTGACCGACCTGGAGCCGGCCCTGACCGTCGGGGAGCACCTGCGCGAACGGGCCCTGCTGCAGAGCCGTTTCGGCGACTCCCTGCGCGCGCTGCTGCACCCCCGGGCCCGCCGCGTCCACGAGGCCCGGCTGCGTGTCGACGCGGCGCTCGCCGCCGCCGGACTCGACCTGGAAACCCTCCCGAAGGGCTCCCGGACGGCCGCACGCGACCTGGAACGCCCGCAGGAGCTGCGGCTGTCGCTGGCACTCGCCCTGCTCGGCCGACCCCGGCTGATCGGTGTCGACGACATCGACACGAAGCTCTCGGACGCCGAGCGCGCCGACGTCTGGGACCTCCTGCGGTCCCTCGCGCGCGCGGGGACGACGGTCGTGGCCGTGTGCCGCACCGCCCCCGAGGGCTGCGTCTCCGTATCCACGCTGCCGGCGTCCACGCAGCCGCGGGACGCCGGGAGCGGCCCAGGCGAGGACGCCGCGAACGGCGGCACGAACGACCCGAAGGAGGAGGCCGATGCGCTCACCGAGGCTGGCCGCGCTTGAGCTGAGGCGCTTCGGCCGCGGGAAGCTGCCGCGCGCCGCCCTGGTGGCACTGCTCGTGCTGCCCCTGCTGTACGGCGCCCTGTACCTGTGGTCCTTCTGGGACCCCTACGGCCGCCTCGACCGCATCCCGGTGGCCCTGGTCAACGACGACAAGGGCGCCACCGCGGACGGGAAGAAGATCACCGCCGGTGACGACATCGTCGACGGGCTGCGCGACAGCCGGACCTTCGCGTGGCACGAGGTGAGCGACGAGGAGGCCCGCAAGGGCGTCGAGGACGGCACCTACTACCTGTCGCTGACCATGCCCGCCGACTTCAGCGACCGGATCGCGTCCAGTTCCGGGGACTCACCGGAGACCGGCGCCCTCCGGGTGCGCACCAACGACGCGAACAACTACATCGTCGGCCAGATCTCCCGCACCGTCTTCAACGAGGTCCGCACGGCCGCCTCCACCAAGGCCTCCCGGACCTTCCTGGACAAGATCTTCGTGTCCTTCTCCGGCATCCACGACAAGACCGTGACGGCCGCCGAGGGAGCCGACAAGCTGAACACGGGCATCGGGAAGGCGGAGAAGGGCTCCAAGGACCTCGCCGACGGGCTGAAGAAGGGCAAGGGCGTCAGCGGCAAGCTGGCCAAGGGCCTCAAGAAGCTCGACAGCGGCTCCGCCGAGCTCCAGAGCGGTTCCCGGCAGGTCGCCGACGGCACCCAGGCGCTCGCCGACAAGGTCAACGGCGTCGACGCCACGGTGGGGCCGTTCCTCAAGAGCAACGAGAAGACCATCGGGGACACCGCCAAGCTGGTCGCCGACTCGGCCAAGGCCGTCAAGGACAACCTCGACGTGCTGGTCAAGCTCGCGCCGGGCGCCGCGAAGACCGCCCACGCGTCCTCCGCCGTCCTGGACGAGGTGTACAAGGCACGCTGCGAGACCGCGACCCTCCCCGACCCGGTCTGCCCGGACCTGAAGCGGGCCAGGACGGCCGCCGCCGAGGTCGCCACCGTCGCCGACGACCTCAACAAGCTCATCGCGGACCAGGACGGCGACCTGAAGACCATGCGGGACAACCTCGGCACGCTGCGGAAGCAGGCCGACGCCCTCGCCGCGCGGGCACCGCACCTGTCCGAGGACGTCGAGGACGCCGTCAAGAAGATCAACAAGCTGAACACCGGCGCGCACAAGGTCGCGACCGGCGCCGAGAAGCTGCACACCGGCCTCGGCACCGCCAAGACCGGCGCGGTCGCGCTGGACAAGGGCATCGGCACCGCCAAGTCGGGCGCCGAGAGCCTGAACGGCGGTCTGTACAAGCTGTCCGACGGCTCCGGGAAGCTGGCCGGCGGGCTGCACTCCGGCGCGTCGAAGATCCCGGACTACGACAAGCGGGACCGCGACCAGCGCACCGGCGTGATGGCCGACCCGGTCCAGCTGGCCTCCCACGACCTGCACAAGGCGCCGAACTACGGCACGGGTTTCGCGCCCTACTTCATCCCGCTGTCCCTGTGGGTCGGCGCGATGGTGGCCTACATGCTGATCCCGCCGCTCAACCGGCGTGCCCTGGCGGCCGGCTCACCCGCCTGGCGGATCGCGTTCGCCGGCTGGCTGCCGGTGGCCGCCGTGGGCGTGCTCCAGGTGGCGGCCCTGATGGCCGTGCTGCACTGGGCGATCGGTCTGCAGATGCTGCGGGCGGCCGGCACGATCGGCTTCCTGTGCCTGGTCACGGCGTGTTTCGCGGCGATCGTGCAGTGGCTGAACGCCCGCTTCGGCGCGGCCGGCCGGATCCTCGTCCTCGCGCTGCTGATGCTCCAGCTGACCTCGGCGGGCGGCACCTATCCCGTGCAGACGAGCCCCGGCTTCTTCAACGCCCTCCACCCGTACCTGCCGATGAGCTACATCGTGGAGGCGCTGCGCCGGCTGATCACGGGCGGCGGCCTCGGCCCGGTGTGGCAGGCGTGCGGGGTGCTCGCCGCGTTCACCGCGGGGGCGCTCGCGCTGACCGCCCTCGCGGCCCGGCGCCGCCAGGTGTGGACGCTGGACCGGCTGCACCCGGAGCTGAGCCTGTGATCCCCGGGAAGCGCCCGCACGCGCGCGTACCTGTGAGAATCGGGGCCATGGAAAGCAGCAGCGCCAGGTCAGGCGGCAGCACGCGCCGCGAGGCCACCCGGCAGAAGCTCTACGAGGCGGCCGTCACGCTCATCGCCGAGCAGGGCTTCTCCGCGACCACGGTGGACGAGATCGCCGAGCGGGCCGGGGTCGCGAAGGGCACGGTCTACTACAACTTCGCGAGCAAGTCCGTTCTCTTCGAGGAGCTGCTGAGGCACGGTGTCGGCCTGCTCACCGCCTCCCTGAAGGAGGCCGCCGACGGGACGGCCCGCGCGGGCGGCGGCAAGGTGGACGCGCTGGACGCGATGATCCGCGCCGGCCTGGTCTTCATCGACCGCTACCCGGCCTTCACCCAGCTGTACGTCGCCGAGCTGTGGCGCACCAACCGGGCCTGGCAGTCCACCCTGATGGTGGTGCGTCAGGAGGCGGTCGCGGTGGTGGAGGGGGTGCTGCGCGAGGGCGTGGCGGCCGGCGAGTTCAACGACGAGATCGATGTCCAGCTGACGGCGGCGGCGCTGGTCGGCATGGTCCTGGTGGCGGCGCTCGACTGGAAGGCCTTCCAGCCGGAGCGGTCCCTCGACGATGTGCACGCGGCCCTGTCCCGGCTGCTCCAGGGGCGGGTCAGCGGCAGGGTCTGAGCGCCCCGGGCACCCCGCGGGCACACGAGGAGGGCGCCGGTCCGTCCCAGGACCGGCGCCCTCCCCTTTCCCCGTGTTCCCCCGAGGTTCCCCGTGTATCCCCGTACTTCCGTCCCGCACTCCCCCATACGGGTTCTCCCCCGTGCGGACCCCCGTGGTGGTCGTTCCCCGAGGCCCCCCGTTCTCGCTTCCGCCGACGGATCGGCGGAAGGAGCGGCGGTGGCGGGCGCTGTTCCGCCGCCCCGTGCCGGCGGTACCGCGCCACGCCCCCTGCCGTGCCTCCACTCTCTCGTCCCGGCGGCCCGGCGCCCATCCGCGCGGATACTCATCTGGCCGTCTGAGTACGCGTACTCAGCCGTACGCGCGCGTGCCCACGACGCGGGCCGCCCGGCTGGCTACGATCGCGTCCGTGTCCGTACTCCCTCTCGTCTTCACCAGCGGCTGGGCCAGCGGCATCAACGCCTACGCGGTGGTGCTGCTGCTCGGCCTGTTCGGCGCGACAGGGGTGAGCGACGACATTCCGCAGACGTTGCAGCGCCCCGAGGTGCTGATCGCCGCGAGTGTGCTGTTCCTGTGCGAGGCCGTCGCCGACAAGATTCCCTACGTCGACTCGCTGTGGGACTCCGCGCACACGGTGGTCCGTCCGCTCGCCGGCGCCTGGGTGGGGGCGCTGCTCGCCGGGCAGAGCGGCTCGCTCTCCGATGTGGCGGCCGGGCTGATCGGCGGTTCGACGGCGCTGGCCAGCCACACCGTCAAGGCCGGGACGCGGATGGCGGTGAACACCTCGCCCGAGCCGTTCAGCAACTTCGTGCTGAGCTTCGCCGAGGACCTCGGGGTCGGGGGCATCGTCTCGTTCGCCATGTTCCATCCGGAGGCGGCGGCGATCATCGCGGCCGTCCTGCTGGCCGGCGGGCTGCTGGCCCTGCTGTTCCTCGTCTCGCGCATCCGGCGCTTCCTGCGCCGCCGGGCGCAGCGCCGCGAGGAGCGGCGCCTGGCCTCCCGGTCCCCCTGAGCGGCGCCGGGGCCGCCCGGCGGCCGGATTGTCGGTGGCGGTCGATAAAGTCGCGGTCATGGCACGGATTGCGGTGATCGGCGCCGGGATGGGCGCGATGGCGGCCGCCGCCCGGCTGGCCGTCGCGGGCCACCGGGTGGTGGTGTACGAGCGTACGGAGACGTACGGCGGCGCGGTGCGCCGGTTCGAGCGGGACGGATTCCGCTTCGACACCGGCCCGGGCCTGCTGACGCTGCCCGCCGTCTACCGCGACCTGTTCGTCAAGACCGGCAAGGAGCCGCTGGAGGACTGCGTCGAGCTGGTCCAGGTCGACCCGTCGTCGCGGCACGTCTTCGCGGACGGCAGCGAGGTGTCCCTGCCGAACGCCTCGCGCGCGGGTGTCGTCGCGGCCCTTGACGAGGCGCTGGGCGCGGGTGCGGGCGAGCGCTGGGGCGACTTCCTGGTGCGGGCCCGCGAGGCCTGGGACCGCACCCGCCGGCCGCTGCTTGAGGAGCCGCTGTGGCCCAACTGGCAGGTGGTCGCCGAGAAGGAGCCGTATCCCTCGGTCCCGCACAAGCGGCTGCTGCGCACGCGCCGGGCGCGGACACCGGCGGAGATCGCCTCCTGGGAGCTGCGCGACGCGCGCCTGGCGGCCCTCCTGGAGAGTCATGTGCTCGGGTACGGCCTCGATCCCCGGACGGCGCCGGCGAGCGCGGCCGTGCTGCCGTACATGGAGCACGCCTTCGGCACCTGGTACGTCCGCGGCGGCATCCGGGAGCTCGCGCGCGCGGTGTACGAGCGGTGTCTGCGGCGGCGGGTGGAGTTCGTCTTCGGCACCGAGGTCACCGGGATCGTGGAGAAGGACGGCCGGGCCGCCGGGGTGGAGCTGGCCGGGGGCGCCTCCGGGGAGAGAACGGTGGCGGAGGCCGACCATGTCGTGGCGGACGTGGACCCGGCGCGGCTGCGCGCCCTGACGGAGCGTCCGCTGGACACCGAGGGTGATGTGCGGGCCGATCCGGGCGCCGCCCGGGCCGCCCGGTTCACGCTGCTGCTCGCCCTGCGCGGCGCACGCGAGCCCGGGGCCGCGCACCGCACCGTGGTGCACCCCCCGGCGCCCGAGTCGGAGCTGGACTTCCTGGCCTCGCCGGGCGGCGACCTGCCCCCGACCCCGACGGTGACGGTGCTGCGCCCCGACGACCCCGCGCTGCGGCCCGACGACGGGCACGAGTCCGCGGTGCTGTCCGCCGTGGTACCCGTCGACGCCGCCTGGGACGACGAGCGCACGGTCGGGCGGTACACGGAGCTGCTTCTCGAAGCCGCCGGGCCCGCGCTGCCGGGTCTGCGCGAGCGCCTGCTGTGGCACGAGGTGCGGGCGCCCGGGCACACCGGGGCCGAGACGGGCGCCCCGGCGGGGGCCGTGCCGGCGCCCTCGCTCGCCGCCGGCCAGGGGCGGTTCCTGCATCCGGCGAACACCACGCGGCTGCCCGGTCTGTACCGGGTGGGCGGCTGGTCCCACCCGGGCGGCGGCCTCCCGCACGCCGGTATGTCGGGGGCGCTGGTGGCCGGACTGATCGTGGAGGGACCGGAGTTCCGCGGCTCGCAGTGAGCGGGCCCGCGCGAGGAGCGGTACGAGCGGACTTCCTGGGGCCCGGGGGCCTCAGAAGCGGTACTGCTCGTCGTACCCGGCACCGGGCTGCGGCTGCTGCCCGCCCTGCTGGTGCGGGTAGGGCTGCTCCTGCGGGAGTTCGCCGCCGTAGGTCTCGTCGGTGCGCTGCTGCGGCACCCACACCCCGCCGGCCGGGGTCTCGCCGTAGCCGCCGCCGGCGTACGGGTCCTGGGTGTAGCCCTGCTGCTGGCCGTACTGCTGGCCGTAGCCCTGCTCGTAGGTGCCGTAGGACTGGCTGCCGATGTACGGGTCGGAGTAGTTGGCGTAGCCCTGCTGCTGGCCCGCGCTGTCGTAGCCGTAGCCCTGCTGGCCGTAGCCGGAGTAGTCGTAGGCGTAGCTCTGCTGGGCGGCGGGCGCGGGGGCCTGGTCGCCGTAGACGCCGTAGTTGCCGGTGTCGTCGGGGAGGGGCAGCGGCTCGTAGACGGCGGTCGACTCGGCGGCCGTGGGCTCGGGCGCCGTGCGGGAGGCG
Organism: Streptomyces sp. NPDC015171; assembly: GCF_043079545.1. Classification (NCBI taxonomy): domain Bacteria; kingdom Bacillati; phylum Actinomycetota; class Actinomycetes; order Kitasatosporales; family Streptomycetaceae; genus Streptomyces; species Streptomyces sp. NPDC015171. The sequence continues at coordinate 223,400 of NZ_JBIBUO010000013.1, forward strand.
GCCGGGGTGAAGACGTCGTCGCGGTCGTAGTCGTCGTAGTCGCCCTGCGCCCGGCCGTGGCCGAGTGCGTCATGGCCGGTGGCCGCGGACTCCGGGCCGGGGGCGGCGAACTCCGGGTCGGCGTCCTGGAGGTCGGGCTCGTGCCGGTCCGCCCTGCCGCGGCGGCGCTTGCTGGCGCCGGCCGCCTCGGAGTCGGGCCGCTTGACCGCCCAGCCGGCGGCGAAGCCGCGGCGGAACGACAGCGTCACATAGGTCTGGCCGACCGCGAAGGCGATCGCGCCCAGACCGATGACGATGACGGAGGGCATCAGCACGCCCAGCACGACGCCGACGAAGCCGCTGAAGGCGAGCAGCCGCCAGCGCAGCCGCGCCTTGTACTGCAGCAGTACCTCGCCCAGCAACCACAGCGCGACGACGCCGAACGCGATGTAGAGGACCGTCCAGCCCATGTACGCCCCTCTCCCAGTGACCGCTACGCAGTGTGTCGTACCGCGGTGCGGCCGGTCTAGGCCTGCGGGGGGTGGTGCAGGCCCAGGTTCTCGTAGATTTCCAGAGTCGCCGTGGAGTTGTTCAGCGTGATGAAGTGCAGTCCGGGCACTCCCTCGGCGAGCAGCCGAGCGCAGAACTCCGTGGCGAAGTCGATACCGATGGAGCGTACCGCCGCCGGATCGTCCTTCGCTGCGAGGATCCGCTCTTTCAGGGCGTCCGGGAAGCGGGCGTTGCTGAGCGTGGGCAGCCGTTCCAGCATCTTCACGCTGGTGACCGGCAGGACCTCGGGGATCACCGGAGTGTCACAGCCCGCCGCCGCCACGCGGTCGCGCAGCCGCAGATACGACTCCGGCTGGAAGAACATCTGTGTGATGGCGTAGTCGGCGCCCGCGCGGCACTTGTCCACGAAGTGGGCCACGTCGGTGTCCCAGTCCGCGGAGCGCGGGTGCATCTCCGGGAACGCGGCGACGCCCACGCAGAAGTCCCCCGACTCCTTGATGAGCCGGACGAGATCGGCGGCGTAGGCCAGGCCCCGGGGGTGCGCCACCCACTCGCCCATGGGGTCGCCGGGCGGGTCGCCGCGCACGGCGAGCATGTTGCGGATGCCGGCGTCGGCGTACTGGCCGATGATGTTGCGCAGTTCGGCGACGGAGTGGTCGACCGCGGTGAGGTGGGCGACCGGCGTCAGCGTGGTGTCCGCGACGATCTGCTGGGTCTCCTTGACCGTGCCCGCGCGGGTGGAACCGCCGGCGCCGTAGGTCACCGAGACGAAGTCGGGAGCGACCGCCTCGACCCGGCGGAGCGCGCTCCACAGGTTCCGCTCGCCCTTGGGGGTCTTCGGCGCGGAGAACTCGAACGAGTACGTCGTCTTGCCGGCGGCGAGCATGTCGCGCACGGTGCGTGCGCGATCAGTCCTGGTCGATGCGGTTCCGAGGGCCATACCCGCAGGTTAGCCAGGGGCGGGCGGTCCCCCAACCACACACCGGAAATTTGCCCGAATTGTCGACTTCCTGTCCGCCCTTTGGACAGAACCGCCGAACCGGAACCACTGAACGGAACTCACTGGACAGAACCACTGGCCGGAACCATCGGACGGAAGCAGGGGCTAACCCTGCCGCAGGCGCTTGGCGAACTCCGCCGCCGCCGCTCCGGGGTCGTCCGCCTCGGTGATCGCGCGGACCACGACCACCCGGCGGGCGCCCGCGTCCAGCACCTGGTCCAGGTTGCCGAGATCGATGCCGCCGATGGCGAACCAGGGGCGGTCGGTGCCCAGGGCCGCCGTGTGGCGGACCAGGTCGAGGCCGGGGGCGTGGCGGCCGGGCTTGGTGGGGGTGGGCCAGCAGGGTCCGGTGCAGAAGTAGTCCACGCCCTCCTGGACGGCGGCGGCGGATGCCTCCGCCTCGGCGTGCGTGGAGCGGCCGATCAGCACCCCGTCGCCGAGGATCGCGCGGGCCGCGGGGACCGGCAGGTCGCCCTGGCCGAGGTGCAGCACATCGGCGCGCGCGGCGTGGGCGACGTCGGCCCGGTCGTTGACCGCGAGCAGCTTGCCGTGCCGGGCGCAGGCGTCCGCGAACACGGCGAGGTGCTCCAGCTCCTCGGCGGCCTCCATGCCCTTGTCGCGCAGCTGCACGATGTCGACACCGCCGGCCAGGACCGCGTCGAGGAACTCGGGCAGGTCGCCCTGGCGCTCGCGGGCGTCCGTGCAGAGGTACAGGCGGGCGCCGGCCAGCGCGGCGCGGGCGGTGTCGGACATGCGTGGGTCCCCCCGTGGTCGGTGTCCCTGGTGGTTGCTGACGGCGGTGTGCGGGCGTCCGGCCCGCACACCGCCTGCTGCTGCGGGTCGGCTCAGACGGCGAGCGCCTGGGCGCGGCGCTTCACCTCCGTGCCGCGATTCTCGCTCAGCGCCTGCGCGGGGGTGCCGGGCAGGGTCGGGTCCGGGGTGAAGAGCCACTCGATCATCTCTTCGTCCGTGAAGCCGTCGTCCCGCAGGAGCGTCAGGGTCCCGGTCAGGCCCTTGACGACCTTGTCCCCGTCGACGAAGGCGGCGGGGACGTGCAGCGCCCGGTTCTCACCTCGGCGTACGGCGATGAGCTGGCCCTCCTTGACCAGCTGCCGCACACGCGTCACCTCGACGCCGAACTGTTCGGCGATGTCGGGGAGGGTGAGCCAGGCAGGGACGAGAGCATCGATCTTTGCGTCAATCTCGGTCACGGAAACTAGCCTAGGCGCTCCGCCGGTCCGGCCGCGATGCACCGGCGCCCGTCTGCGGGTCCGGCGCCCCCCGTGAGGCCGTCGTGGCTGGTCACGCGGCCCCCGCGGCCCGGCCACCGGCCGCCGATCAGCCTACCGTGGCGTCCTTCAGCGGCCGGGCCGGGTCGGACAGGGCCCCCGCGTCCATCCGGCGGCCGGCCTCGATCAGCCGTCTGCCCTGGGCCAGGTCGCGCGGCCGGCCCACCGCCAGCAGGGCCACCAGGCGGTCCTCGCGCAGCCAGCACACCGTCCAGGACGGGCCCTCCGGCTCGCCCCGCCACACCAGGCGGTCGGCCGCCGCGTGGTGGCCCGCGTACTGCACGAACCGGCCGAACTGCTCGGACCAGAAGTACGGCACCGGGTCGTAGACCGCCGCCGTCTCGCCCAGGATGTTCGCGGCGACCGTGCGCGGGCCCTGGAGGGCGTTGTCCCAGTGGTGGACGAGGAGCCGCTCGCCGTAGCGGGCCGAGGGGAAGGAGGCGCAGTCGCCGACGGCGTACACGTCCGGCAGGGAGGTGCGCAGGCGGGCGTCCGCGAGCACCTCGCCGTGCGCGCCCAGCTCGACGCCGGAGCCCGCGAGCCAGGCGGTGGCGGGGCGGGCGCCGATACCGACGACGACGGCGCCCGCGGGCAGCCGGGTGCCGTCGGCCAGCACCACGGCGCCGGGCTCGACGCGCTCCACGCGCGCGTGGGTGCGCAGTTCCGTACCGCTGTCGGCGTACCAGGCGGCCATGGGCGCGGCGACCTCGGCGGGCAGCGCGCCGGCGAGCGGCCGGCCGGCCGCCTCCACGACGGTCACCGCGCAGCCGGCCTCGCGGGCCGCGGTGGCGAACTCGGCGCCGATCCAGCCGGCGCCCACGACCACGATGTCGTGCTGCCGGGCGAGCACGGGCCGCAGCCGTTCGGCGTCGTCCAGGGTGCGCAGCAGATGCACCCCGGGCACGCCCTCGGTGCCGGGCAGGGTGATCGGTTCGGCGCCGGTGGCCAGGACCAGGACGTCGTACGGCACCGGGCCCGACTCGGTGTCCAGCTCGTGCTCTGCGGGGCGCACGCCGTGCACCTCGCAGCCGAGCCGCAGCTCGACCCCGAGGACCTCGAAGTCCACGTCGAAGGCGGAGTCCTCGGCCTTGCCGAGCAGGACGGCCTTCGACAGCGGCGGCCGGTCGTACGGCTGGTGCGGCTCGGCGCCGATGACGCTCACGCCGCCCCGGAAGCCCTGTTCCCGCAGGGCGACCGCGGTCTGCACGCCGGCCATGCCCGCGCCGACGACGACCACGCGCCGCCCCGGTGCCGTGCCCTCTTGCGCTGTCTGCTCGCTCACTCGATCACCATAGACAATTGACGATCTGTCAGTCAGGGGGCGTGCTCGGTGACCTGCTCCACGACGCTGGTGCCCGAGCCCGTGCCGGACTCCCACTCCCAGGTCTCCTCCAGCCGCACCCGCCCGTCCGGCAGCTCCACGACCGCGGACACGCAGTGCCCCGAGGCGGTCGTCCCGTCGGTCTTCAGCTGGACGTACCGGAAGTCGAGCCGGTCGCCCTCGCGGGTGCCGACCAGGTGGCCCCGTACGACGTCGCCGCCGGCGTACTCGGCCCAGATCCGGCCGTCCTTCTCGTGGTACGCGAACCGGGTGCGCGTACCCACCTGACCTGGGGCTTGGTCCGCCACGGGGGCGAGGGTGAGTCCGTCGAGCGACCTGGCCATGGGGCGGGGCTCCCTTACGAGCGGGGCGGGCGGAGGGCTAGGGTGGCCACCGTACAAGCACTCGCGGGAGCCCGGACGCACCGGGCTGAGAGGGAGGCTGGCGGCCTCCGACCGTACGAACCTGATCCGGGTCATGCCGGCGAAGGGAGGGGCTGAACGCCCATGTCGTCACGTACCTCCGACGTCCTCGTCATCGGGGGCGGAATCATCGGTCTGGTCACGGCCTGGCGCGCGGCGCAGCGCGGGCTCGGCACGGCTGTGGTGGATCCCACGCCGGGCGGCGGGGCCGCGCAGGTCGCGGCCGGGATGCTGGCCGCGGTCACGGAGCTGCACTACGGCGAGGAGAGGCTGCTCGCCCTGAACCTGGAGTCGGCCCGCCGCTATCCGGAGTTCGCGGCCGAGCTGACCGAGCTGACCGGCCACGACCTCGGCTACCGCCGCTGCGGCACGCTCGCCGTCGCGCTGGACGCCGACGACCGCGCCCATCTGCGCGAACTGCACGCGCTCCAGCAGCGCTCGGGGCTGGCTTCGGAGTGGCTGTCCGGGCGGGAGTGCCGGCGCCTCGAACCCATGCTCGCGCCGGGGGTGCGCGGCGGGCTGCGGGTCGACGGCGACCACCAGATCGACCCGCGCCGGCTCGCGGCGGCCCTGGTGGCCGCGTGCGAGCGGGCCGGTGTGGTGTTCCACCACGCCTGGGCGGAGCGGCTCGATGTGGCGGCGGGCCGGGCCGTCGGGGTCACCACGGCGGACGGCACCGGGCTGCGCGCGGCGCAGGTGGTGCTCGCGGCCGGCAGCCTGAGCGGGCGCCTGGCGGGCGTGCCGGACGAGCTGCTGCCTCCGGTGCGGCCGGTCAAGGGGCAGGTGCTGCGGCTGACCGTGCCGCGCCGGTACGCGCCGTTCTTGAGCCGGACCGTGCGGGCCGTGGTGCGCGGCAGCCATGTCTATCTGGTGCCCCGGGAGAACGGCGAACTGGTCGTCGGCGCCACCAGCGAGGAGCTGGGCTGGGACACGACGGTCACGGCCGGCGGTGTGTACGAGCTGCTGCGGGACGCCCATGAGCTGGTGCCCGGCATCACCGAGCTGCCGCTCACCGAGACCCGGGCCGGTCTGCGTCCCGGTTCCCCCGACAACGCGCCGCTGCTCGGGCCGTCCGGTCTTCCCGGGCTGGTGCTGGCCACCGGGCACTACCGCAACGGGGTGCTGCTCACGCCGGTCACCGGGGACGTGCTGGCGGATGTCCTGGCCACCGGGGACCTCCCGGAGGCGGCACGCCCGTTCACCCCGTTGCGGTTCGGCGCCGCGCCCCCGGACGGGACGCCCGACACCTCCGATTTCTCGGATTCCTCCGAGACCTCCCAGACCTCCGAGACGGACAAGCTGGAGCAGCACGCATGAACATGTCCCTGACCATCTCGGTCAACGGTGAACCCCGTCAGGTGGTGCCCGGCACCGCGCTGGACGCGCTGGTGGAGACGCTCACCGCGGCGCCGCGCGGGGTGGCCGCCGCCGTCAACGAGACCGTCGTCCCGCGCACGCGGTGGGCGACGACCGCCCTCGCCGAGGGCGACCGGGTCGAAGTCCTCACCGCCGTACAGGGAGGCTGAACCATGGCCGACGATCCCCTGGTCCTCGGTGGACTGACCTTCTCCTCCCGGCTGATCATGGGCACGGGCGGGGCGCCGAGCCTGGAGGTGCTGGAGCGGGCCCTGGTCACCTCGGGTACGGAGCTGACGACCGTCGCCATGCGCCGGGTGGACCCCTCCGTGCACGGTTCGGTGCTCTCGGTGCTGGAGAAGCTGGGCATCCGGGTGCTGCCGAACACGGCCGGCTGTTTCACCGCGGGTGAGGCCGTGCTGACCGCACGGCTGGCGCGGGAGGCGCTGGGTACGGACCTGGTCAAGCTGGAGGTCATCGCCGACGAGCGGACGCTGCTGCCGGATCCGGTGGAGACGCTGGAGGCTGCGGAGACGCTGGTCGACGACGGGTTCACGGTGCTGCCGTACACGAACGACGATCCCGTGCTCGCGCGGAAGCTGGAGGATGTCGGGTGTGCGGCGGTGATGCCGCTCGGTTCGCCGATCGGCTCCGGGCTCGGGATCCGCAATCCGCACAACTTCCAGTTGATCGTGGAGCACGCGCGCGTGCCGGTGATTCTGGACGCGGGGGCCGGTACGGCGTCCGACGCGGCGCTGGCGATGGAGCTGGGGTGTGCGGGGGTGATGCTCGCCTCCGCGGTGACGCGGGCGCAGGAGCCGGAGCTGATGGCTGCCGCGATGAGGCATGCCGTGGAGGGGGGCCGGCTGGCCCGGCTGGCGGGGCGGATTCCGCGTAGGTACCTCGCGGAGGCGTCGTCTCCTGCGGAGGGCCTGGCCGTGCTGGATCCCGAGCGCCCCGCGTTCTGACCGTCCGCTGCGGCTGGCCTGCCCGTCCTTCCCCACCCACGCACCGCCCGTCACCGCCGGCCGGAGGGCGGGACTTTCCCGTGGAACAACCGCGCCGCCGGCGGCCTCCGGTCCGTGGCGGGGGGGGCGGGAGGTGCGCAGGCGGGGCGGCCGGAGCGCAGGTGCGCCGCGGACGGGCCCAGGAGGGCCCTTCCCGGAACACCTCGACCGCCGGCCGCCGCCGGGCACAGACGCGGCGTCGCCTCTGGCAGTGGAACACGGGCACGTCGTGGAGAGGCACCGACAAGCCCTCCCGGGGCCACCGCCGCCGGTCGCCGCCGCCGGGCACAGGTGACGCCTCGCCCGGCGGCGGAACGCGGGCACGTCGCGGAGAGACGCCGACAAACCCTCCCAGGGCCACCGCCGCCGGTCGCCGCCGCCGGACACAGGTGGGGCCTCGCCCGGCGGCGGAACGCGGGCACGTCGTGGAGAGGCGGGGCAAGCCCTCCCGGGGCCACCGCCGCCGGTCGCCGCCGCCGGGCACAGGTGGGGCCTCGCCCGGCGGCGGAACGCGGGCACGTCGCGGAGAGGCGAGGACAAGCCCTCCCGGGGCGGGGTGTGGAGGTGTCGGGGGGCGGTGGCCGTGGGGTTTTCGGGGGTGGGCGGCTCGGCGGGTGTTCTTCGTCGGCGTGGGAAGCGTCACAGGTCGGCTTCAGTCGGGCTCCGATGCCGGTGGGCGGGGCGGTGCTGTCGGTCGGCCCTCGTAGACTCGCCTCTCGTGGATACGACCCTTCAGGACCCCCTCGTCGGGCAGGTGCTCGACGGCCGGTACCGCGTCGACGCGCGGATCGCGGCGGGTGGGATGGCCACGGTCTACCGGGCCCTGGACACCCGCCTCGACCGCGTTCTCGCGCTGAAGGTGATGCACCCGGCGCTCGCGGTCGACGGGACCTTCGTCGAGCGGTTCATCCGGGAGGCCAAGTCCGTCGCCCGGCTCGACCACCCCAACGTGGTGCAGGTCTTCGACCAGGGGACCGACGGGTCGTACGTCTACCTGGCGATGGAGTACATCGCCGGATGCACCCTGCGGGACGTGCTGCGGGAACGGGGTGCCGTGCAGCCCCGGGCCGCGCTGGACATCCTGGAGCCGGTGCTCGCCGCGCTGGGTGCCGCGCACCGGGCCGGGTTCGTGCACCGGGACATGAAGCCGGAGAACGTGCTCATAGGCGACGACGGCCGGGTCAAGGTCGCCGACTTCGGTCTGGTGCGCTCGGTGGACACGGTCACCAGCACGACGGGCTCCGTCCTCGGCACCGTCTCGTATCTCGCGCCCGAGCAGATAGAGCAGGGCACCACGGACCCGCGCGTCGACGTGTACGCGTGCGGCGTGGTCCTGTACGAGATGCTGACCGGCACGAAGCCGCACTCCGGGGACTCCCCGGCGCAGGTGCTCTACAAGCACATCCACGAGGACGTACCGCCGCCTTCGGCACTCGTGCCCGGGCTGCCGTACGCGCTGGACCAGCTGGTCGCGTCGGCCGCCGCCCGCACCCCGGACGTCCGGCCGCACGACGCCGTGGCGCTCCTCGCGCAGGTCCGCGAGGCCCGCTCGGCGCTGACCGACGAGCAGCTGGACACGCTGCCGCCGCAGGCGCTGACCGCGGGCCACGACAACGCCGAGGACCGGACGAGCGTGATCCCGCGCGCGCTGACCGTGCCCCGGCCGCTGCCCGTCGACGAGGACGCGCTCGACGAGGGCGCGGCCGACGGCATCGACCGCACCGCCCGCTTCCAGAGCCCGCCCGTACCGCCCCGCCGCAGGCGCCCCGCGCGGCCCTCGCGCGCGGTGCTGGCGCTGATCGCGGCCGTCCTGGTGGTGTTCGGCGTGGGCGCCGGGGTCTGGTACATCAACTCGGGCCAGTTCACCAAGGTGCCGCCGCTGCTGGCGAAGACCGAGACGCAGGCGAGGGAGCGGCTGACGTCGGCCGGGCTCGACGTCGGCCAGGTCAAGCGCGCCTACAGCGACGCCTTCGAGCGCGGCACGGTGATCGGCAGCGACCCGGCGCCCGGCGCGCGGATCCGCGACCACGACTCGGTGACACTGACCGTGTCGCTGGGCCCGGAGACGGTGAACGTGCCGGACGTGAAGGGGCAGTCCCTGGCGAAGGCCCGGGCGCGGCTGAAGGCGGACGGCCTGGCGCCGGGCATGGTCACCCGCGCGTTCGACGACGACGTCCCCCGGGGCTCGGTGATCCGTACGACCCCGGACGCGGGCACCAAGCGGCACGCGGGCTCGGCGATCGCGCTGGTCGTCAGCAAGGGCAGCCCGATCGACATGCCGGACGTCACCGGCGACGACCTGGACAGCGCCAAGGAGGAGCTGACCGACGCCGGCCTGAAGGTGAAGGTCGCCCAGGGGCGGGTCAACTCGGAGTACGACAAGGGCAAGGTCGCCGCGCAGAGCCCGAAGGAGGGCGCCGAGGCCGCCGAGGGCGACACGGTGACGCTGACGCTGTCCAAGGGCCCCGAGATGGTCGAGGTCCCGGACGTGGTCGGCGACAGCGTGGACGAGGCGCACGACGCCCTGGAGGGCGCGGGCTTCGAGGTGGACGAGGACCGCGGCCTGCTCGGGCTGTTCGGCGACACCGTGAAGAAGCAGTCGGTGGAGGGCGGCGAGACGGCGCCCAAGGGGTCGACGGTCACCATCACCATCCGGTGAGCGCGGCGAGCCCCGCCGGCTCGGCGGGCTCGGTGGACGCGGAGCGCCTGGTGAGCGGGGTCACCGGGGACCGTGGTCCGGGTGCGGGGCGGGCATGACACCCTGAACGGGTGAGTCCCGATCAGTCCTCCCTCCCCCGCAATCCCGTCGGCGGCCATGTGCCCGTGGCCGGCGGCCTGCACTCCGTCGGGCTGTCCTACGCCCGTGAGCTGAAGGCGGAGACCGTGCAGGTCTTCGTCGCCAACCCGCGCGGCTGGGCCACGCCCGCCGGGAACCCGCGCCAGGACGAGGCGTTCCGCGCGGCGTGCGCCGAGGAGTCGGTGCCGGCGTATGTCCACGCCCCGTATCTGATCAACTTCGGTTCGCACACCGAGGCCACCGTGGAGCGCTCGGTGGAGTCGCTCAGGCACTCGCTGCGGCGCGGGCGGGAGATCGGCGCGCTGGGCGTGGTGGTGCACACCGGGAGCGCGACCGGCGGACGGGCCCGCGAGGTGGCGCTGAAGCAGGTACGTACGCACATGCTGCCGCTGCTGGACGAGCTGACCCACGACGACGACCCGTTCCTGCTGCTGGAGTCGACCGCCGGGCAGGGCGCCTCGCTGTGCTCGCGGACCTGGGACTTCGGACCGTACTTCGAGGCGCTGGACGCCCATCCGAAGCTGGGCGTGTGCCTGGACACCTGCCACATCTTCGCCGCCGGGCACGATCTGACCGGGCCGAGCGGTATGCATCAGACCCTCGATCTGCTGGTGGACACCGTGGGGGCGGGCCGGCTCAAGCTGATCCACGCCAACGACTCCAAGGACGTGGTGGGCGCGCACAAGGACCGGCACGAGAACATCGGCGCCGGCCACATCGGCGAGGATCCGTTCCGGGCGCTGATGAACCACCCCGCGACCAAGGGCGTCCCGCTGGTCATCGAGACGCCGGGCGGCAAGGAAGGGCATGCGGCGGACGTGGAGCGGCTGAAGAGACTGCGCGACGGACAACCCCTTTAAGGAATACCCCTGGGGGGTATACGGTTCCTGCTGGGCGCAGGAACCGTCGTCCGACATGGGGGTAGTCATGCAGCACGAGGCCCACACGGGGCACACAGAGCACACAGAGCACGCGGACCACACAGCGCACGCGGACCACAGGCACCAAACGCACCACACGCATCACCGAGCACACCAGCCCGAGGCACACGCGCATCACCACGCATCCGCCGCCACCTGGCCCATGGCCGCCCAGGCCACCCTGCACTGCCTCACCGGCTGCGCCATCGGCGAGGTGCTCGGCATGGTCGTCGGCACGGCGTTCGGGTGGGGGAACCTGCCGACGATGGTCATGGCGATCGTCCTGGCCTTCTTCTTCGGCTACTCGCTCACCCTGCGCGGAGTGCTGAAGGCGGGCGTCGGCTTCCGTACCGCCTTCCGGGTGGCACTGGCGGCGGACACCCTGTCCATCGCCGTGATGGAGCTGATCGACAACGGGGTGATCCTGGTCTGGCCGTCCGCGCGGGACGCCATGCTGGGCGACGCGCTGTTCTGGATCTCGCTCGCGGTCTCGTTCGTGATCGCCTTCGCGGTGACCACGCCGGTCAACAAGGTGATGATCGGCCGGGGCAAGGGGCACGCGGTGGTGCACCAGTACCACTGAGCGGGCCGGGAGCCGGACCCGCCGGGAGTCAGAGCTCGGGGCCGTCCCCGGGCTCCTCCTGGTAGGAGTAGCGCTGTTCCTTCCAGGGGTCGCCGATGTTGTGATAGCCGCGCTCCTCCCAGAAGCCGCGGCGGTCGGCGGTCATGTACTCCACGCCCCGGACCCATTTGGGGCCCTTCCAGGCGTACAGATGGGGCACGATCAGGCGGACCGGGAAGCCGTGCTCGGCGGTGAGGAGTTCGCCGTCCTTGTGGGTGGCGAAGATCGTGCGGTCGGAGGCGAAGTCCGACAGCCGCAGGTTCGAGCTGAAGCCGTACTCCGCCCAGACCATCACATGGGTGACATCCGGCGCCGGCGGGGCGAGGTCCAGGAGCGCGCGGGCCGGGGCGCCGCCCCACTCGGCGCCGATCATGCTGAACTTCGTCACGCAGTGCAGATCGGCCACCACGGTGGCGTACGGCAGGGCCGTGAACTCCTCATGGCTCCAGGTGTGCTTGTCACCGTCGGCGGTGGCGCCGAAGACCCGGAAGTCCCAGCGCTCGGGCCGGAACTTGGGGACGGGGCCGTAGTGCGTGAGCGGCCAGCCGCGCTGGAGCCGCTGCCCCGGCGGAAGCTCGGACTCTGCGACTGCCCCAGACTCTCGCTCCACCGGATGACCCATGTATCCATCCTGACAGACCTCGGCGGTGCCCTTGACCACCAACCGACGAAACGGACAACTGCCAACAACTCAGCACTTACTTACTAAGTGCACACTTACTGGACGATCTCTCTCGCCGGTGCAATCATGCCGCCGCGTACCTCCCCCGTCCCTCCGTGTGGAAGGAGCCGCTGCGATGCAGGGCGATCCCGAGATCATCGAGTTCCTGAACGAGCAGCTCACCGGTGAGCTGACCGCGATCAACCAGTACTTCCTGCACGCGAAGATGCAGGAGAACCTCGGCTGGTACAAGCTCGCGAAGTACACCCGGCGCGAGTCGTTCGACGAGATGAAGCACGCCGAGGTGCTCACCGACCGCATCCTGTTCCTGGACGGGCTGCCGAACTACCAGCGGCTGTTCCACGTGCGCGTGGGGCAGACCGTACGGGAGATGTTCGAGGCGGACCGGCAGGTCGAGGTGGAGGCGATCGACCGCCTCAAGCGGGGCATCAAGGTGATGCGCGAGAAGGGCGACATCACGTCCGCGAACATCTTCGAGGACATCCTCGCCGACGAGGAGCACCACATCGACTATCTCGACACCCAGCTCGACCTGGTGGAGAAGCTCGGCGAGGCGCTCTACATCGCGCAGCTCATCGAGCAGCCGGAAGAGAGCTAGGCGGCCTCGTCCAGCGAGGTCAGCACCGGCCTGCCCTGCTCGGCCAGCTCACGGCGGGGGCAGGCGCCCCGGCCGAGGAGGGACTGGATCCGGCGTACGCACGAGCCGCAGTCGGTCCCGGCCTTGCTGGCGGAGGCGATCTGGCGCGGGGTGCAGGCGCCGTTCTCCGCGTGCTCCTTGACCTGGGCCTCGGTGATACCGAAGCAGCTGCACACGTACACGCGGATTCACCTCCCGACGGGGATCACTGACTGCTGCCGTCCCGCTTTCCGGTGAGGCAAACCTAACCTTACCCATCCCGTGGCGCCCGCGACAGTGGCAGGGGCGCGGATCCGGTGTGATCCGCGCCCCAGGGACTACCGGTTTCCGGTCACTGGTCCCGGTACATCTCGGCCACGAGGAAGGCGAGGTCCAGCGACTGGCTGCGGTTCAGCCGCGGGTCGCAGGCCGTCTCGTAGCGCTGGTGCAGGTCGTCGACGAAGATCTCGTCGCCGCCGCCCACGCACTCGGTGACGTCGTCGCCGGTCAGCTCCACATGGATGCCGCCCGGGTGGCTGCCGAGCGCCTTGTGGACCTCGAAGAAGCCCTTGACCTCGTCGAGCACGTCGTCGAAGCGGCGGGTCTTGTGCCCGGAGGCCGCCTCGAAGGTGTTGCCGTGCATCGGGTCGGTCACCCAGGCCACCGTCGCGCCGGACGCCGTGACCTTCTCGACCAGCTCGGGCAGCTTGTCCCGGATCTTGTCGGCGCCCATGCGGACGATGAAGGTCAGCCGGCCCGGCTCCCGCTCGGGGTCGAGCCGGTCGATGTACCGCAGCGCCTCCTCGGCCGTGGTGCTCGGGCCGAGCTTGATGCCGATCGGGTTGCTGATCCGCGAGGCGAACTCGATGTGCGCGTGGTCCAGCTGCCGGGTGCGCTCACCGATCCAGACCATGTGCCCGGAGACGTCGTAGAGCTTGCCGGTGCGGGAGTCCACCCGGGTCAGGGCCGACTCGTAGTCCAGCAGCAGCGCCTCGTGCGAGGCGAAGAACTCGACGGTCTTGAACTCCTCCGGGTCGGTGCCGCAGGCCCGCATGAAGTTCAGCGCGTTGTCGATCTCCCGCGCCAGCTGCTCGTAGCGCTGGCCCGACGGCGAGGTCTTCACGAAGTCCTGGTTCCAGGCGTGCACCTGGCGCAGGTCGGCGTAGCCGCCGGTGGTGAAGGCGCGCACCAGGTTCAGCGTGGAGGCCGACGCGTGGTACATGCGCTTGAGGCGCTCCGGGTCCGGGACGCGGCTGGCCTCGGTGAAGTCGAAGCCGTTGACGGAGTCGCCCCGGTAGGTGGGCAGGGTCACGCCGCCGCGGGTCTCGGTCGGCTTGGAGCGCGGCTTGGAGTACTGCCCCGCGATCCGGCCGACCTTCACCACGGGCACGGAGGCCGCGTAGGTCAGGACGGCACCCATCTGGAGCAGCGTCTTCAGCTTGTTGCGGATGTGGTCGGCGGACACGGCGTCGAAGGCCTCGGCGCAGTCGCCGCCCTGGAGGAGGAACGCCTCTCCCTTGGCGACGGCCGCCAACCGGGCGCGCAGCTGGTCGCACTCGCCCGCGAAGACGAGCGGCGGATACGACTCGAGGTCCGCGATCACTGCGCGCAGAGCCTCGGTGTCGGGGTACTCGGGCTGCTGCGCCGCGGGCAGGTTTCGCCAGGTGTTGCCAGCGCTCAGGCTGGTCTTAGCGTTCACGGTCACCTCGTACACATTACGGGGTCATGTCCAGGGATTTTCCTCTGGCTCGAAGGGTGAGACGGAGTGATTGCCCCCTGGACACCGGCGGGCTGGGGTAGGGTTTCCTCCATGTTCGCGCAGTCGATCCAGAACTGGTGGTGGACCGCTTCTCCGGCGGCCCGCTGATCGCGCGTACGAACAAGACTTCGCGAAGGCCGCCCGAGGGGCGGCCTTCGGCGTTTCCGGGGTCGTTCCTCCTCACCGGCAGTAATCACCGGCAGACATCACCGACGGATGTCACCGACGGACATGACCGACGGAAGAGGAACCATGGACCTGGCACAGCTGCTGCACGACCCCCGTCCCTTCGCCCTGCTCCGCCGCCGCACCCCGGGCCGCGACGAGCAGCTGGTCGAGGTCCTGCTCGGCCCGGTGAGCAGCCGTGACCGGCTCGCCGACCTGCCGGACGAGGGGCTCGCGCTGGTCCCGTTCCGGCAGATCCGCGAGCGCGGCTTCGACGTCCACGACGACGGCACCCCGCTGCTGGTGCTGACCCCCGAGGAGTCGTACGAGATCCCGCTGGCCGAGGCGCTGGCCGCGCTGCCGGGGCACGAGGTGCGCGTCGAGGGCGGCGGCTTCGACGTCGGGGACGAGGAGTACGGCGAGATCGTCGGCCGGGTGCTGCGCGAGGAGATCGGCCGCGGCGAGGGCGCCAACTTCGTGATCCGGCGCACGTACGAGGGCGCCCTGCCCGGCTTCGGCCGCGCGGACGCGCTCGCGCTGTTCCGGCGGCTGCTGGAGGGCGAGCGGGGCGCCTACTGGACGTTCGTCCTGCACACCGGGGACCGGACGCTGGTGGGGGCCAGTCCGGAGGTGCACGTGCGGATGAGCGGCGGGACCGTGGTGATGAACCCGATCAGCGGCACGTACCGGTACCCGGCCGAGGGGCCGACCCCCGGGCATCTGCTCTCCTTCCTCGCCGACGGCAAGGAGATCGAGGAGCTGTCGATGGTCGTCGACGAGGAACTGAAGATGATGTGCACCGTCGGCGACATGGGCGGGGTCGTCGTCGGACCGCGGCTGAAGGAGATGGCGCATCTCGCGCACACCGAGTACGAGCTGCGCGGGAAGTCCTCCCTGGACGCGCGGGAGGTGCTGCGGGAGACCATGTTCGCGGCGACGGTCACGGGGTCGCCGGTGCAGAACGCGTGCCGGGTGATCGAGCGGTACGAGCCGCGCGGGCGCGACGGCGCGGGGCGCGGGTACTACGCCGGTGCGCTCGCCCTGCTCGGGCGGGACTCCGGGGGCGCGCAGACCCTGGACTCCCCCATCCTGATCCGCACCGCGGACATCTCCGCCGACGGCCGGCTGCGCGTCCCCGTCGGGGCGACGCTGGTGCGCGGCTCCGACCCGGCGGGCGAGGTCGCCGAGACCCACGCCAAGGCGGCGGGCGTGCTGGCCGCCCTCGGGGTGCGCCCCGGCCGGCCGCGCGAGGAGCGGGAGCGGCCCCGGCTGGCCGACGACCCGCGGGTGCGGGCGGCGCTGGACGGGCGGCGGGCCGCGCTCGCGCCGTTCTGGCTGCGGATGCAGGAGCGCCACCCGGAGCCGGCCGGACACGCCCTGGTGGTCGACGGCGAGGACACCTTCACCGCGATGCTGGCGCATGTGCTGCGCTCGTGCGGCCTGGAGGTGACCGTGCGCCGCTACGACGAGCCGGGGCTGCGGACGGCCGTCCTCGCGCACGAGGGTCCCGTGGTGCTCGGTCCCGGTCCGGGTGACCCGGGCGACGCGGCCGATCCGAAGATGCGGTTCCTGCGGGAGCTGGCCGCCACCGTGCTCCGGGAGCACCGGCACGGGGTGCTCGGCGTCTGCCTGGGCCATGAGCTGATCGCGGCCGAGCTGGGCCTCGACCTGGTCCGCAAGGAGGTGCCGTACCAGGGGGCGCAGACGGTGGTCGACCTGTTCGGGCGGCCGGAGACGGTGGGCTTCTACAACAGCTTCGTCGCCCGCTGCGACGAGGAGGCGGCCCGGGAGCTGGCCGCGCACGGCGTCGAGGTGAGCCGCACGGCGGGCGGCGAGGTGCACGCCCTGCGCGGCCCCGGCTTCGCGGGGGTGCAGTTCCACCCGGAGTCGGTCCTCACCCTGAACGGCGCCGCCCTGGTGCGGGAGCTGATCGGCCAGCTGCGCGGGACGAGCCCGGCGAGGTGACCGGCACCGGGGCCGGGGACCGCGCGGTCCCCGGCCCCGGTCGGCGGCGTCAGCCGAAGAAGACCCCCACCTCCTCGTACAGCTTCGGGTCCACCGTCTTCAGCTTGGCCGTGGCGTCGCCGAGGGGGACGCGGACGATGTCGGTGGCGCGCAGGGCGACCATCTTCCCGAAGTCGCCGTCGCGTACGCAGTCGATGGCGTGCAGGCCGAAGCGGGTGGCGAGCCAGCGGTCGAAGGCGCTCGGGGTGCCGCCGCGCTGGACGTGCCCGAGGACCGTCGTACGGGCCTCCTTGCCGGTGCGCTTCTCGATCTCCTTGGCCAGCCACTCCCCGACCCCGGAGAGCCGTACGTGCCCGAAGGAGTCCAGCGACTGGTCCTTGAGCACCACGTCGCCGTCCTTCGGCATGGCGCCCTCGGCGACGACCACGATCGGCGCGTACGACGCCCGGAACCGGGAGGTCACCCAGGCGCAGACCTGGTCGACGTCGAAGCGCTGCTCGGGGATGAGGATGACGTTGGCGCCGCCCGCCAGGCCCGAGTGGAGCGCGATCCAGCCGGCGTGCCGGCCCATCACCTCCACCACCAGGACCCGCATGTGCGACTCGGCGGTGGTGTGCAGCCGGTCGATCGCCTCGGTCGCGATGTTGACGGCGGTGTCGAAGCCGAAGGTGTAGTCGGTGGCGGACAGGTCGTTGTCGATGGTCTTCGGTACGCCCACGCAGGGCACCCCGTACTCCCCCGAGAGCCGCGCCGCGACACCGAGGGTGTCCTCGCCGCCGATCGCGACGAGGGCCTCGACCTCCTGCTTGGCCAGGTTCTCCTTGATCCGCCGGATCCCGTCCTCCACCTTCAGGGGGTTGGTCCGCGAGGAGCCGAGGATGGTGCCGCCGCGGGGCAGGATGCCGCGCACCGCGGGGATGTCGAGACGAATCGTGTCGTTCTCCAGGGGGCCTCGCCAGCCGTCCCGGAAGCCGACGAAGTCATAGCCGTACTCCTGCACGCCCTTGCGGACGATGCCCCGGATCACGGCGTTGAGCCCGGGGCAGTCGCCGCCTCCGGTCAGTACTCCGACCCGCATGGAAATGTCCCTTCACCGCGCTTGCCTGACGCCGAGTCACGCTAATGGTGATTCAGGTCACATCGGGAGAGGCGGGAAGGGTGATTCGGGTGTACGGCCGGAAGTGTGCTTTATTCCTCGTCGAGTCCGCGTTCTATGGCATACCGGACCAGCTCCACCCGGTTGTGCAACTGGAGCTTGCCCAGGGTGTTCTGGACGTGGTTCTGCACCGTGCGGTGGGAGATGACGAGGCGTTCGGCGATCTGCTTGTAGCTCAGGCCCTTCGCCACCAGCCGCAGCACCTCCGTCTCCCGGTCCGTCAGCCGGGGCGCACCCGGCTCGCCGGCGTCCGGGGCGGGCGCGGGCTCGGCGGCGAGCCGCCGGTACTCGCCGAGGACGAGGCCGGCCAGGCCCGGTGTGAACACCGGGTCGCCCACGGCGGTCCTGCGCACCGCGTCCAGCAGTTCCTCGGTGGAGGCCGACTTCAGCAGATAGCCGGTCGCGCCGGACTTCACGGCCTCCAGCACGTCCGCGTGCTCGCCGCTCGCCGAGAGGACCAGGACGCGCAACGCCGGGTTGTGGCCGACGAGTTCCTTGCACACCTGGACGCCGGGCTTGGCGGGCAGGTTGAGGTCCAGCACGAGGACGTCGGGGGCGGCGGCCTTGGCGCGGCGCACCGCCTGCTCGCCGTCGCCGGCGGTGGCGACCACCTCGAAGCCGGACTCCGCAAGGTCGCGGGCGACCGCGTCGCGCCACATCGGGTGGTCGTCCACCACCATGACCCTGATCGGGTCCTGCAACCGCGTCATCGCTGCTCCGCCTTCTTCCCCCGCGCCCCTACGGCGCCCTTCGGTACCTTGAGTTCCACTTCCGTGCCCTGCCCCGGGACCGAGACGATCTCGGCGCTGCCGCCGAGGTCGCGCAGCCGGCCGCGGATCGACAGGGCCACCCCGAGCCGGCCCTCGCCCTCGGCCTGCGCCAGCCGGCCCTCGGGGATGCCGGGGCCGTCGTCCCGGACGGTGACGACGATCTCGTCCGGCTCGTCCTCCACCAGGATCCAGGCCTGGGCCCGGGGCCCGGCGTGCCCGCGCACATTGTCCAGGGCGGCGCCGACCGCCGCGGCCACCTCACGGGCCGCGGCCGGCGGCAGCAGCACCGGGGCACCGGGCTCGGCGAGGCTGACCCGGGCGCACGCGTAGGGGACGAGCAGGGTGCGCAGATCGGCCGGGCCCTCGTCGTCCGGTTCGTCCACGGCGCGGACCACGGCGCCCTCCGCCAGGTCCTCCGAGAGCCGCGACACCGGCAGCAGGCCGCCCGACACCAGGGTGCGCAGGGCCACTTCCTGCTCCCCGGCCAGCCGGCCGAGGTCGGCCGCCTCGCCGCCGAGGGCCGCGCCCCGGCGCTTCACCATCGCCAGCACCTGCAGCACGCTGTCGTGGATGTCCCGGGCCAGCCGCTCCCGCTCCCGGGTCGCGGCCTCGATCTCCAGCGCGCGGGCGAGGGTGCGCTCGGAGGCGCGGGCCACCTCCACGACGTAGCCGATGGCGATGGAGGCGACCCAGACGAGGATCACGTTGTGCACGGTGTCCCGGGCCGGGTGGCCGCGCTCGACCAGGTTCACGGCGGCCACGGCCGTGGAGGCGACCGCCGCCCAGCGCCAGCCGCCCTTGAGGGCGAAGGCCAGCACCGCGCCGGCGGTCCATATCGACGGCAGGGTGGGGCCGCCGTCCGCGATCCGCTGGTGGCTGTCGGCGACCGGGGTGAGCAGGATGCCGCCGAGGGCGACGGCCAGGTCGGCGATCAGGAAGCGCTTGGTGCAGCTCGCCGCGTTCGCCACCTTGGGCAGGGTGGCGAGGGTCCAGACGACGAGGACGGCGTAGTAGGCGACGGCGACCCAGGGCCGGGCGAACTGGTCGTACGCGGTGGCGCACAGGCCGATCGCGTAGAGCATGGTCAGGACGCGGTAACCGGTGAGCGCGCGCCACAGTGGCAGCTCGACCGACATCCGCATGACGCGCTCGCGCTCGGGCATCTCCCCCGGTCCCCCCGACTCCCCCTGCTCCGGCCGTTCCGCGCCCCTACGAGTCGGTCCGCTGCCCGGCCTTCTTGGCCTTCTCCGCTTCCCTCGCCGCCTTGGCGGCCTTGGCCGCCTCCGTGATCTGCCGCTTGGCCGCGGTGGCGTAGACGTCGACGTACTCCTGGCCGGAGAGCTTCATGATCTCGTACATGACCTCGTCGGTCAGGGCGCGCAGCACGAACCGGTCGTGCTCCATGCCCTGGTACCGGCTGAAGTCCATGGGCTTGCCGATGCGGATGCCGGGCCGCATCAGCTTGGGCACCACCTTGCCGGGCGGCTGGATCTTCTCCGTGTCGATCATGGCGACCGGGATGACCGGCGCACCGGTGGCGAGCGCCACGCGCGCGAGGCCGCCGGGCTTGCCCCGGTACAGCCGCCCGTCGGGCGAGCGGGTGCCCTCCGGGTAGATGCCGAACAGCTCGCCGCGCTCCAGCACCTCTATGCCGCTCTTGATCGCCGCCTCGCCGGCGCCGCGCGCCCCGGAGCGGTCCACCGGGAGCTGGCCGACGCCCTTGAAGAAGGCCGCCGTGAGCCGGCCCTTCACCCCCGGAGTGGTGAAGTACTCGGCCTTGGCGATGAAGGTGACCTTGCGGTCCAGCACGGCCGGCAGGAAGAACGAGTCCGAGAAAGACAGGTGGTTGCTGGCCAGGATGGCCGCACCTGTCGCCGGAATGTTCTCAAGGCCCTCCACCCAAGGCCTGAAAGCGACCTTGAGCGGCCCCCCGATGGCGACCTTCATCGTGCCGTACAACACCCGTGTGCCTCCCGTTTCCGTCGAGGAGACCTTAACCCGCAGGACCGTCAATGGGCCCGACGACCCTGGTCGGTGTCAGTGCGGTCGCGTACGGTGAAGCACATGCCAGTTCTCCCCGGAGCCGAGCCGTACCGCCACGAGGGCGGGGAGGTGGGGGTTCTCCTCTGCCACGGCTTCACCGGCTCGCCCCAGTCGCTGCGCCCCTGGGCGGAGCACCACGCGGCCCACGGCCTGTCCGTGTCCCTGCCGCTGCTGCCCGGCCATGGCACGCGCTGGGAGGACATGCAGGTCACCGGCTGGCAGGACTGGTACGCGGAGGTGGACCGGGAGCTGCGCCTGCTGGCCGGGCGCTGCTCCCAGGTGTTCGTCGCGGGCCTGTCGATGGGCGGCGCGCTGGCCCTGCGGCTGGCGGCCCGGCACGGCGAGCGGGTGCGCGGGGCCGTCGCCGTCAACCCGGCGAACAAGGTGCACGGCCTGTCCGCGTACGCCCTTCCGATGGCCCGGCATCTGGTGCGGACGACGAAGGGCATCGCCAGCGACATCGCGCTGGAGGGCGCGGCGGAGCTGGGCTACGACCGGGTGCCGCTGCACGCGGCCCACTCGCTGCGCACGTTCCTGCGCCGGCTGGACGGCGAGCTGCCCCAGGTCACCCAGCCGCTGCTGCTGCTGCGCAGCGCCCAGGACCATGTCGTCCCGGCGGCGGACTCGGCGCGGGTGCTGAGCCGGGTGTCGTCCACGGACGTCACGGAGATCGTGCTGGAACACAGCTACCACGTGGCGACGTTGGACAGGGATGCGGACCGGATCTTCGAGGAGAGCCTCGCCTTCATCGGCCGGCTCGCACCCAGTGTCGGCAAGGAAGGGACGGCCGCAGTTGGCTGAGCACGACTCCGACCGTGAGGACCGCGAGGGCCGTGAGGACCCCAGGGACCGCGAGCCGGACAAACAGGAGGTGCCGTTCGACGAGGACGCCGCCTGGCAGGCCATCGTGGCCGGGTACGGCGCCGAGCCGCCGGACCCGCCGGGCGCCCGCCCCTTCAAACCGGTGGAGGACCTCGCGCTGCCGGAACCGAACCCGGTGAACGATCCGGCGAAGGACATCGCCAAGGGCCCGCTCAAGGAGCCGGTCAAGGAGCAGGTCAAGGAGCCGGAGGCCGAGCCCGAGCGCGGCCCGGAGGACTCCGCCGGCCGGCCCGCCGCCCGGCCGCTGGGCGGCTCGGTCTCCTTCGCGCCCGGTGTCGGCCCGCGTGACCACACGGCGCCCGAGCCCTCGGACGACGACTTCGACGAGGGGGACGAGGGCCATTTCGTCCCGCCGGAGCCGCCCCCGTTGCCGGCCGCCGACACCACCGCCAAGTTCGCCTGGCTCGGCGTCGTCGGCGGACCCGTCGTGATCCTGCTGGCGGTGCTGCTCGGCTGGCAGATGACCTGGTGGCTGACGACCGTCGGCATCGGCGGCTTCCTCGGCGGCTTCGTGACGCTGGTGACCCGGATGCGGTCGGACGACGACGAGGACGAGGACCCGGGTCGCGGAGCGGTGGTCTGACCTCGGAGCGTGTGCCAGGGCCGCGCCTGAACTTTGTACAGGCGCGGCCCCGGTGTCCCGACGGCACCTGCACGCCCGGTCTGCGGGCCCTGTTCGACGGCCTCGGCACGCCCTGACGGCGGCTCAGCCTGCGTCCGCCGCCCGCCCGAAGAGCCGGCCGGCCGAGGTCGACGCCGGTCGCCGCGCCGTCGGCGCCGCGCGAGAAGCAGCCGCGTTTCTCGAACGGCAGCCCGGTGACGCTCTCGCTCATGAGGCCGAGCAGGTCGTAGCCGGCCCGGCTGGGGGGAGGGGCGGGCGCCGGGCGGTGCGGTCAGCGGCAGCCGGTCCGGCTGGGGGGCGCAGGCGGCGCGAGCCGTCGGTCTCGTCGGCGTCGGCCAGACTCCGGTCCAGGCCCGTGGTGTGATCGAGGAGCTGGAGCACGGTGATCCGCGCGGCGGCCTCCTCGCCGGCCGGCCGCAGGCCGCGAATGCGGACAGCTCCTCGTACGGCATGGCTTCCCCCCCGCTGCCCTTCCTGGACTTGATCCAAGTCCAGGAAGGGCAGCGGGGCACCCGTCGAGCGGGCGCAAGGAGTCTCCCGTACTCGGGTCAGGAGTTTCCTGCGCTTGCGCTCAGGCGACAGGGGCGGCGGGGACGCGGAGCGCGGCGAGCACCGGCAGGTGGTCCGTGGCGGCGGCCAGATCGGCCCGGGTGACGCCCGGCTGGTCCAGCGGCACACCGCAGCCGAGGACCTCGATGCCCTGGCCTGCGAAGATCGCGTCGATGCGCTGGTGGGGATCGGCCGGGGTGGAGGTGAACTCGCCGCCCCAGGGAGCCGTCGTACGGCAGTCCTGGAGGCGCTCGGCGAGCCGGCGGAAGGTGGGGCCGTCGGGGCGCTCGTTGAGGTCGCCGCCCGCGATCACATGCTCCGCACCGAGCGCGTCGAGGCGGTCGAGCAGCAGGCCGCCCTGCTCGTGGCGCTCGTCCCGCTGGAGCGAGAGGTGGCAGCTGAGCACCCCGAGGCGGGCGCCGCCGAAGCGGACCACCGCGGTGGCGAAGCCGCGCCGGTGCAGCCCGGGGGTGAGCGGGAGGAGGACGTCCTCGGTGCGCTCGACGGCGGCCCGCAGGCCGCAGAGGATCGCGGGGCCCGCCGCGGTGGCACCGCCGGTGAGGATGACCTGGCCGGAGGCCGCGGCGAGGCGGGCCAGCTTCTTGCGCCAGCGGAAGAAGCGCGGGGCCTCCTGGACGAGGACCAGATCGGGCGCGCAGGCGGTGATGACGCGGGCGAGGGCGGCGGTGTCGTCCCGCATCGAGCGGATGTTGTAGCTCAGGACCCGGATGACAGCGGAACCGTCGGATTCCGTGCGGGAGTTGGGGAGCAGCTCCATGTGGATCAATGTACGCCCCACGGCCGGGGGCGCGGGGAGCGTGTGCGACCGCCGGTGGGTCCCGGCTCGTCGCGCAGTTCCCCGCGCCCCGTGAGCGGACGTGGCCGCCGCGGTTCAGACGGCGTGCGTCACATGACCGGGTCGGGCTCGCGGGCCAGGTCGGCCGCGCCCACCATGCCCGCCTTGTTGCCCAGCTGAGCCGCGATCACATCGGCCACCGGGCGCCAGTTGCCGCCCACCAGCCAGCGCTTGTACGACTTGCGGATCGGGTCGAGGACCAGCTCGCCCTCGTCGGAGAGGCCGCCGCCGACGATGAAGGCGGACGGGTCGAACAGCGAGGCCAGGTCGGCGAGGCCGGCGCCCGCCCAGCGGGCCAGCTCGCGGTAGGAGTCGACGGCGACCGGGTCGCCCTGGCGGGCGGCCATGGAGATGTGCTTGCCCTCGATGCCGTCGGGGGTGCCGTCGCCGAGGCCGAGCAGCAGCTCCGCGTTCTCGGGGGTGGCGTTGGCGCGCTGCTTCGCGTAGCGCACCAGGGCCCGCCCGGACGCGTACTGCTCCCAGCAGCCCTGCGAGCCGCAGCCGCACAGCAGGCCGTCCGGGACCATCCGGATGTGGCCGAACTCGGCGGCCACGCCGAAGTGGCCGCGGCGCAGCTTGTTGCCGATGATGATGCCGCCGCCGAGGCCGGTGCCGAGGGTGATGCAGATGACGTTGCGGTGGCCCTTGCCCGCGCCGAACTTGTACTCGCCCCAGGCGGCGGCGTTGGCGTCGTTCTCGACCACGACCGGGAGACCGGTGCGCGCCTCGACCTTCTCCTTCAGCGGCTCCTGACGCCAGTCGATGTTCGGCGCGAAGTACACCGTCGATCGCTGCCGGTTCACGTAGCCGGCCGCACCGATACCCACGCCGACGATCTCGTGCCCGGCGCGGGCGCCTTCGACGGCGGCGGCGATGGCGTCCACGATGCCCTCAGGCGTACCCGGGGTCGGCACCTGGTGGGTCGAGAGGATGTTGCCTTCCTCGTCGACCACGCCGGCCGCGATCTTCGTGCCGCCGATGTCGACGCCGATGGTGAGTCCCATGAATCCCTCAGTTCCGGTCGAGCCCCGCTACGGCCAACCGTACCCGAGGCCCTGCCGCCGCCGGGCTTCAGTCCAGGTCGATGCGCTCCCCGGGACCGGTGCCCTCGCCGCCCTCGCGCCGGTCCGGGTCGGCCGCCGGATCGGCCGTGCGCGCGGTCCAGCGCCGCTCCTGGCCGTGGACGGCGGAGCGGTAGGCGGCGAGCAGCTCGCCGCCGGCCGCGGCCAGGTGGCCGAAGACGTCCGGGTTGCGCTCTATCACGGGTTCCACGGCGGCCTTCGCCTGCTGGACGGCCTGGCGCACCGCCTGCTGGGCGGCGGGCCCGGCGAGGCCCCCGAGGAGGGGTCCCTGGAGTCCGGACAGTTTGTCCGCCACCGCGTCCATGAGCTTCTTCAGCTCATCGGCGGCCGAACCGGGCGGCTGCCCGTGATCGGCACGGCGGCGGGCCTTCTCGGCGGCGAGGTCCTCGGCGCAGGCCGTGGACCAGGCGTCGGAGTCGGTCGCCCGCGGCTGCTCCTCCTCGGAGGGACCGGGTGCGGGGCGCTCTTCGCTCATGGCGGCTCCTGACTACGGTTCGCCTTTACGACGTTACCCGAACGGGCGTACCCCGTTCATCGTCCGGTGGCGGGCCACAGGTCCGGGTCGGGGGCGAAGCGGACGCACAGCTCGCCGTCCCGGAGGGCGGCGCCCGCCACGGTGCAGCGGCGCAGCGCGGAGGGCAGCGCGACGATCCGGCGGAACGGGCCCGCCGTGATCAGCAGTTCGTCCCCGCGCCGGATCAGGTCCAGCTCCTCCCGTATCGCGCCGGGCAGCGGCAGGTGCCAGACCAGCACGCCGTCCGCCGCGAGCCGGTCGGTGACCGGCCACTCGACCGGGTCGGGCGCCGGGTCGACGGGGGGCGCGGCGAGCGCGGCGAGGTCGTCGACGCCGTGCGGGTCGCGGCCGAGGTGCGGGACGGGGTGGACGTCGTACGCCTCCTGCCAGTCGGCGAGCGCCTTGCGCTGCTGGGCGAGGAGCGAGGCGAGCCAGCTGCCGGCGTCGGACTCGGGCAGGGTGCGGTTGGCGATCAGGGCCTCGGTGCGCAGGCCGCGCAGGGCGAGGCCGAGGGTCGCGGCGCGGACGGCCTCGGCGCCGGCCGGGCCGGGTTCGGCGACCAGGCGCACGGCGGTGCCGCGGTCGGTGAGGACGGCCTCCACCGCGGCCAGTTCGATGTCCCAGCGGGCCGCCGTCTCGTAGAGCCAGTCGGCGGGCATGGGGACGCCGGCCAGCCGGCCGAGGACCGGGCGCAGGGCGCGGGCGGCCTGCCGCTCCGGCGGGAGCAGGCGGCGCAGATAGCGGCGCAGCTCCTCGGGCAGGCCGAGCAGGGCGAGGGCGCCCGGCAGCGGCGGGAGGTCGACGACGAGGAGGTCGTACCGCTCGGAGAGGGCCGCGTCGCGCAGCGCGCGCAGGAGGGACAGCTCCTCCGCGCCGGGCAGCGGGGTGACTTCCTCGGCGTCGAGACGGGCGGCGCCGAGCAGGTCGAGGACGTTCTCGGCGCGGGCCTGGAAGGCGGTGAGGTCCGCACGGAAGCGGGCGGACGCGTCGGGCCGCCAGACGGTGAGGCCGGGTGCGGCCTCCGTGGGGGTCTGTCCTGTCGCGGAGCCGAGCGCCGCGCCCGGGGTGTCCGTGCGGTCCGCGCTCAGCAGCAGGGTCCGGGTACCGTCCGCCGCGGCGCGCAGTGCGGTCGCGGCGGCGATCGTGGTACGGCCGCTGCCGCCGGGGCCCGTGATCAGGATGGTGCGCATGAGGGTGAACCGTACCCGTGTGTGCCGTCGGCCGGGCGGCCGTCAGCTGCCCGACTCGACCCTCTTCTTCAGACCGGCGAGGGCCCGGTCGATGATGACCTTCTCGGCCTTCCGCTTGATCATGCCGAGCATCGGGATCTTGACGTCCACGGTGAGGGAGTAGGTGACCTCGGTCGCGTCCGAGCCCGCCGGCTTCAGCAGGTAGGAGCCGTCGAGCGAGCGGAGCATCTGGGACTTGACCAGGGTCCAGGAGACCTCGTGGCCGCCGGTCCAGGTGTAGGCGAGGGTCTGGTCGTCCTTGA
The DNA here is from genome assembly GCF_043079545.1 of Streptomyces sp. NPDC015171. NCBI lineage: Bacteria > Bacillati > Actinomycetota > Actinomycetes > Kitasatosporales > Streptomycetaceae > Streptomyces > Streptomyces sp. NPDC015171. Next base: position 249,776 of record NZ_JBIBUO010000013.1, read on the forward strand.
TGGCACCGGCGTCCATGACGAGGCGGACCTGCTCGGCGCGGCCCTGGGCGTCGGCGGCGAGGACCTCCGCTTCCTTCACCTCGCCGGTCCAGTCCGGGTAGCGCGCGAAGTCGGCGATCACCGCCATGACGTCGGCCGGGGCCGCCTCGATCGTGATGCTCGAACTGGTGTGTTCCGCCATCGCCGTGGCTCCTCCGGATGCGGGCCGTGTTGCGTGCTGTGTGTGCGCCGGGCTGCGCACGTGTGTGCAGCGTGAAGGCTACCGCGCCGCCGGCCCGCCGCCCTCACCGCGCCCGCGGCCCCTCACCATTCGAGGGCCCAGGGCGTACCGGTACCCGCGAAGTGCCCCACGTTGACGCACTCGGTGGCGCCGATCCGCATCCGCCGCGCCAGCGGCTGGTGCACATGACCGAAGAGCGCGTACCGCGGCCGGGTCCGGCGGATGGCGTCGAGCAGGGCCCGGCTGCCCCGTTCGAAGCGGCGGGCCACGGTGTCGTAGACCAGTTCGGGCACCTCCGGCGGGATGTGGGTGCACAGCACGTCGACCTCGCCGACGGCCTCGATCTTCGCCGCGTACTCCTCGTCACTGATCTCGTACGGTGTGCGCATGGGGGTGCGCAGGCCGCCGCCGACGAAGCCGAAGACGCGCCCGCCGATCTCCGCCCGCTGGCCGTCCAGGACCGTGGTACCGGGCCCGGCGTACTCCGGCCATAGCTGCGGCATGTCGACATTGCCGTACGTGGCGTACGTCGGTGTGGGGAAGGCGGCGAACAGCTCGGCGTACTGCTTGCGCACGGCCCGCTCGATGGCCGTGGCCCGGTCGGTGCCGATCCCGCCCCACAGCCGGGCGCCCAGCTCCCGGGCCTCGGCGAACCGGCGGGCGGTGCGCAGCTCGACGATCCGGTCGGCGTTCTCCTCGCCGAACAGGTCCGGGAAGATCCCGCGCGAGTGGTCGGCGTAGTCGAGGAAGAGGACGAGGTCGCCCAGGCAGATCAGGGCGTCGGCGCCCTCGCCGGCCCGGGCCAGGTCGCGCGCGTTGCCGTGCACGTCGCTGACCACGTGGACGCGGGTCCGCCGGTCGCCGGAGCGTGTGGATGCCATGACGATCAAGCGTAGGCGTGTGCGATGTAGGTGAACAGTGCCGGTCCGGCCTGCGGTTACTCGCCGGTCGGTTCAGGGGTGGACTACTGTGCGCGAAGGAAAGCCCGCCCGTGTGACGCAGCGAACATCTCGCCGAGACCCCCTGTCGTAGACGCCATACCGGCAAGTAACGTCCGGGCAGTCCAGTCGTGCTCTGGATTTCAGCCACCGAAGACCCGAGCACTTGCCCGAGCCTTGGACCGCACCGTCGCATCGCACAACGTCGTGGCGCCGGCGCCCTATGAGGAGCAGCAGTCTTGCGCGAGTTCAGCCTTCCGGCTTTGTACGAGGTCCCTGCCGACGGCAATCTGACCGACATCGTCCGCAGAAACGCCGCGCAGCACCCCGACGTCGCCGTCATCGCCCGCAAGTCGGGCGGCGCCTGGCAGGACGTGACCGCACGGGAGTTCCTGGCCGAGGTCCGTACCGCGGCCAAGGGCCTCATCGCCTCCGGGGTGCAGCCGGGCGACCGGGTGGGCCTGATGTCCCGGACCCGGTACGAGTGGACCCTGCTCGACTTCGCCATCTGGAGCGCGGGCGCGGTCACCGTGCCGGTGTACGAGACCAGCTCGCCCGAGCAGGTGCAGTGGATCCTGTCGGACTCGGGCGCGACCGCCTGCGTCGTGGAGCTGGACGCGCACGCGGAGGCCGTGGAGTCGGTGCGCGAGGCGCTGCCCACGCTGAAGCACGTCTGGCAGATCGAGGCCGGCGGCGTCGCGGAGCTGGGCCGGCTCGGGCAGGACGTGTCGGACGAGACGGTGGAGGAGCGCAGCTCGCTGGCCCGCGCCGACGACCCGGCGACCATCGTCTACACCAGCGGCACCACCGGGCGCCCCAAGGGCTGCGTCCTCACCCACCGCAGCTTCTTCGCCGAGTGCGGCAACATCGTGGAGCGGCTGCGCCCGCTGTTCCGCACCGGCGAGTGCTCGGTCCTGCTCTTCCTCCCGCTCGCGCACGTCTTCGGGCGGCTCGTGCAGGTCGCGCCGATGATGGCGCCGATCAAGCTCGGCTGCGTCCCGGACATCAAGCACCTCACCGACGAGCTGGCCGCGTTCCGGCCGACGCTGATCCTCGGCGTCCCGCGCGTCTTCGAGAAGGTCTACAACACGGCGCGCGCCAAGGCGCAGGCGGACGGCAAGGGCGCGATCTTCGACAAGGCGGCGGACACCGCGATCGCCTACAGCAAGGCGCTGGACGGCCCGTCGGGTCCGTCGTTCGGCCTGAAGGTCAAGCACAAGGTCTTCGACAAGCTGGTCTACAGCAAGCTCCGCGCGGTGCTGGGCGGCCGGGGCGAGTACGCCATCTCCGGCGGTGCCCCGCTGGGCGAGCGGCTCGGGCACTTCTTCCGCGGTATCGGCTTCACGGTGCTGGAGGGCTACGGCCTGACCGAGTCCTGCGCGGCGACCGCGTTCAACCCGTGGGACCGGCAGAAGATCGGCACGGTCGGGCAGCCGCTGCCCGGCTCGGTGGTGCGGATCGCGGACGACGGCGAGGTGCTGCTGCACGGCGAGCACCTGTTCAAGGAGTACTGGAACAACCCGGCCGCCACCGCGGAGGCGCTGGCCGACGGCTGGTTCCACACCGGTGACATCGGCACCCTCGACGAGGACGGCTATCTGAGGATCACCGGCCGGAAGAAGGAGATCATCGTGACGGCGGGCGGCAAGAACGTCGCCCCGGCCGTGATCGAGGACCGGATCCGGGCGCACGCGCTGGTCGCGGAGTGCATGGTGGTGGGCGACGGGCGGCCGTTCGTGGGCGCGCTGATCACCGTCGACGACGAGTTCCTCGGGCGCTGGTGCGCCGAGCACGGCAAGCCGGCGGGTTCCACCGCGGCGGCGCTGCGCGACGACCCGGATCTGCTCGCGGAGATCCAGGCGGCCGTCGACGACGGCAACGCCGCGGTGTCGAAGGCGGAATCGGTGCGGAAGTTCCGCATTCTGTCCTCCCAGTTCTCGGAGGAGTCGGGCCACCTCACCCCGTCGCTGAAGCTCAAGCGGAACGTGGTGGCGAAGGACTACGCGGACGAGATCGAGGCGATCTACGCGAAGTAGCCGCCCTTCTGACGCGGCATCATGGCGCGGTGTCCTCGGCGAGGACCCGCGCCATCGTGCGTTCGGCGAGCGCGGTGATGGTGACGAAGGGGTTCACGCCGATGTTGCCGGGCACGAGCGAGCCGTCGGTGACGTACAGCCGGGCGCAGCCCTTGACCCGGCCGTAGTCGTCGGTGGCCTTCCCGAGGACGCAGCCGCCCAGCGGGTGGTAGGTGAAGTCGTCGGCGAAGACCTTGCTGGTCGAACCGAACAGGTCGTACCGGTAGATGGTCAGATTGGCCAGATTGATCCGGTCGAAGAGCTTCTTGGCCATGGCGACCGACACGGCGCTCTGGGCCGGGCTCCAGCCGAGCCGCACCGCCCCGGACGAGGAGTCGTACGAGAACGACGCCCGCTCCGGGTTCTTGGTGATCGCCAGATAGAGGCTGATCCAGTGCTCGAAGCCCATGGGCAGCGGGGCGATCTCCGCGAAGACCGGGTTGTCGGGGTTGGCCCAGTCGTCGATGCCCATGACGGGCATGGTGGCCTGGTCGGCGCCGACGGTGTCCCAGACGTGGTTGGCGCGGCCGACCATGGTGTTGCCGTTGGTGCCCCAGCCGGCCCCGACACTGGGGTCCAGCGCGGGCAGGGCGCCCGTGTCCCTCGCCCGGACGAGCAGCTCGGTGGTGCCGAGGCTGCCGCCGCCGAGGAAGAGGTAGGTGCAGGCGTACTGCTTGGTCTCCACGACCTTGCCGGTGTCGTCGATCCGGTCGGCGGTCAGCAGATACGTCCCGTCGGCCGCCCGGCTGACCGATGTGACCTTCTCCTGGGTCTGGATGGTGACGTTGCCGGTGCCGAGGGCGGCGGCCAGGTAGGTCTTGTCGAGGCTGCGCTTGCCCTCGTTGTTGCCGTAGATGACCTCGCCGGCGAGCGCGGACTTGGGCGCGGTGCCGTCGGCCTCGCGCCGCATGTGGCCGAAGTCGTAGACGTTCGGTACGAAGACGGTCTTCAGTCCGGCGTTGGCGGCGGCCTTCCGGGAGGTCCGGGTGAACCGGTACCAGTCGGTGGACTCGAACCAGGCCGGGTCGATGGTGTTGACGCCGAGCATGGCGCGGGCGCGCGGGAAGTAGGTGCCGTACATCTCCTCGGTGTCGACGGTCGGGAACTGCTCGGCGAAGTAGGACCTGAGCGGGGTGACGGCCATGCCGCCGTTGACCAGGGAGCCGCCGCCGACGCCCCGGCCGACGTAGACGGACATGTGGTCGTAGTGCACCCGGTCCAGGACGCCCGGGTAGGGGTTGATGTTCTTGTTGACCACGTCCAGCCAGAGGAAGGACGCGAGCGGGGCTTCGGTGCGGGTGCGGAACCACATGGAGCGCCGGTCGGGGGCGGAGGTGGAGCAGAACACCTTGCCGTCGGGGCCCGCGGTGTTCCACAGCCGGCCCATCTCCAGGACGAGGGTCCGGATCCCGGCCTGCCCGAGCCGGAGGGCGGCCACGGCCCCGCCGTAGCCGGAACCGACCACGATCGCGGGGGCGTTGTCGACGGCGGGCGGCTCGGCCGCCTGCGCGGACGCGAGACCGATACGGGTGAGACCGGCCGCGGCGGCGGTCTGGAGGGCGATCATGCCCAGGATGTGACGTCTAGTCAGCTGACGCTGAATCAGTTTTCCTGCCATGCGGGCAGCATGTGCGGATTTTCCGGTTCCGCCAAGAGGCTTGCCCGAAGGGCGGTTTCTCCCCGCCGGATCACGTCACTCGCCGCCGCGCTCCCCGGGCCGGCGGCCACGCGTGACCGGCAGGGCGGAGGGGCCGCCGGTCAGCGGGATTCCCTGCCGTCGGCCCAGTCCCGGAGGGCTGCCGCGTGCTCCCGGATCAACGACATCCGGGCCTCCCACTCCGCCCCGGTGCGGTGGTCGGGGTGTGCCGTGATCTGGCCGCCGTGCTTGCGGTACAGCAGTCCGGTGTCCCCGATGAACCATCCGTCCGCCAGGGCGTCGAGACCGAGGAGGAGGCCCGTGTCGCCGGAGGCGGGGAGCGCCATCCAGCCGCCCAGCAGCGCCAGCAGGGAGCGCCGGACGCAGAGGGTGGCGGGGTGGACCTGGGGACGGTGGTGCTCGGACCAGAAACGGAACGCGCTTCCCCTGGCCAGTGGCCCCGGCGGCGGATCGCTGAGCTCGAAGGAGACGGTGCTGCCGTCCTCCAGGAGATCGACGACCCGGGACGTGGTCCAGCCCACCGAGGGGTGCTCCGCCAGCACGGCGACGTCCCGCGCGAGGGCCCCGGGGGCGAGCCGGTCGTCGGAGTCGAGGGTCTTCACACAGCCGCCGGTCGACCGGGCGAACGCCATCGTCCGCGCCACGTGCGGGCCGCCGGCCCGGGACGCCCCGATCCGGATGCGGGGATCGTCCGCCGGGAGGTACGACCCCGCCCGTACGCCGCCCCCGTCCTCCTGCACGCACCACTCCCACGACCAGCCATCGGGAAGGTCCTGGGCGAGCAGGGACGCGTACGCGTCGGGCAGGAAGCGCGCGGCGTCCCCGTGCACCGGCGTCACGACCGAGACGACGTTCATGCGGGCCTTTCCGTCAGCTCTGCCGGAGCAGGTCTTCGAGCTTCTTGGCCAGCAGGTCCCAGCGCCATCTCTCCTCGACCCACTGCCTGCCCCGCTCCCCCATGCGGCGGCGCAGTCCGGGGTCGCCGAGCAGGGTCACGATGCGGTCGGCCGCCTCGGCCGGGGCACCGCCTGGGACCACCCAGCCGGTCTCCCCGTCGAGCACCGCGTCCGGGGCGCCGCCGGAGTCGCCCGCGACCACCGGCAGACCGGTGGCGGACGCCTCCAGGTAGACGATGCCGAGGCCCTCCACGTCCAGGCCGCCGCGGCGGGTGCGGCAGGGCATGGCGAAGACGTCGCCCGCGCCGTAGTGCGCGGGCAGCTCGGACCAGGGCACGGCGCCGGTGAAGCGGACCGAGTCCGCGACGCCCGTCTCGCGGGCAAGACGGCGCAGGTCCCGCTCGTAGGGGCCGCCGCCGACGACGAGCAGCACCGCGTCCGGCTCGGCCGCCAGGATCCGGGGCATGGCCTGGATGAGCGTGTCCTGGCCCTTGCGCGGCACCAGCCGGGAGACGCACACGACCACCGGCCGGTCGGTGAGGCCGAGCCGCGCCCGGACCTCGTCGCCGCCGGAGCCGGGGTGGAAGGTCTTCTCGTCGACGCCGGGCGGCAGCTGCACCATGCGGCCGGCCGCCTGCGGGGTCAGGGCGGCGGCGATCCGGGAGCGGGTGTACTCCCCCAGGTAGGTGATCGTGTCCGTGGACTCCCCGATCCGGCGCAGCAGCTGCCGGGCGGCGGGCAGCTGGGCCCAGCCGGCCTCGTGCCCGTGGGAGGTGGCCACCAGCCGCTCGGCGCCCGCCCGGCGCAGCGCCGGCGCCATCAGGCCGAGCGGGGCAGCTGCGCCGAACCACACTGAGGTGCAGCCGTGCTCGCGCAGCAGTGCCGTCGCCCGCCGGGTGGCCTGCGGGGTGGGCAGCAGCATGGTCGTGCGGTCGCGGACCACGGGGAAGGGCTGCTCGGCGTCGAAGGCGGCGGTGGCCTCGGCGCCCTCACGGCCGCGCTTCCAGGTGGACGCGTAGACGACCAGCCCGCCGGGGTCGAGCCGGAGGGCCATGTTGTGCAGGAACGCCTGGATGCCGCCCGGCCGGGGCGGAAAGTCGTTGGTGACGATCAGGGTCTTGTGCATCGCCGCCGACCCTACCGAACGGGCCTGGCCGGCCCCCGCGCAGGCGGTTTGTGACATGCGCACGCGGCCTGGCCTGTGGCACGGGCCCGGGGTCGCAGGACATCATGGTCGCTCGACACGAAATCGAACGGCAGGGGATCACGTGGAGACGAAGGGCATCGGGCGGTCCCTGGCCTGGCCGCTCGCGACCTGGGCCGTCACGCGCGCGCTGCTGCTGCTGTTCGTGTTCCGGGTGTACGCCTTCCCGGGCCCGGACGTCACCTCGGACGTGTCGGTGATCTACCGCGGCTGGTACGAGGTGCTGCGCCAAGGAACGTTTCCGCTGGACGACGTCACCTGGCAGTACCCGCCCGCCGCGGCCGTCGCGATCCTCTCCCCCGCCGTCCTGCCCTTCCTGTCGTACGCGCACGCCTTCTTCGTGCTGGCGTGCCTGACCGACGTGGTCGTGCTGGCCCTGCTGCTGTACGCCGGCGCCCGCCCCGGCCGGTCGCGGCGCGGGGCCTGGGTGTGGGTGGCGGGCGTGCCGCTGCTCGGGCCGACGGTGTACGCCCGCTACGACGTGATGGTGACCGCGGTCGCCGTCGCCGCGCTGCTCGCCGGGGCCCGGCACCCGCGGGCGATGGGCGCGCTGGCCGCGGTCGGGGCGCTGGTGAAGGTGTGGCCGGCGCTGCTGCTGGTCGGCGCCGTGCGGCGGCGGGCGTGGGCGTCGGCCGCGGTGGCCGCGGCGGGCGTCGCGCTGCTGTTCGCGGTGTCCATGCCGGGCGCCTTCGCGTTCCTGACCTTCCAGCGGGACCGGGGCACCGAGGTGGAGTCGCTCGGCGCCCTGGTCTTCCATGTGGCCCGGCACTTCGGCTGGCACGGCGAGGTGCTGCTGAACTACGGCTCGATCGAGTTCCTCGGCCCGTACGTGGACCAGGTCAGCACGGCCGCGCTGGCGCTGACCGGGGCCGCGTTCGGCTGGCTGCTGCTGTGGCGGCTGCGCGCGCGGAGCCTGGGCGACCCGCACACCCTCGCCGACGCGGCGCTCACGGCGGTGCTGCTGTTCACCGTGACCAGCCGGGTGATCAGCCCGCAGTACCTGGTGTGGCTGATCGGTCTGGCCGCCGTCTGCCTGTCGCACCGGGCGAGCCGGATGGGGGCGCCCGCGCTGATGGTCGTGGGCGCGTCCTTCGTGACCGTGCTGGAGTTCCCGCTCGGCTTCTCGCACGTGGTGCTGAGCGACTGGTACGGGGTGGCGCTGCTGGCGGTGCGCAACGGCCTGCTGGTGGCGGCGGCGGTCCTCGCGGCCCGCCGGCTGTGGCGCTCGACGGTCCCGCCGGCCTCCACCGCCCCCTTCCCTCCTCAGGCCGCCCGGACCACGGAGACCTCGGTCCCCTCCTGACGCCGGGAGCGCCGCAGCGACCCCGCCACGGCCGCGCACTGCACGGCCGCTGGACGGCGGTGCCGAGCAGGGTGACCCGGAGCAGCGCGGGCGCCGCCCCGCGCCGAGCTGCTGGAGCGGCTGCGCGCCCCCAAGCAGGCCGAGATCACCGACCAGGTGCGCTTCCACACGGTCCTGGCCCTCCTGCGCCACCTGGACGACCCGGCCGAGCGGGCCTGGCTGCGGGCGGCCGTCGGCGTGCTCAGTCCAGCTGCGTCGTGACGTAGTCGCGCCAGCGCGCGGTGAACTCCTCCCGAGTCGTCCCGAGCACCTTCTTCAGCGCCTCCTCCACGGCGCCCGCCCGCTTCCCGTGGGCGCCGACGGCCCGGTAGAAGGTGTCGAGCCGGTCCGCTCCCCACTGGTCGGCGACCATCCGGCAGGCCAGCCAGCCGCTCTCGTAGGCCCGCGCCAGCTCCGTGGGTTCGCTGGTGAAGCCGAAGTCCTTGTCGGTGGGGAGCGTCTCGGGCGGCTCGCCGTCCCGGACGGTACGGGCCAGTTCCGGGGCCGCCTCGACCGCGGTGCGGCCGGTGCCCAGATAGCCGACCCAGTCGGCGTAGCCCTCGGAGAGCCACAGCGGGGTGGCGGCGGTGGTCTGCGCCCGGGTGGCGACATGGGCGGTCTCGTGGGTGAGGACGACCTGCTTGCCGACGTCACCGAGCACGGCGTACGCCTCCGGGTTGATCACCACCCGGTCCGCGGGCGCCGCGCCGGAGCCGCCGGCCTCCCCCGTGGTGACCGCCGCGATGCCCCGGTAGTTGGCGGCGGGCGAGCCGAGCAGGGCCGCCATGCCCGCCAGGGACCGCGGGACCAGCACGACGACCCGGCGGCTCCACCGTGCGCCCCACGCGCCGGTGACCGCCGGGACCGCGTGGTCGGCCAGCCGGGCGTACTCCGTCAGCCCCGCCCGGTCGGCGCCGGTGCCGAGCACCAGGCTGTGCGCGCCGCGGACGGCGGTCACCGTGCCCTGGTCCCACAGCTGCTGCCCGGCCGCCCTCGCGGGCTCGTCGGCGGTGACGTACCAGCGGCCGTCGGCGGTGCGGCCGAGGGTGAGGGTGCGGCGGGCGTCGACGGGGGCCCGGTCGTAGCCGGCGACACGGTAGTGCAGGTCGGCGTCGGCGGTGGCACCCGAGGCGGTGCGGTGCAGGGCGGTGACCCGGTAGTCGAAGGCGGCCAGCGGGAGGGCGCGCAGCCGGGTGTACCCGGTCCGGGTGCCGGTCTCGCCGAACGCCGCGGCGTCGTGGCCGAGCAGGGCCGCCGAGCGCCGGTCGAGCACCCGCTGCACCTCGGCCCGCGCCGGATCACCGGCCGGCTTCCCGGCGCACCCGACGAGCGGCAGCAGCAGACCGAGCCCCGCCGCCCCGATCCGCCACACCCGTCTGCGACCAGCCACTTCCCGATCGTACGGCGAGGAGGGCGGTCAGGGCCGGGTGACCGAGGAGACCGGCATCATCCCGACCGGGTCGTAACGCACCGGAGCCCCGGGATAGGGGGCGTGGATGACCTGGCCGTTGCCCGCGTACATCGCCACATGGCTGGCGTCGGAGCGGTAGACGACCAGGTCGCCGGGGCGGGCCTGGGAGAGCGGGACCTGCCGGCCGGCGAACCGCTGCTCCTGCGAGGTGCGCGGCAGCTGGATGCCGGCGTGCTGGTACGACCACTGCATCAGGCCGGAGCAGTCGAAGCCGGAGGGGCCGCTGGCGCCCCACACGTAGGGGCGGCCGAGGGCGGAGCGGGCGGCGGCGAGGGCCGCGGCGGCGCGGCCGTCGGGGGCCTCGGCGGCGGCCTCGGCGGCGGCCGGGTCGGGCAGGTCCGGGCGGCTGCCGCGGGACGCCCGGTCGTAGGCGGCGCGTTCGGCGGCGGGCAGGGCGTTGAGCAGCTGCCGGGCCCGGGCGAGCTTGCTCTCCACGGTCCGCTTGTGGGCGGCGACGGCCTTGCGGCTGCGCTCCAGCTCGGCGAGTTTCCCGGACGCCTCGGCACGCTCCTGGGAGAGGTCGCGCAGCGCCGACCGCACCTGCTGGAGCCGGCCGGCCTGCTGGGTGCCGATGCGGTCGAGCGTGGACGCCTTGGCCAGGTAGTCGTCGGGGTCGGCGGAGAAGAGCAGGGCGACCGCCGGGTCGATGCCGCCGGCCCGGTACTGGGCACCGGCCAGCGAACCGAGCTGCTCGCGCAGGTCGTTGACGCGCTGCTGCTGGCGGGCGATGTGGTCCTGCGCGTCACGGACCTCCCGGCGCAGCTCGCCGGCGCGCTCGGCGGCCTTGTCGTAGGCCTGGGTCGCCTTCTCGGCCTCCGCGTACAGGCGGTCCACCTCGGCGTGGCTGTCGTTGCCCGGCGCCGCGTGCGCCGGTACGGCGCCGAGCGCGGTGGCCGCAGCCGACAGCACCCACAGGGCGACGGCTCCGCGGTCGAATCCGGACGGTGCAAGGCGGCGATGGGACCCCACGTCAGTCCTTCTGCTGGCGGACAGAGACCGTTTCCCCGGCGCCTGGGGACGGGGAGGCCCCGGCGCCGGGGAAACGCGCCAGACAGTAGCCGTGCGCAGCGACCCGAACCAAAGGCCCTGGCGTCAACGCACAGTGACGCCCCGCCGCTGACGCAGGTCACCGGCGGGGCGTGGAGTCAGTTACGGTCCCGGGGATTCGCCCGTTCGGGCGCCACCCTCGTCCGTGTGTCGACGTGGATCAGACCCGGACGCCGAACATGAAGGGGCCGCCGATCGTGCTCATCGACTCGTACCGGACGACCGTGCCGGTGCGCGGGGCGTGCAGGATCTGGCCGTTGCCCGCGTAGAGGCCGACGTGGTGGATGTCGTTGAAGAAGAAGACCAGGTCGCCGACCTTGAGGTCGTTGACCGAGGAGATCCTCGTACCGATGTTCGCCTGCGCCTCGGAGGTGCGCGGTATGGAGACGCCGGCCTGGGCGTAGGCCCAGGAGGTCAGGCCCGAGCAGTCGAAGGAGGACGGTCCCGTGGCGCCGTAGACGTACGGCTTGCCGAGCTGGGTCTGCGCGGCGGAGAACGCGGCCGAGGCGCGGCCGGAGGCCGGCGGGGCGTCGCCGAGGTCCACGCGCTCGCTGGAGGAGCGGTTGGCCCGCTCCTGCTTCTCGGCGAGCTGCTGCTTCTCCTTGGCGGTCAGGGTGTTCAGGAGCTTCTGCGCCTCGGCGAGCTTGCCCTGGACTTCCTTCTTCTTGCTGCCCAGCTCGGTGCGGGTGGCGGCGAGGTCCTTGAGCTTCTCGGTGGCCTCGGCCCGCTCCTGGGCGAGTTCGCGCTGCTTGTCCTGGATCTTCTTCAGCGCGTCGACCTGCTGGCTGCTCAACTGGTCGAGGGTGGACGCCTTGTCGAGGTAGTCGTCCGGGTTCGAGGACAGGAACAGCTGGACCGAGGCGTCGATGCCGCCGGAGCGGTACTGCGCGGTGGCCAGCGAACCCAGGCCGTCGCGAAGCTTGTTGAGCTCCTCCTGGCCGCGGGCGACGTTGTCCTGGATGGTGGAGATTTCCTTCTGCAGCTTCTGCTGCTTCTCCTTGGCGCCGTTGTACTTCTCGGTCGCCTGCTCGGCCTGCTCGTAGAGCTTGTCGACCTTGGCCTTGACCTCGTCCTTGCCGAGCTTCTCGCTCGGGGCGGCGTTGGCGGCGTTGGCGCTGAGCGCGACGGCAGCTGCGGCAGCGGTGGTGAGCACGGTCACACGCGTGCGGCTCGGCTGCTTGGGTCGACGGTGGGACGCCACGGAGGACGAACTCCTTCTTGTGAGTGATCACCCGTTCGGAGGTTCGAGCCCAGACCCTAGTGACCCAGTTGTGATCAGTTCAAATCCTCACGCCAAAAAATCCTGTCACGCAATGCATTCTTTGCACATAACTCACATGCAGTGATGCCCGATTGACACTACGTTGCGTGACGATTCGGCCAATTCGGGCATCAGCTATGTCCGTTGGACCTTCAGGACAGTCGCTTGAGGAGCACCGCCGAGGCCACCGGCCGGGCACCCGCCTTGGCGACCCCGTCGGCGACCTCCCGGTCCGTGGAGGCGACGATGACCGGGCGCCCGGGCGGCTCCGCGCGCACCAGCTGGCGGATCAGCTCGTCGGCCGTGACGCCGGGCTTGGAGAACAGCACCCGCACCCCGCGCGGCGGCGCGAGCAGCACCGGCGCGGCCAGCTCGGCACCGTCGAAGACACAGGTCACCTCGGCGCCGGTCTGCGCGGCGAGGGCCGAGAGCTGGCCCAGCAGCCGCAGCCGCTGCTTCTCCAGCGGCATCTGCGGATAGCCGGTCTTGGTCACGTTGTATCCGTCGACGACCAGATGCGCCTGGGGCAGTGCCAGCAGCTGGTCGAGGATGGCCGGATCGTTCTCCGACAGGGCGCGCGCCGCGATGTCCTTCGGGGTCATCCGGCCCGGCTCCACCGCGTCGACGGTCTCGGCCGGGCGCACCGACACCGGCGGCAGGGCGAGTTCACGCCGCAGCCCCTGGGTGGCGTCCAGCAAGGTGTCGAGCAGCAGCCGTACCCGCATGTCCTCCACGCTGCGGCCCTCCCGGGCCGCCCGGCGGGTGGCCTCCAGCGCGGCCTCGGCCTCGCCGAGACGGGCCTTGAGCCGCCGGGACTCGCTCTCCGTCGCCGACACCTGCGCCTGCGCCTCGGCGCGTACGGCGTCGAGCTCGCCGTGCGCCTTGCGCAGCGCGGCCTCGCCCCGCTTGACGTCGCTCAGCGCGGCGCGCAGCTTGCGGTGCAGCGATTCCGCTTCCCGCTTCGCCGAGTCCAGCTCCGTGCGCAGCCGTTCGGTCTCGGCCCGGGTGTGGTCACGGGCCCGCGCCAGCTCCGCGCGCAGCCGCTCCAGCTCCGCCCGGCTCTCCTCGTCGGCCCGCTCGGCGTCCGCCCGCTGGGCCTCCTCGCCGGCCGCCGTGACCAGCTTCACCCAGCCCGCCGGGCGCAGCACATAGGCCGCGGCCGCCACGTCGAGCGGGTCCGCGGCCGGCGGCGGCGCTCCCGAGTCGAGGGCGCCGGCGAGTTCCGGTTGCGCCTCTCTGAACTTCTCCCCGATCCGCTGCCGGAACAGCGGATCGGTCTCCAGCGCCGACGCCATCGCGTTTCCTGCGAACTTCGCCCGGCGATTGGGGGCGAACCGGGCGTACTGCCGCAACTGGGCGGGCAGTTCCGCCACCGTCAGCCCGCCGAAGCCGTCCGAGACGATCTGCACGACCCGCCGGCGCACGCCGTCGGGCAGCGGACGGTCAAGCACCTCGGCGGTGCCGTCGCCCGGCCCCCCGCCTGCGGTCTCCACCATCCGTCACACCCCAATACCGGAAGAAGCCTCCCCGGGGCCGCTCCGCTCAGGAGCCGGCGCCCGGCCTGTCCACGAGTTCCACCTGGTCCACCGCGTTGCACCAGCGGCAGCGCACCGATTCGATGGTCTCACTGACCACCTCGCGCTCCTCCACCGTCGGCTCCCCCGCCAGGTCGAGGTGGACGTACTCGACGACCTTCGACGAGCGGGTCACGTCGAACCGGGTGAGGTTGCCGCACAGGGTGCAGCGCCATCGTGTCGTGGCCGTCGGCAGGGGAACCGTCATGCTCACCGTCCGCTCTCTTCTCGTCCTGGCCGTGCGCGTCCGCGCCGCTCCCGACGCGTGTGGCTCGTAACCCTACGGCCTGGCGGGTACCCGCCGCCCGTCCGTTCGCGGCGGCGAGGCGGTCTGCCTGCTTGCGTCCCGTTACGTCATGCTCTGTAGTCATGATCAGCACCTGGAGCACCGCGACCGGCCGGACACTCAGAGCGGTCCGGGGCACCTCGGCCCCCGTGACGTACGGCCTCATCGCCCTGTGCTGCCTGGTCTTCGCCCTCGGCCCGGCCTCCGGCCTGGTCCCGGGACACGGCTCCGGGGACGCGCTGCTCGCCGCGCAGCGGGCGTATTTCCGGCGCTGGGGCGTGGTGCCGGCCGAGCTGTTCGCCGGAGCGCCCGAAGCGGTGCTCACCCCGGCCACCGCGCTGTTCGTGCACGGCAGCTGGGTCCACCTGCTCGGCAACATGCTCTTCCTCTTCGTCTTCGGCGCGATGACCGAGGAACGGATGGGCCGGGTGGAGTTCACCCTGTTCTACGCCGGCTGCGGCTGCCTCGCCCTGCTGGGCTACGCGGCGGCCAACGCGGCCTCCGAGCAGTCGCTGGTCGGCGCCTCCGGGGCGATCTCGGCGGTCCTGGGAGCGTTTCTGTACCTGTTTCCCCGGGCGCGGGTGACCAGTCTCCTGCCGTTCCTGTTCTTCCTGCCGCTGCGCTTCCCGGCCTGGGTGGTGCTGCCGTTCTGGGCGGCCCTCCAGTGGCTCGCGGCGGGCCAGGCCTCCGACGGGCCCGGGGTGGCCTACCTCGCCCATCTGGTCGGGTTCGGTCTCGGCTTCGGCTACGCGTGGCTGAGGTACGGGAGGCAGGCGGGAGGGCCGGGCGGGGCGGTGGTGGGGGACGAGCGGGCGACTAGAGTGAAGGCCGCCCCAGCTCCGGTCACCGAGGGAGAGAAACAGCCGTGATCACCGCGATCGTTCTGATCAAGACCAGCGTGGACCGGATCCCCGAGATCGCGGAGCGGATCGCCGCGCTGGACAGCGTCAGCGAGGTCTTCTCGGTCACCGGCACCTATGACCTGATCGCCATGGTCCGGGTCCGGCAGCACGAGGACCTGGCCGAGGTCATCCCGGGCCGGATCAGCAAGATCCCCGGCGTGGAGGGCACGGACACGCACGTGGCGTTCCGCACCTACTCCCAGCACGACCTGGAGGCCGCCTTCGCCATCGGCCTGGACAACTAGCCGCCCAGGTCCACCGCGGCGATGCCGGTGCCCGACGGGATGTAGAGGCGCCCGCCGCCGACGACCGGGGCGTGCTGGTCGTCGCCCGCCGCCCGGCCGAGGGCCGCGCTCCAGCGCTTCTTGCCGTTCAGGTCCAGCGCCCAGACCCGGTCGCCCGCCCGTACGTAGACGGTGCCGCCGGCCGTCACCGCGCGGGGCTCGGCCCGGCCGCCCCCGATGTCGTACGTCCAGGCCCGGGAGCCGTCGGCCGCCCGGACGGCGTACACCGTGCCGCTTTCGGTGCCGACGGCCAGCGTCCGGCTGCCCGCGGCCAGGGCGCCGGAAGCGTCCTCCCGGCGCCACAGCCGCCTGCCGTCCGAGACCCGGAAGCCCTGGCGCACGGCGGCGGAGTCCGCGAACAGGGTGGTGTGCGCGAGGGCGACCGCCGTGGCGTCGGTGCCCGCCGACACCCGCCACCTCTGCGAGCCGTCCCGCGCGTCCAGCGCGAACAGGGCGTCGGCGTAGCTGCCCGTGTAGATCACGTCGCCCGCGACGAGAGGGGTGCCGGTGGGGCCGGCCGAGGTCTTCGCGGTCCACTTCTCGCTGCCGTCGAAGGCGTAGCGGCGCAGGCCGCCGGTGTCCGTGCCGCCGACGGAGACGAGCACGTCCGCGCCGAGCCCCACCGGGACGGCGTACCCCTGGTCGCCGAGGGTGCGGGTCCAGCGCTGGTGCCCGGAGGTGTCCACCACGACCAGCCGGCGTACGTCGTCGGAGTGGAAGCCCACCACGCAGTACACGCCGTCCCGGGTGGCCACCGGGGTGGAGACGTCGTCGCCGAGCCGGACCTTCCAGCGCTTGGCGCCGTCCCGGGAGACCGCGTGCAGGACGCCGCCTGAGGTGCCGGCGTAGACGACGGAGCCGTCCGGGGAGAGCGCGCAGCAGGCGCCCTCCAGGCCGCCGATGCCGCCGAGGTCGTACTGCCAGCGCAGGACGGCCGACCGGACGGCGGCCGGGGTGTGCGCCACGCCCGGGTCCGCCTGGTCGGGCGGCTGGTAGCTGCCGCTGCCCTCGCTCTCGCCCCGGTACCCGTACCGCAGCAGCCAGGCGCCGCCGCCGACGGCCGCTCCGCCGGCCAGGACCTGCAGCAGCCGGCGCCGGCCGGGGGCCACCGGGCCCCACCGGCGCACGGCGGCGGTGGGGGCGCCCGCGGAGGCGGGGACGGTGGGGGCGCCCGCCGGGGCGGGCGCGGCGGTGGGCGCCTCCGCAGGGGTGGGAGCCAGGTACTCCACGCCGCTGGGGCGGTCGTCCGCGGCCGGGCGCGTCCACGCGGCGGGGCCGTACCAGCCCGGCCGGGCGGCGGTGCGCAGGGTGTCCGGGGTGAAGCCGGCGCTCGCCACCACCTCCGCGGGCTCCGGGCGCTTGAGCGGATCCTCGCGCAGACAGGCCGTCACCAGCGGACGCACCTCCTCCGGTACGCCGGACAGGTCGAAGTCGCGGGTCAGGATGCGCAGCAGGACCACCGAGTCCTGGCCCTCGCCGAACGGCTCCCGGCCGGCCGCCGCGTAGGCGAGGACCGCGCCGAGGGAGAAGACGTCGCTCGGCGGGCCGACCTGGCCGCCGTTGCGGATCTGCTCGGGCGATACATAGCCGACCGAGCCGACGACCGCGCCGGTCCGGGTCAGCGCGGTGGCCTCCAGGGCCCGCACGATCCCGAAGTCGATGACCCGGGGCCCGTCCGGGCCGAGCAGGATGTTCGACGGCTTCAGGTCGCGGTGGACCAGGCCCTTGCCGTGGATGGCGGCGAGCGCCTCGCCGAGCGCCGCGGCGAGGATCAGGACCGCGGGCCCGGGCAGCGCGCCGTGGTCGAGGACGGCGTCCCGCAGATTGGGGCCGGCCACGAACTCGGTCGCCATCCAGGGCCGTTCGGCCTCGGTGTCGGCGTCCACGACCCGCGCGGTGTACGTGCCCGCGCCGCCGACGGTCTGCGCGGCGCTGACCTCCTGGCGGAAGCGGGCACGGAAGGTGCGGTCCTCGGCGTATTCGGGTCTGACCACTTTCACCGCGAGCCTCAGCCCCGTGCGCGAGGCGGCGAGGTACACCTCGCCCATGCCTCCCGCGCCGAGCCTGCCGAGGACTTCGTACGGGCCGATGTGGCGCGGGTCGGTTGCGCGCAGCGGCTGCACTCCGGGCTCCCCCTGTCCAACGAGTCGTCAGGGGGAGCGTATACGCGCCCGGCCGTCCAGCCGGTTCCCAGGTGCGGCGCGTGCGGGTCGCGGGTCGGCGGTTTCGTCAGACCGCCGGGACGCAGCGGCCGTCCTCCGTGCGGTACTGCCACTTGGCGCCGTCCCGCACCAGCTCGGTCACGGCGGTCACGAAGCGCTCGACGTGCTCGTCGGGGGTGCCCGCGCCGAAACTCACCCGGATGGCGTTGAGCGACTTCTCCCCCGGGGCCGCCTCGGGTGCGCCGCACTCGCCCTGGGTCTCGGGGTCGGAGCCGAGCAGGGTGCGCACCAGGGGGTGGGCGCAGAACAGGCCGTCGCGGACGCCGATGCCGTACTCGGCGGAGAGGGCGGCGGCGAAGTGGGAGCTGTTCCAGCCCTCGACGACGAAGGAGAGCACGCCGACGCGCTCGGCGTCGGCGCCGAAGAGGGAGAGGATCCGCACCTCGGGGACCTCGGCGAGGCCCTCGCGGACCTTGGCGATCAGGTACCGCTCCCGGGCGACCAGGGCGTCCCAGCCGGCCTCCGTCAGCGCCTTGCAGGCCGCGGCGATGGAGTAGGCGCCGATGACGTTCGGGGAGCCGGCCTCGTGGCGGGCCGCGCTGTCGTGCCACTCCACGGCCACACCGCCGTCCTGCCTCCGGGTGACCTTGCGGCTCGCGCCGCCGCCCGCGAGGTACGGCTCGGCCGCCCGCAGCCAGTCGGCACGGCCGGCGAGCACACCGGAGCCGAAGGGGGCGTACAGCTTGTGCCCGGAGAAGGCGACCCAGTCGACGTCCAGGTCCCGGATGTCGACGGGGTGGTGCGGGGCCAGCTGGGCGGCGTCCAGGACGATCCGGGCGCCGTGGGCGTGCGCGGCGGCGGCCAGTTCGCGCACCGGCCACAGCTCGCCGGTGACGTTGGAGGCGCCGGTGACGCAGACCAGGGCCGGACCGTAGGGATCGCGGTCGGCGAGGGCCCGCTCCAGGGTCTCCACGGCCTGCCGGGGGGTGCGCGGGGCGTCCAGGTAGGTGACCCGCGCGTCCTGCCAGGGCAGCAGGGAGGCGTGGTGCTCGGTCTCGAACACGAAGACCTGGCAGCCGGCCGGGAGCGCACGGGCCAGCAGGTTCAGCGAGTCGGTGGTCGACCGGGTGAAGATCACCTGGTCGGCCGGGCGGCAGCCGAGGAACTCGGCGACCGCCGTGCGGGCGTTCTCGAACAGGTCCGTGGAGAGCTGGGAGAGGTAGCCGGCACCGCGGTGGACGCTGCCGTAGTACGGGGCGTACGCGGCGACGTCGTCCCAGACGCGCTGGAGGGCGGGAGCGCTGGCCGCGTAGTCGAGGGCGGCGTAGGTGACCTCGCCGCCGGTGACCAGCGGCACGGTGACATCTCGTCCCAGAACCGGCAGAGGGGTGCAAACGGACTGGTCGCAGGCAGCGGTGGAGACAGACATGACGGAACTCCCGTGAGAGGAACGCGCGCGATGCGCGGAAGAGAGAGAAGGGTGTGCGGAGGCGGGGCTCGGCGGCCCTATCGCATTCGCTTGCTCACGGAAGGCTCCTCGATGACCAGGATCCCTGGCCCCACACTGTCGGAAGTGTGCGAGGGATCCGCGCTTGCCGTACACCTTGCTGTGCACGGCCTGGTCTTCACCCGGGGCACCCCGCCACGGACGGAGGGTTGCCGGACAGTCGGCCGGGGCCTCATGACTGTCACTCATGACCTGGTACAGGAACGTACGCGAAATGATCGTCGTCCCGCAACCCGTGTCCGGATCGCGGGACGACACCCGCGGTGCTACGCGTTGCTCGCGGCCACCCAGCGCTCCAGCGCCCGCTTCGCCGCCCCCGAGTCGATCGACTCGGCGGCCTTCGCCATGCCCGCGCGGAGCTGCTCGGCGAGCGAGGTGTCCGCCGGCTGGAGGGCCACCAGGGCCGCCGCCGAGTTCAGCAGCACGGCGTCCCGTACGGGCCCCCGCTCGCCGTCCAGCAGCCTGCGGGCGACCTCGGCGTTGTAGACCGGGTCGCCGCCGCGCAGCGCCTCCACCGGGACCAGCTCGATACCGACGTCCCGGGGGTCGAAGCTCTCCTCGGTGACCTTGCCGTCCCGGACCACCCAGACCCGGGAGGTGGCCGTCGTGGTCAGCTCGTCGAGACCGTCGTCGCCGCGGAAGACCAGCGAGGAGTTGCCGCGCTCGGCGAGCACGCCCGCGACGATCGGCGCCTCGTGCGCGACGGCCACGCCGACCGCCTGGGACCGCACCCGCGCCGGGTTGGTCAGCGGGCCGAGCAGGTTGAACACCGTACGGATGCCCAACTGGCCGCGCGCCGCGCCCACATGCCGCAGCGCGGGATGGAACTTCACCGCGAAGCAGAAGGTGATGCCCGCCTCCTCGGCGACCTCCGCCACCCGCCGGGGGGTCAGGTCGAGGTTGACGCCGAGCTTCTCCAGGACGTCGGAGGAGCCGGACGCCGAGGACGCGGCCCGGTTGCCGTGCTTGACGACCTTCGCGCCCGTGCCCGCGACGACCAGCGAGGACATCGTGGAGATGTTCACCGTTCTGGCCCCGTCGCCGCCGGTGCCGACGATGTCGACGGTCCGGCCGGGCACCTCGATCACGTTCGCGTGCTCGTACATCGTGCGGACCAGACCGGTGATCTCCTCCACCGTCTGGCCCTTCGCCCGCAGCGCCACCGCGAACCCGGCGATCTGCGCGTCGGTCGCCTCCCCGCGCATGATGCGGTCCATCGCCCAGGCGGTGTCGTCGGCGGACAGGTTCCGGCCGTCCAGCAGACCGTTCAGCAGGGCGGGCCAGGAGCGGCCCGCCGCGGTGTCGCCTCCAGCGGGGGTCACAGCGCTCATCAGCCGCTCCTCGTTCACATACCTGCTCCGTCGCCCCCCACCCTATCGAGCCCGGTGACACGGCGAAGGGCCCCGTCCGCAACCCGGACGGGGCCCTCCGCGTGGCGTGGCGACGCGGTGATCAGTGGTGGCCGTGGCCGCTCGTGATCTCCTTGTACTCCTCGACGGTCGGCTTGGGGATCTGGCTGTCCTCGCCGTAGTAGGCATCGCTGAGCTTGGCGCGCAGCTTCTCGGACGCCGGAACCTTGCGCTCCACACCGTTCTCGTCCACCGTCGCGCCGATCGCGGCCGGCTCGTACTGGTGGTGCGAGGTGAGGGTGTGCAGCTGCTCCTGGCTGAGCGGCTCGTGGATCTCGATGAACTCACCGTGCGGCAGCCGCTTGATGATGCCGGTCTCGCGACCGTGCAGCACCTTCTCGCGGTCGCGGCGCTGCAGGCCCAGGCAGATCCGCTTGGTGACGATGAACGCGATGACCGGTCCGGCGAAGAAGAAAATCCGGACGAACCAGGTGACGTCGTTGATCGACAGATGGAAGTGGGTGGCGATGAGGTCGTTGCCACCGCCGATCAGGCCGATCATGTAGACCGTCACCCAGGCCACACCGAAGCCGGTACGGGTCGGCGCGTTGCGCGGGCGGTCCAGGATGTGGTGCTCGCTCTTGTCGCCGGTGACCCAGGACTCGATGAACGGGTAGAGCGCGATCGCCATCAGGACGAGACCGAAGAGCACCAGCGGGATGAACACGCCCAGGACGAGCGTGTGACCCCAGAAGTTGATCTCCCAGCCCGGCATGTAGCGGACCAGACCCTCGGCGAAGCCCATGTACCAGTCGGGCTGGGCGCCGGTCGACACCTGGTCCGGACGGTAGGGGCCCATGGCCCAGATCGGGTTGATCTGCGCGACCGCGGCGATGACCGCGATGACACCGAAGACCAGGAAGAAGAAGCCTCCGGCCTTGGCCATGTACACCGGCAGCAGCGGCATGCCGACGACGTTCTTCTCGGTCTTTCCGGGACCCGCGAACTGCGTGTGCTTGTGGTAGAAGACCAGGATCAGGTGCGCCACCATCAGGCCGAGCATGATGCCCGGCAGCAGCAGGATGTGGATCGAGTAGAACCGGGCGACGAAGTCGTGGCCGGGGAACTCGCCGCCGAAGAGGAACATCGAGATGTACGTTCCGACGATCGGCACGGACAGGATCGCGCCCTCGGTGAAGCGGACACCGGTGCCGGAGAGCAGGTCGTCCGGGAGCGAGTAACCGGTGAAACCGGTGAACATGCCGAGGACGAACAGCAGGAAGCCGAACAGCCAGTTGATCTCACGCGGCTTGCGGAACGCGCCGGTGAAGAACACGCGCATCATGTGCACGAACATGCCGGCGAGGAAGATCAGCGCGGCCCAGTGGTGGATCTGCCGGATGAGCAGACCACCGCGCACGTCGAAGGAGATGTGCAGGGTCGAGCTGAACGCCTCGGACATCAGCTGTCCCTGGAGCGGGACGTAGCTGCCGTGGTACTCCACCTCGTTCATCGACGGGTGGAAGAACAGCGTCAGATACACACCCGTCAGGATGATGATGATGAAGCTGTACATGCACACTTCGCCCAACATGAACGACCAGTGGTCGGGGAAGATCTTGCGCATGTTGGCCTTGGCCAGGGAGTAGATCCCGAGCCGGCCGTCCGCCCAGTCGGCGACGCGCTCGCCGGCCGGGGCCTTTCCGCGAGAGCGGCCCGCCGCGTCAGCGGCGGATGAATTCGTGTTCTCTGCAGTACTCATCCGCGCTCCCAGAATGCAGGACCGACGGGCTCCTCGAAGTCGCCGAGCGCCTGGAGGTAACCCTCACTGTCCACACCGATGCGCAGCTGCGGCAGGGCGTGGCCGGCGGGGCCGAAGATCACTCGGGCACCGTCGGAGAGGTCGAAGGTGGACTGGTGGCACGGGCACAGGACGTGGTGCGTCTGCTGCTCGTACAGCGAGATCGGGCAACCCACGTGGGTGCAGATCTTCGAGAAGGCGACGATGCCCTCGTGCGACCAGTCGAGCTCGCGCTTGTCCTTGATGTTGGCCGGCTGGAGCCGGACGATCATCAGGGCCGCCTTGGCGATCTCGTTCTGGAAGTCCTCGTCGTGCTCCTCCAGCCCGTCGGGCATGGCGAAGGTGAGCGAACCGACGGCGACGTCCTCGGGACGCAGCGGCTCGTTCGTGTTCATGTTGACCAGGCGCTTGCCCTTGGCCCACAGGGTGTGGCGGAGCTTGGTGCCCGGAGCCGGGCCGAGACCGCCGAGCAGCATGACGCCGGAGAGCGGCACCAGGGCCAGCGCGCCGAACATGGTGTTGCGGATCAGCTTGCGGCGGCCGAGCGCCGACTCCTTGGCGCCCTGCTTGAAGTCCGCGTGGACCTTCGCCCGGACCTCGGGAGAGGCCGCGATCGGGTGACGCTCGGCGGCGACCTCTTCGTCGGACATCAGAGTGCGGGCCCAGTGGACCGCGCCCGCGCCGATGCAGAACAGCGCCACGCCGAGGGTCAGACCCAGCGCGAAGTTCATCGCGCTGATGTGCCCGATCGGGAAGACGAAGATCGACTTGTCGTTCGGGATGACCAGGTACGAGACGATGAAGCCGATGGTGGCCAGCATCGACACCGTGAACAGCAGGGCGACCGCGCGCTCGGACCGCTTGGCGGCCCGCTCGTCGATGTCCTGGATCCGGTGCTCGTGCGGGGGCAGCCCCGGGTCGGCGAAGGGGTTCTCCTCGTCCGCGACCGTCACCGCACCGTGTGCGTGGTCCTGCGCAGCGGGCAGGTTCTCTTCTGGAATGTCTTGGCTACTCATGACTTCTTGGCCTTTGCGGTCCGAGCGGCGACCCAGACGGCGACCGCGATCAGCGCGCCGAGGCCGAAGATCCAGGCGAACAGACCCTCGCTGACCGGCCCGAGGCCGCCCAGCTCCAGACCGCCGGGGTTCTCCGTCTTGCTGCCGTCGACCGCGTTCAGGTACGCGATGATGTCCTTCTTGTTCTTCTCCGACATCGTGGTGTCGGGGAAGGACGGCATGTTCTGCGGGCCCGTCTGCATGGCCTCGTAGATGTGCTTGGGAGCGACACCTTCCAGGGTCGGAGCGAACTTGCCCTTGGTCAGGGCACCGCCCTTGCCGGTGAAGTTGTGGCACTGCGCGCAGTTGGTACGGAACAGCTCGCCACCCTTGGCGATGTCCGCACCCTCAGGGCCGTACTGCTCCTTGGTGGGCACGCTCGGGCCGGCGCCCAGCGACGCGACGTACGCGGCGAGCTGGTCGATCTGGGCCTGCGTGTAGATGTTCTTCTTCTTGACGACCTGCGGCCCCTGGGAGGTGGCGGCCGGCATGCGCCCGGTGGCCACCTGGAAGTCGACCGCGGCGGCGCCGACACCCACCAGGCTCGGGCCGTCGGAGGAGCCCTGGCCACCGGTGCCGTGGCAGCTGGCGCAGCCGACCTCGTAGAGCTTCTTGCCCTCCTTGATGGTCAGGGACTGGGAGGTTTCATCGGCCTGTGCCTTGCCCGCGGGTGCGAACGCGGCGTACAGCCCCCCAGTGGCCGCCAGCGCGAGGAGTAGGACGACGACCGCCGCCAGCGGATGGCGTCGTCGTGCGGAGAGCTTTTTCACGGATTACCCCGGTGTCAGGATCTTCTGCGTCGGTGCTTCTGGATGTGCGGGAGCGGTCCCGGCTACTTGATCAGGTAGATCGTGGCGAAAAGGCCGATCCAGACGACATCGACGAAGTGCCAGTAGTAGGACACGACGATGGCGGCGGTCGCCTGCTCGTGGGTGAACCTCTTGGCCATGTACGTACGGCCGAGGACCAGGAGGAAGGCGATGAGGCCGCCCGTCACGTGCAGGCCGTGGAAGCCGGTGGTCAGGTAGAACACCGAGCCGTACGGGTCGGAGGACAGCGAGATGCCGTCCTTCTTCACCAGCTCCGTGTACTCGTAGATCTGACCGCCGATGAAGATCGCACCCATGATGAAGGTCAGGATGAACCAGCCACGGAGCTTCTTCACATCGCCGCGTTCGGCCGCGAACACGCCGAGCTGGCAGGTGAGGGAGGAGAGCACCAGGATCGTGGTGTTCGTCGCGGAGAAGGGCACGTTGAGCGCGTGCGCCATCTCCTTCCAGTGATCCGGTCCGGTCACCGACCGGAGGGTGAAGTACATCGCGAAGAGGGCCGCGAAGAACATCAGCTCGGAACTCAGCCAGATGATGGTTCCGACGCTGGTGAGGTTCGGCCTGTTGACCGACGGGTGCGCGTGCCCTGTTTCTACTGTCGTTGCTGTCGCCACGACCGACATTATGTCGGTCGCTTATCTCGCGCTCACTCCGGGGGGTGCCGTTCGGAGTGTTGCCACCCGCCATACCGGTGTTGACGTGGTGTTCATGGGAGTAACATCCGCCCAAACGGCCCTGTCCGTCCTGTCCGTACGACGCTGACGTCCCGGAGGAACAATGCAGCCGACCGCCACGGTGCTGGTCTACAGCGACGACTCCAACACCCGCGAGCAAGTACGGCTGGCCGCCGGGCGCAGGCCCGCCCCTGACGTGCCCCTGGTGGAGTTCCTGGAGTGCGCCACTCCGGAGGCCGTGCTGCGGGAGCTGGGCAAGGGAGGCATCGACGTCTGCGTGCTGGACGGCGAGGCCGTGCCGATGGGCGGCATGGGGCTGTGCCGGCAGCTCAAGGACGAGGTGTTCCAGGCGCCGCCGGTGCTCCTCGTGATGGGCCGGCCGCAGGACGCCTGGCTGGCCACCTGGAGCCGCGCCGACGCGGCCGTGACCGCGCCGGTGGACCCGGTGGAGTTCGCCGCCGCGCTCGCCTCCCTGCTGCGGCAGAAGAGGCTGCTGAGCGCCTAGCGGGCACGGGCGCGGGGCCCGCGCGCGGCTGACGGCCCGTCGTGGCCCGCCGCGCGGTCCCCCGCGCCCGTTCATCTACACCGCCGTCGGCTGGAGGCGTACGGCGTCTCCCGGTGCCGGTCCGTCCGGTGTGCCGTTGACC
Organism: Streptomyces sp. NPDC015171; assembly: GCF_043079545.1. Lineage (NCBI taxonomy): Bacteria > Bacillati > Actinomycetota > Actinomycetes > Kitasatosporales > Streptomycetaceae > Streptomyces > Streptomyces sp. NPDC015171. The sequence goes on from NZ_JBIBUO010000013.1 coordinate 274,958, forward strand.
AGGGCGCTGCCCGTGCGCCACTTCTTCCAGTCGACGTTCCAGTCGCCGAAGCCGTTGCCGAAGGGCTCCATGGGGTCGCCGGCGGAGTTGACGACCTTGACGATGTCACCCTCGCGGATGTTGTCGTAGAACCACTCGGCGTTGCCCGTGCTCATACCGGTGCAGCCGTGGCTGACGTTCGCGTAGCCCTGGGAGCCGACGGACCAGGGCGCGGCGTGGACGTACTCGCCGGACCAGGTGACCCGGGTGGCGTAGTAGACCGGCAGGTCGTAGGAGTCGGAGGTGCCCTCCGCGATGCCGACGGTGCTGCCGCGCATCCGTACGAAGTACTGCTTCTCCAGGACGACCTTGACGCCGTTGCGGGTCTCGAACCCGGCCTTGCCCGTGGTGACGGGGATCTGCTCGATCTGCTCGCCGTTGCGGTAGTACGTGAGCTGGTGCGTGGACGCGTCCGTGACGACCTCGACCCGGTCGCCCGTGGTGATCGTCAGCGGTGCGGACGCCCCGCCCCACAGCCGGTCGCTGATCCTGACGCCGTCGAGGTTGCTGTGCACCCGGACGACCGCGTGGCTGGGCCAGTACTCCTTGGGGCGGTAGTGGAGTTCCTTGTCGCTGACCCAGTACCAGGAGCCCTGCACGGCCGGCACGGAGTCGACGCGCAGCGCCCGCTCCACGACGGCGCGCTGGGCCTTGTCCTTGACGGCCTGGTCGAGTTGGGCGGTGATGGGCTGCCCGACGCCGTAGGTGCCCGTCTTCGGCCCGAAGGTGACCTGCAGGCGCTTCTTGCTGGCGGGCTGGCTGGTGTCGAACGTGAGGGTCTTGCGGCCGGGTGCGCCGTCGTCGTCCTCGGTGCTCACCGTGACCGTGTAGTGGGCGTTGGCGGCCAGCGGGGCGGTGCTGTGCCAGCGGCTGCCGTCGGCGGCGAGTTCGCCCGCCACGAAGCGCCCTGTGGCGTCCTGGGCGGTGACATCCGTGATGCGCCCGTCACCGCTCTCGGCGGTGATCTCCAGGGGCTTGTCCGGATCGGCCCGCTTCCCCGCCTCGGTGGGGCCGCTGAAGGAGATCTGGTCCGCCGCGTCGTACGGCCTGGCCGACAGGGGGTCGCCGTCCGAACCGCAAGCGGTGACGCCCGCGCCGAGGGCGGTCACCAGCAGGGCGCAGCTGACGACGGTGCGGGTCCGCGGAGTGTGGTTCATATGATCACGCTATGAGGTGACGAGCCTACTGGCGCGGCAGGTAACTCGTACGAGGGAACGACATTCCGGCAAAGGCAGGACCCGGGGGTGCCGGCGGAAACGCCGGGAGCCCGGACCCTCCGTCAGGAAGGTCCGGGCTCCCGGTGTGTCCGGTGCGTCCTACTGGGTGCGGTTCTCACCGTGGTAGTACTCGAACACCCAGCCGAACAGGCCGATCACGATGAACGGCGCGGAGAAGTAGATCAGCCACCAGCCGACCGCGATGCTGAGGAAGGCGACCGCGCCGCCGAAGCCCAGCATGAGCGGCTGCCAGCTGTGCGGGCTGAAGAAGCCCAGCTCGCCCGCGTCGTCCGCGACGTCCGCCTCCTTGTCGTCCTGGGCGCCCGCGTCGACCCGCCGGGCGGTGAAGCCCAGGTAGAAGCCGATCATGACGCTCAGGCCGAAGGCCAGGAAGAGCGCGGTGGTGCCGGCCGGCTCCTTCGACCACACGCCATACACGATGGCCATGATCAGGATGAAGACGCTCAGCCAGATGAACATCCGACCCTGGATCTTCACTTGCCGGCCTCCTTGCTGCCCGCGACGGCGGTGCCGTGACCGGCGTGCTCCAGCTGCTCGAGCGCGGCGATCTCAGGGTGGTGCAGGTCGAACGCCGGGGATTCGCTGCGGATCCGCGGCAGGGTGAGGAAGTTGTGCCGCGGGGGCGGGCAGGAGGTCGCCCACTCCAGCGAACGGCCGTAGCCCCACGGGTCGTCCACGCCGACCGGCTTGCCGTACTTGGCCGTCTTCCACACGTTGTAGAGGAACGGCAGGATCGACAGGCCGAGCAGGAACGAGCTGATGGTCGAGATCGTGTTCAGGGCGGTGAAGCCGTCGGCCGCGAGGTAGTCCGCGTAACGCCGCGGCATGCCCTCGGCGCCCAGCCAGTGCTGGACCAGGAAGGTGCCGTGGAAGCCGATGAACAGCGTCCAGAAGGTGATCTTGCCGAGCCGCTCGTCCAGCATCTTGCCCGTCATCTTCGGCCACCAGAAGTGGAAGCCGGAGAACATCGCGAAGACGACCGTACCGAACACCACGTAGTGGAAGTGCGCCACCACGAAGTAGGAGTCGGAGACGTGGAAGTCCATCGGCGGCGAGGCGAGGATGACACCCGTCAGACCACCGAAGGTGAAGGTGATGAGGAAGCCCACCGCCCACAGCATCGGTGTCTCGAAGGACAGCGAGCCCTTCCACATCGTGCCGATCCAGTTGAAGAACTTCACACCGGTCGGTACCGCGATCAGGAAGGTCATGAAGGAGAAGAACGGCAGCAGTACACCACCGGTGACGTACATGTGGTGGGCCCACACCGTCACGGACAGACCGGCGATCGCGATGGTGGCCGCGATCAGACCCATGTAGCCGAACATCGGCTTGCGCGAGAAGACCGGGATGACCTCGGAGATGATGCCGAAGAACGGCAGGGCGATGATGTACACCTCTGGATGGCCGAAGAACCAGAAGAGGTGTTGCCACAGCAGGGCTCCGCCGTTCGCCGCGTCGAACACATGGGCGCCGAATTTTCGGTCCGCCTCCAGGGCGAACAGCGCGGCGGCCAGGACCGGGAAGGCGAGCAGGACCAGCACGGCGGTCAGCAGCACGTTCCACACGAAGATCGGCATGCGGAACATGGTCATGCCGGGCGCGCGCATGCAGATGATCGTGGTGATGAAGTTGACCGCGCCGAGGATGGTGCCGAAGCCGGAGAAGGCCAGACCCATGATCCACATGTCGGCGCCGATGCCCGGGCTGCGGACCGCGTCCGAGAGCGGGGAGTAGGCGAACCAGCCGAAGTCGGCCGCACCCTGCGGGGTGAGGAAGCCGCCCACCGCGATCGTCGAGCCGAACAGGTACAGCCAGTAGGCGAACATGTTCAGCCGCGGGAACGCCACATCGGGAGCACCGATCTGCAGCGGCATGATCCAGTTGGTGAAACCGGCGAACAGCGGCGTCGCGAACATCAGCAGCATGATCGTGCCGTGCATCGTGAACGCCTGGTTGAACTGCTCGTTCGACATGATCTGCAGGCCCGGACGGGCCAGCTCGGCGCGCATCAGCAGCGCCATCACGCCGCCGATCAGGAAGAACGCGAACGAGGTGACCAGATACAGCGTGCCGATCGTCTTGTGGTCGGTGGTCGTCAGCCACTTCACCACGACATTGCCGGGCTGCTTGCGCCTGACCGGCAGCTCGTTCTCGTACGAGTCCTCAGCTGCCGCGGCACCCTGGGGTTCGTTGAGGATGCTCACAGGTTGTTCGTCTCCCGGTTCTTCTCGTGGCTCGTCTGCGCGATGCCGGCGGGAATGTAACCGGTCTGCCCCTTCTTGGCGAGGTCCTTGAGGTGCTGCTCGTAGCGCTCGGGGGAGACGACCTTCACGTTGAACAGCATCCGGGAGTGGTCGACGCCGCAGAGCTCAGCGCACTTGCCGAGGAAGGTGCCCTCCTTGTTGGGGGTCACCTGGAAGGCGTTGGTGTGGCCCGGGATGACGTCCTGCTTCATGAGGAACGGCACCACCCAGAAGGAGTGGATGACGTCACGCGAGGTCAGGACGAAGCGGACCGTCTTGCCCTTGGGAAGCCAGAGGGTCGGACCCGGGTTGCCGGTCTGCGGGTTCCGCGTACCGGGCGTGCCGACGTCGTAGACGCCGCCGGCGTTCGCCGGGAACTCCTTCTTGAACCGGTCCGGAATGGCGTCCAGGTTCTTGTCGGTCTTGGCATCGCCGGCGGAACCGGGGACGCTCTCGACGTAGTTGAAGCCCCAGCTCCACTGGAAGCCGACCACGTTGACCGTGAGGTCGGGCTTCTTGGAGGTGTCCAGGAGCTTCGACTCGTCCCGGGCCGTGAAGTAGAAGAGCACCGAGATGATGATGATCGGGACCACCGTGTACAGCGCCTCGATCGGCATGTTGTACCGGGTCTGCGGAGGTACCTCGACCTTGGTGCGGCTGCGCCGGTGGAACATGGCGCTCCACAGGATCAGGCCCCACACCAGCACGCCGACGGCGAGCGCGGCAGCCCAGGAGCCCTGCCACAGGGAGAGGATCCGCGGAGCCTCTTCCGTGGTCGGGGTGGGCATGCCAAGGCGGGGGAAGTCCTTGTATGTGCAACCGGTAGCGGTCGCCAGGACCAGGCCCGCGGTCAGTGCCTGCAGCAGCTTCCGCCGCATCGGGCGCCGCGGCGAGCGGTCGGAGCCGTTGGGACTCACGTAGCGCCTTCCCGAGAGTCTCGCCCGCGCGGTCGGCTGCGGCCTTCTCGCTGGTCGGTCGCCGCCCTGCGTCGGGCAGGGGTTTGGATGTTTATGCGGACCAAACCCTAGCCGACGCTCTCCGAGGGTTCGCGGGGAGGGGGGCATACGCGTCGCCTGTCACTCTGTTGGGGTGCGGATGGGCGCCCAATAGCTCGGGTTATGGCGGTTTGACGTGCGGGTCCGCCCGCGTTGTGGTTTGCCGCGCCCACGCGGCGGGGCCCTTCGCCGGCACCGCCCGCGCCCCTGCGGCCGGCCGCTTCCCGGCACGCTCTAACGTGGCTGTGTGTCCTACTTTGACGCTGCGTCCGCCGCCCCTCTGCACCCCGTGGCCCGCCAGGCGCTGCTGGCCTCCCTCGACGAGGGCTGGGCCGACCCCGCGCGGCTCTACCGGGAGGGACGCAAGGCGCGGTTGCTGCTGGACGCCGCGCGGGAGGCGGCGGCCGACGCGGTCGGCTGCCGGGCCGACGAGGTGGTGTTCACCCCGTCCGGCACCCGGGCCCTGCACACCGGGATCGCGGGGGCGTTGGCCGGCCGGCGCCGGGTCGGAAGCCACCTGATCGTGTCCGCCGTCGAACACTCCTCCGTACTCCATTCGGCGGAGGTGTGCGAGGCCGGGGGCGGGACCGTCACCCGGGTGGCCGTGGACCGGACCGGAGCCGTGGACCCGGCGGCCTGGGCCGCCGCGCTCCGCCCGGACACCGCGCTGGCCTGCCTGCAGTCGGCCAATCACGAGGTGGGCACCGTGCAGCCGGTGGCCGAGGTGGCCGAGGTGTGCCGGGCCGCCGGGGTGCCGCTGCTGGTGGACGCGGCCCAGTCGCTGGGCTGGGGGCCGGTCGAAGGCGGCTGGTCGCTGCTGGCGGCCAGCGCGCACAAGTGGGGCGGGCCGTCCGGGGTGGGGCTGCTCGCCGTCCGCAAGGGGGTGCGGTTCGCCGCCCAAGGGCCGGTGGACGAGCGGGAGTCGGGGCGGGCACCCGGTTTCGAGAACATCCCGGCCGTCGTGGCGGCCGTGGCCTCGCTGCGCGCGGTACGGGCCGAGGCGGCCCAGGAGGCGGTACGGCTGCGGGAACTGACGGAGCGGATCCGGGCGCGGGTGCCGGAGCTGGTGGCGGACGTGGAGGTGGTCGGCGACCCCGAGCGCCGGCTGCCCGGGATCGTCACCTTCTCCTGCCTCTACGTCGACGGCGAGGCGCTGCTGCACGAGCTGGACCGGGCGGGCTTCTCCGTCTCCTCCGGCTCCTCCTGCACGAGCAGCACGCTGACGCCCAGCCATGTGCTGAAGGCGATGGGGGTGCTGACCGAGGGGAACGTACGGGTGTCCCTGCCGGCGGGAGCGGCCGAGGAGGACGTGGAGCGCTTCCTCGCGGTGCTGCCGGAGGCCGTGGCGGGGGTGCGGGAGAAGCTGGGGGCGCCGGTGCCCGCGACGGTCGTGCGGGCCGAGGAGCTGGTCGTCGACTCGCTCGGCAAGCGGTGCCCGATCCCGGTCATCGAGCTGGCGAAGGTGTTCGGGCGGGTGCCGGTGGGCGGGACCGTCCGCGTCCTGTCGGACGACGAGGCGGCCCGCCTCGACATCCCGGCGTGGTGCGAGATGCGCGGGCAGGAGTACGTCGGGGAGGAGCCGGCGCAGCGGGGTACGGCGTATCTGGTGCGCCGGGTCAGCTGAGCGTCCCGGAAGGGCGCGGGGAACCGGCCGGCTCCCGCGCGCCCGTGCCCGGGGGCCCGCCTCAGCTCAGGTGGGCGCGGACCTCGTCGGCGGCCTCTTGCCCGTAGGCCTTGGTGAACCGCTCCATGAAGTGGCCCCGGCGCAGCTGGTACTCCTGCGTGCCGACCGTCTCGATGACGAGCGTGGCCAGCATGCAGCCCACCTGGGCCGCGCGCTCCAGCGAGACCCCCCAGGACAGGCCCGAGAGGAACCCGGCGCGGAAGGCGTCGCCGACGCCCGTGGGGTCGGCCTTGCACTCCTCCTCGGCGCAGCCGACCTCGATCGGGTCCTCGCCGGAGCGCTCGATGCGCACGCCCCGGGAGCCGAGCGTGGTGACGCGGTGGCCGACCTTGGAGAGGATCTCGGCGTCGCTCCAGCCCGTCTTGGACTCGATGAGCCCCTTCTCGTACTCGTTGGAGAAGAGGTAGGTCGCGCCGTCCAGCAGTATCCGGATCTCCTCGCCCTCCATCCGGGCGATCTGCTGGGAGAAGTCGGCGGCGAAGGGGATGTTCCGGGAGCGGCACTCCTCCGTGTGGCGGAGCATGCCCTCCGGGTCGTCGGCGCCGATCAGGACCAGGTCGAGGCCGCCGACGCGGTCGGCGACCGTCTTCAGCTCGATGAGGCGGGCCTCGCTCATCGCGCCGGTGTAGAACGAGCCGATCTGGTTGTGGTCCGCGTCCGTGGTGCACACGAACCGCGCGGTGTGCAGGGTCTCGGAGATGCGGACCGATTCGGTGTCCACGCCGTGGCGGTCGAGCCAGGCGCGGTAGTCGTCGAAGTCGAAGCCCGCGGCCCCGACCAGGATGGGCTGGGTCCCGAGCTGCCCCATGCCGAAGGCGATGTTCGCGCCGACGCCGCCCCTGCGGACGTCCAGGTTGTCGACCAGGAAGGAGAGCGAGACCGTGTGCAGCTGGTCCGCGACGAACTGGTCGGCGAAACGGCCGGGGAAGGTCATGAGGTGGTCGGTGGCGATGGAGCCGGTGACTGCGATGCGCACGACGGACATTCTCCTGCGGTCGGCGGGATTGACAGTTCACGCTACCCGCTCGGGGCGGACCGTAGAAGTTGGCAAAACTACCCGATAGTAGATCTTTCTTCGCGAGGCACTCCATGCCTACGGTGCCGCTATGACGAACCTCAAGGTCAACCCCACCGCTCCGGCCGACCTGGAGGGCGATCTCGCCGCGCTGCGCGGCGACTGTGCCCGGATGGCTCCGCACTGGACGGTTCCCCGGCACGCCGAGTCCCGGCCGGTGCCGCCGTCCCGCATCCACGGCGTGACCGTGCCGGCCCGCTCCGCCCGGCTGCTGGACGCGATGTCGGACTACGGCGACTGACCCGCGGGACGTGACACCTGGCGCGCGCCCCCCGGGCGCGCGCCAGGGAACCGCACGCTCCCCTCCCGCGTCCCACCGCCGTCCCCCGCGCAGGGGACACGGCTTACCGAGCGAGGAGCGATGCGGTGAACACCGAGCGGCCTGAGAACTCCGGGAACGCGGAGGTTCCCGGAGCATCCGAAGAGCGTGCGGCCGAACCCGTCCCCGAGGCGTCCGGGGCCCGCCAGGAACAGGCGGCCGAGGGGACACGGGAGACCGCGCGGCCGGCCCCCGCGGACTCGCCGGCGACGGCGGACCGGGACGGGGCGGACGAGGAACGGGCGCCCCGGCCGAGGTGGCGGTCCACGGCGGCGGTGGTGTCCGTCGCCGCGGCGGCCGTGCTGCTGGTCGGCGGCGGCGGGGCGCTGCTCGCCGCGCACGGCGGCACGGGGAGCGGCGGCAGGGACGGCACGGCCGGATCGGACGGGGGCGGCACTCCCCCGCCGCTCGCGCTGGACGGCTGGGCCGGGAACGGCACCGGCGGTATCGCGCCGGGCGAGCCGGATCCGTACGGCGCCCGGTACACGGCGCGGGGCCCGCTGCCCGACGGGCCCGGCTCGGCCGCGGTGTACGAGCCGGGGGCCGAGGTCGGCCGGGAGCAGGTGGCGCGGCTCGCGCGGGCGCTCGGGGTCGACGGGACGCCGGTGGCCGAGGGCCGGATCTGGCGGATCGGCGGCCAGGACGGCTCGGGACCGACCCTGACGGTGAACCGGGACGCGCCGGGCAGCTGGAACTACAGCCGGTACGCGCCCGGCACCGACAACTGCCGCAAGGTGACGGTCTGCACGCAGGACCCGGGTGCCCCGGCCGGCGCCCCGGTGAGCGCGGCCGAGGCGGAGCGGGCGGCGGCACCGGTGCTGAAGGCTGCGGGTCTGGACGACGCCAAGACCGACGCGAGCCGGGTGATGGGCGCCCAGCGGGTGGTCAACGCCGATCCGGTGGTCGGCGGGCTGCCCACGTACGGCTGGACGACGGGTCTGACCGTCGGCCGCAAGGGCGAGCTGGTCGGCGGGCACGGGATGCTGAGCACGCCGGCGAAGGGCGACACGTACCCCGTGCTGGGTGCCGGGAAGACGCTGGAGCTGCTGAACGGGGAGGCGAAGGGCGGTCACCGGATGGGGATCGGCGGTTGCGCGAGCCCGGTGCCGCTGAAGGACCGGCTGGAGCAGCCGTGCGGCGCGGCCACGGGGACACCGAAGCCGGCGGCGCACACGGTGACGGTCGACAAGGCGGTGTTCGGGCTGGCCGCGCAGTCGGTCGGCGGGCGGCAGACGCTGGTGCCGTCCTGGCTGTTCGAGGTCCGCGGGGCGGCGGCCGGCGACGCGTTCACGGTGACGTATCCGGCGGTCGACCCGGAGTACCTGGCCGCGCCGTCCGCTCCCCCGGCCGCCACCCCTTCGGCGCCCTCGTCCCCGGCCGCGCCGGGCAAGGGCCGGACCGTCGACGTGAACGCGTACACGGCCGACGGACGGACGCTGAACCTGAGCTTCTACGGCGGGGTGTGCGCCGACTACAAGACCTCGGCGCGGGAGAGCGGCGGCCGGGTGACCGTTTCGGTCACCGAGCGGCCGTGGCCGGGCAAGGTGTGTGTGCTGATGGCCGAGGAGTACGTCAAGACCGTACGGCTGGACGCGCCGCTGGACGGGCGGAAGGTGGTCGGCACGGACGGCAGGGCCGTCCCCGCGGCGAAGCCGGGCTCGCTGCGGCCGGACGCGTCGGCGCGGCCGCGCTAGGCAGTGTCTTCAAATGATCTTGCCTGGTGGATCATGGTGGCGTGATACGTCGTCATGAACTGTCGGATGCCGAGTGGGAGTTCGTCCGGCCGTTGCTGCCCGAGTCGTTGCGGGGGCGGAAGCGGCTGGACGACCGCAGGGTCCTGAACGGGATCGTGTGGAAGTTTCGCACCGGTGTCGCCTGGCGGGATGTGCCCGAGCGTTACGGGCCGTGGGCCACGCTCCATACCCGTTTCCGCAGGTGGGCGGTGGACGGAACGTTCGACCGGATGCTCCGAGCCGCCCAGGCGAAAGCCGACGCGGCTGGTGACGTCGAGTGGCTCGTCTCGGTCGATTCGACCGTCGTCCGTGCCCACCAGCACGCGGCCGGGGCTCGAAAA